>NZ_JAATJC010000001.1:1765000-2365000 GCF_011927725.1 Sphingomonas kaistensis | reverse complement strand
CCCTCAACATCAAAAGCGCCACTGCGGGCTACGTGTTCAAGGAAGGGCAGTTCTTCAGCCTGGTCCGCGCGGGTCGCCACCACCTCTATCAGGTCGGCACCGACGCGACGGTCAGCGGCGGGGGCACGGCAACGCTTTCGATCTGGCCGATGCTCCGGGCGCAGCACCTCGACGGCGACGTCCTTCACGTCGTCCAGCCCATGATCGAGGGCTACGTCGCCGCCGATCAGCTGGCTTGGGAGATGGCCCTCGGCGACTTCACCTCGCTCAGCTTCACCATTCGGGAAGCCGCCTGATGTTCGAGGCCAGCCGTGTCGGGCTTATCGCGCTCTTGGAAATCGAGCATCCCGTTGCGACCATCCGGCTTTGCGACGGGGGCTTCCTCAACTGGCCGTCCCGCGGCACCTTCGTCAGCCGCGATCCCGCTTACGGCGTGCTCGGCTCGGTCGATCCTGCGGGGGAGTCGGTCGGCGACGAGGCTCCCGGGGGCAGGTTCTCGCTGCTCCCGCCCAGCCCGGCCACTGCGGTCAGCCTCGCGCGCGCCGATGCGCAGGGTTCGCCGATCCGCATGTGGATGGCCGAAGCCAACCCGGACACCGGCGCCCTGATCGGCGCGCCCGAACTGCTGTTCGTCGGGATGATCGACACGGTCTCGATCAGCCTTGGCCGCAGCGCCGCCGAGGTGACCATCGAATATGTCAGCGAGGCCGAGAAGCTGTTCATGATCAACGAGGGCACCGTGCTGAGCCAGGCCTCGCACCAGCGCGCCTGGCCCGGCGAACTCGGGCTGGCCTATGCCACCAACGTTCCGCTTGCCGTGCCGTGGGGGATCAATGGCCCGGCGCGGGGCAGCACCTATTACAGCGGCGGTGGTGGGGGCGGGTCTATCTTCTCCCCGTACGTGCAGCAGCGATGAGCAAGCGGAAGATCGTGCACCCGCTCATCAAGCGCAACCGGGCGCTGGAGAAGACGAGGGCTCGCTTCGAGGGCAAGCCGTTCGTGTTCGGCAAGACCGACTGCCTCAAGCTGGTGCGCTATCATCTGGTCCACATGGGGCACCGCGGCCTCCCCGTTCCGCCCAGTTATTCAACCGCCCTGGGCGCGCGCAAGGCATTGAAGGCACAGGGGGTGGCGACCTTGTCCGAACTGCTCGACCGCTATCTTGAGCCGATCGCTCCTGCTGAGATGCTTCCCGGCGACGTCTGCATGGGCGCGGCGGAAGCGGGTGACGGTGACGACGGTTTCGGGGAGACGTTGGGCCTCAGCCTCGGGCAGAAGGTTTGGGGCTGGCACCCCGACGCGGCCGCCATCGAAGTTCTGGAAGTCGGACGGCAGGCCATCCAGCGAGCCTGGCGCGCATGAGCAAATTCGCTCGCGCCATCAGCGTCGTTGCCTCCGTGGTGGCGGTGGTCGCGCCGCTGATCCCCGGCGGCCAGATCGTCGGCGCGGTGGCCGCGGCCGTCTCGGCCACCGCCGGCGGAATCGCGGTGGCGACCGCCAAGCAGAAGAGGCCGGGCGCCGTCGGCGGGGTCAACACCGTGATCATCGGCGCAAACATGCCCATTCCGTACGCGGTCGGGCGAACCTTCGTCGCGGGCGCGCAGGTCTACGAAGACAGCGGCGGCACGAATGCGGGCGGAGTGGTCAACGCCGTCAAGCAGCAGGTTCGCATCATCACTGCGGCAGGCCCTGTCGACAGCTTCGAGAGCTTCCTGGCCGACTTCGTGCCGATCAGCTTCAGCGCGGGCGTCTACGGCGGCGCGACCGGCTACTACCAGAACGTCCTCGACAACCAGGTCCGCTACGGTGCTCGGCCCGAGACGGCGCACGACTACAATGTCACGCCAATGCCCAACTGGGGGTCCGCCTACAAGCTGAGCGGAAACGCCAGCTACCGGGTGGCGATGTGGTTCGACAAGGATGGCGAGCGCTATTCCGGCGGCGTCCCGCAGTTCGGCATGGTCGGGAAATGGGTCAAGGTCTACGATCCACGAAAGGACAGCACTTATCCCGGCGGATCCGGCGCGCACCGCTTCGACGACGAAGGCACGTGGGAGTGGTCAGAGAACGGCGCCCTGCACGCGCTGGCCTATGCCCGCGGCCGCTTCATCGAGAAAAACGCCGACGGATCAGCCAAGGTGCCGCCGGTCAAGATCCTTGGCTGCGGCTTCGTCAAGGAAGCGATCGAGCTGGCGGACTTCGTCGAGGCGGCGAACCTGGCCGAAACCAACGGGTGGACCTGCGGCGGCATCGTCTACGATGGGCCCGGGATCAGCCGCTGGGACAACCTCAAGCGCTTCTGTGAGACGTTCGCCGCGCAGCCGGTGATTTCGGGCGGGCGCCTGCGCCTCAAGCTGTTCGCGCCCCGCCCCAGCCTGTTCACGCTGACCATCACCGATGTGGTGGGCGAGCTCGAACTGCGGGCGATGAAGCCGTTCCAGGAGCGGCGCAACTCGGTGATCTATCGCTATCGCAGCGAGGCGCACCGGTGGGAGCATGTCCAGGGCGAGCCGGTCACGGTCTCGACCTACCTCGCCGAAGACGGCGAGCTGCGCAGCGAAGAGGTCAGCTACGACCTCGTGCAGGACAAGGACCAGGCGGCCGAGCTTGCCGCGGCACGGCTGATCGTCGATCGCCAGTTCGGACCCCTCACGCTTGCCTGCAAGCCGCGCCTGATGCGCTATCGCCCGGGTGAAGCAGGGACCGTCAACATCCCCGAGGCCGGTCTCATCAACCAGAAGATGGTGATCACCGGGCGGCAGGTCGACCCGGCAACCGGTGTCGTCACCTTCACGATGGAGAGCGAGCCGAGCGAGGCGGAATATGCCTTCGCGCTGGGACAGATCGGGACCGCGCCGCCGACGCCGGTCATCCGCTCGCCCGAAGAGGTGGACCAGACCGCCAGCGACTTCCAGCCTAGCGGCGGCCTGAGTGACGAGCAGTTGGCGCAGATCGCCGCGCTGCAGGGCCTCGTCGATGGCACGGTGCAGTTCTTCTATTCCCCCTCGGAGCCGGGAATCGGCAGCGGCGGCGTCACGATCACCAATTTGCTGTTCGAGAACGGGGTCGACGTCCTCGCGCTGGAGAATGGGACCGACCTCCTCCAGTTCGAAGCGGCGGCTGGAACCGGGAACGCGGTCGAAGGCGACATCTGGTACAATCCCGACCTCTCGGAATGGCGGCAGCTGGAAGGCGGCGCCTGGGTCATCAAGCCCGGGTTTGGCGCGGTCGGCGCGGCGCTGATCGCGGCGGCGGGCGTCCAGGCCTTGGCCGACGGCAAGGCCACCATCTTCTATTCCGACAGCGAGCCGACCGCGAACGGCATCGGCGACCTGTGGATCAAGCAGGGCGGGGCGGCACGAACCGTCAAGAGCTGGAACGGCACGGCGTGGGAGTTGCTGTCCGAAATCGGCGCGCAGGTGGGCAGCGATGTCGTGCCGGCGTCGACGTCGTACCCGGTCCAGACTTCGGCAACCGGCGCCGTCAAGGCGGGGCAGCTTCCCCGCACGATCAGCGCCAGCCTTATCCGCAACGGCGCCGCAGTCACCAACGGGGTGACCTGGCACTACCGCGTCGTCTCCGGCAACTTCAACGGCAACACGTCGGCGGCGGGTTGGATCGCGGTGACTGGCGGCGGCGACCTGGCGCTCGACATGACGACGGTCGGCGCGAGCGGCGCGAAGATCGAACTGCGAGCGGTCTACCTGCAGACGACCCGCACGGCGCCTGTCGACATCCCGATCGTGTCGGACGCCCTGCCAAGCGGGGGCGGCGGCGCAAGCGGCGCGGGCAGCGCTTCCTCGATCAGCGGCTTCGTGCCGACCACCGCCGCCTCGAACACCTACGGCACTTCCGACAATCCGTTGCCGGTCGTCACCACCGGATCAGCCGGCACGCTGGCCATGACCGCCAACATCACCGCGGCTCTGACCGGTATCGCCACCACCGCCTCGGCGACGCCCTACGGTTTGTTCCAATATCGCACGGTGGGCGGGACGTGGACCGACGCTGGCGCCGAGGAGATGGGCACTGAGGTTACTTCGTATCGCGACCTCGAAACTTCTACCTACGAGCAGCAGCCCGGCGTCCTGACCTTCTCGCGGGAAGTCACCCTCTCACCCAACACCTCCTACGAGACGCGGCTGCGGCTGCGGGACAGCAGCACTGCCCGGGCCTTGTCCTTCACCGGCAGCGCAGGCGCGCAGGGAGCTTAGGAATGGCCCATTTCGCCGCCGTCCACCGGGAAACCCAAGAGGTGATGTGGACGCAAAACCCGCACGCGCTTGGTGCCGAGTGGGAGTGCCACAGGCTGTCCCGCGCGCCGACCGAGTTCGATGAGTTCGACCTCAAGAATACCCGCCTGAAAGCCAACCCCGCCCGCAAGGACAAGGCCGCCCGCAAGGCCCTGTCACTCGAAGAACGTGTCGCGAGCCTGGAAGACCAGATCGCTCGCCTGATGGAGCCCAAGTAGATGGCCAACAAGAAGCTCACCGACGGCTCGGTGCCGGCGGCGACCACTGCCACCGGATTGCAGCTGTACGGCGTGCAGGACGGCGCCACCAAGCGGGTCGACGCGGGACTGCTGGGCGGCGGCGGGGGCGGGGCGGGCTCGGTCTCTTCCCGGACTCAGCTCGCCAGCAGCACGGCCACGGCCGACTCCGCGACGTTCGTGGCGGAGACGGGCATCGAGGGCACCTTCAAATTCACGGCAGGCAACCAGTCGGCCAAGGTCACCGCCGATGTCGACAAGGCCCTGGTGGTGGCGCCGACTGCGGCCTCGACCGGCGCGAGCGGTGCTCACATTCGGGTCGTCGACCGCGAGTATAAGGCAGAATGGTGGTTGAATGGCGCCTCGGCCAGCGTCGGGGTGCCGCTGCGGCGGATGCTGGCGCAGGTTCCGGCAGGGGCGAGCATCCTGATGCCGGCCCGGGAAATCAGCACCGAGCTTGCCCTCTATGCCCACCAGGCCAACGTCACGCTGAAGGGAACCCGCGGCCTGAGCGTGCTGCGCGAGGCGGCGGGCGCCAACATCGCCGCCACGGCCAACAACCTCTTCTGCTTCACCAACAGCAATTGCACCGCCGAAGGAATGACGTTCGCGCCTGCCCGCCACACACTGGAGGCCGGCGGCGAGTTCGGCCTGGCGTTCGGTTCCTACTATCGCAGCAAGGGCGGCAATGGGTCGGTTGCTGCGCTGGCCGGGCCCTTGGTCAACCCGCGGGTGATCGACTGCGACTTCATCGACGGGTCGGAGGGTCTGATATTCATCGCCGACGACAACGGCGGGATCATCCGCATGATCGAAAACCCGGTGGTCCAGGGGTGTCGCTTCCGCAACCTCGACTATCAGGGTCTTTCCCTCTTCGGCATCACCGGCGGTGACGTCTCCGCCAATGAGATCGAAATGGCCCCGCATCGGGTCAACGGAAGTGGGCAGGCTTACGGCTTCGCCTGCGTCATGCGCGTGCTGGCGGGATCGTCGGGCTATCGCATCCACCACAACCGGGTGAAGGGCCTGGGCCTCAATGCGGTGGCCGGATCCGACGGTCGCAGCTCGTTCATCTACTTTTGCGGCATGGCGCTGGGCCCGCTGCGCGGAAAGGGATTGTACGGCGGCCAGGTCGACCACAACGATGTCCGCGATGCACGGATCATGTGGCAGTTCGCCGAGGGGCCGCGCGGCCAGCTACTGCTGGAAAGCAACACCCTCACCAATCCCGACACCAACACCCTCACGACCAGCTTTCCGGCGCTGTGCGAGCCGACGGCACCCCCGGCAGGCTTTCCATGGGCGTTCGACGAACTGGTACTGCGCAACAACCGTTACCGGGGCGTGAATGACGGCTTCAACGGCATGGTGGGTCACATCGAGCGTCTCGAAATGGACGGCGAGCGACTTAAGTGGGGCGCCAAGACGCCGGACGGATCGGCCGCCTGCGTCAGGACGGTGACCTACAGCTACAGCATCCCCTTGAAGGAGGCGCATGTTCGCGGCTGTCGCTTCGACTTTCCGGATGCGGCCTCTGAATGCTATTTCGAGCTCGACCTCGCAGACGCCGCAAGCCGTGGGTCGGTGGTGGGCAACGAAGGCCCTCCGGGAACTCCGCTATATGGCTACGTCGCAGCGAGCGGCTCCGGACTGATCCGCACGCAAGTCGGCGGAAACTATGCGGCTGTGGCCTCCCTGGTGACCCCTGGCGACAACAGCAAACTCGCGGCGGTAGCAGGTGGCGGCGGCGGCGGCGGATCCACCCCGGCCCAGCGCGCGCCCAACACCACGTTCGACAATGCGACGGGCGTCACTCTTGGCGCGGGCGCTTCGATCAGCGGCGGCCAGTTGCACTTGGGAACCACGCAATTCGCGACGACGTCTCAAGCGTTGACCGGGCCATTCCTTGAAGGCGAGCAATACCAGATCGTCGTCGACGTCTTCGCGCTGGGCGACACGGGTCCGGTCGTGCAGATCGGCCCAAGCTGGGGTCCGGGCGCGGTGAACAACCGGCAGCTGGTGGCTGGCGTCAACACCTACACCGTCACGATCAGCGCCACTCATGCGGGCAATGACATGAGGCTCGACTTCTACCCGGGCTTCGGGTCGGCGACGCTTGAAGCACTGATCAACGGCGTCACCGTGACGAAGGTCTAGACGCTCCGCCTGCCTAGCGAACGCCTTCGCCCAATATCAAGGAAGCACTCCATGAACATCGCGCTCGTCGCGGCGATCGTCCTCGCCGTGCTGCAACTGCTCGACCTGTGGTCGACGCACCTGTTCCGTTCGGTCGGCATCACCGAGGCCAACCCAATCTTCGGCCCGACCTTCAACAAGCGTCCGTTCTGGCTCGCCGCAGTCCTCAAGCCGCTGGTGTCGGCGGTGCTGATCGTGGCGGCTTGGCTTGCCGAGGACACCATCAGCCGAGCCGTGCTGGCGATCACGGCCACCCTGGTGGCGGGATATTACCTCGACATTGTGATTGGCAACTTCCGGGCCTGGCGCCGCCGCAAGGGCCAGTCGGGCGGGGGTCGAGCAGCATGACAGCGCTGTTCGTCCTCGCCGGCATCATCTGGGCCTGCGTGTTGGCTTACGCCCTGCCCGGCGCGCTGTCGGCGTTCGGCAGATCGCCCCGCAGAGGCGACCCGATGCGGGCCGGGGTGGCGTGTATCGCGATCATGGTTCTTTCCGGCGCCTTGCGCTGGCTGCTCGCCCCGGATGACCTTTCGCTGCTCGCCGCCGTCTTCGTGCTGGTCTGCTGCACCGGCGTCTTCGTGCTGATCCTGATGCGGACCTACGGGAGGGGCGGCCATGTTCGATAGCATCTTGGTCGCGGTGGGCAGCTCGTTCGAGCGGGCGCCGTGGGGTTGGGGCCTGCTGGCGCTGCTGGTGGGCGGATATTTCAAGCTGAAGCCTGTGCTGGTCGAGCTCGCCAACAAGCGGGAGCGCGACCTTCTCGAGGAGCGTGCCGAAGAAATGGCCAGTATGCGTGAAAGAATGGAACGGCTGGAGGAAAAGCTGGCCGCCGCAATGACCCGCCTTGCGATCGCCGAAGAGGAAACCCGGTCGGTGCGGCATGATTTGGCGTCCACCGATCAACTGTTCGGCAACTTCCTCGACAGGGTGCGCGCCAAGCCCAACGACGCCGCCGCGATTGCCTCCGTGGTCGCCGACGAGTGGCGCCGGGCCAAGGACCGGGCCGAACGTGAGCGCGTGCGGCTGGCAGAGCTGCGGTCTGCCGCGCTGGCCAAGCAGGTATCGGCGCCATGACCATCGAGGCAAGCCGGCTGCAGGCCCGCCTCGGCCTGAAACCCGACGGGATCATCGGGCCGGACACCCTGACCCAGCTGTTCTATAAGTGCGGCGCCGCGCCGGAGCGGGCCCGGGAGCTTGGCCTGTCGGCGAACGTGCACTTCCGCACCGCCGGCATCCTGGCCAACCCGCTCCGCCTTGCCCACGCGATGGCGCAGCTGATCCATGAGAGCGGCGGCTTCCGATACATGGAGGAGATTGCCAGCGGTCAGGCCTACGAAGGGCGTAAGGATCTCGGCAATGTCCGGGCGGGCGATGGCAAGCTGTTCAAAGGCCGCGGTCCGATCCAGTTGACCGGGCGCCGCAATTACCAGGTCTACGGCGCCCGGCTGGGCATCGATTTCGAGCGGCATCCCGAAGTTGTCGCGCTGCCGTCGATCGGGCTGATGGTCGCCTGCGAATATTGGTCGAGCCACAAGCTCAACGCCTTGGCCGACGCCGACAACCTCCACGCCATCACCCGCAAGATCAACGGCGGCCTCAACGGCCTCGCCGACCGCGCCGCCGCGCTGACCGAGATGAAGGGATTCCTGCTGTGAACGAGCGCCAATGGTTCACTGTCGGGCTGTTCGGCCTCACCGCCGCGATGCTGTTCATGGCCTGGCTCAACCCCGCGCTGTGGGACGTGAAGCTGTTCGAGGTGATGCTGCAGGCGGTGGTGATCACCGGCCTGCTCAACATGGCCGCCGCCTTTCACTTCGCCGCCAACAAGAACGACGAGAAGCGGGTCGACAACACTAGCGCCGCGTTCCGGGCAATCGAAGCCGCCGCCAGCCAACCACCGGCTGGCGCAGCGCAGGCCGCAGAGCAGGTGGCAAACGCTGCCCAGGACGAAGCGGCAGCGATCAAGGGCGAGCGGTGACCACGCACCGGGCGGTCGGCGGTGGCTGACTATTGCCCGCACTGCGAACGGCCGTTTGACGAGAGCGCCAAGGTCTATCGCCGCGGGCCGGTGACGTTGGTCGGCAACGTGCTGAGTTGGGGAAGCGAAGCGGTCAGCCTCACACCGGCGCAGGTCAAGATCATGCGGCCGCTGATCCTTCGCGGGGAAGCAAGCCAAGACTTCCTAGCCCTCGAGCTCGAGCATGACGGTCTGTTCGACGTGAAGAACCAACTCACCGTGCAAGTCTCGCTCCTGCGCTCTCGGCTGAAGCCATACCACCCGCCCTTCGAGATCAAGGCCGCCTACGGCTTCGGATACTACTTCCATCTGACAGGAGACAAAGTGATGCCCGAAGAACTCCCGATCCCCGAAATCACGCAGGTCTCCATTCGGTCGCAGCCCGCGCTAGACACCGAGGCGCTGAAACCCGTTCGTATGGCGCCGCGCACCAATGCCTTTCGCGCCGAGGTCACCGACCTGATGAAGAAACACGGCAAGAACGACAGCGCGGCAATGCTGGCGGTTGCGGCGCATGTCGTCGGCACGGCGCTGGCGGTCCAGAACCCGAAGAAGACCAGCCCGGCCCATGCCGACAAGATCATCCGCGTCAACGTCACCGCCGGCCTGCTCGCCAGTCAGAACGAGCTGCTGAAGCCTGGCAAGCTGGGAGCCTGATCATGGGTAAATTTCTCAACCACATCGCCGACGCCTTCACGGGCAACAAGCGGCAGACCAGTGATGCCATCCTCTCGATCGCGCAGCGCGGTCGGGCGGCCGAGGGGCAGCTTCCTCCCGAGGACGTGCTGCGCCTCTGCATGTCGGTCATCTCGCAGGCGCGGAAGTGAACCGCGCCACGGCTCTCGCGATCGCCGTCACGGTTGCGATCATCGCCATCATCCTCCTGCTCAGCCAGTGCCAGACCATGCGCAGCCGAGCAGGGCAGGAGAGGGTGGAGGACGCCCAGGCCGGCGCCGCGACCAACAGCGCCGCTGATGCCATCGCCACTCAATCGAATGCCAACCAGCGGGAGCGGGCTTCGGCCGAGCTCGACCGCATCAACGAAAGGTCCATTCGCAATGCTCCAGGTGCCGATGCCGAGGTCGATCCTCGCGCTGCTGATGCTGGCCGCCGGGCTCTCTGCCTGCGTGACGCCTACCGTGACCAACCAGCCTGCAAGCTGCTCTTCGCTGCTCCCCGCTGACTGGCGGCAGGGGATTGCCCCGGCGCCGCTGCCAACTGGCCAGACCGTCGCCGACTGGATTGTCTTCGGCGATCAGCAGACCGGGCGGCTCGATCAGGCCAACGGGCGGACCCGCGATGCGATCGAGGTGGTGGCCCGCTGTGAAGAGCGCGACCGCGCCGCGGTGAGAAGCGCCACGCGGCCGCGTCTGTTCGGGATCAGGCTGTAGACTGGTGTGTGAAGCGGGTGCTGGGGAGCGCATCTGGCACATAGCGCTCGACCCAGCCCCTATCCCCCGAGCAGGACGATTCGCTGGGTACGCGGCGAAATCCTACACGCCAATAGGCTAGACGGGCGAGGCCACCGGTCGTCCAATTACTGTGCAATCGATCCCAAGCTTCCGGCGAACGTAGAGTGCCATCACCACATTCCACAAAGTAAGGCCGAAGGCCGCCCCAGACGCGGCTCCCACAGCGCCAAATTGAGGGATGAGGACCAGCTCGAGCGCAACGGTGAGGACGAGCGTGACGAGCAAGATGCCAAGCGCGGCCCGTTCATGGCCGGTGAGGATAGTAAGGTAGCCTGCGGAGCCCGTCGCTGCATTGGCAAGCGCGCCGATCAGCAGCACATTTAGCACGGGCGCCGAGGCTGTGAATTCCTTCCCCCATAGCTGCAGAAGCCAGGGCCCGACGAGAAGAAGCCCTGCCGCGAGGGCTAAGGTTGATCCGAAGCACAGCCTTGCGCTGACCTGCGCAATCTTGGCCAACCCTTCCTTGTCGCCGCTGTGGAAGGCCGCAGCGATGCGGGGACCGGTCACCGTTACGATCGCAGTCATGCCTAGCGCAGCCAAGCTCGAAAGCCGCTGCGGGGCCGCGAAGAGCGCGGACGCCGCGGGCGAGGCAAGCGCACCTAGCAGGATGACCTCTATCTGATTGAGCGTTTCAAGCACCACGCTCATGATCGCGACGACCCAGCCCATTCGAAACCACAGCGCGCGCTGACCTTCCAGTTCGCCATTGGCCGGCACGCTGCTGATCAGACGGGTTGACCGCCAGAACGCCAAGAGCGTTGCGGCAGCGAGGCTGGCGGCGGTGAAAAGCATCCCGGCTGCTGCGTCAACCTTGGCGCCGACGAGGCAGGCGCCGCCCAGGAGAGCAATGATTAGCAGCGGCCTCAGCAGCTGCTCGTAAAACTGGCTCTCGAAGATGTGATCGAAGGAGCGCAGGACGGCGGACAGGACGCCGATAAGCGCGAGAGAGATGGCGACGAATGCGGCCCCGCTGGCGAGCAGTAGAGGCATGGTCGGTGAGACTGCCAGCCACGCCATCGCCGCCAGGCAGAGCGACGCCCACCCCGCCAGCATGGTGCGAACCGAATAACGGAAAAAGGCTCGCAAGGGTCGGCCGGCGCTGTTCTGCCTATAGATAGCGACGAATTTGGTTGCCGTGTTGTCGAAGCCTAGCCGCACCGCAATCGCGGCGATCGAGGCGTAGCTGAAGGCGATCGAGTAGGCGCCGAACTCGTCAATCCCGAGCGATCGTGACAGCAAGATCGTGGCAGGAAAACTGAGGGCGAGCCCGAGAACCCTGACGACGAGAGAGACGCTGCTGCGATTGACGAGGGTTCGAACCTCGCTCACTCGCTGTCGGCCAGAGGCCTGGCCTTCGCCGGGACACCGACGGCAAGGAAGCGAGCCGGAACGTCGGCTCGCACCACCGCGCCTGCCCCCACCACGGCCCCCGCGCCGACCGTCACCCCCTTCAATACGACTACGTTGGTGCCGAACCATACGTTGTCCCCAATGAATATCGGCTTCGTTGTTTTCTGCTGGTCGCGATAGAGTTTCGCGCTGGAGATGCCGTGATCTTGGTCGCGAATGGTCGAGTAGGCGGCAATCAGAGCGTCTTGGCCGATCGTGATGCGCTCAGCGGCAACGATAATGGTTCCTTGTCCGATATAGCTGTCTGCCCCAATCGACAGTTCTCCCTCGCTGTCCACTGTGGCAAAGCGATCGATGACGACGCGGTCGCCAATCGCGAGCTTGGCGCCAGGCACCATGCGAAGTCGAGCCCCTCTCTTCAAGATCACACCCTTGCCACATTGGAAAGACGGATAGCCTATCCGGAATACGGAAAGGCGAAGGGCAGATGAAAATCGCTCGAAGACCTGCGGCAGATTACGAACGACGCGTCGAAGCAAGACGAATATCCTTTTAACAGCCGATTCAAATCAAGTCTGGGATTAGACAATTGACATAAATAGCAAAATGCCGACTGCAAAAAGCGGTGCGAGTAAACACCCGGTGGGCAAGTGCGCTGCTCCGCTACTAAAAGTGTCTTTTCCCCCGTCCTTGAGGAAAGCGCGAATAGAGAAGCCTGCGACTATCAAGCAGAGCACGAGAAGGTAAGGCATGTATTCCATCATGCTCACCTATCTCAGCCCCTCGCGCAGGTCGACCTTCGAACCCAGCGCTCCCTAGCGCCGCCTCACGCCCCTGCTTTCCCGAAATCGCCGGTTCTCCTCAAGCGACGACGCGGCCGTGTCACCGCCCGCTGCCTCGACACGCTGGAAGTGGGGGAGGCCAGCATAGCGCCCTTCGCGCGGACAGGGTTCGCCAGAGGTTGCATTGCAGCGCGGGCAGGAAATGGCGAGGGGATCAGAGGCCACAGGCTCGCCTGACCCTCCTGCCATTGTCGTAGCGAGCGATGTAGCGAACGCCTGACACGCGAAGCATCCGGCAGTTGAGATTTACGCCACCGGCGTAGGCCATGCCGAGACGCCGGCCATAGCGATCCCGGCCCACGGTCTCGACCCGCACAGGGCCGAGGCGCAGCGCCGATTGCATGGCCTCCTTGGCCGCGCGTGCCTGGTGATCGCTGCAGACGTGGTCGCCGAAGCCTTGGCGACATGGCCGCGAGCGCTGATAGTCCGGCGCGTCGATGCCGAGCAGGCGGACCTCGCCGAGATTTCGGCAGCGAAAGCCATCGCCGTCGATCACGGTGGCGGCGAGGCAAAGCATGAGGTGGCTCATTTGGAACCAAGTTCGTCTTCGTCAATCGGGTGATAAACGAATTCGCCGTGTTGCGGATGCAGCTCAAGTCCCGCTGGCGGATTTCTCCGCCAAAATCTCATCCGGTCATCGATGGATGTGATGCAATCGAATTCGTCTGGTCCCGGCAAATATAGTTGAGCCCGTTTGAGGCGCGCTACGCGATCAGGAATCGTCGCATCTAAAGTGTCTAGAGGCGAACCCGATAGGAATTTGCGGTAGAAGTATGAAACCGAAGCGATGCGGGACTCGATGAAGAACGCCAATTGGTCAGGGGAGGGACTAACCGCTTCCGGCATTTTGAAGTTGGGAACGATCTTGTAGCGGATTCCATTCTCGCGCGGACCGGATGAAATTGTAGTCGCAGTAATCGACCGATTCAACGCGCCGCAATTGTAGAAAACGCCAGCGGTCACATAGAGATGATATCTCTTAAACGCCTTCTCAACGGTCTTCGTCCCGCGTGGAAAATGCTTGCGTTCGATTGGAGCACGCGAGACAGTCACGACGAAGAAGATCGGGCCCCCAGTGTGCTTGTCGAAGACCTTGATCGTTGCCTTGCGAGGCTTGCGCGTACTGTCGGGGGAATGTCTCAACGTGGCGGGGATGCGGGAGAAGGCAGGCAGTAACGCGTGCCCATCGAGTGGTTTGACGTATGCATAATTTTCTTTGATCGACCCGTCCGAGTGCTTCTTGGTTTCTTTGATCAAGAAACCGCCGTCGGCCGAATTTTCAGATTCATGGAATGAGAAGCGGTGCGCGACTTTTGATATATGCAAAAGCGATGGCGGCGGGTCGACTGGCAGATTAAGGGTTAGGCCGCCACGGCCGCCTTCTTCAACGCTGAAGAGTTCACGCTCGCCGCCGTCTATTCCTACAACAAAGCGAATCTTCCTCCCGGCCATAGGGAGAAGCTACTCGGTTCGAGGCGCCGAGCAATCATCTCGGAGGCTCAAGCGTCAGCCAGCTCTTTCGCCAGCCTGTCGCGCGCAGCTTCGGCGAGGAAGCCAGAGCGATTGCTCGTGACACGATCGATGCGCGACACCAAGCCCTCCGGCATGGTGATGTTAAGGCGGACCGCGCGTCCGGGGAGTTCGACGCGGGCAAGGAAGCGGCAGACTTCCTGGACCTCTGGATCGACTTCGACCTCCGCCGAGGGGCGCGGAAGATCATTGCCGTCCTCGACCAAGAGCTCGAGGTGCGCTTCGAGCGCAGCTTCGCCGTTGGCGAACGCTTCGGCTTGGCTGCCGCCGGCAGACACGCAGCCGGGAACGTCAGGAAAGAAGACGCTGTAGCCTTCGCCAGCACGCTCAACAATGCCAGTATAGATGGCCGTGGCCATGGGGACTCTCCGTGGTAGGGTGTGTGTATAGATACGTATTCGCATCTTAACGTCAAGTTACGGCAGCGAGATTCGCCATCTCAGCGCAACTTCACCCCGCTGACCCGCTCGATCGAAAGCAGGGTACCGATGGCGAGATCACGTTCCGGATGGGGCACAGTGACCACGCCGGGGTTCGTCGGATGCTTGAACTGGTGATGGCTTCCGCGAACGCGAACCTGAACCCAGTCGGCGGCTTCAATCAGCTTGATGACGTCTCTGCTCTTCATGTGTATCCTATACACACGTGAGGCTGCCCGGTCAACAGGCGATGCGTATGGCATACACACTTAAGGCGGTAGAGGGTTGCCGGATTTTTACGGTCCCGCGCGAGCCTATTCACGCGGACAGGCCACTTTAGGCGTCTTTTTACGGAATTAGTGGCGGTTTTCCGGGCTTTTCGCCAGCGTGGGAAGCTGACAGCGTGGCCCGGTCCGACCCGGCAAAATCGACGTAGCACTGACGGTAACGCGGACACGCCCGAAAATGAGACATCGGAAAATCGTTTAAAATCATGGCGCACCCGACAGGATTCGAACCTGTGGCCTCTGCCTTCGGAGGGCAGCGCTCTATCCAGCTGAGCTACGGGTGCCTGAGGCAGCCCCTAGCGGGCCGATGCGGCGCCTTCAAGCCATGACAGCAGCGGTCCGTGCAGCGTTCGCTGCGCATCGCGGCCGACGATCATGCCGACATGGCCCGAAGGCGAGGACAGCTGCTCGCCGGCCGCAGCGGTGGCGGCGGGGACGATCCGGTCGCCCGCCGCGGTGACGTGGAGCATCGGGCAGGAGGGAAGGGGGGCCAGCGGAACATCGGCGCCGAACAGTTGCTCGACCATCTGGCGGGCGGCGGGGAGAGGCAGTGGCTCGCCGCTATTAGCCCATTCCTCCATGGCGACGAACCGGAGCGCCTCGGGAGATGCGGGGTCGGAGTCGGCGAAACGGGCGAACTTGGCCACCAGCCGGGCGGGGTCGATCTGCCAAAAGGCCGCCTGCAGCACCTCCATCGGCAGAAAGCCGAGCTGTTCGGCCGCCGCCCTGCTTGCTTTCCACAAGCGGAGAAGCTGCGCCCGTGCCGCGTCCTCGTAGGCGTCGAAGCGGTAGGGGGAGGCGAGGGTCACGACTGCCTGGACCGTGGCGCAGGTCGACGCGGCGGCCAGCGCCAGAGTGCCGCCGAGGCAGTAACCGATCAAGCTCGCCGGTCCCACCGCGTGGAGCAGCGGCACCAGCCGCTCCGCGACATGTCCGTCGAGGCTGAGGTCCTGGCGCTCCGCCGCCGGTCCCCAGTCGAGCAGGAACACGCGATGCCGCACCGCAAGCGCATCGGCGAGGGAGCAGGCGGGATCTAGGTCGAGGATGGTGGGCGGGTTGATCAGCGAGGGCACCAGCACCAGCGCCGGTCCGCTTCCGCCGCAATCGCGCAGGCTCGTGCCGTTCGAGCGGTGCACCACCGGCCGTTCCTGGCGACACGGAACAGCGGGCGCCGTCTGGTAGCGGCGCAGTCCCTCCAGCGCCTTCTGCCCCAGTTCGGGATCACGCGCCGTGACTTGCCGGAGGAGTTCGACGAACAGCGGCAGGGGACGCGGACCGCGCGAATGTTGCGGTGCAATAGACGGCGGTGCTAGGTCATGGGCCACGTCGCGTAGAGGACTGCCCATGAATGCCCCTCCCCACAAGATCACGATCAAGAAATACGCCAACCGGCGGCTCTACGACACGGAAAGCTCGACCTACGTCACGCTCGACCGCCTGGCGCAAATGATCCGCGAGGGGCGCGACTTCGTGGTGGTCGATGCCAAGTCGGGCGAGGACATCACCCATCAGGCGCTGACCCAGATCATCGTCGAGGAAGAAGCGCGGGGCGGCGCCACCATGCTTCCTGCAGGCTTCCTCCGGCAGGTGATCGCGCTCTACGGCAACTCGATGCAGACCATGGTGCCGGGCTATCTCGACGCCGCGATGCAGAGCTTTTCCAAGAACCAGGCGGCGTTCAAGGATGCGTTCGGAAGCAACCTGTTCGCGGACATGGCCAAGCGGCAGATGGCGCTGTTCGAGCAGAGCGCCAAGGTCCTGACCGGGGCCTCCGCCCCGCGCGCCGCGTCGACCGCTCCGGCAGCGGACGAGGACAAGGACGAGGTGGCCGCACTCAAGGCCGAACTCGACGCGCTTCGCACCAAGGTCGACAAGCTGGTACGCTGAGCCAGATCCCATGCTGATCCCGATCCTTGCCGCGCTGCAGGCGGCCGCAACCCCCGTTCCGCAATCCGCGAGCCAGCCCGCTCCCGCCGACTGGCGCACCCGCCCGATCACCGCCGGCTCCTGGACCTGGCGCAACGCGCCCGATTCCAGCGAGGCGCTGTTTTCCGATTCGCGCGGGATCCAGCTCGTCATCCGCTGCACCCGGTCGACTCGGCGGGTGAGCTTTTCACGCACCGGCGTGGTTCCGGCCGCCCCGATTCGCGTCGCCACGACCAGCAGCGAACGCCAGCTCGGACCAGGCAACATGGTGCTCGCGACCGACCCGCTGCTGGACGCAATCGCCTTCAGTCGCGGGCGGTTATGGGTGGATGCGAGGGGGGCGATGCCGCTGATCCTGCGGTCGGCGGCCGAGCCGGCACGAGCGGTCGAGGATTGCCGAAGCTGACGATCATTTCAAGGCTTGAACGAGCGCCGGAATCACGCATTCTCCGTCGTGCCAACAACACAGCGAAAGGAGGTGATCCGATGTCTCATGGTTCAGCAAGAGGCTCGGTGAAGTTCGTTCGGGAGACGCGGGCCTAACCAGCCGGCACTCAAGGTCTCCCGGGCTGGAGCTCTCCGGCCGCTGACCATGTCGAAGGGATCGTCGCTTTTCGGAGCGACGGTCCCTTTAACACATCCGGGGCTTAGCAGCCGCCGAGGGAACCGTTCCGGCGCTGCATCGTCTTGCCGGTAACGCATCCAACGGGGAGATCATCTCGTGGCCAGGTCCAAGACCTCGAAATCGAACAATCAGGGCGGCTCCAGCAGCTTCACCAGCCAGCAGGACAAGCTCGGCAACGACAAGGCCGGCGCAGGCAGTTCGGCCAGCGATGGCGATGAGGATGGCTCGACCAACCTCAACGACACGCTCGACAAGCTCGCCAAGGCGGCGATGAGCAAGGAAATGCTCGCCGCCGGCCTCGCCGCAGCGGCCGCCGCGATCAGCGCCAGCCCGTCGGTCCGCCGCAAGATCCGCGACGCCGGGCTCGATGCCGCCGACAGCGCGACCAGCGCCGCCACGTCGATGGCAAGCAGCGTCGGCAAGCTCGGCTCGCTGATCGCTGAAGCGGTTGCCGATGCCGCCCAGAAGGTCCTCGGCGGCAGCAGCTCGTCGTCGTCCTCCTCGTCGAGCGGCAGCCGCGGGTCGGGCGCGAAATCGACGGCCAGCACCGCCAAGCGCAGCGCCAGCCAGCGCGCGTCGAGCACCAAGGCCAAAGCCAGCGGCGCCACCGCGCGCAGCAGCGGATCGACCAGCACGCGAAAGAAGGCCGAGGGCGCAGCAGGCGCGGCGAAGAGCGCGGCCACCGCGCCCAAGCGCGCCGCCCCCAGCCGCAGCGGCACCGCGACCCGTTCGCGCGCGACATCGACCCGCAGCACCGGTGCGACCCGGCGCGGATCGACCCGCAAGCCAACCGGCAGCGGCCCGACCGGCGGAAGCGACGGCGGCAGCAACGCCTGACGTCCGTTCCCTGTAAATTCGAAAGGGCCTCTTTCCCCTCAGGGACGGAGGCCCTTTCTCTTTATCGAAGCCTCTGCCACAGCCGCATCCATGAAGCCGCTCGCCGTTGTCATTCTCGCTGCCGGTCAAGGGACCCGGATGCGTTCGGACCTGCACAAGGTCCTCCATCCGCTCGCCGGCAAACCGATGCTCATGCACCTGCTCGATACCGTCGACACGCTTGAGGCGGAGCGGCGGGTGGTTGTCGTCGGCACGGGACGCGAGCAGCTGGAGGGCGCGCTTGCCGGCCATCAGCTGACGCTTGCGCTGCAGGCGGAGCAGAAGGGCACCGGCCATGCCGTGGCCCAGGCGGCCGAGGCCCTGGCCGGGTTCGATGGCACGGTGCTGGTTCTCTACGGCGACACGCCTTGCATCGAGACCGCGACGCTGCAAGCGATGCAGGGCCGGCTCGAGGCGGAGGACCGCCCTGGCGTCGTGGTGCTGGCGTCCTCGCCCGACGATCCAGCCTCTTACGGGCGGGTCGTCCTGGGGCAGGGCGACACCATCGCGCGCATGGTCGAATATAAGGACGCCTCGCCCGAGGAGCGGGCGGTCAGGTTGTGCAACAGCGGCATGATGGCGGTTGCCGCGTCCGACCTGTTCCGCTGGCTGGCCAAGGTAGGCAACGACAATGCGGCGGGCGAATATTACCTGCCCGACATCGTCATGGTGGCCGCTGCCGAGGGCCGCCACAGCGTCGCCGTCGAATGCGATCCCTGGCAGACCGCAGGCATCAACAGCCGCTCCGAACTCGCGCTGGTCGAGCGGGACTGGCAGGGCCGCCGCCGGGCCCAGGCGATGGCCGAGGGAGCGACGTTGTTCGATCCGGACACCGTCTGGTTCAGTGCCGACACCAGGCTTGGCCGCGACGTGCTGGTCGAACCGAGCGTCTTCTTCGGCCCCGGGGTGAGCGTCGCCGACGGCGCGGTGATCCGTGCCTTTTCGCATCTCGAAGGGGCCAGCGTCGGGGCAGGGGCCGAGGTCGGTCCCTACGCCCGCCTGCGTCCAGGTGCCGAGCTTGGCGAGCGATCCAAGGTCGGAAACTTCGTCGAGATCAAGAAGGCGAAGCTGGGGGCCAGGGCCAAGGCCAATCACCTCAGCTACATCGGCGACGCGGACGTCGGGGCCGGAGCCAACATCGGGGCCGGAACCATCACCTGCAATTACGACGGCTTCTTCAAGTATCAGACCCGTATTGGCGAGGGGGCCTTCATCGGTTCGAACAGTTCGCTGGTCGCGCCGGTCAACGTCGGCGCCGGCGCGATCGTCGGAGCAGGCTCGGTAGTCACCCGCGATGTCGAGGGTGACGCGCTGGGCGTGACGCGCGCCGAGCAGAAACAACTCTCCGGCTGGGCCGCGCATTTCCGCGAGCGCCAGTCGGCCAAGAAAGGCAAGTAAGCGTCATGTGCGGAATCGTCGCGATCGTCGGCCGTGAAGCCGTTGCGCAGCGCTTGTTCGAAGGGCTCCGGCGGCTCGAATATCGGGGCTATGACAGCGCCGGGATCTGCACGCTGGTCCACGGCGGGTTCGAGCGGCGGCGGGCCGAAGGCAAGCTCGATAACCTTGGCGCGCGGCTTGCCGAAAGCGCGCTTCCGGGGATCACCGGCATTGCCCACACCCGCTGGGCGACCCACGGCGCGCCGACCGAGGCCAATGCCCATCCGCACATCGCGGGTCCGGTCGCGCTCGTGCACAACGGCATCATCGAGAACTTCAAGCCGCTTCGCGCCGAACTGCTTGCCGACGGCCGCACGCTCCTGAGCGAGACCGACAGCGAAGTGGTCGCCCACCTCGTTGCCCGCGAGGTCGAGGCCGGGCGCAGTCCCGAGCAGGCGGTCGCAGCGGTCCTGCCTCGGCTGCACGGGGCGTTCGCCATGGCCTTCCTGTTCCGCGACCATGACGGGCTGGTGATCGGTGCGCGCATGGGCGCGCCGCTGACCGTCGGCTATGGCGAGGGCGAGAATTACCTCGGATCCGATGCGATCGCGCTGGCCCCCTGGACCCGCCGCATCGCCTATCTCGACGAGGGCGACTGGGTCGTCGTCCGCAACGATTCCGTGCAGATCTTCGATCGCGACAACGCGCCGGTCGAGCGGCAGGTCGTCGAAAGCGAAGCCAGCACCGAGACCATCTCAAAGGGCAACCACGCGCACTTCATGCGCAAGGAGATCTTCGAGCAGCCGCTGGTCGTCGCGCAGACCCTGCAAAGCTACGTCAGGGCGTTCGAAGGCGAAGTCGCCATTCCCGCCGTCGACTTCGACCTGAGCCAGGTCGACCGGGTCACCATGGTGGCCTGCGGCACCAGCTTCTACGCCGGCATGGTCGGCAAATATTGGATCGAGCGGTTTGCCCGCGTGCCGGTCGACATCGATGTCGCAAGCGAGTTCCGCTACCGCGATCCCGTCCTCGAGAAGGGCGGCCTGGCGCTGTTCATCAGCCAGTCGGGCGAAACCGCCGACACGCTTGCGGCCCTGCGCCACGCCCGGTCGGAGGGACAAAGGATCGCGGTGGTGGTGAACGTCCCGACCAGCTCGATGGCGCGCGAGGCCGACCTCCTGCTGCCGACGCGAGCGGGACCGGAGATCGGCGTTGCCTCGACCAAGGCGTTCACCTGTCAGTTGGCGGTGCTTGCCGCGCTTGCGGTCAACCTCGCCCGGGCGCGTGGACGGATCACGGCGGAAGAGGAACGGGAGATCGTCGCGCACCTCGCCGAGGCGCCCGAGGCCATGGCCCGCGCGATCGACCATGACGAGGACATCAAAGCGATGGCGCACCTCGTCGCCCCGGCTCGCGACGTGCTGTATCTTGGCCGTGGTCCCGATTACCCGATGGCGCTGGAAGGCGCGCTGAAGCTCAAGGAGATCAGCTACATCCATGCCGAGGGCTATGCCGCGGGCGAGATGAAGCATGGTCCGATCGCGCTGATCGACGATGCCGTCCCGGTGATCGTCCTCGCGCCGTCAGGACCGTTGTTCGACAAGACCGTCAGCAACATGCAGGAAGTCCGTGCGCGCGGCGGGCGGATCATCCTGATCAGCGACGCCGAGGGCATTGCGGCGGCGGGCGACGGCTGCGTGGCGACGATCGAGATGCCGGCCGTGCACGAATTGATCGCGCCTTTGGTCTATGCCGTCCCGGTCCAGTTGCTCGCCTATCACGTCGCCGTGCTCAAGGGCACCGACGTCGATCAGCCCCGCAACTTGGCGAAGAGCGTGACGGTGGAGTGACGCCTTCTAGGCGTTGAACCAGATGCGATAGGGCAGCCAGCCGTGGGCATTGGCTGCGAAATTAAGCCAGATGTAGAGCACGGCCGCCGTGTAGGCCGCGATCAGCAGGTTGCCGAAGTTGCGAGTGAGAAGCGTCCCGGGGATGCGGGCCAGGATGATGAACTGGAGCGGTAGCAGGTAGAGAGCGATCCGGTCGACTGCGGTCGACGAGGGCGACAGAAACAGCGCCACCGTCGCCACGATCGCCACCAGCGAGAAATTCCGCCAAAGCTTGGCTTCATTCTCGTTGAGGCCGAGCCTGCGCTGGAAGGCCAGGAACACGACTGCCGGCAGCAGCGACATGGAAATGCGGATGGCCGCCCCGCTCGAACTGTAGCGCGCCTCGATGTAGTTCCGGAACAGGCGGTCGACGCTGTCCTGCAAAAAGAGGGTGTACAGCCCCAGTGCCGATGAGGCGAGCAGGGCGAGGTCGATGATCTTGCGCCGGTCTCCCGTGAACGCCACCAACGGCAGGCAGATGACGGCAGACTTGTGGAACAGTGCGCCGACTGCGGTCCAGAGCACCATTCGGGCGACGCTTCCGTTGTTGAGCAGGCTCGCCAGGCCAACCATCACCAGGCCAAGCGCCGCTGCCTGCCGGGTGTAACCCATGCCGACCACGACGATCAGGTAGGGGACCGCGATCAGCAGCGACAACCATGGCTGCGGCTCCCGTCGGGCCAGTGCGAAGATCCCCCAAACGGTCAGCAAGCCGCACACCAGGTTGACCAGCCAGACGTCGTAACCGAGCTGCTGGCTCGCCCAGTTCAGCAGGGCGTAGCCGGGGTCGCTCTGCAGGAGGGTCTGATCGAACGTCCTAAAGGCACTTCGCTTGAAGATTTCTTCGTAATTCAGCCAGTCGCCGCCGACCTGGTAGCGGAAGCCGATCATCACGGTCAGCAGGATCAGTCCGACAGACATTCCGATCGAGAGGCGCGGTGCGCTGATGTCCGGTGCCTGCCCGGCCACCTGCGGCTGCGCCTGCCGTTGCGACAGGATCACACCGAGGAAGAAGAAGGACCACAGGAGCCAGTAGGGGATCACGTCAGCACCTGCCGACCGGAAACACTGGCCCGACTTTGCGCTCGCTTGCGAACAAGTCTCTGCTATCGAACAGTCCTGGGCTCATGGGGCGCGGCCTAGCGAAGCGGGGAGAAGCAGTGAAGGGGATTATTCTTGCCGGCGGGAGCGGCACTCGTCTCTACCCGGCGACCTTGGCCGTGTCGAAGCAGATGCTTCCGGTCTACGACAAGCCGATGGTCTATTATCCGCTCGGCATGCTGATGCTGGCGGGCATCCGCGACATCCTCCTGATTTCGACGCCTCACGACCTTCCCCTGTTCCAGCGCCTGCTCGGCGACGGGACGGACTTCGGCATCCGCATGAGCTATGCCGAGCAGGCCGAGCCGAACGGCCTTGCCGAAGCCTTCATCATCGGCCGCGAGTTCATCGGCGACGACAAGGTCGCGCTCGTGCTCGGCGACAACATCTTCTACGGCGCCGGGCTTGGCGATCTCGCGCGTCAGGCGGCTGCCCGCGACAGCGGAGCGACGGTATTCGCTTATTCGGTCGACGATCCCGAACGCTATGGCGTCGCCACCTTCGATGCAGACGGCAAGGTCACCGACATCGAGGAGAAACCTGCCAATCCCAAGTCGCATTTCGCGGTGACCGGCTTGTATTTCTACGACAACCGCGTGGTGGAGATTGCCGCCAACCTGGCGCCCAGCCCGCGCGGCGAGCTTGAGATCACGGACGTGAATCGGGCCTATCTGGCGGCCGGCGATCTGTACGTGACCCGGCTCGGTCGTGGCTATGCGTGGCTGGACACGGGCACGCACGAAAGCCTGCTCGACGCGAGCAGCTTCGTCCGGACCATCGAGCACCGCCAAGGCGTCAAGGTCATGTGCCCCGAGGAAATCGCGCTCGAGCAGGGCTGGCTCGACGGTGCGACCGTGCTGAAGCGGGCCGCACAGCTCGGCAAGACGCCCTACGCCGGCTACCTCCGCCGCCGCGTCCAGGAGCTTGGCAATGCTTGAGGTCAAGGAGACCGGGCTGCCGGGCGTCCTCGAAATCCTGCCGCGTCGCATCGGCGACGACCGCGGCTTCTTTTCGGAAGTATGGAGCGAGTCACGCTTTCGCGACGCCGGGATCGACCTGACGTTCGTGCAGGACAACCACAGCCGTTCCGCCCGCGGGGTGCTGCGCGGCCTTCATTATCAGCTGGAGCCGGTCGCCCAGGCCAAGCTGGTCCGGGTCAGCCGTGGCAGCGTGTTCGACGTTGCGGTCGATATCCGCCGCTCCAGTCCCACCTTCGGCCAGTGGACCGGAGTGGTCCTGTCGGCCGACACGTGGAACCAGCTGCTGGTTCCGGTCGGCTTCGCCCACGGCTTCCTCGCGCTCGAGGAAGGCAGCGAGGTCCAGTACAAGGTGTCGGCGCCCTACAGCCCGGAGCATGACCGCGGGATCAATCCCGCCGACCCGGCGATCGGGATCGAGTGGCCGCTGCCCCGCGACCAGTGGCTGCTGTCGGCCAAGGACCAGAACGCTCCCCACCTTGCACAGGCGGATCTCTTCGAATGAGTGCCATTCTCGTTACCGGCGGTGCCGGCTTCATCGGCAGTGCGGTGGTGCGCCGGCTGGTCGCCTCGGGCCAGCGCGTGGTGACCCTCGACAAACTGACCTATTCGGGTTCGCTGACCAGCCTCAGGGAAGTCGAGGAAGCGGCGAACCATCGCTTCGTTGAAGGCGATATCGGCGACCAGGCGCTGGTCGGCGCCCTGCTGCGCGAGGAGCAGGTCAGCGGCATCATGCACCTGGCTGCCGAGAGCCATGTCGACCGCTCGATCGACGGGCCGGGCGTGTTCATCGAAACCAATGTCGTCGGCACCTACCGCCTGCTCCAGGCGGCGCTCGACTATTGGCGGAGCCTGGAAGGCGACCGGAGGGACGGCTTCCGCTTCCACCACATCTCGACCGACGAGGTGTTCGGCGACCTGCCGTTCGACAGCGGCTTCTTCACCGAGGAAACGCCCTACGCGCCGTCCTCGCCCTATAGCGCAAGCAAGGCCGCGTCCGACCACTTGGTCCGGGCCTGGCACCACACTTACGGCCTGCCGGTGGTGCTTTCGAACTGCTCCAACAATTACGGGCCCTACCACTTCCCCGAGAAGCTGATTCCGTTGGTCATCCTGAACGCGCTCGAGGGCAAGCCGCTGCCGGTCTACGGCAAGGGCGAGAACGTGCGCGACTGGCTGTTCGTCGACGATCATGCCGCAGCGCTGGAGACGATCATCCGCAAGGGCGCCGTGGGCGAAAGCTACAATGTCGGGGGCAAGGCTGAGCGGACCAACCTGCAGGTGGTTGAGGCCATTTGCGACGCGCTGGACGCCCGCCGTCCGCTGGAGGACGGCCGCAAGCGGCGTGACCTCATCACCTTCGTGACCGATCGCCCCGGCCATGACCGCCGCTACGCCATCGACTGCTCGCGGATCGAACGCGAGCTCGGCTGGCATCCTTCGGTCGACTTCGAGCAGGGGCTCGCCCGAACGGTCGACTGGTATCTCGACAATGCGTGGTGGTGGGGGCCGCTGCGCGAGGCCTATGCTGGCGAGCGGCTCGGCAAAGCCTGATGAAGGTGCTGGTCACCGGGCGCGACGGCCAGCTTGCCCGAAGCCTTGCCGAGCGTTCCGCTGGACTGACCGATCTCGATCTCGTCTTTGCTGCCAGGCCGGGCTGCGACCTCGCCACGAAGGGGTCGGTCGCGGCGGCCGTCCGAGACACACGGCCGGACCTGGTGATCAGCGCAGCCGCCTACACCGCGGTCGACAAGGCCGAGCAGGAGCCCGAGCTTGCGCACCGCATCAACGCCGAGGCCGCCAGTGAACTCGCCGAAGCCGCTGCCGCGGTGGGCGCACCGCTCATCCATGTCTCGACCGATTACGTGTTCGGCGGCACGGGGGCAGCACCGATGCGCGAGGACGAGCCGATCGCCCCGCTCGGCGTCTATGGCCGAACCAAGGCCGAGGGCGAGCGACGCGTGAGGGAGGGGCAGGGCGATCACCTGATCCTGCGCACCGCCTGGGTCTATTCCCCGTTCGGCGCCAATTTCGTGAAGACCATGCTTCGCCTGTCGCGCGACCGCGAGGAGATTGCCGTGGTCGCCGACCAGGTCGGTTCACCCACCAACGCGCTCGACCTTGCCGATGTGATCCTCGCGCTGGCCGAGCGGCGCCATGCCGGCGACCGGACGGGCTGGGGCCAGACTTTTCATGCCGCCGGTAGCGGCCGGGCAAGCTGGGCCGACTTCGCCGCCGAGATCATGCGCCTGGGCGGTTCCGCCACCCGCATCCGGCCGATCCCCACCAGCGACTTTCCGACGCCTGCCCAGCGACCGGCCTGGTCGGTTCTCGACGGCGGCAAGCTACGCGATAGCTTCGGGCTTTCCCTGCCGGACTGGCGCGCTTCGCTGCCGGCGGTGGTCGAGCGGCTCGTCAGCGCCGAAACGGACTAGGCCTGGGGGATCGCGGAGCGTCGCCGCTCCAGCGCCTGCCGCGACGCGTAGAGCAGCATCAGGAAGCCCCAAATCTCCAGCGGCAGGCTAGTCGCCCCGATCAGGCTGGTCAGGCCGACGATCGGGCCGAGCAGGAGCATCTGCACCAGCGCGAATCGCGGATGGCGGCGCTCCGCGATCCGCAGCAGGTCCTTGCTGTCGAGGTAGGCGAGCCAGCGCAGGTAGACATAAAGCAGCAGCGCAATCAGCAGCGCGAGCGGCAGTCGGGCCGGCTCCAGCGCGCCGATCACCGGCATGATGAAGCGCAGCAGGCCCAGTTGCACGAAGGTCGCGCTGCGCGGCGCCGCCGCCTGGATCAGGTTGTGCAGTGCGAACACCAGCACGAGGCAGGCCGTGCCGCCAAGCCAGACCGGGTTGGCGATCCATCCGGTGGCCCAGCCGACCAGTCCCCAGACGATGAGCCGAATGAGGATGAAGGGCGCGACGAAGGCAGCGCCGCTGCTCCCGCTCCAGCGCTTCCGGCCACCCGGGCGACGGGCGTCGAACAGGTCGTTGGCGAGATAGCCAAGCTCGTAGACGGCAATGAAGGCGAGATAGCCGAGGGTGAAATTGGCGGCCGCTTCCACCAACCCCTGTCCCCCGAGCCGGACCAGCATCCACCAAGCCGGAACGAAGCTGGTCGCGACCAGGTAAAGGAGGTCCTGAGCGCCCTTGACCCGGCTTTGCAGGAAGTATGCGCCCGGCAGCAAGGCGAGGAGCGAGCGCGAGTCAGAGCTGGATGTAATTGACATCGTTGCCCGCCCATCGTGTCTTCTTGCCTGCCGGAAGGACCACGAACCCCTCGTCGGCCGAACGCAGCAGTTCCTCGTCGGTACGGTTGTCGCTGTAGACGATCATCCACTCACCTTCCCCGCGCAGCCCTGCAGCGATCGCCGGCTTGGCGCCGGTGAGGTCCTTGGTGATCTTTCCCGTGCACCGTCCGTCGTTGGTGAAACCAAGCGTGGAGCCATGCCCTTCGACACCCAGCCGGGAGGCCACTGCCTCGACCACCGGAGCGAGGCTGCTCGACACGATCACTACCCGGTCACCGCGCTTGCGGTGCTCGTCGAGCCGGACGAGGAGGGGGGTGTTGGAGCGGGTATCCTCAAGACGTTCCGCATAGGCGGACGCGAGGTGTTCGATCCTGTCGCGCGGCAGTCCGGCTAGCGAAGCCACCAGCCGCTCGCGGGCGAGGTCGCGACCGAGGCGCTGGGCGACTGCGCCCAGGAGGAAGAACAAGGGGTTCTCGAGCCAACGCTGCAACGCGCTTGCGATGGCGGGTTCTTCCCTGGAGGCGAACCTCAGGAATCCGACCGTCGTATTCTCGGCATACAGGGTGTCGCAAAGGTCGAAGAGGGCGATCACCATGGGGCAACCTCTACAGCCCTGTCGGGCCGCGCATAGATGGCATCGTAGGCGCGGATGGCGGCGGGAAGGTCGAGCAGCGGCCTTGCCCGCTCGCGCACCTCGCCGCGCTGCTCGGCGGCAAGCGCGTCGAACCGGGCGACGGCTTCATCAAGGCTGGCCTGCGTGGTGTCCACGAGCACGTGGCCGCTGGTTCGCGCAATGATCGCTTCCGCGTCGCCGATGCCGCGATTGGCGATGACCGGGAGCCCGCAGGCGAGATATTCGGCATGCTTGGTGGCCGACACGCCGAGGCTGGAATAAGTCGGCGTGATCAGGCACGCGCCGACGTCGGCGGCCCCGACCAGTGCCGGGACGTCGGGGCGATTGGCGGCGGCGATGACCAGTTGCTCGTCAGCAATGTCCAAACCTAACGCGGCGGCCTTTGCGAGCAGGGCAGCGCGATCGTGTCGTCCGATCAGCAGCAGGCGAGCGTCGGACCGCTTCTTCGCAAGGGTGTCGAACAGGCGCAGCAGGTCGTCTTCGAGATAGACCGTACCGAGCGAGCCTAGGTGGCACAGGACCGGTGCCTCGGCCGGGATGCCCAGCCTCGCCCGTACCGCCTGTTTCTGTTCCGCGGTGCTGACGGTGAACAGCGAGAAGTCGGCACAGCAGGGGACGACCGAGATCGGGACGTCGCGGTAGGAATCCCAGCGGGCGACCTCCTGCTTGGCAGCCTTGGTCAGGACGACAAGGTGCGCGGATCCCTCGACCAGCTTGCGTTCCTTCCGCTTCCAAGACTGGAACAGCTGCCGGCCGAGCAGGCTGTCGTCGCGCCAGCGGCCGCCTTCCCGGCGCTGGTCCGGCCAGAATCCGCGCATGTCGAATAGCAGGGGCAGGCGGTGCTTCTGCGCGGCGCGAAGCCCGGCGACCGCCGCCACGTAGCTCCGCGCATGGATCATCTCGTTGCCCGGGGCGAGGCGCATCGCGGCGCGTGCCATCGCGCGCTGGTCGATCAGCTTTGACAGGACCGGCGGCGACGACCGGAAGGGCTGTGGGTGCCAGTCCATGCCGTGCGCGGCGCAGAGCGCCCGCACCTGCCCGGCCCCCGCGGCGAAGCGATCGGGCTTTTCGAAGCTGACGATCGTGATCCTGTGTCCCGCTTCGGCGCAGCCGATCAGGTAAGGCAAGACCTGCGACTGCCCGAGGGGGTCGGTAAGGCCATCATAGGTAAGGTAAAGAACGGCGCGGCCGCGAACAGTCGACATCGCGCCCCTCTAGACGTTCTCCTCGGCGCAAGGCAAAGGTCTGAGCCAGATCCCGCAAGGAACCGACACCAGATGAAGCGCAGTTATTCCGCCCGCCGCCGGGTTCTCGTCACCGGAGGCGCCGGGTTCCTTGGCTCCCACCTCATCGGCAAGCTGCTGGAACGCGGGGACGAGGTGCTGTGCGTCGATAATCTGTTCACTGGCACCCGCGACAACCTCATCGACTATCGCGACCATCCGCACTTCGAATTCATGCGGCACGACATCACCTGGCCGCTGTATGTCGAGGTCGACCAGATCTACAACCTGGCCTGCCCGGCCTCGCCGATCCATTACCAGCACGATCCCGTCCAGACGACCAAGACCAGCGTGCTGGGCGCGATCAACATGCTCGGCCTTGCCAAGCGCTGCGGCGCGCGGATCTTCCAGGCGTCGACCAGCGAAGTCTATGGCGATCCCCACGTCCATCCCCAGCCCGAAGGCTATTGGGGCAACGTCAATCCGATCGGCCCGCGCAGCTGCTACGACGAAGGCAAGCGTTGCGCCGAAACCCTGTTCTTCGACTATCACCGCCAGCACGGGATGGAGATCAAGGTCGTCCGAATCTTCAACACCTACGGCCCGCGGATGCACCCGGCAGACGGGCGGGTGGTGTCGAACTTCATCATGCAGGCGCTTCGGAACGAGCCCATCACCATCTATGGCGACGGCAGCCAGACACGCAGCTTCTGCTACGTCGACGATCTCATCGCCGGCTTCATTAAGCTGATGGATTCCCCGCCCGAGGTCACCGGGCCGGTCAATATCGGCAATCCATCCGAGTTCACCATGCTGCAGCTCGCCGAAATGGCGATCCGCCAGACCGGCAGCACCTCCGAGATCGTGCGCCTGCCGCTGCCGGCCGACGACCCCAAGCAGCGCCAGCCCGACATCTCGGTCGCGCGCGAGAAGCTTGGGTGGGAGCCGACCATCCCGCTCGAGCAGGGCCTTGCCCGCACCATCGACTATTTCCGCCGCTTCGTCTGAGCCTGCCCCGCCAGGCATGTTTGAGAAAAGGAAGATCGCCTTCTTCCTGCCGGACATGGCGGGGGGCGGCGCCGAGCGGGTGCAGCTGGCGATCATGCGCCACCTGGTCGCCGCCGGCCATCAGGTCGACCTGATCCTCGCCTTCGGGGGCGGCGTCCTGCTGCCCCTGGTGCCGCCCGAAGTCCGGATCATCGAGCTTCGCGCCGGCCGGCTCGGCAGCTCGCTCGTGGGCCTAGTCCGCTATCTGAAAGCCAAGAAGCCATGGTCGCTGCACGCGATCATGTGGCCGTGCACGGTCCTTGCCGTGGCCGCGAAGATGGTGGCGCGGTCGAACGCCAAGCTGCTGCTGAGCGATCACACCTTCCTGTCGGATCATTATGCATCGCCGCGCACCCGGCGGATTCTGCGGCTGAGCATGAAGGCGCTCTATCCCCGGGCCGAGCACCGGGTCGCGGTGTCCAAGGGCGCGGCCGCCGACGTCGCGAAGCTGGCAGGTCTTTCCGACAGCGAGGTCGAGGTCATCTACAATCCGGTCGACCTTCCCGAGGTCGTGGCGGAAAATGCCGCCGCTCGCCAGCAGTGGCAGGGGGCGTCGCCCAGGATCATCAGCGTCGGCGCGTTCAAAGCCGAGAAGAATCACGATCTCCTGATCCGCGCCTTTGCAAGGGTGGTGCAACGCTTTCCCGATGCGCGCCTCGTCATCTTGGGCGAGGGCGCGTTGCGCGCTCATCTCGAAGCCCTTCGCGACGATCTCGGCCTTGGCGACAAGGTACGGCTGCCGGGCTTCCAGCTCGATCCCTGGCCCTATCTCGCCGGCGCGGACCTGTTCGTCCTGTCGTCCGACTATGAGGGCATGTCCCTGGTACTGGTCGAAGCGCTGCACGCCGGCCTGAAGGTGGTCAGCACCGATTGCGAAGCCGGACCTGCCGAATTGCTGCAGGGCGGCAACTATGGCCGGCTGTCGCCAGTCGGCGACGGCGCGGCACTCGCCCGCGCGATGATCGAGGAGCTGGAAACCGCGAGCGATCCCGGCCGCCAGCGCGTCAGGGCAAGCGAGATCACCGGCCGCCGCAATCTCGAGCGTTACGAGCAGCTTCTCGCCGGCTGAAGCGCGCGGACCCGCTTCCTGCCGCTTGATCTACCGGCTAAGCGGCAGGCGTGATCGACATCAGCATTATCATCCCGACCTTCAATCGAGCGCAGTTCCTGGGAGCCGCGATCGACAGCGCGCTCGCCCAAGGCGACGGCATCGAGGTGATCGTGGTGGACGATGGCTCGACCGACGACACGCCGGCGCTGCTAGCCAGCTACGGCGACCGGATCCGCGTTGTGCGCCAGTCCAATGCGGGACCAAGCGCGGCAAGGAACCGTGGCGCAGAACAGGCCCGCGGCGACTATCTGTTCTTTCTCGATTCCGACGACCTGATCGAGCCTGGCGCGGTCCACCGGCTGCTTGCCGCTGCACAGGCAATGGAGAGCGGGCAGGCGCCAATCGGCCGGGCCAGCATCATGGATGAGGCGGGAATGTCCTCGACCGGCGTGGCCTATGGCTATCCCCATCTTCAGCCCGGCCATCAGCTGTCGCTGGCCGACCTGTTGACTGGCGTCATGCCCTTGTGCCTGCCCTTGCTGCAACGCGAACAATTCCTTGCTGCCGGCGGCCTCGACCCTGAACTTCGCCTCGGCGAGGATCACGAACTTGCCATCAGACTGCACCATGCGGGTTTGCGCTTTGTCGCGACCGATGTCCCGGTGATCCGCGTCCGCGTGCACGGCGAGCCTCGTTTGTCGGGGGAAGGTGATCACGCCTTTGCCCGGCAATTGCTCCAGGTGTGGCGGAGGATCGCCGGGCTGGTAAGGGACTTCCCGGATTTCGACCGCCGCGCGAGGGAGGCGCTGGCGCGGGTGATCTGGGTCGCCGGTCGTGACGCCGCGCGGGCCAAGGATCGCGAAGCCGCCGACGCCATGTTCGACATTGCACGCGAGTTCGATCCGGGAGTCGAGCGGATCAGTCCGTGGCCGCTTCGCCTGGCTTCGCGAATGCTCGGACCGTTCCGCGCAGAACGCTGCGTCGATGCCGTCAAACGTTTGCGGCTGGTCTAGGCGTGGTGCACCGACGCTCTTTCACCTTGCAGTCCCCCTTGAAATTCGACGGGAGGCCGGCGTCCACGCCGGAGCCCGATGCCCGATGCCCGGTCGGCATGCCAATCTTCGAACCTGCAATGGATCGCGCGTCGTGCGAATAGTCCGACTGTTTGCGGGCAGCGCCCTGATCCAGATCCTTGGAATGGCATTCACGCTGGCGCTGGGGGTTCAGCTGGCCCGTTATCTCGGCCCTGCGAGCTACGGGGTATACGGGGTCGTGATGGGCGCGGTGTCGCTGCTGCTCGTTCCGGCTCAATTGGGCATGCCGCTTCTGGCGCTGCGCGAAGTGCCCGTTGCCCTCACCAATCCGGTAATCGACCTCGGGTCCGTCTGGCGCTGGCACATGCTGCGGCCCTTGCTTGCGGGTTCACTCGTCTTCGGCATTGCTGCGGCTTTCTCAGGGTTGCTCGACGGGAGCGGGAAGATTCCCTTCGGCACGATAGCCATCGCGGCAGTTCTCGGTGTTTCGCTGACCCTGCTTCCTGTAAGCATCGGCCTGCTGCGCGGCCTAGGACGCAATGTGACGGGCCAGATGATCGAATTGACGGTCAAGCCCGCCCTCACTGCCGCCGCTCTGGCAGCAACTTTCCTGGCCGCCAGCAAGCTCTCGATCGAAGGTGCCCTGGTCGTCCAGCTCGCCGTGACATGCCTGTGCCTGGCGTGGGCAGGGATAGCCTTTTTCCGCTTTCTACCTCGCGAATCTTCCGGACATGAGCGCTACCGCCCTTCGTCGTGGATCCCGGTCGCCGCCGCCTTGTCCGGAAACCAGCTGTTTGCCGCGATCAACGGCAATTATCCCATCCTCGTGGCGAGCTTCTTTGTCTCGGCCGAGGGGCTCGGGATCCTGCGGGTCGCACTGTCGAGCTTTGCCATCGTCGGTCTTCCGACGGCGATCGCCAGCATCGCCGCCGCCCCCGCGATCTCGCGGGCCCTGGCGGCCAACGCCCGATCGCACCTCGACGACCTCCTGTCTTTCGCAACGCTTGCCGGCTTTGCAGCGACATTGGTGGGGATGGTGGTCCTGCTGGTCGCCGGAGAGACCTTGATCGGATGGGTGTTCGGCAACGAATACAGGCCGGCGATCGAACCCTTGTTGATCCTCGGGGTGTCGCAGATCGTCGTGACCGCCTTCGGCGTGACGGGCGTTTACCTGGCCATGAGCGGGCGCGAACGTGTCGTGCTGAAGGCGTTCGCCGTCGCGGTTCCTGCCGGCATCCTCACGTCGTTGCTGCTGGTCCGCGATTTCGGCGGGGCCGGAGCGGCCAGTGGCACCGTCGCCATGGCCGCGGTCTGGCATTTCTACGTGTTCGTCGTAGAGCGCGAAGCGATTAGAGCCGCTCCGCTTTCCCTGGTCGGCGCGATCCGACACTTCCTGACAAGAACGAGCTTACCCCATGCGAAACCTAGCTAGACGAGTGCTTGAGCCGATCCGCAAGAACGGCATCCTCGATGTTCCCACGGCGATCGCGAGGGGAAGGGTCGAACAGCGTCAGTGCCGCGGCAGGGACGTTCGATGGCTGATCACCAACCGCAATGACGAAGTGCAGCTCAGGCAGCTGGCAGAAGGCTTTTACGAGGCTTCCGAACTTCTCCAGTTGGCGGAAGATGTCGGATCGCGGCCCAGGGTTCTCGATGTCGGAGCCAATATCGGCAACCATTCGATCTTCTTCCTCCAGCACATGGAAGCCCGATCGCTCACCCTGATCGAGCCCTTCGCCCGCGCCCGCTCGCACCTCCTCGCGAATCTCGCTCTGAACGCTGCGGAAGCGGCGCAGATCGACCTGCATGCGGTCGCGCTGGGAGCACGGGACAGTCGGGGCGAAATCGTCGAGTCCAGCCAGTTCAACCTCGGCATGACGAGGGTGGCAGAGGCCGCCGACGGAAACGTCATCGTGCGGCGCGGCGACGATCTCTTCCGCGACCGCGACTTCGATCTGGTCAAGATCGACGTCGAGGGCAGCGAAGTCGACGTGCTCGACGGCCTCGAGGATCTGCTGCGCCGCTGCCGGCCGGCGATCTATGTCGAGGTCGGCAATCCGCTCCGCGACATCGTCGTCGACAAGGTGATCGGCCTTGGTCTTCGCCTGGTGCGGGAAAAGGAAGCCTATGGCTCCCAGCGAAATCTGACGTTTGCCCGCTGAGATCCGGTGGACGCAGGTTCAAACCAGCGATGGATGCGGTGGCCCGCTCTAGCGGTCGAAATGATCCCGGAACCAGCGCACGAACTGCGGTACGCCCTCGTCAATACTGGTCCGCGCGGCGAAGCCCGTGTCGCGGGTGGTAATCGCGGTGTCGGCATAGGTGTCGACCATGTCGCCCGGCTGCATCTCGGCCTGCTCGACCAGCGCGGCGCGACCGGTCGCCTGCTCGATCAGCGCCACCAGCCGGCCAAGCTCCTCGGATCGGCTGTTGCCGAGGTTGTAGACCGCGTGGGGCGAGAAACTGCCTCCGGGCTTCTCCTGGCCGTCGGCGAGCGGCGGGCGGTCGAGGACCCGCAGGATGCCGTCGACGATGTCGTCGATGAAGGTGAAGTCGCGCCGCATCCGGCCATGGTTGAACAGGCGGATCGGCCGCCCCGCCAGCACGGCATCGGTGAACAGCCACATCGCCATGTCGGGCCGCCCCCACGGTCCGTAGACGGTGAAGAAGCGAAGCCCCGTCTGCGGAATGGCGAACAGGTGGGCGTAGCTTTCGCTCAGCAATTCGTCCGAGCGCTTGGTCGCGGCATAGAGCGATAGCGGCCGATCGGCGCGCTGCTCGACCGACATCGGCAGGGTCGTTCCGCCGCCATAGACCGAGGAGGAGCTGGCATAGACGAGGTGGGTGACCCGCCGATGCCGTGCCAGTTCGAGGATGTTGGCGTGACCGACGAGGTTGGAGCGAATGTAGGTAGCCGGCGATTCGAGGCTGTAGCGGACCCCGGCCTGCGCCCCAAGGTGGACGATGCGGTCGATCTCGACCTCTGCCAGCGCCCCGTCCAGCGCGGTGGCGTCGGCGAAGTCGAGGCGGTGAAAGGTTAAGTCGCCGCCCGATCGCTCGAGCTCGGCCAGCCGCGCCAGCTTGAGCGCGGGGTCGTAATAATCGTTGAGGTTGTCGATACCGACCACGCGCTCGCCGCGGGCAAGCAGCGCACGGGCGACATGCATTCCGATGAAACCAGCGCAACCGGTGACGAGGATCGGCACCGCCGCCGCCTCAGCCCTGAAGCTCGCCGCGCCCGATCCCGCGATAGGTCAGTCCGGCGCGGAGCACGTCGGCCGGCTCGTAGACGTTGCGCAGGTCGACCAGGTGGTTGCCGCGCATCGCGCCAGCGATACGCTTGAGGTCCAGCGCGCGGAACTCGTCCCATTCGGTCACCAGCACCAGCGCGTCGGCGCCCGCGGCCACCGTGTAGGCATCCTCGGCAAAGGTGACGCCCGGCAGCATCGGCTCGGCCTGCTCGCGCCCGACGGGGTCGAACGCCACCACCTCGGCGCCGCCTTCCTGCAGGCGCCTGATCAGCGCCAGGCTGGGCGCGTCGCGCATGTCGTCGGTGTTCGGCTTGAAGGTGAGGCCAAGCACGCCGACCTTCTTGCCCTGAAGCTCGCCGCCCAGCACCTCGCGAACGCGGTCGGCCATTGCCGCCTTGCGCGCGTCATTGACCTCGACCACCGAGCCGACGATCCGCATGCCGACGCCTTCCTTCTCGGCGGTCTGCAGCAGGGCAAGCGTGTCCTTGGGGAAGCAGCTTCCGCCATAGCCGGGGCCAGCATGGAGGAACTTCGGGCCGATCCGGTTGTCGAGGCCGATCCCGCGGCTGACTTCCTGGACGTCGGCGCCGACCGCTTCGCACAGGTCGGCGATCTCGTTGATGAAGCTGATCTTGGTCGCGAGAAAGGCGTTGGCGGCGTATTTGATCAGCTCGGCCGTGCGGCGACCGGTGAACAGGATCGGCGCCTTGTTGAGGAACAAGGGGCGATAGACCTCGCGCAACACTTCGCGGGCGAACTCGTCCTCGGCGCCGACCACGATGCGGTCGGGAATCTTAAAGTCGCGGATCGCTGCGCCTTCGCGCAAGAATTCGGGATTGGAAGCGACGCTGGTGCCCTCGGGCGCGCCATTCTCGCGGAGGATGCGGGTGATTTCGTCGCCGGTGCCGACCGGGACGGTGGACTTGGTCACGACCACCGCCTTCTTGGTCAGCGCCCCCGCGATCTCCTTGGCGGCGGCGTAGACGAAGCTGAGGTCGGCATGGCCGTCGCCGCGCCGGGCAGGGGTACCCACCGCGATGAATACCGCATCGGCGTCGCGGATGCCCTCGATCAGGTCGGTGGTGAACTTCAGCCGGCCATGTTCGGCATTATGCTTGACCAGCGCTTCGAGCCCCGGCTCCCAAATCGGCATTCGACCGGCGAGGAGGCCTTCGATCTTCTCGGGCATCTTGTCGACGCAGGTTACGTCATGGCCGAAATCCGCGAAGCAGGCCCCCGAAACCAGGCCGACGTAACCCGTGCCGATCATGCAGATGCGCATATGCTGTTCACTTGTCCTTGAGCTTGCCGCCGGGCCCTAGCCGGGCCGCCGGCCAATGGCTAGGCCGCGCCCCGACGCTCCAGCTTCCCTGCTGCGGCGGTCCACGGTAAGGGCTCGGGCCATGTGCGGTATTGCGGGTATGCTCGGTCCCTCGGCGGGCGACGAACGGCTTCTGGAAGCCATGGCCGGTCCGATCCGGCATCGCGGCCCGGATGCCGGAGGCGTCTGGTCCGACCGGGAGGCGGGGATCGGACTCGCCCATCGCCGCCTGTCGATCGTCGACCTCAGCCCCCACGGTGCCCAGCCGATGGCGTCGTCCGACGGGCGATTCATGCTCAGCTACAACGGTGAGGTCTACAATCACCGCGAATTGCGCGCCGAGCTCGAGGCCGCGGGCGCGGCGCCGCCGGGCGGGTGGCGCGGGCATAGCGACACCGAAACGCTGGCCGAGGGAATCGCCCGCTGGGGCCTCGCCGCGACGCTGGAACGGGCGACCGGCATGTTCGCGCTGGCGCTGTGGGACAAGGCCAGCCGAACGCTGAGCCTGGTGCGCGACCGTTTCGGTGAGAAGCCCTTATATTACGGGTGGATCGGCAATGATCTTGCCTTCGCGTCCGAGCTGAAATCGCTCCGCGCGCTGCCGGGTTTCGCCGGCGAGATCGACCGCGAAGCGGTCGCAGGCTTGTGTGCCCGGTCTTACATCCCGGCACCGCTGTCGGTGTATCGCGGCATCTTCAAACTGCTTCCGGGCTGCATCCTCGAAGTGACCCCCGGCGCCGCACCGCGCAATGTCGCTCCGGCGGTGGGCGAGGCAGGGCAGGGGCTGCGCCTGACCCGTTATTACGATTATCCCGCTGTGGTCGCAGCCGGCTTGGCCGACCCGATCGCGACCGAGGCCGAAGCCCTTGAAGCGGCAGAAGCGGCGCTGCGCCGCGCGATTGCCGACCAGGCCGTGGCCGACGTTCCGGTCGGTGCCTTCCTGTCGGGCGGGTTCGACAGCTCCACCGTTGTGGCGCTCTACCAACAGGTGTCGAGCAGCCCGGTGCGGACCTATTCGATCGGGTTCACCGAAAAGGGCTTCGACGAGGCGCCGCATGCCCGCGCGGTAGCGGCTCATCTCGGCACCGAGCATCACGAGTTATACGTCTCGCCGCAGCAGGCGATGGAGGTGCTGCCGCTCCTCCCGGCCATGTATGACGAGCCGTTCGCGGACAGCTCGCAGATCCCGACCTATCTGGTCAGCCGCTTCGCCAAGCAGGATGTGACGGTGGCGCTGACCGGGGATGGCGGCGACGAGTTGTTCGGCGGCTACAATCGTCACGTCATCGGCCCGGCGATGTGGAAGCGGCTGGCCCCGATTCCGGCCGGAGTGCGCGCGCTTGGCCGCCCGCTCGGCAGCTTGCCGCAGCGCTGGTTCGAATTGCTGGTGCGGAGCGGCCCGCGCGGCAATGGCGCCGCGCGCATCGCCAAGGGCCTGCAGGTCGCCACCAGCGCGCGCTCGCCGGACGACGTCTACCGCGCGTTCATCGACGAATGGGCGTTCGAGCGCAGCCCGGTGCTGGGCGCGGCACCGGTGCCCGACGTCGGCTTTGCGCTGGACGGCGCGAGCCCGGCCGAGCGGATGATGCTGGGCGACGCGCTCGGCTATCTGCCCGACGATATCCTGTGCAAGGTCGACCGCGCGTCGATGGCGGTCAGCCTGGAAACGCGGGTGCCCTTCCTCGATCACCGGCTGGCGGCGACTGCGGCGCGGATACCGATCGGGATGAAGATCTCCGACGGGCGGGGGAAGCAGGTCATCCGCAAGATGCTCGACCGCTACGTCCCACGCGAACTGACCGATCGGCCCAAGGCCGGTTTCGGCATACCGGTCGGCGAATGGCTGCGCGGGCCGCTCAAGGGCTGGGCCGACGATCTGCTGTCCGAGGAGCGCCTGCGCCGCGGGGGTCTGTTCGACGTCGCGGCGATCCGCCGCCGCTACCAGGCGCACCAGGCGGGGCATCGCGACAGCACGGTCGCTTTGTGGTCGGTGCTGATGTTCGAAGCCTGGCTCGACGCGCAGGACAGCGGCTCCCTTTCGCGCGCGGCCTAGGCGAGGCGTCCCGACTTCAGACGCACGACCCGGTCACAGCCCGCCATCATGGTATCGCGATGGGCGATGAGGAGGATGGTGGTGCCGCGTTCCTGCAGCCCGTCGAGCGCGCTGAGGACGTGGGCCTCGCTGCCGGGATCGAGCGCGCTGGTCGCCTCGTCGAGCACCAGCAACGGCGCCGGCCGATAGAGCGCCCGGGCCAGCGCCAATCGCTGCCGCTGGCCGCCCGACAGCAACTGGCCACGGTCGCCGACCCGCGTCGCAAGCCCGTCCGGCAGCATCGCGACCAGCTCGTCGAGCCCCGCCAGCCGCACCGCGTCCAGCACCCGGCGGGTGTCGGGCGACGGATCCATGAAGGCGATGTTCGCGAGGAGGGTGGTGTCGGCGACGAAGGGGGATTGAGGAACATGTGCGACATTGCGCTGCCAGGCGGGCGTAAGGTCGCGCGATAGCGGCGTTCCGTCGATCAGCACCTGCCCGTGAGAGGGCTGGAGCAATCCCATCACGAGATCGGCCAGCGTGCTCTTTCCGCTGCCGTTGGGCCCGGCCAGCGCGATCCGCTCGCCGCGCCGGATCAGGAGGTCGATCCCGGCAAGCGCCGGCTCGTCGCGGCCAGGGTAGCGGAAGGTGACGTCTTCCAGCCTGATCTCGGTGGCGAAAGGAAGGGCAGGGGGCGGAGGCGAGAGGTCGAGGTCGGGCTCTGCCAGCAGGGCGGCCATCCGCTCCTGGATGGCGCCGGTCGAAGCCAGCGCGTTGTAGCTCTGGTTCACCTGCTGCAGCAGCGGCAGCAGGCGTTGGGCCCCGAGGCCCAAAGCGGCCAGTGTCGGCAGCGCGGCGGCAAGGCCTCCCTCGCGGCCCGCGAGCCACCAGGCGACCAGCGCAAGTACGACGAGGCCGAGGCTTTCGACCAGGATCCGGGGCACGCCCTGCGCGGTCAGCAAGGCGGTGCGGGCATCGGCGAGGCGGGCGTCGATGCGGCGGAACCGCTCCGCCGCCTGGCCGCGCGCGCCGCCCAAGATCAACTCGCGCATCGCGCCGACATGCTCCTGCACCGCGGCGATGCGATTCTCGAAGCCATCGCCAAGCTCGTCTCCGGCGCGTCTCAGGCGACCGCGGACCAGCAGGTTGGAAGCGACGAACAGCAGGGAAAGCACCCCCGCCGCGGCAAGGGCGGCGGGCGCGTCGAGCCATAGCAGCCCGGCCAGGATGCCGACAGCCAGGACCAACGCTCCGGCAGCCTGAAGCAGCGGCAGCAGCGCCGAAAAGAGCCATTGTTCGGCAAAGTCGATCGCCGCCAGCGGGCCGCTCGTGCGGGCTGCGACATGGGTCGGCCAGTCGCGCGCCAGAACGCGCCGCTGCACCGCGACGATCAGCCGGTGTCCGGTGTCGAACGCAAGGCGCTGGGTCAGGACCAGCAAAGCGAAGCGGATGGCGCCTGCCGCCAGCGCCGCGGCGACGAACAACAGGGCCGCACCCTCCGCGCCGCCGCCGTCGAGCCAGCGCCTGATCAGCATGACGAGGGCCGCCAGCAGCGCGAACTCGAACAGGCCGCCGGCGATGGTCGCAAGCGCGAGCACGCCAAGCCGCCGCCTTCCGCCGTCGGGCAGCGCAGCGACGATCAGGCGCAGGGATCTGAGCGGGCTCATCTGCCCCGGCCGCTCAGCAGCCTGGGGCGGTTCCTGGCCACCCACAGCAGGATCGTCGGAAGGAGCATGGTCCCGATCAGGTCACGAAGCCCTTCACCGACCTGCATCGGGAGCGAAGGCCAGCGCTCCAACCATAGGTCGTAGGCTTCGTTGGCAAGCTCCAGCAGCAGGACGATCAGCCACGGCCACTTGCTGGCGAGCGAGGTCCGCAGCAGCGCGGCGAGGACCAACTGGAGGAGCACTCCGCCCATCACGTGGAGCGTGTCCATCGGCCAGCCGGTAGAGTGCCGGACCAGCTCCTTGACCTCGTACCATAACGCCGGATCGAAGCTCATCGATTGGTGAAGCGATCGGCGAGCGCCTGCAGCGACTGGTCATGCGTCAGGTCGAGGTGGAGCGGCGTCACCGAGACATGGCCGTCGGCGATCGCCTCGAGATCGGTCTGGTGGCCCGGGGTCTCGATCGAGGGACCGAGCCCGAACCAGTAATAGGGATAGCCGCGCGGGTCGGTGCGCTGAACGATGCGGGTCCGACCATAGTCCCGGATGCCCTGCCGAACCACCTTGATCCCCTTTACCTCTTCAGGCGCGAGGGCCGGGAAGTTGACGTTGATCAGCGTCCCCGGCTCGTGGGGGGTCTGCAGCAATTGCTCGAGCACGCGCGGTGCCCAGTGGGCGGCGGCGGCGAACGGAACGGTGTCGCCCATGCCTTCGCGGGCATAGACCTGGCTCAGCGCGATCGAGCGAACGCCCGCCAGCGCGCCTTCCATCGCGGCCGATACTGTTCCGCTGTAGGTAACGTCCTCGGCCAGGTTCGCACCGCGATTGATGCCCGAGATGATCACGTCGGGCCGCTCGTCGGGCATCAGGTGGAACAGCGCCATCAGCACCGCGTCGGTCGGCGTTCCGGCCACCGCGAAGCGGCGTTCGCCGAGTCGGCGCAGGCGGACCGGGCGGGTCAGGGTCAGCGAATGGCCGGTGCCCGACTGCTCCTCGGCCGGGGCGACCACCCACAGGTCGTCGGTGAAGGCGCTCGCGACCTCCTCCAGCAGCTTGAGGCCCGAGGCATTCACGCCGTCGTCGTTGGTGAGGAGGATGCGCATCGCCAGCGCTATGCGCGAAGCGCTCCCCGGGGTGCAACCTTCGGGGTGCGGCGTGAGGTTGCGTTATTTTGGCAACATGGTGCGGGAAAGGCGTTTCACCGCTTGTTCAGCCCTGCGGCGTTAAGTACAGGCGCCGCAGGGGAATGAGATCGACTTCGCGGGGCGTAAGTTCCCGAAAAGTCTAGTGATCGCCGCTTGTTGTGCTGCGTTTGGGGCAGGGCCGGGCGGCGGGTGTGCTTTGGGTTGGTACCGGCGCGCCATGGTGACATGCCGCCGGCATTCCGACCCACTTGGGGAGGAAGAGATGGCTACCGCGCTTAGCGACGTCTACGACACACCGGAATCGTTCGACCGCATCATCCTGCCCGAGGGCTATCGCCCTTGCGACCAGGAAGAATTCATGGGGTCGATGCAGCGGGCCTACTTCCTCGGAAAGCTCCGGGCATGGAAGGAAGCCATCGTCGAGGAAAGCCGCGCCACCATGGCCCAGCTTCAGGTCGACACCCTTCGCGAACCCGACCTGGCCGACCGCGCTTCGAGCGAGACCGACTGGGGTATCGAACTTCGCACCCGTGACCGCCAGCGCAAGCTGATCGCCAAGATCGACGCCGCCATCCGCCGCCTTTATGCGGGCGAATATGGCTATTGCGAAGTAACCGGCGAACCCATCGGCCTCGGTCGCCTGGAAGCCCGCCCGATCGCAACCATGACGCTCGAATCCCAGGAGCGTCACGAGCGGATCGAGAAGGTCAGCCGCGACGATTGAGCCCGAAGCCTGCGCGATGGTGCAGGTTCCGGTTGATCGTTCCCGGGTTTGAGTCGGCCGGTCTAGGGCTGGACAAGCTGCTCCCCCCGAAGCGAGGGGAGCGGCAGGTCAGCTCAATGCACCGTCAGGCCGAGCATTTCGTCCTTGAGGCGGAGTTTTTCTTTCTTGAGCCGGTGGAGAAGGATGTCGTCAGGGTTGGGTCGCCGCTCTTCCGCGTCAATCTGTGACTGGACGGCAGCATGCTTGTTCTCGAGTGCCTCGACGTGAGCCTTTTCCATCGTGCGTCATTCCCTTTCGTTGGTGTGACAGCCACATGAGAAAACCATGAAACGCCCGGTTTGTCCCGCCCAATTTGCGCCACTGGCCCCGCTGGGCCCGCAATCCGCCGTGAACCACGAGCCAGCCGAATCCATATCCTGCCCATGAACGACGATCAGCCGACCTCCCATATCGAAGCCCTCCGCGTCGAGCATCGCCGACTCGACGCCGAGATCAGCGCGCGCGTGGCGAGCGGCGACGTGGACCTGATGACGCTGGCCCGGTTGAAGAAGCGCAAGCTGCGGCTCAAGGACGAGCTCCAGATGCTTCACGATGCCGCCGTTCCGGATATCATTGCCTGACCGACCGTCCGGAAACGCGTCTCGGAACGGGACGAGAGGGAGCCAAGCCAGCCGCGTCGCTGTTCCCCCTCGAAGCGAAAGCATTATGGTAGACAGGACATGAAGGATATTTCGAACCTCGAACCGGGTGGGGGAAGCCGGATCACGCCGCGGCTGGTGGAAAGCCTTTACACCGAGGCGATGCTGCTGGCCGACGAGGCGCGGACCTATTTCGACGTCGGGAGCCGCGCCGACCGAGACCTGCTCGAACCGTTCGTCCGGGTCGGTTTCGCGTGCGAGTCGCTCAAGGTCACGACCCGGCTGATGCACATCATCGCCTGGCTGCTGACCCAGCGCGCGGTCGAGACGGGCGAGCTGAGCGCTGCTTCGGGCCGTCGTCCCGAACGGCGACTGGGCCATGCCGGCGCCAGCGATCCGGTGGTGGTCGAGCAGTTGCCGCCCGCCGCCCGTGCACTGATCTCGTCGAGCATCGACCTGTACGAGCGGGTTCGGCGTCTCGACGAGGAGCAACTCAACGACCAGCCGGTGCCAAGCCCGGCCCGGGCGCTGATGGGCCGGCTCGAACGCGACCTCATCTGGAACAGCAACCGCTGAGCCGCTAGGCCGGGGCGGTGACCCCGAACCAGATCCTCAACCCCGGCCCGCGGCTCCTGATCGGACAGGGGAGGGCGCCTGAACTCGCCGCCGTCCTGCCGCCGGGACCGGTGCTGCTGGTCAGCGATGGCGCGGTCCGGTCGATGGGCCTTCTCGACCCGCTCCTCGAAGAGCTTCAACGGGACCGGGAGATCGTCCTGTTCGACGCGGTCGAAGCGGATCCCAGCCGGGCGACCCTGCTTGCCGCGGGTGCGGCCGGCCGAACCGCCGGGGCGACCTCGGTGATCGGCTTTGGCGGCGGGAGCCCGATGGATGTCGCCAAGCTCGCCGCCTACCTCCTGGGGTCCGGGGACGATCTCGATGCGATCTGGGGCGTTGGCCTGGCTCGTGGGCGGCGCCTTCCTCTTGCGCTGGTGCCGACCACCGCCGGGACCGGGTCCGAAGCGACTCCGGTCGCCATCATCACGGTCGAGGGGGCGGAGAAGCGCGGGGTCAATGCCGCGGCGCTGATCCCCGACGTCGCCGTTCTCGACGCTTCGCTGACCCTCCGAAAACCGCGGGCCCTGACCGCAGCGACCGGGGTGGACGCGATGGTCCATGCGATCGAGGCCTATACCTCGGCGAGGGCGAAGAACCCGGTGTCCGACATGCAGGCCCGAGAGGCGTTGCGGCTGTTGTCGGCGAACCTGCTGCTCGCCTGCGACGAGCCGGGCAATGTCGCGGCGCGCGAGGCAATGCTGGTCGGGGCGCACCTCGCCGGGCTGGCGTTCGCCAATGCGCCGGTCGCGGGGGTGCACGCGCTGGCCTATCCGTTGGGCGGGATCCACCACCTCGCCCACGGCCTCAGCAACGCGCTGATGCTGCGCCCGGTGCTTTCGTTCAACGCCGAGGCCGCGCGGGAGCCTTATGCCGAGCTTGCCGCCATCCTCGATCCCTCGGCCGCCTCGCTCGGATCGCAGGCGGCTGCGGCCCGGCTGGTCGAGCGGCTGGAAGAGATGATCCTCGCCACCGGGCTGAAGCCGCGGCTGCGGGACCACGGCATCGGCCGCGACGAGGCGCCGATGCTCGCCCGCGAAGCGATGAAGCAGACCCGCCTGCTGGTGAACAATCCCGTGGCGATTAGCGAAGCCGACGCGCAGCGCCTGTACGAGGCCGCCTGGTGAGCCGTCCGGTGGCGCCGCGCCGCGAAGCCTTCCGCCGCTGGCACGAGATCACCCTGCGCTGGGCGGATAATGACGCCTACGGGCACGTCAACAACACGGTCTATTACCAGTGGTTCGACAGCGCGGTGAACGCCTTGCTGGTCGGGGAGGGATTGCTCGACATCGTTGCCGGCGACCCGATCTGCCTGGTGGTCGGCACCGCCTGCGACTATTTCGCGCCGCTCAGTTTCCCGGGCGAGGTCGAGGTCGGACTGGCGGTGGAAGAGCTCGGCCGCTCGAGCGTCCGCTACCGCCTCGGGGTGTTCGCAAAGGGCGCAGAGGAAGCGGCGGCGGCCGGCACGTTCGTCCATGTCGCGGTGAGCCGGGCCGGGCGCCGTCCGGTGCCCTGGCCCGATCAGTGGCGCTCGGTGCTGGAGCGGGTCTGAGCGCCTAGCCGCAGACGCGCGCCTTGGCCGCGCGATATTCCTCGCTCCACCGGGCCACCAGTTCGCCTGCGGGCTGCACGCGGTCGATCGCGCCGATCCCCTGGCCCGACCCCCAGATGTCCTTCCACGCCTTGGCACCGGCCGCGCCGCCGAAGCTCATCGCCTCGGGGGAGCTTTCGGGCAAATTGTCGGGATCGAGCCCGGCCTGCTCGATCGACGCGCGGAGGTAGTTGCCGTGGACCCCGGTGAACAGGCTGGAATAGACGATGTCCTTCGCCGAGCCTTCGACGATACCCTGCTTGTAGCCATCGCTGGCCCGCGCTTCGTCGGTGGCGATGAAGGGGGAGCCGATGTACGCGACGTCGGCGCCCATGGCCTGCGCGGCGAGGATCGCGCCGCCGTTGGCGATCGAACCCGACAGCGCCAGCGGCCCGTCGAACCAGCTCCTGATCTCCTGGACCAGTGCAAACGGCGACCAACGCCCGGCATGGCCACCGGCGCCGGCGGCGACCGCGATCAGCCCGTCGGCGCCCTTTTCGATCGCCTTGCGTGCGAACCGGTCGTCGATCACGTCGTGGAGGGTGATCCCGCCCCAGCCGTGGACCGCCTGGTTGAGCTCCTCGCGCGCACCGAGCGAGGTGATCACGATCGGCACCTTCCACTTGGCGCAGGTCGCCATATCCTCTTCGAAGCGGGTGTTCGAACGGTGCACGATCTGGTTGACCGCGAACGGGGCGGCCGGTGCGTCGGGATTGGCGCGGTCATGTTCGGCCAGCGCTTCGGTGATTTCGTGCAGCCACTCGTCGAGCTGGCTTTGCGGCCGCGCGTTCAGCGCCGGGAAGCTTCCGACCACCCCCGCCTTGCATTGCGCGATGACCAGAGAAGGACTGGACACGATGAACAAGGGCGCGCCGATGACCGGCAGGCGAAGAGGCGCGAAGACGGGCGGCAGTGACATGGATCCCCCGGAGCAGACAGAATGTGATCAAGCGCTAGGTCGCTCCCCGCACCGGTGCAACCCCCGGCCCAGAGGCCAGTTTGCGTTACGCTTCGCTGCTCGGCTATGACGTCAACAGGCCCGAAGAAGCAGGCGTTGCATGGATGTGTCGACCAGCCCCGGGCCAGATCAGCTCCCACCGCTGCTGTGGCGTGAAGTAGCCGACGAATTTCCGCAGCTTGCGTGGATCACCGACAGCCAGGGCCGGGCGGTGTGGTTCAACAAGCGCGCTGTCGACTTCCTCGGGCTGAGCCTCGAGGAACTGCTCGGCGATGGATGGGGGCGTGCGATCCACCCCGATGCCGTGCAGCGGGTTGCTGACACATGGCACCGGGCGGTGCAGACGCAGACCAGCTACGAATGCCATTACCCCCTGCGCCAGCATGACGGCAGCTATCGCGAGTTCCTGGCCCGCGCCGAACCCCATCGGGGCTCCGACGGCAAGGTCGACTATTGGTTCGGGACCAGCACCGACGTCACCGATCAGCGCTTTGCGCAGGAAACCGCGCGCATGGCTGCCGAGGAAATCGAGGCAATCTACGCCACGACGCCGATCGGTCTCGCCATTCTCGACAAGGAGATGCGGTTCGTCCGGATCAACGAGCGGATGGCCGAGATCAACGGCATTCCGGCCGCCGAACACCTCGGCAAGACTGTCCGCGAGCTTCTTCCCGATCTTGCCGACCAGGGAGAATCCGCCCTTCGCCGGGTGTTCGCGGGCGAGGAAATCATCGGTCTGGAGCTCAACGGTGAAACGCCGGCTTTTCCGGGCGTGGTCCGCACCTGGCGCGAGAATTGGCTGCCGGTCCGCTCCGCCGCGGGGGACATCACCGGGGTCGCCATCTCCGCCGAGGAGATCACCGCGGCCAAGGCAGCGGAGGTCGCACTGGCCCGCTCGGAAGCGCAATTCCGCACGCTCGCCGAAGCGCTGCCCGGAATGCTTTTCATCACTGCCCCCGACGGCGGCAACAGCTACGTCAACGACACCTTCGCGCGCTACACGGGTCGGCCCAAGGAAGAACTGCTCGGCACCGGATGGGCCGGCACCCTGCACCCCGATGACGTCGAGCGCGGATGGGCCTGCTGGAACGAGGCAGTCCGATCTGGCTCACGCTACGAAACCGAATATCGGATCCGCAGGCATGACGGCGAATTCCGCTGGCACACTGTCAGCGCTCTCCCGGTGCCGATGGGCGAGGATGGCGCCGAGAAAAGGTGGGTTGGAACAGCCGTCGACATTCACGACCGGAAGCTGGTCGAGCAGGAGATTCAAGAAGCCGAGGCCCGCTACCGCGCGATCTTCGAGCAGGCCGGCGTTGGCGTTGCCCGCGTTTCACCGGACGGACCGTTTCTCGAGATCAACGACCGCTATTGTCAGATCCTCCGTCGCAGCCGCGAAGAAGTGCTTGGTAGCGGCTGGCAGTCGATAACCCACCCAGACGACATCGACCGCGACGTGGCGCAGGTGCGGGCGATGCTTCGCGGCGAAAGCAAGGGCTTCGACAGCGAAAAGCGCTACGTGGCGCCCGACGGCAGCGACATCTGGGTGAACCTGACGCTTGGCGCCCAGTATGACGACGACGGCAAGCTTCTGTGCTTCATTCCGATCGCCGAGGACATCAGTGCCCGCAAGGCGGCTGAGGAAGCCCTGCGCGCCAAGGAAGAGCGGTATCGCGCGCTGTTTGAATCGATGGAGCAGGGGTTCTGCACCATCCAGGTGACCTTCGACGAGCATCAAACGCCCGTCGACTACCGTTTCACCGAACTCAATCCGGCATTCAGCCGCCACACCGGTCTCGGGCCGGAAGTGCTCAATGGGTCGGTCCGCGAAGCCGTCCCCGGGCTCGAGCAAAGCTGGTTCGAACGCTATGGCAACGTCGCCCTGACCGGTCAGCACGTGCGCTTCATCGACCATGCCGAGCCGCTCGGCCGGTGGTTCGAGGTCTATGCCTTTCCGATCGGCGCACGGGCGGACAATACGGTCGCGATCCTGTTCACCGATGTCACCGAGCGGGTTGAGCAGGAGGAAGCGCTCCGCCGCAGCGAGCAGGAGCTCCGGGTACGCCTGAACGCGATCCCGCAGATGGTCTGGTCGACCCTGCCGGACGGCTATCACGACTTCTACAACGACCGCTGGTACGAATTCACCGGAACGCCGTTCGGATCGACCGATGGCGCGGGATGGAACGGCATGTTCCACCCGGAGGATCAGGCGCTTGCCTGGCAGACCTGGAAGGAATCGCTCGAAACCGGCAAGCCGTACGAGATCGAATATCGCCTGCGGCATCATACCGGGGCCTACCGCTGGGTGCTCGGTCGCGCCTTACCGATCCGCAACGAAGCCGGCGACATCGTGCGCTGGATGGGCACCTGCACCGACATCGACGACCGGATCGAGGCCGACCGTGCCCTGCGTGCCGGCGAGGCGCGCTTGCGCGCCATCCTCGAAGCGGTGCCGGTGGGGCTGATCTTCTCCGATTCGAACGGCAGGCTGACCGGAAGCAATCATCAGGTAACCGAACTGATCGATCAGGAGCTGGTCGAAAGTGCCAGCGTCAGTTCGTATCGCGACGATTATGTCGCCTTTCACGCGAACGGCCGACAGGTGGAAAGTGAGGAATATCCCCTTGCCCGGGCCTTGGCCGGGGAGGAGCGACCCGAGCTCGAATGCCAGGTACGCCGGGGCGACGGCAGCTTGCGGTGGCTGCGCTATGTCGCAGCCCCGATCCGCGACGAAGCAGATGGCCCGATCACTGGAGGTGTCGTGGCCTCCATCGATATCGACCATGAGAAAAGGTTGACCGAGGGGCTCGAGCGCGAGGTCGAGAAAGTGGTCGCCGAGCGCGAGGCGGCGCAGGATGCACTGCGTCAGAGCCAGAAGCTCGAGGCGATGGGTCAGCTGACCGGCGGCGTGGCGCATGATTTCAACAATCTACTGACCCCGATCATCGGCAGCCTTGACCTGCTGCAGCGCAAGCAGGTCCTCGACGATCGCACCGGCCGGCTGGTCGAGGGCGCCCTGGCGTCCGCGGAGAAGGCGCGGGTGCTGGTCCAGCGACTGCTCGCCTTTGCCCGCCGCCAGCCGCTGAAGCCGCAGGCGATCGACCTGAAACTGGTCGTGTCGGAAATGAGCGAGCTGGTAGACTCGACCTCGGGCCCGCGAATTCGGGTGGTGACGCAGTTGCCGCCCGAACTGCCGGCCGCGCTTGCCGACGGCAACCAACTGGAGATGGCGCTGCTCAATCTCAGCGTGAACGCGCGGGACGCAATGCCCGAAGGCGGCACGCTGAGCATCGGAGCGCGCGAGGAGCCGGAGGGATCTGGTCGGCGCCTCGGTCTTCCGCAGCGTCCGCACGTCGTGCTGTCGGTCAGCGACACCGGGCTCGGCATGGACGAGGACACCCGCCGCCGCGCAATCGAACCCTTCTTCTCGACCAAGGGCGTCGGCAAGGGCACCGGGCTCGGCCTGTCGATGGTCCACGGCCTGGCCGCGCAACTCGGCGGCGCGCTCGACATCCGCTCGGCGCCGGGCATGGGCACCACCATCGAATTGTGGCTGCCGCTGGCGGAGGGGGAGGCCACTCACGGAATCCAGGCCGTCGGTGAGCCGGACGCTCACGGCGCGGGCACGGTGCTGCTGGTCGATGACGAGGAACTGGTGCGGGCCTCCACCGCGGGGATGCTTGCCGACCTTGGTTATCGCGTGATCGAAGCCGACAGCGGGGAAGCGGCGCTTGCGCTGGTCGCGGACGGATTGGTGCCGAACCTGCTGGTAACCGATCAATTGATGCCGGGATTGAGCGGGACCGACCTTGCGGTGCGCCTGCGCGAGCGTGTCGCGAACCTGCCTGTGCTGGTGGTGTCGGGCTATGCCGACCTCGAAAGTCTGTCCCCGGCCTTTCCTCACCTCAGCAAGCCGTTCCGCCAGTCGGAGTTGGCGGCGGCGCTGGAGAAGGTGACGGCTTGAGGCGCAGGCCTTATGAGCCGCAGCCCATGAGCCAGAGCAACAAGATGTGGGGTGGCCGCTTCGCCGCCGGACCGTCCGAGATCATGCAGACCATCAATGCGTCGCTGCCGGTCGACCGGCGGATGTGGCGCGAGGATCTGGCGGGATCGCGCGCCCATGCCGCCATGCTGCTCGACCAGGGCATCGTCGGAGCCGAGGACGCCGCCGCCATCCTTGCCGGGCTGGACACCATCGAGGAGGAGTTCGAGCGCGACGGGCCGCCGAGCGACCTTGCTCTCGAGGACATCCACATGGCGGTCGAAAGCCGCCTTGCCGAACTGATCGGCCCCGCCGCCGGCCGCTTGCACACCGCCCGCTCGCGAAACGACCAGGTCGCGACCGACTTCCGCCTGTGGGTGCGGGGCGCGTGCCGCGAGGCCGCCGAGGCGATCGTCCGGCTGCAATCGGTGCTGGTCGCACGCGCCGAAGAGCATGCTGAGACCATCATGCCCGGCTTCACGCACCTGCAGGTCGCGCAGCCGGTGACCCTTGGCCACCACCTCCTTGCTTATGTCGAGATGCTGCAGCGCGACGTGTCGCGCTTCTTCGCCGCCGACGAACGGGCGGGGGAGTGTCCATTGGGCGCTGCCGCGTTGGCCGGTACGGGCTTTCCGATCGACCGCGAGGCGACCGCCGCCGCACTGGGCTTCGAGCGGCCGACCGGCAACAGCCTCGACAGCGTGTCGGACCGCGACTTCGCGCTCGATTATCTTGCCGCCGCGGCGCAGTGCAGCCTGCACCTTTCGCGGCTGGCCGAAGAGCTGATCAACTGGGCCAGCCCGCCATTCGGCTTCGTCCAGCTGTCGGACCAATGGTCGACCGGAAGCTCGATCATGCCGCAGAAGCGCAATCCCGATGCCGCCGAGCTGGTGCGCGGCCATTCGGGACGGATCGTCGGGCTGTTCACCGGCCTGATGATCACCATGAAGGGCCTGCCGCTCGCCTATTCCAAGGACATGCAGGACGACAAGGCGCCGACCTTCGAAGCGCACGACCTGCTGGCGCTCAGCCTCGCCGCGCTTGCGGGCAGCGTCGAGAGCGCGGCCTTCAAGCCCGCCCGGATGCGGGAGGTCGCAGCGCAGGGCTTTGCCACCGCCACCGACCTCGCCGACTGGCTGGTGCGCGAGGCCGGTGTCCCGTTCCGCGAGGCACACCACATCACCGGCCGCGCGGTAAAGGCTGCGGAGGATGCGGGATGCGACCTTGCTGACCTGCCGCTCGAGACGCTGCAAGCCATCGACGCCCGCCTCGACAGCAACGTCTACGACGTCCTCAGTGTCGAAGCCTCGGTCAACAGCCGGACCAGCCACGGCGGCACCGCGCCGGTCCGGGTTCGCGAGCAGGTCGCGCGGTGGAAGGCGCTACTGGATCTGTAGCTTCTTCTTGCGCTGCGCGGCGATGCGCAGGCGCAGCGCGTTCAGCTTGATGAAGCCCGCCGCGTCGCGCTGGTCGTAGGAGCCCGACCCTTCCTCGAAGGTCACGAGGTCCTCGTCGTAGAGCGAATAGTCGCTTTCGCGGCCGATCACAGTCGCATTGCCCTTGTAGAGCTTCATCCGCACCCGCCCGCTCACCATCTCCTGGCTGGTGTCGATCAGCGCCTGCAGCATCTCGCGCTCGGGGGCGAACCAGAAGCCGTTGTAGATCAGGCTGGCGTAGCGCGGCATGATCGAATCCTTGAGGTGCATCGCCCCGCCGTCGAGCGTGATGCTCTCGATCCCGCGGTGCGCCGCCAGCAGGATCGTCCCGCCCGGCGTCTCGTAGATACCGCGGCTCTTCATCCCGACGAAGCGGTTCTCGACGAGGTCGAGGCGGCCGATGCCGTTATCGCGGCCAAGCTCATTCAAGCGCGTCAGCAGCGCCGCCGGCGACAGCGCGATGCCGTCGATCGCGACCGGGTCGCCCTTCTCGAAATCGATGGTGATTTCGGTTGGCGTATCGGGCGCATCCTCGGGCGAGATGGTGCGCTGGTGCACATATTCGGGTGCCTCCACGCCCGGGTCTTCCAGCACCTTGCCTTCGCTCGACGAGTGAAGGAGGTTGGCGTCGATCGAGAAGGGGCTTTCGCCGCGCTTATCCTTGGCGATCGGGATCTGGTTCTTCTCGGCGAAGTCGATCAATTGTTCGCGGCTGGCGAATTCCCACTCGCGCCACGGAGCGATGACGCGGATGTCGGGCTCCAGCGCATAATAGCCGAGTTCGAAACGGACCTGATCGTTGCCCTTGCCGGTCGCGCCGTGACACACCGCGTCAGCGCCGACCTGACGCGCGATCTCGATCTGGCGCTTGGCGATCAGCGGCCGCGCGATCGAGGTGCCGAGGAGGTACTGGCCCTCGTAGACGGTATTGGCGCGGAACATCGGGAACACGAAGTCGCGCACGAATTCCTCTTGGACATCCTCAATGAAGATGTTCTCGGGCTTCACGCCGAGCAGCTCGGCCTTCTTGCGCGCGGGCTCGACTTCCTCGCCCTGGCCGAGGTCGGCGGTGAAGGTCACCACCTCCGCGTCATATTCGGTCTGCAGCCACTTTAGGATGATCGAGGTGTCGAGCCCGCCCGAGTAAGCGAGTACGACCTTGAGCTTAGCCATGATTGTTCAGTCCTGCTGCAAAAGCCACATCAGCGCGCCGCGCGCCGTGTGCATCCGGTTTTCGGCCTGGCGCCAGATGGCGCTCCTGGGCCCGTCGATAACCCCCGCCGTCACTTCCTCGCCGCGCCGGGCGGGGAGACAGTGGAGGAACCAGGCGTCAGGCGCGCGGGCGATCAGCGCCTCGTTGACCTGATAGGCGGCGAGGTCGGCCATCCGCTTTTCGGTTTCGCTGTCCTGGCCCATCGACACGAAGACGTCGCTGTAGACGACGTCGGCGCCGGCGACGGCCGCCTGGTCGGCGGTCTGGACGACACCGGCGGGCGCGTCCGACAGCTGATAACCTTCGGGCGCGACGATGGTCAGTTCGGCGCCGAGCGCGGCGCACCCCTGCGCCAGGCTGCGCGCGACATTATTGTCGCCGTCGCCGACGTAGGCGACCTTCACGCCCTCGATCCGTCCGCAAAGCTGCTTGATGGTGAGGAGGTCGGCGAGCCCCTGGAGGGGGTGGTCGGTGCCCGACAGCATGTTCACCACCGGCACCGGGCTCGCCGCCGCCAGCGCCTGCAGCAGGCCGTGGTCGAACACTCGGGCGCAGATCACGCCGTGATAGCAGGCGAGGGTGCGGGCGACGTCCTCGACGCTCTCGCGCGTGCCGATGCCGAGCTCGCCAGCGGTAAGATAGATCGGATGTCCGCCAAGCTGGTGGACGGCAAGCTCCATCGAGTTGCGGGTCCGCGCGCTCGGCTTCTCGAAGTAAAGCGCGGCGCCCTTGCCGGTGAGCAACGGGGCAGGCGGCGCCTCGGCCAGCGCCAGCATCGCTTCGATATCGGCGCCGGACAGGTCGGCCAGGGTCAGAAGATGCTTCACCAATTGGCCTCCTGCCGGATCATCGTGCCAATGCCGTGCCGCGTGAGCAGTTCGATCAGCAAGGCATGGGGAACGCGCCCGTCGATGATGTGGGCGTAGGGCACGCCGCCCTCGACCGCTTCGAGGCAGGCGGTGAGCTTGGGGATCATGCCACCGCCGACGCTGTCATGCGCGATCCGCTCGCGAAGTTCGGGCGCGGTCAGGCGCGGGACCAGGCTGGTCTCGTCCTTGGCGTCCTCGAGCAGGCCCGGCGCGGCGGTGAGGTAGACGATCTTCTCCGCGCCCATCGCGATGGCGATGGCCTTGGCGGCTTCGTCGGCGTTGACGTTGAACGGCTGCCCGTTTTCGTCCGCGCCGATGGTCGAGACGACCGGGACCATGCCGCCGTCGAGCAGCTTCAACAGATGCTGGGCGCGGACTTCGGTCACGTCGCCGACGAAGCCGAGCGACGCGTCGCGCTGCGTGACCCGCAGCAGTCCCGCATCCTCGCCGGAAACGCCGAGCGCCACCGGCTCCGCGCCAGCCTCGCCGTTGATGGTGGCGACCAGGTCGCGGTTGATCTTGCCGACCAGCACCATGCGGACGATTTCGAGCGTCTCGGCATCTGTTACGCGGAGGCCGTCGCGGAACTCCGGCTGCTTGCCGACCCGGCGCAGCATCGCGTCGACCTGCGGCCCGCCGCCATGCACCAGCACGCAGCGCACGCCGACCGAGCGGAGCAGCAGCACGTCCTGCGCCAGCGCGCGGTCGCTCTCGGGGTCGATCGCGGCGCCGCCGAGCTTCACCACCACCGACTTGCCGGCGAATTCCTGGATGTAAGGCAGCGCCTCGACCAGGATCTCGGCGGTGCTGGTGGGGGTCAGCTGGCTCTTGGCGAGCGCGGCGGGGGTGGCATTGGCGGTCATGAGGTCACGCTATTCTCTTTGATGTAGCCCGGGCCGAGATCCACCCCGATCACCCGCGCTTCGCCATTGCCGGCACCGAGGTTGACCTCGATCCGGAATTGCTGGCCCAGCATGTGCTCGGTCAGCGCCTGCGCGTCATGCGCGCAATTGGTGCCGCCCTCGGCGACCTTGATCCCGCCATAACTGACAAAGCTCTTGTCGACGTCGAGCGCGACCCCGGCCGATCCCGCCGCCGCCAGCAGTCGGCCCCAATAGGGATCGGCGCCATACCAGCTGCATTTGACGAGATTGTTCTCGGCGATGTTCTTGGCCGCGATCCGGGCTTCGGCGTCGCTCGCCGCGCCGGTGACGTGGAGATGGGCGAGGCGGGTCATGCCCTCGGCGTCATGCGCCATCTTGAGCGTCAGCAGGCGGCAGGCTTCCTCGAGCGCGCGGCCGAAGCCGTCGAGGTCGCTAGGGGTGCCTCTGCGGCCGCTGGCGAACAGCATTGCGGTATCGTTGGTCGAGGTCGCGCCATCGACGTTGAGCGTGTTGAAGGTCGCGTCGCTCGCCGACGTCAGCATCGCCTGCAGCAGGTCGCGCGGAACGTCGGCGTCGGTGGTGAGAAAGGCCAGCATCGTCGCCATGTTGGGCGCGATCATGCCGCAGCCCTTGGCCATGCCGCCGATGATCCAGCCGTCGCCCTGGACAACGACCTCCTTGGCGACATGGTCGGTGGTGAGGATGCCCTTGGCCGCTTCGGCGCCTCCTTCGACCGACAATTGACCCCCGAGCTTCGGAATGGCCGGCAGGATCACGTCCATCGGAAGCGGCGTGCCGATGATCCCGGTCGAACAGACCAGCACCCCCGCCGCGTCGATGCCCAGCGCCTGCGCCGTCGCCACGCCCATCGCCCGCGCGTCATGGAGCCCGGCCTCGCCGGTCCCCGCATTGGCGTTGCCGCTGTTGACGACCACCGCCGCCGCCTTGCCGCCATTGGCCTGCAGGAGGTCGCGGTCGAGGGTCACGGGCGGCGCGCAGAACTTGTTCTGGGTGAAGACGGCGGCGCAGGTTACCGGCTGCCGATCCTCGGTCGCGAGCAGTGCCATGTCGTGGCGCGACTTCTTGATCCCGGCATGAAGTCCGGCGGCGATAAAGCCTTCGGGGGCGGTAACGCTCATGGAAACACTCCTTCGGCCGACAGGCCGGCGGCCTCGTCCAACCCGAACATCAAATTGGCGCACTGAACCATCTGCCCGGCCGCGCCCTTGCCGAGATTGTCGATCGCCCCCAGCGCCAGCACGCGCCCGGTTCGCGGATCGTAGCGCGCGGTGACGACGGCCCCGTTACTCCCCGACACCCACTTGGTCGCGGGGGGATCGTCGCTTACCCGCACGAACGGCTCATTGGCGTAGGCGGCCCGCAGGACCTTAAGGGGCTCGTCAGCCGCCATTTCCCGGACGGCAGTGGCATAGCATGTGGCAAGGATACCGCGGGTCATCGGGGCGAGGTGAGGGGTGAACAGCACCGTCGCACCCAGCGCCTGCTCCATCTCCGCGGTGTGCCGGTGGTTGAGCAAGCCGTAGGCCGCGAAGCTTCCGTCGACGGTGTTGAAGGCGGTGCCTTCCTTGACCCCCCGGCCGGCGCCGCTGACGCCGCTCGCCGCATCGACGATCAGGCTCTTCGGATCGATCAGCCCGGCATCGACCAGTGGCTTGCAGGCGAGGATGGTCGCGGTCGGATAGCAGCCTGCCGCCGCCACCGCCCGGGCCGAGCGGATCGCTTCGCAGTGTAGTTCGGGGATGCCGTAGACGAACTGGTCGAGCAGATGCGGCGCCTGATGGGCTTCGCCATACCAGGTTGCATAAACATCTGGATCGCGCAGGCGAAAATCGGCGCCGAGGTCGACCAGCCTTGCCCCGCTTGCGAGGATCGTATCGGCCCACTTCTGGCTCTCGCCATGGGGAAGGGCGGCGAACACCAGATCGATGCCATCGAGTGCGTCGGGCGTGAAGCGCTCGACTTCCAGCGCTGCGGCCGCACCTCCGATGTGGGGATGGACCGCGCCCAGCTTCTGCCCGGCCTTGCTGTCACCGAACAGGCGCGTGGCGGCGATCCCCGGGTGGCGGGAAAGGAGCCGGAGCAGTTCGCCGCCGACATAGCCGGAGGCGCCGAGAATGGCGGATCGAATCATGGGAGGGCGGCTATGGTCCTGTTTGCATGACTATGCAAGTTCATGCATAAGAACTGCATGACCGGTGCCCGCAACAAGCGCCTGGCGGCCCTGACCGCCTTGCTTCGACGACATAGCCTGACCCGCCAGGACGAACTCGTCACGGCCCTGCGCGAGGCGGGCTATGAAGTTACCCAGGCGACCGTCAGCCGGGACCTCGACCAGCTCGGCGCCATCAAGATCCGCCGCGGCGGAGAGACCCGTTACACGCTGCCGGACCAGCTCGGGGCCGCGCGTTCCGACGACGGGCGACTCCGTTCTCTGTTCGCCGAATGGGTCCGTGTCGCGGAGCCGGCCGCAAATCTCGTTGTCCTCAAGACGCCGCCAGGGTCCGCCCATCTGGTCGGCGTCGCCCTCGACACCGCTCCGCCGGCGGCCGTGGTAGGCACCATTAGCGGCGACGACACTTTGTTCATCGCCTGCCGATCCCCGGCCGAGGCGGCGGCGCTCGCCGAGGAATGGCAGGGCTGGCTGCGAGGCTAAAGGAGCCAAAACTTATATCGCAGCGCACCATTTTATGTTGCGCTGCAGCAAAATTGCTCGTGAAGTGTTGATGCATTGCCGAACCGGACAGGAGAATCAGCATTCCCGGACTTCACGACACGATTCCCGCCTGAACGCCCTGCGAAATCGACTGCCCGGCCGGGCCAGCGACCAAGCGGACGAGCGGCTGGCGCCGCTGACGGACTTCGGGACCAATCCCGGCGACTTGCTGGCTCATACCTATCTGCCGCGCGACCTGCCTGCGGGTGCGCCGCTGGTGGTCGTCCTGCATGGCTGCACGCAGTCGGCCGGGGGCTATAACCGGGGTGCCGGCTGGACCAGTGCCGCGGACGAGAATGGCTTTGCTGTCCTGTTTCCGGAGCAGCAGCGGGCGAACAACCCAAACCTCTGCTTCAACTGGTTCGCGCCCGCCGATACAGGCAGGGGCGGCGGCGAGGTATTGTCGGTCATCCAGATGATAGAGGCGCTCTGCCGGAAGCACGCGCTCGACCCGCGGCGGGTCTTTGTCACCGGTCTGTCGGCGGGCGGGGCGATGACTGCCGCACTGCTTGCCGCCTATCCCGAGGTGTTTGCCGGCGGCGCGGTGATCGCCGGTCTTCCCTTCGGCACCGCCTCGACGGTTCCCGAAGCGTTTGAGCGGATGCGGACCAAGTCGCCATTCGGCGCGGACCAGTTAGCGGCATTGGTGCGCTCGGCATCGAGCCATGCCGGTCCGTGGCCGACCCTTTCGGTATGGCACGGCAATGCCGATCGAACGGTTGATGCCGGCAATGCGGCGGCGTTGGTGGATCAATGGCGCGGGCTGCAGGGCCTTCCTGCCGCTCCCAGCGCCACGGAAAAGGTCGCTGGCCATCTTCGCCGGGTCTGGCGCGACGGCGAGGGCCGTGACGTCATCGAGGAATATGTGATTACCAGCATGGGCCATGGCACCCCGGTGCATCCCGTCGCGGCCAATCAGGGCGAGGCGGCCGGTCCTTACATGCTGGACGCCGGCATCTCCTCGACCCGCCGGATCGTGGCGTTCTGGAAACTGGATGGCGGACGCAAGACCGCCGCCACCACCGCCGCCGCCGCCGCCTCGCCGCGGGTGACGGCCGCCTTGCCAGCGGTAAGCCCCCCACGACGTGGTCCAGCCGCTCCCCCGGTGAACAAGGTTCAGGACGTCATCGAGAAAGCCCTCAGAAGTGCTGGCCTGATGCGCTGACCGAAATCTCGGCTAAGCCGCCGCCGGGCAGTAGCGGGCGAGATAGTCGTGATGCGCAGGCATCCGCTCGACCACGTAGCGCACCGATTTCTCGATCTCGTTGAACTGATCGCGCAGTGCGTCCGCGGGAATGCGCGCCGCCATCGGGTTATGGCCTTCCATGGCGATGCCTTGCCCCATCATCACCGCGGCCCAGCTGGTTTCGGTGAACAGCTCGTCCTCTTCCCGGAAAATCTGTCCGTTCAAGCGGAACAGTTCGATCTTCTCGGTCAGCGTGTCGGGGACGGCCATGGTGCGGACATGGTTCCAGAAGTCCGAATCGGTGCGCTCCGTGGCGTTGTAATGAAGGATCAGGAAATCGCGGATGCGCAGATATTCCTTGGTCGTCAGGCGATTGAAGGCCTCTTCCTGCACCGGCGTGATGCCGTCGAGCGAGAGCAGGGAGATGAGCTTGTTCACCCCGGTGTTGATGAGATGGATCGAGGTCGATTCGAGCGGCTCCATGAATCCCGCGGCAAGGCCCAGCGCGACGACGTTGCCGTTCCAGAACTTCTTCCGGCGGCCGGTGGTGAAGCGGAGGAAATTGGGGTCGGCCTGCGGCTTGCCGGCGAGGTTGCCGTTGAGGATCCCGAGCGCCTCGTCGTCGGCCATATACTCGCTGCAATAGACGTGCCCGTTTCCGTTGCGCTGCTGCAGCGGGACGCACCATTGCCAGCCGGCCGAATGGGCGGTGGCACGGGTGAACGGGGCGGGGGGCGAGCCGTCCTCGCGCAGGCAGGGCAGGGCCACCGCGCGGTCGCACGGCAGATAATGGCGCCAGTCCTCGTAGCCGGTGCCGAGGGCTTGCTCGATCAGCAGTCCGCGAAAGCCCGAGCAGTCGACGAACAGGTCGCCTTCGACGACCGTGCCGTCCTGCATCGTCACCGACTGGACGAAGCCGCTTTCGCCCTCTAGCGCGGTATCCGCGACCCGGCCTTCCTTGCGCACCACGCCGCGCGTTTCGGCAAGGCCGCGCAGGAAGCGAGCGTAGCGCGATGCGTCGATGTGGTAGGCGTAGTTAACCGGTGGCAGGTCGTCTCGGCGATAGTCATCGGTCCGCGCGAACTTGCCGAAATAGGCGGCCATGGTTTCGAGGTTGAAGACCTGGATCGGCCGCGCATCGCCCAGCGCACGCGCACGATGCCAATGCTGCTGGAAACCGACGCCGTCGATCGGATAGCCGTAGGCACCGAACGGATGGATGTAGCTGTCGCCCTGCTTACCCCAGTTCACGAACTGGATGCCGAGCTTGAAGGTCGCCTGGCAGGAAGCCATCATCTCGCGCTCGTCGACCCCGAGCAATTGGTTGAACTCGACGAAGGGCGGGATGGTCGCTTCGCCCACGCCGACCGTGCCGATCTCCTCCGACTCGATGAGCGTGATGGAAAGGTCGTTGCCTTCGCGCAGCCGCGACAGCGCCGCTGCTGCCATCCATCCGGCGGTGCCCCCGCCGACGATGACGATGTGTCGAATTGGCTTCACAGACCTGACCCTCCCGAGAGCATCAAGGCTTCGCGCAGCGCCGTTCACGACGCAAGATGTGAACGTTCATTATTTTGTTGTGAACGTTCACGAGCCGAGTTATCCATTGGCCTGCTACAGGGGTGTGTGCTCCCTGTGCGTTGCCATTTGGCAGGGGGAGGATCACTTGGTTCGTCGTCACCGGCTCGGTCTTGATGCAAGCCGCTTTTGCATCTTCACCAGTGCATCGGCGCTGGCTCTGATTGCGGCTCAGCCCGCTTATGCGCAAAGCGCTCCGGCCAAGGATCCCGACGAGGAAGAAGAGGTCGCAACCACCGCGACCACTCCGGAAGAGGCCGGAGACGAGATCGTCGTCACCGGCTTCCGTGCCGCACTCGGCAGCGCGCAGTCGCGCAAGCGCCAGGCGGACACGGTGGTCGACGTCATCACCGCCGAGGACATCGGCGCGCTTCCCGACCGTTCGGTCGCTGAAGCCCTGCAGCGCGTGCCCGGCATCAATATCGGCCGCTTCGAGAAGACCAGCGATCCCGATCGTTTCTCGGTCGAGGGAACCGGCGTCATCCTGCGCGGCCTGCCGTTCGTCCGTTCCGAACTTAACGGCCGCGATATCTTCTCCGCGACCGGCGGGCGCGAACTCAGCTTCAACGACGTCTCGTCCGAACTCCTCGGCCGCGTCGAGGTGTTCAAGAACGTCACCGCCGACATGATCGACGGCGGCATCTCGGGCACCGTCAACCTCGTCACCCGCAAGCCGCTCGACCGTGGCGGCTTCCACATCGCTGGCACGCTTGAAGCCAATTACGGCGACATGGCGAAGAAATGGACCCCAGGTTTCTCGCTCCTCGCTTCCAACACCTTCAGGACCGGGATCGGCACGATCGGCCTGCAGTTCGGCGTTGCGGATTCGAAGCTCATCTCGCGCACCGACGCGTCGCAGCTGACCGACCCCTGCTATCGCGCAGCCGCGCTCGACGGCCCGTGCCTTCGCGTCCAGTCGGCGACGTCGGCGGGCCTCGGCGATACGCCGAACTTCACCGAAGCCAATTTCCCGCCGCCGGGCACCGTGGTTGCTCCCAAGGGCGCCGGCGTCCGCACCACCGAACTCGAGCGCAAGCGCCGGGCCTACAACGCCACCGTGCAATGGGAATCGCCGAGCGGCGCAGTGGTCGCCACCGGTGAATGGCTGCGCTCCAAGACCAGCTTCTTCACCGATGAATATGCGCTGGTGGCGCTGGTCAACGACGACGCACTGTTCCCGGTCCCGCGCGCGGGCAGCACCTGGCAGTTCGATCAGAACGGTGTCTTCCAGAGCGGCATCCTGACCCAACGTCCCGGTGACGCCTACGCCAATCCGTTCGGCCGCGGCGGCATTCCGCTGGAAAGCCTCCGCTTCCAGCGTGAAGCCACCGGCGTGACCGAGGATTTCTCGTTCGACATCAAGTGGAACGTGAGCGAACGTCTGCGCCTCAATTTCGAGGCGCAGCGGGTCAAGTCGGACCTGAATCGCGATTCGGTGATCGGTGCGATGAGCACCTGGGCGGACGTTGCGATCGACGCCACCGGCAAGACGCCGAGCGTCACCTTCCTCGCGCCGCAGGGCTCGCCCGCCGATTATTTCTCGAGCGGCTTCTACAACTACTACTGGTTCCTTCTCGACAGCGCCGAGAAGAACGACGCCAAGATGGATACGCTGCGCGTCGACGCCGATTACGAGGTGAGCGAGGCGGGCTTCCTACGCAACCTGCGCTTCGGCGCGCGCTGGGCGGATCGCGATCGCACCACGCGCAACACCAATTTCAGCACCTGGGGCAATCTGTCCGCGCCGTGGGCGGGCCGTGCTGGCTGCGCGCCGTGGAATGCCGGGCCGAATTGCCCGTTCGTCCCGGGCCGCTTCTACACCGGTCTTCCAGGCCAGGAATTCGCCATCGCGGGCGGCGCGTTCGTCAGCGATTTCCCGAACTATTCGTCGGTGCGCAGCCCGTTCGGCGACAATTTCCAGCGCGGTAATGCGCCGTTGCCGATCCCGGGCGGATCGTCCTTCTTCTTCGGCGGCGACGATTTCCTCGGCGAGTATCTCGCCGGTGTGTCCAAGCGCCAGGCGCAGGAGATCAACACCTTCTCGCAGACGCCCAATCCGTTCTTCGGGATCGACGGCCGCGGGCCCGAGTGCACCCCGTTCTGCCCGTCCGAAGTGTCGAGCGTGCGCGAGGTCACCAAGGCGGCCTATGCGCGCGCCGATTTCGGCACCGAGTTCGGCGGCGGGATCAAGGTCGATGGCAACGTCGGTGTTCGCTACGTCCAGACGCGCATTCCGACCGTTGGCGTGATCGGCTTCCCCAACCCGCTGTTCTTCGACACGGGGCCGGGCGGCAACAGTGACGGCCGGCTTCAGGTCGCCGAGGTTTCCTCGGCCTGCAACCTCGTGCCGCCGGGGCAGAGCCTGCCCGGTTATTGCAGCCTGACCCCCGCGCGGCTTCAGGAATTCGTCGCGGCCTATACGGGCGAGACGCTGACCGACAATCGCGCCATCCTGTTCGATCACTGGCTGCCGAGCTTCAACGTCAAGGTCGACTTCGGCCGGGGCAAGCTTGCGCGCTTCGCGGTGTCGAAGGGCATTTCCCGCCCGGACCTCGCGCTGTTCGCGTCGGGTGGCGCGATCAGCGACAATACCAACGACTTGCGCTCGCAGGGGACGCTCGCGAACGGGCCGCTGTTCCAGATCTTCAGCGGCAACCGCGACGTGCGGCCGGTCAGTTCGTGGAACTACGACCTTTCGCTTGAGTGGTATTTCGCCCGGGTCGGCTCGCTTACGGCAGCCTTCTTCCTGAAGGACATTCAGGGGATCGCCAGCAATGGCGTCGAGCTTCGCTCGTACACCAGCCCCAACGGGACCGTCGTCCCGGTCGAATTCAACGGTCCGCTCAACAGTGCTGGCGGAACGCTGAAGGGTATCGAGATCGCGCACCAGCAGGTCTACGACTTCCTGCCCGGCCTGCTGAACGGCCTCGGCACGCAATTCACCTATACCTACGTCGACGGCGGCGAATTCAAGAATACCCAGGTCGGGGGCGGGACGCGCAGTTCGTTCGCCGCAAACCAGCCGCTGGCGGGTATTTCCAAGCACACCGTCAATGCCGTGCTGTTCTACGAAAAGGGCAAGTTTGCCGCGCGTACCGCCTACAACTGGCGGTCCGATTTCCTGATCACGCCGCGCGACGATATCTTCCCCTTCTCGCCGATCTGGCAGGAGGCGGGCGGCCAGCTTGACGCCTCGCTGTTCTTCACGCCGAAAAAGGGGCTGACCTTTGGCGTGCAGGGCGTGAACCTACTCGACGGGGTGACGCAGACCACGCAGGTGATCGACTTCGACGGCAATCGGGTGACGCGTTCGGCGTTCCGCAACGACCGCCGCTACACCTTCCTGGCGCGGTTCAGCTTCTGACCGCATGACGATCCTGGATGGCCGGCTTTCGGCCCGCGCCATCCAGGATGATTGAAGGAATGCGGAGAATGACCTTGCGCGCACCGATGCTCGCGTTCGTCGCCGTGGCTGGCCTGGCGGTTTCCGCCGCCGGGGCAAATGGGGCGTGCACGCAACCCGCGCCGGGGGCGCTTGGCCCGAACAGTCCACCCAAGACCATCGCGACGGTGGCGATGCCGGCGCCGGGGACCACCCGCGAGCCGGCGCGCGAGCGCGGCTGGCAACTGGTCTGGTCGGACGAGTTCAACGGTTCGTCGGTCGACCGCTCGAAGTGGGATTTCGACCGCGACTGCTGGGGCGGCGGCAATAGCGAGCGGCAATGCTACACCGACCGCCGCGCCAATGCGGCCGTAGGCGGCGGCCTCCTCACCATCACGGCGCGCAAGGAACGCTTCACCGGACCCTCGGTGGCGGCGCACATGCGCCCTGCTTCCGGCAAGGTGCCCACCGTCACCAAGGACTATACGTCGGCGCGGATGGTCACCCGCGGCAAGGCGGCGTGGACCTATGGCCGGATCGAGGTGCGCGCCAAGCTGCCGGCGGGGCAGGGGACGTGGCCGGCAATCTGGATGCTGCCCGAAGACAAGAGTCTTGGGCCGTGGGCGGCGTCGGGCGAGATCGACATCCTCGAAGCCGTCAATCTCGGCGTCGCCTGCGCCGGCTGCCCGGGTGGGCGCGAGAATACCATCCTCGGGACGCTTCACTTCGGCGGCAACTGGCCGAAGAACGCGCTCAACAGCACCGAAACCAACGCGCCCGGCATTCTCGACGGTTTCCATACGTTCGGAATCGTCTGGGCACCCGGCCGCATCGACTGGACCTACGACGGACGAGTCTTCGCAACCAAGCGCCGCGGCGATTGGTGGACCTCGGCTTCGAGCGATCCCGATGCCCCATTCGACCGCAAGTTTCACCTCATCCTCAACCTCGCGGTGGGCGGCGGCCTGTCCGAGGAACGCGGGCTGAAGGGCGTCGACGAGAAAATCTGGCCCAGGACGATGCAGGTCGATTGGGTGCGGGTCTGGCAATGCCGGCCCGAGGGGGCTAGCGCACGCTCCTGCCAGGGAGAGCGCTGAACCGATGCCGAGAAGGCGCCAGGCCGTCACGATCAAGCATGTCGCCGCCGATGCCGGCGTATCGCTCCAGACGGTAAGCCGGGTCATCAACGCCGAGCCCAACGTGCGTAGCGAGATGCGCGAGCGGGTGCAGGAGTCGATCGACCGGCTGGGCTATATCCCCTCGATTGCCGCGCAGCGGATGAGCGGGTCGCGGTCCTACCTCATCCTTGCCCTCAACGACCGCGACCGCACGATCGAGGCCTGGCGCGCGCGGCAGGGATCGGACTGGGTCGACCAGATGCTTCTTGGCGGCATGCTGAAATGCGCCGAGCATGGCTATCGCATGCTGTTCGAACTGGTCGACACCCACGACGACCATGTCGAACGCGAGCTGACCGCGACGCTTGCCGCGCTGCAGCCGGACGGCGTCATCCTGACCCCGCCACATTCGGACAATCCCAAGATCACCGCTTTTCTCGAAAGCCGCCGGGTTCCTTATGCGCGGATCGGGTCGACGGGGCAGGCGGGGGGCATCCCGCTGGTGATGGGCGACGAGGGCGCGGCGCAGGAAGCAACCCGCAAACTGGTCGAGCTTGGCCACCGGCGGATCGGCTTCATCGCCGGCTCGGCCGAATATTCGTTGAGCGAATGGCGCAAGGCCGGCTGGCGAGGCGCGATGGCGGAAGCGGGCCTTCCCATCGACGACCTCTGCGTGCGAGGCGATTTCGGCTATGAATCCGGCGTGGACGCCGCACGCCAATTGCTGGCGCTGGAGCCGCGGCCGACCGCGATCATCGCCAGCAACGACCAAATGGCGCTCGCGGCCCGCGACGTGGCGGAAGCCCAGGGAATCGCCATTCCCGGGGACCTGTCGTTGATCAGTTTCGACAACACGCCCGTGACCACCTTCGCCAATCCGCCACTGACCGCGATCGACCAGCCGATTGCCGAAACCGTCAGCCAAGCGGTCGAGCTGCTGATCGCCGCGAGCCGTGGCGAGGAATTGCCGGCCCTGCCCGTGATCGTTCCCGCGCGGCTGATCGAGCGCGATTCCACCGGACCGGCACCGCTTGCCGGCTGAGGCGGGCACCGCGGCACTCCAGTCGCGACGTTTCCTGTGGCTCTACGCGCTCGCGGCGGCGGGCGGTGCGGTCGCCTACGTTCCCTTTCTCACCATCCTGCTGCCGATGCGGGTCAGCGCGATGGCAGGGGCCGACGATGTCGCGTGGCTGGCGTTCGCGACCTTCTTCGGGGCGATTTCGGCAAGCCTTTCCAACATCGCGTTCGGCTGGGCCAGCGACGCGACCCGGCGACGGGTGCCGTGGATCGCAGCCGGCCTTCTCCTGTCCTGCCTCCTCCTGGGCAGCTTCGGCGCGGTCGCCGGCATGGTCGAGGTGATCGTCCTTCTCGTCGGCTGGCAGGTTGCACTCAACATGATGCTGGCGCCCTTGGCGGCCTGGGCGGGGGATCATGTTCCGGACGCGCAAAAGGGACGGCTTGGCGGCCTGCTGGCCTTCGCCCCCGCGGCTGGCGCCGGGGCTGGGGTGCTCGTGACCCTGCCGGGCCTCGCGTCCGCCGACCAGAGATTATGGCTGGTCGCAGCGCTGGTCGCGATGTGCGTCGCGCCGGTCCTGTTGTTCGGCCGGCCCCGCGACATCCCGGGTCTCGGTCGCGGGCAGGACGCCGGGCGACCGGAGGCGCGACCGCGCGGAGAGGCCGTGCGCATGTGGATCGCGCGGTTGCTTGTGCAGGTGTCGGAGGCCGCCCTGTTCGCGTTCCTCTTCTTCTGGTTTCGAGCGATCGATCCGGCTATGACCGACGCGCGCGTGGCCCAGATCTTCAGCCTCATCCTGCTTGGCGCGGTGCCGCTGGCGTTGACGGCGGGTCGCTGGGCCGACCGTCACGACCGCCCGTTCGCCCCGCTCATGCTGTGCGCCGCCGGGGCCGCGTGCGGCCTTCTGATCATGGCTGGCGCGCCGGGGCTCGAAGCCGCGCTTGCGGGCTATTTTCTGTTCGGTTTGTCCGCTTCGGTGTTCCTGTCGCTGCACAGTGCGCAGACGCTGCGGGTATTGCCCCGCGCCGAGCATCGCGGCCGCGACCTCGGCATCTTTAACCTCACGAATACCGGACCGTCGCTGGTGATGCCGTGGCTGACGCTGGCGCTGGTACCGGCATTCGGCTTCACCGCCCTGTTCCTCGCCCTGGCCGCTTTCGCAGCGGCAGCGACGATCCTCCTGTGGCGTCTGCCGCGAAAGCTTTAGCTGCTTGCAATAGCGAAGGTCGCATGCGAAACCTCGAATGAGAACGTTCTCATGAAGCGGGGCGGGTGGCGTGACAAGACGATTGAGCAAGCTGTTGGGTGCGGCGGCGTGGACCGTTGCTCTTGCTGGATGCGCCACCACCGCCAACCTCGCGCCGCCCGCCCCGGCGCCTGCGGCGGCAGAGGGCGAGGACGCCCGCATCACCGCTTTGCTGTCGCGCATGTCGCTGGAGCATAAGGTCGCGCAGCTGATCCAGCCGCAGATCAATTCGGTCACACCCGAGGAGATGCGGCAGTATCGCTACGGCAGCTACCTCAACGGCGGCAACGGTGGTCCCTACGGCAATGAGTTCGCGCCCGCTGCCGATTGGCTGAAGCTGGCCGACGAGATGTGGGAAGCCTCGACCGCGCCGCTCCCGAATGGGGAGCCGGCCATCCCTACCATCTGGGGCACAGACGCCGTCCACGGCCACACCAATGTCGTCGGCGCGACCATTTTTCCGCATAACATCGGCCTCGGCGCCGCGCGCGATCCCGATCTGGTGCGCCGCATCGGTGCCGCCACTGCGGCGGAGATCGCGGCGACCGGGATCGACTGGAACTTCTCGCCCACCGTGGCGGTCGCGCAGGACGATCGCTGGGGGCGGACCTACGAAAGCTACTCGGAGGACCCCGCCATCGCCGCCGAACTCGGCTCGGCGCTGGTCGAAGGGCTCCAGGGCAAGACGTCACCCGCCGGCCGGATCGGCGACGGGCATGTCATCGCTACCGCCAAGCATTTCTTCGGCGACGGGGGCACTGCGCAAGGGGTCGACCAAGGCAACGTCGATGGCGACCTGGCGCAGCTGGAGGCAATCCACGCGCGTCCCTATCCCGCCGCGATCGCTGCCGGCGTGGAAGCCGTGATGGCAAGCTTCAACTCGATCAACGGCACCAAGATGCACGGCAACAAGCCGCTGCTGACCGGACTGCTACGGGGCACGATGGGGTTCACCGGCGTGGTCGTCGGCGACTGGAACGGGCACGCCCAGATTCCGGGCTGCACCAACTCCAATTGCCCGCAGGCGCTGCTTGCCGGGCTCGATATCTACATGGTTCCCGACGATGCCAAGGCGCTTCACGCAAGCCTGCTGGCACAGGTCAAGGACGGCACCATTCCGCTGGCCCGGGTGGACGAGGCGGTGGGCCGAGTCCTGCGGATGAAGTTGCGCGCAGGCTTGCTCGATCCCGGTGCGAAGCGTCCCTCCGCGCGGGTCAACGGCGGCAAGCTGGCGCTGCTCGGTGCGCCTGAGCACCGCGCCATCGCCCGCGAGGCGGTGGCGAAAAGCCAGGTCCTGCTGAAGAACAACGGGGTTCTGCCGCTCAAGCGCGGGGCGTCAATCCTGGTTGCAGGGCGCGCCGCAGACGACATTGCGCAAGCTGCCGGCGGCTGGACGTTGACCTGGCAGGGCGGCGAGGACCTCACCAACGCCCGCTTCCCTGGCGCGACATCGATCTGGGCCGGGCTGAAGACCGCCGCAACCGAGGCTGGAGGCGCCGCCACCCTGTCTCCTGACGGCAGCTACAGCGCCAGGCCCGATGTCGCAGTCGTGGTGTTCGGCGAGAAGCCCTATGCCGAATTCTCCGGCGACCGGAAGGACCTGGTCTTCGCCGACACCGAGGGGCTCGACCTGCTGCGCAAGTATCGCGCGGCCGGGATCAAGACCGTTGCACTGTTCCTGTCCGGGCGGCCGCTCTGGATGAACCGGGAAATGAATGCAGCGGACGCGTTCGTCGCCAGCTGGCTACCGGGCGGGGAGGGCGCCGGGGTCGCCGACATGCTTTACGGCCGTCGTCCCGCCACCGGTCGCCTGTCGTTCAGCTGGCCAGCCGCCTGCACCGGTCAGCCGGTCAATGGCCCCGAGGGCGCGCTGTTCCAGCGCGGCTACGGCCTTTCCTTTGGCCAGGCCACAACCGGCGCCCGGCTGTCCGAAGCCTGCGCGATCCTCGATGCGCGCTCGGCCGAATGGTTCGATCTGGGCCGGCTGGGCGCCGGCATCACGGCCCGCGGCGGCGAGGTGGCACTACCTAATCTGCGGGGAATGGGAGGCGGGATCACCGCCCGGGGCATCGACCGCAATCGCCAGGAAGATGCCCGGGAAATCGTTTTCGCGCCGGGCGCGACCCTGACGCTTGCCGACGCCGGCCGAGCCACCGGCGGCTTCCGGATCGTCTATGAGCTCGCGACGGCACCGACCGCACCCGTGACGCTGAACACCGGCGGCAAGGCACTCGACATCACCGCGGGGCTGACGACCTCGGCGGGCAAGGGCTGGCGCGAATTGATCGTCACCGGCGCCTGCGCCCCCGCAACGGGCCGGACGCTGTCGATCACCAGCGCGGGCCCGCTCACGCTCCGCATCGCCCGCATCGCGCGGCAGGACGTTCCTGCGGGCGTCGACTGCTCATTCTAAGGCCTGAGCCGCGGGCCTGACGGCAAGCCTTGGGGGCGACCCAAGCATCACTGGCGTTGCCGCTGCTCTAAAGGACGATGGCGGCCGCCAACCCCTCGCTTGGGCGAGCCCGCCGACGCACGCAAGGACGCTTCACCCGCAAGACGAGTGACAGCGTCTACCCAAAAGATGATGCTGAAATAATGGTGGACGCACTAGGGCTCGAACCTAGGACCCGCTGATTAAGAGTCAGCTGCTCTACCAACTGAGCTATGCGTCCATGCCGTGAGGCAAGCGCTGCCGCGTGGAAGCGGGGCGCGGGGGTGCGTCTAGCTAGGCGAGGCGGGCTTGGCAAGGGCGTTTGCAAGGCTAGCTTGCGATCTTTGGCTCAGCTCAACCTCGAGCTGGTCCGTTGCTGGCGCTCGAAGCTCATCAGCAAGCCAAGACAGATCATCACGGTCATCACCGCCGACCCGCCGTAGCTGATCAGCGGCAGCGGAATGCCGACCACCGGCGCCATGCCCATTACCATCAGCAGATTGATCGCGAAGTAGCTGAACAGCACCGCGGTAAGGCCGGCGCAGCTCAGGCGGGCGAAGCGGGTCGGGGCGTTGGCCGCGACCTTGAGGCACCAGCGCAGCATCAGCAGGTAGGCGACGATCAGGACGGTGCCCCCGAACATGCCCCATTCCTCGGCAAGTGTGGCAAAGGCGAAGTCGGTGTGACCCTCCGGAAGATACTGGAGATGGCTCTGGCTGCCCTGAAGGTAACCCTTGCCGAACATGCCGCCCGATCCGATCGCGATCTTGCTTTGGGTGATGTGATAGCCGGCGCCCAACGGGTCGCTCTCGGGATCGAGGAAGATGTCGATCCGCTTGCGCTGGTAGCCGTGGAGGAACTGGTAGACGATCGGAATGGCCGCCGCGATGGTCAGGCCGGGCACCAGGAACCAGCGTAGCGGGACGCCGGCAAGGAACATCACGGTGACCCCGGCAAAGGTCACCATCAGCCCGGTGCCGAGGTCCGGCTGCAGGATCACTAGCGCGGCCGGAATACCGAGCAGCAAAGCGGCCGGCCAGACGGCCCGGAACTTGCGGATCTCGCCCGCCGGGAGGAGCTCGTAGAAACGCGCAAGGGTGAGCGCGATTGCGGGCTTCATGAATTCGGACGGCTGTAGCCTGATGAAGCCGAGATCGAGCCAGCGTTGCGCGCCCTTGCCGACGAAGCCGAGCAGGTCGACCAGGATCAGCATGATTACGATCGCGCCGTAGACGGGGAAGGTGATCTGCTTGACGGTCGCTTCGCGCACCTTGGAGATGAAGATCGCAACCGTCAGGAAGAAGCCGAACGCCATTCCCTGCCGCAGCGCCCAGGGCTCGATCGATCCGCCGGCCGCTGAGTAGAGGTTGATCAGCCCGAACAGGCCGATGCCCAGCACGAGGAAGATCAGCCGCCACGGCAGGCGGGCGAGGGGCTGGGGGATGATGGCGCTGGAAATCATGTCAGCGGTCCTCGGGCGCCGGGGGCGGCAGGTTGACGCTCGGCGGGATGGGCGAGGGCGCTGCAATGGGGGCTGAACGGGTGGCGGCAGCCTGTGCCGCGGCGGCTTCGATCGCGGCAGAGCGACGGGCCATGCGCTCGGCCAGCGTTCCGCCCCATTCTGCTTCCAGTCCTTCCAGCCGCTTCAGCGCCTGCGGACGGTCGAACAGGTAGGTCAGCACGTCCTTCGCCACCGGTGCTGCGGCACGAGCCCCGCCCATGCCATGCTCGATCACCACCGAGCCGGCGTAGCGCGGCTTGTCGAAGGGGGCGAAGAACACAAACAGGCCGTGATCGCGGTAGCGCCAGTCGCCGCCCTGGCCGCGGCTTGCGCTGGCCGACAGGCGGCGGACCTGCGCGGTCCCGGTCTTGCCGCACATCTCGACGCCCGGCACCTGAAGCCGCGACGCGCCGGCCGTGCCGTCGCCGTTGACGACCTCCCACATCCCGCCGCGCACCGCTGCCAGATGATCGGCCGGAATGTCGAGCGGTGCAGCGAGCTTGTCGTGCTTGCCGAGCATCAGGGGGCGAATGTTGCGCCCGCTCGCGATGCAGGCCGCCTGCACGGCAAGCTGCAGCGGGTTCACGATCACGAAGCCCTGGCCGATCACCGCGTTGAGGCTGTCCGAGCGGGTCCAGTCGGGGCGCTCGACCAACCGCTTGTTCCGTTCGAACCGGCGGCGCTTCCATTCGCTGTCGGGGATGGTGCCGTAATTCTGGCTGACCAGGGGCAGGTCGAACTTCTCCCCGAGGCCGAGTAGCCGGGCCATCGGGGCGATCGCATCGTAACCGATGCGGTTGGCCATGGTGTAGAAATAGGTGTTGCAGCTCTTGGCGATGGCGCGGTGCATGTCGACCGTGCCGTGGCGGCCAAGACAGCGGAAGAAGCGATTGCCGAGCTGGTAGCCGCCGTTGCAGAAAACTCGTTCCTTGGGATCGATCCCGGCCTGCTGGATCGCCAGCGCCGCCATCGGCTTGAGCGTCGAACCGGGCGGGTAGAGGGCGTTGACCGTCTTGTTGACGAGGGGCTTGCGGGGATCCTCGGACAGGGTCTTCCACTCGGTCCGGCCGATTCCGTCGGAAAAGCTGTTGGGATCATAGCTCGGCATGGAGGCCATGCAGAGGACATCGCCCGTCTCGCAGTCGAGGATGGTGCAGCTGCCGCTTTCCTCGCCAAGCCGGCGCGCGGCATATTCCTGCAGACCGGCGTCGATCGACAGCTGCACGGTGTTGCCCGAGCGGTCGGGCTTGGGAGTCAGCTCGCGGATCAGCTTGCCGCGAGCCGACACTTCGACCCGCTGCCCGCCAGGGATACCGCGCAGCTTTTGCTCCAGGACTGCTTCCAGCCCTTCCTTGCCGATCTTGAAGCCCGGCGTGATCAGCAGCGGGTTCTTCTCCCGCTCATATTCCTTCGCATTGGCGGCGCCGACGTAGCCGATCAGCTGACCGACCGCGGCACCGGCCGGATAGAAACGCGTAAACCCGCGGGCCGGCTCGACGCCCGGCAGTTCGGGCAGTCGCACGGTGATCGCTGCGTAGCGGTCGTAGGGAACGTTTTCGGCCACCTGCACCGGCTGAAAACCGCGCGCGTCGCGGACTTCGCGGCTGATGCGGTCGACCTGGTCGGGACCAAGCGCAAGCAGCCGGGCCAGCAGCGCCAGTTCGCGTTCCGGATCGTCCATCCGTTCGGGGATGAGATCGACCCGGAAGTCCGAGCGGTTGATGGCGATCGGCTTGCCCTGTCGGTCGACGATCCAGCCGCGCCGCGGGGGGACGATGATCAACTGGACGCGATTGTCTTCGGACAGCAGGTTGTAGCGCTCGTTTTCCTTGATCGAGAGCCAGCCCATGCGGCCGATCAGCGCGCCGGCGACGCCGATCTGGGCGCCGCCCAGCAGCAGCATCCGCCGGGAAAAGACCATGTCGGCCTGGGCGTTGGTGATGCGGCTCACCGCCCGAGCCTCCAGTGATCGATCCGGCTGGCGGCCCAGGCGGCGAGCGGGAAGGTAAGCACGGAAATCGCGGAGGCGGGGAGGATGGTGACGAGCGGATAGCGCGCGCCCATCGCGCCATCGACTTGCCAGCGCACGACCTCGGCGACCACGATCAGCGCGGCGGCAAGCAGCCATTCCAGCCAATAGTCGCGCCACATGGTGCGCCGGTCGAGGAGGTCGAGGAGGACCATCGACCCGGTGAATATCACCACCGAAAGCCCGATCGGATGGCCGAGCACGAGGTCGTTCCACAGGCCAAGGGGTGCGGCCCACCAGGCCGGGATGACGTCACCGCGAAGCAGCCGCCATGCGAGCAGCAGCAGAAGGCCGGTGTCGGGCATCCAGCCCACTTCGGCGACGATCGGCGCCAGGGGCAGAAGCGAGGCGATCCCGACCGACAAGGCGGGAATGGCCCGGGCCAGCCGCTTGGGCCGCCGTTCGAGCGCATTGGGGCGGCCAAGGGCGAAGCGGACCATTTGCTCAGCCGGACTCGGGTGGCGGGTTCGCTGCCGGCGTCTCCTCGGAGGCCGGCTCGGCTTCTGGAAGCGCGGCTTCCTCGTAGGGCCGTCCGACCACCGCGAAGCTGACCTTGGCGGGATCGGCCATCGGGATCGCGATGGCGCCATCGTCATCGAGCCGGATGACCCGCGCGATCGGGACGTTGGGAGGGTAGAGCCCGCCGGTGCCGGAAGTCACCACCAGGTCACCACGCCGAAACGGGTTGCGGCCGACCTCGAGCGGACGAAGGTCGATCGTGCCATCGCCGCGACCGGTGGCGATGACGGGCTGGCCGCCGCGCAAGAGGCGGGCCGGGACGATGTTGGAGCGATCGGAAACGAGCAGGACGCGGCTTGCGGTGATTCCCGAATCGATGACCCGGCCGATCAGCCCTTCGGCGCTGCGCACCGGCATGCCGACAGCGACGCCGTCACCGCTGCCGGCGGTAATTACTGCGAAGCGACGCTCGCTTTCGAGGCTGGAGCCGACGATCCGTCCGGTCGCGACGGTCTCTACCTCATTTTCGCGGAGGGCGAGCACGGCCTTGAGCTGGGCGTTCTCCTGGAAGATCGCACGGGCCTGGATCGCCTGACGGCGAAGCTTTCCATTCTCCTCGCGAAGCGCGGCATTCTGCCGGGCGGCGTCCCAGTAATTGCCGGCGCCGCTGAACAGGCCGCCGACGGTGTCACCGACGCTGCGGAAGACGCCCGTCACGGGGGCGGTGACGTCGAGCGCCGCGCCGCGCACGCCGGCGTAGGCATTTGGTGCGACAAGGCTGAGCGCCAGCAGAGCAAGGCCGATCAGCAGTCCGGCGATGGCCGCCAGGAAGCTGAAGAACAGGCCATATTGCGCCCGCCTCGACCAGCCCGGCCGCGCCCCTGGGCCTGGCGCCACCGTCTATCCTCCCTGGAGCTCAGGCGGTCTGAAGAACACCGCGGAACTGCTCTTCCTCGAGCGCACGTCCGGTCCCCAGCGCCACGCAGGTGAGCGGGTCCTCGGCGACGGTGACCGGCAGCCCGGTCTCGTCGCGCAGAACTTCGTCGAGACCCTGCAGCAACGCCCCACCGCCGGTCAGGACGATGCCCTGATCGCAGATATCGGCGGCGAGTTCCGGCGCGGTATTCTCGAGCGCGATGCGGACGCCCTCGACTATGGTGCCGACCGGCTCGCTCAACGCTTCGGCGATCTGGCCCTGGTTGATCGAGATTTCCTTGGGAACACCGTTGACCAGGTCGCGGCCCTTGATGTGGACCGTCTTGCCGATGCCGTCGACCGGCGGCTTGGCGATGCCGACTTCCTGCTTGATGCGCTCGGCCGTGGCTTCACCGATCAGCAGGTTGTGGTTGCGGCGGACGTAGGAGGAGATCGCTTCGTCCATCTTGTCGCCGCCGACCCGCACGGAGGTCGTGTAGGCAAGGCCGCGAAGCGACAGCACGGCGACTTCGGTGGTTCCGCCGCCGATGTCGACGACCATCGAACCGACCGGTTCGGTGACCGGCATGTTGGCGCCGATCGCGGCGGCCATCGGCTCTTCGATCAGATAGACCTGGCTGGCACCGGCATTGCTGGCGGCGTCACGAATGGCGCGGCGCTCGACGCTGGTGGAGCCCGACGGAACGCAGATCACGATCTCGGGGAAGCGCAGGGCGCGCAGCTTACCGCCGCCATGCACCTTGTGGATGAAGTGCTTGATCATCTGCTCGGCGACATCGATGTCGGCGATGACGCCGTCGCGGAGCGGCCTGATGGCCTCGATCTGGTCGGGCGTCTTGCCCATCATCAGCTTGGCGTCTTCGCCGACGGCCTTGACCTTCTTGACGCCGTTGATCGTCTCAATCGCGACCACCGACGGTTCGTTGAGCACGATCCCGCGCCCACGAACATAGACGAGCGTGTTCGCCGTCCCGAGGTCGATCGCCATGTCATGGCTCATCCACTTGAACCAGCGCGTCCAGAACATGCCCGCCCACTTCTTGTAAAAAGGTTTAAGTCCAGAGACGTAACGACCATTTAACCGGCTGGTCGAACAGCGCCTCGCCCGCCCTGAGCGATTGGGCTAGAGCCTGTGCCATGTCAATAAGAAGGCTGCCCTCTCACCTCGTTGATCGCATCGCCGCGGGCGAGGTGGTCGAGCGGCCGGCGAGCGCGCTCAAGGAACTGATCGAGAACAGCCTGGACGCAGGGGCGATGTCCGTCAGTATCCGCCTGTCGGGCGGGGGCACCGGACTGGTCGAGGTCGCCGACGACGGATTGGGCATGAGCCCGGACGAGATGACGTTGGCGATCGAGCGCCACGCCACATCCAAACTGCCCGACGAGCGGATCGAGGACGTTGCGAGCTTCGGGTTCCGCGGCGAAGCCCTGCCGTCGATCGCCAGCGTGGCGCGATTCACGCTGGAGAGCCGTGAGCGCGGATCCGATGGCTGGCGGCTGGAGATCGACCACGGGGTGAAGGTGGGCGAGGGGCCGGCCGCGCTTCCGCCCGGCACCCGGGTACGGGTCGAGGAATTGTTCGAGCGGGTCCCGGCGCGGCGCAAGTTCCTGCGCTCGCCGCGGTCCGAATATGCCGCTTGCCTCGACATCGTGCGGCGGCTTGCCATGGCCCGGCCGGACGTCGCGTTCACGTTCGAGCATGATGGACGGCGCGTGCTGTCGGTTCAGCCTGGCTCGCTTCCCGCTCGGGTCGCCGAACTGCTCGACCCGGGCCTTGCCGATCATGGCCTGCCGATCGACCTGCAGCGTGGCGAAGTGAGGCTGGGCGGGGTGGTCAGCCTGCCGACCTTCACTCGCGGCGCGGCCGACCAACAGTTCCTTTTCGTGAATCACCGGCCGGTAAAGGATCGGCTGCTGGTGGGAGCACTTCGGGCTGCCTACCAGGATCTCATCGCGCGCGACCGGGCGCCGATCGTGGCGCTGTTTCTCGACCTGCCGGGGAGCGAGGTCGACATCAACGTCCATCCGGCCAAGACCGAGGTCCGCTTCGCCGATCCGCAAGGGGTGCGCGGGCTGATCGTCGGCGGTTTGCGTTCGGCGCTTGACCAGGCGGGCCACCGCAGCGCGGCGCGCGTCCAGGCCGCGGCGCCGGTGCGGTGGACGAGCGAAGCCGACCTTGCACCTCGTCCAACGGAGGGCCTGGCAATCGGTTCGGCACCCGCTTCGCCGCCCGGGGCAAGTGCCTTCGCCGGGACGACCCCCGTGGCCGAAACGCATGCCTTCTTCACCGGTGCGCCCGCGGCCCGGGCGGAACCGGCGACGGCCCCGGTCACCGACCATCCGCTCGGCGTGGCGCGGGGGCAGGTGGCCGGCACCTACATCGTCGCCGAGGCGGCGGACGGGTTGGTGATCGTCGACCAGCATGCCGCGCACGAAAGGCTGGTGCTCGAGCGTTTGAAACGGGGTGCCGGCAATGGTGGGGTCTCGGTGCAGGCGCTGCTGCTGCCGCACGTGGTCGAGCTGGACGAGCCCGAAGCCGACCGGATCGAAGAAGTAGCCGGCGAACTGCTTGAGTATGGCCTGGACGTCGAGCGTTTCGGACCGGGCGCGATCCTGGTCCGCGGCACGCCCGCGCCGCTTGGAAACCTCGACGTCTCGCGGCTGGTGCGTGACCTTGCCGCCGAGATCGCCGAGCTTGGCGGGCCGCAGGCGCTGAAAAGCCGGCTCGACCTCCTCGCCGCGACCTTCGCCTGTCATCACAGCGTCCGCGCCGGACGGGTGCTGTCGGTCGCCGAAATGAACGCCCTGCTGCGCGAAATGGAGGTTACTCCGCACAGCGGCCACTGCAACCATGGCCGGCCGACCTGGGTGAAGCTCACAGGCAATAACCTGAAGAGGCTTTTCGGTCGCACCTAACCAGAACTGCCCTCCACCTTTCGGAGGGTAACCTATCTGTCTTAATCGTAGCCGAGCAGCCTCCACGAAGGAGTTTGCCCGTGATCGACTACGCGAAACTACAATCCACCACCTACCTGATTGTCCTTTATGCGCGCTTCTCGGATGGCTCGCAGAAGAGGGGCACTTCGCTGGAGCGGCAGTTTGACGTGATGACCAAAGAGGTGGAACGCCTCGGTCTAAGCCATGTGCGTGAGCGTCGGATTAAGGACGAGGGCAAGTCCGCCTACCACGGCCACCACCGCGCCAGTGGCAACTTCGGAGAGTTCGAATCCGAGGTCATGGCCGGGGAGCATTCCAATACGCTTTTAATGGTCGAGCGACTGGACCGACTTAGCCGCCAAGGCCACGAGGCGACGCTCGACCTTCTCCGTGCCCTGACCCGCAACGGTGTGTCGGTCATGACCCTCGACGGAGACTTCTACCCGGCTGGCGAACCCATCACCCTCGTTCAGGTAATCACTTCCTCGGTGAAAGCCGAGACTGCCAAGGAAGAAGGCGCGAAGCGGGCATACCGCACGGCTGACAACTGGAACCGCCTCCGCCACAAAGCGAAGGGAGAGAAGAAGGCACTTACCAAGCTCGTGCCTCCGTGGATTATTGTCCTGCCTAACCGCTCGATGATTGTGGACAGGGTTCGCGAGGCTCTGGTCCACCGCATGTTTGCGCTCGCAGACGCGGGCATGGGTGCTCGCGGCATCGCCAACACCTTCAACAAGGAGGGCATTAAACCGTGGGCTCGCTTCAAGGGTCGTGAGCCTAAGATTTGGGAACACACCAAGATTACCCGCATCCTCGCTAATCGCGCGGTCCTCGGAGAATTTCATCCGAAGGTGGACGGTAAGCCGTGCCCGGATGGTCCTTGGCTGGACCACTATCCAGTCATCGTGGCCGCTGATCTGTTTGAGCGGGTTCGCCAGAATGCCAACGTCCGCGAAGCCGTGAAGGGTGGCGCGAAGTCCGCTGAGGTTCCGAACCTCTTTTCGGCTCTAGCTCGGTGCGAGTGCTGCGGCAGCAATCTCGCTTACCAGAAGGGCCGGAAGGCAGGGGTCTTCTACACCAAGGGTGGCAAGACCTACTCCTATAAGCGCCCGGTCGGGTCATTGGTCTGTCGCGTAGCCTATAACGGCGGTGACTGCTCGAACCGAGCCTATGTGGCTTATCTGACCTTCGAAGATGCCGTGCTCGACATGTGCCTACACCTTGCCCTCGACGACGGATCGTTCGCTCGCAAGGACGAGGTAGCTCGGCTCAATACTCTGATCGCGGGACGCGAGCGCGCTGTGAATGTCGCCACGGAGCGCGCTCAGGCCCTCTGGAGGGCCTTCGCGCAGACTGCCAGCCCAATGGCTATGGGGGTTGCTCAGGAGGCTGAGGCGGAGGCTGAGGAGCTTGCCAAGAACGTGAAGGCTCTTAAGCGGCAGCGCGAGGCCGCTCGTGGGCGAGTGTCTGGTGCCGAGCACCTTGCCCGCGTGGCTGGCATCCGGGCCAATCTCTATACGAAGAACCTCAAAGAGCGGCGGCAGATTAGGGTGAAGGTGGCTCAATCCATCCGCTCGGTCGTGACCGACATCACTGTCAACGCGGACAAGGTCGCGACTGTCGTAATCGCAAATGGCCTCGGCATCATCCGCATCGATGGCAAGGGTCGAGTCCTCACTCCTGTGCTGCACGGTCAGCCGGTGCTGCACCAGAAAGAATACCAACTAGCCGCTCTTGATGCTGCCGATCAGATGCACGCGACCCGCACAGACATTCTCCGACGCGCTAGGCGACGGACAACAGAAAATTCGGGAAGAAAACAGTTGCCAGATTCGGAAACTCATGAGAGCTTAGGAATGTGACGAGCACTTTCGCTCGTTGTTCAATCAGAACCACGGCGCTTTGCGAAACGGGTTCCCACATGGGAGCCCAGCATGAACAATGCCGTTCGAAGCCTTTCTGCTAGCCCTGACATTCGTCAGAGCTTCGCCGACCTTCTTGTCGATCTCCACAAAGGCGACTGCCTCAAACTCTTCAGCCGCCTTCCGGATCATTCCATCGATCTGCTGATCTGCGATCTTCCGTTTGGTGTCACTCGCTGTGACTGGGACCGCAAGCTCAACATCGGGCGCTTCTGGGACGAAGTCGCTCGTGTGCTTAAGCCTTGCGGCGCGGTCCTGATGTTTGGCACGCAGCCGTTCACCAGCGAACTGGTGCAGTCGAAGCGCGAGTGGTTCAAATACGAACTGATCTGGCGGAAGAGCCGCCCCACTGGCTTCCAGCAGTGCTGGCAGCGCGTGCTTTCGGATCACGAGAGCATTCTGGTCTTCAGTCCCGGTGTGATCGTGGGCAAGCATCGCTCCAAGCGTCAGATGACCTACAATCCGCAAGGCATCATCGAGCTTCTGATGCCGCGAAGGCGGAAGGGAGAGCGCCGTATTCGCCAGTTCGGTGGCAGCGTCTTGAAGGGCACTATTCAGAAGTGGACGAACTTCCCGCGTAGCGTTCTTGAGTTTGCCTCTGTGCACAAGGGTGTTCACCCGACCCAGAAGCCGGTGGACCTTCTCAGCTACCTTATCCGCACGTTCTCGAATGAGGACGATGTCGTGTGCGATCCGACACTCGGAAGCGGATCGACCGGTGTGGCATCGGTGCTGGCGGGTCGCCACTTCGTCGGCTTCGAACTCGACGAGGGATGGTTCGACATCTCGGACTGTCGCATTGCTGAGGCGGGACGCCAGTTCGTCGAGGCTCGCAAGGCTACCAGCACGAATTCCGCTGTGCCGCCGATTATGGTTGAAGCTGCGGCAGCTTGACTATGCGGGAGAGGTGTCAAAGCCTCTCCCCTCCGATACGTGAGTGCGACTCACGACTTCAACTGCTCAGGCTTGCGAGGCATCCCGCATTTTGCGCCCCTCGTGACCGGGATTCTCGGCCATAAAGCGGCGCGCTAAATCGAAGTCTTGGCGTTGGCAGATCACGAACTCGCGCGCCGCTCTAAGTTGAAGTGAGTTGAGATAATCGACGTTCGCCGAGGCGAGTGGCTGCGGAAGTCCTTTGTCTGCGGCCTCGATCATGGAGATCACTGGGAACAGCACTTCATTTAACTTGTCCATCGTCTGCTTCATGGCGCTTGTGGACAAGCGACCGCACTGGACAGCGGCGAGAGCTTGGGCGGCAGCTTCATTGCGAGATTTGGAGAGATCAGAACGCATCTTGCCGAGGAGGCTTGGACACCACGCGCATAGGGTCAGACTCGGTGACAAGGGCATGTAGATTTCAATGCCTTTCACTGCCAGACCGATGTTTCCGAATAGAGAGTCAGCCGGTTGTCCATTGTGCAGTGTCACCGGGTTGTCACTGAGGTAAAGGGCGCGTTCGGGAGGAGCCTTCTGAAGCAGCAAGTCCTTGCTAGCGATCTCGCGTGTGAATTCGACAATGCTGTCCTGCACCAGCTTCATGTGCTGCAAGGTCAGGAGATCGTCAGTGAGAGGCTCCCACCCCTCAAGGTCTTCCAGCTTGCCGCCTAACCTCTCTAGCTTAGACGAAAGTAGCTTCTCCATTTGGCGAAACTGATCTCGCTGAGACCTCGTCCTCACTAGCTGGAAAGCCATGAGAAAGGCCAATGTGGCTTTCTCTTCCGGGTCATGGGTGAGGCGCTCTTCGGCGACAACTCGCCGATAGGTAGGCAAAACAGTATCTTCGATGCGGCTTATCGCGTCCTCAAAGCTGGCACGATAACGGTCATCTACCACGAAATCGTGGAAGCGCCGTTCTGCCATGATGCCTTTGATGGAAGGGGTGATGATCTCGCCTGTCCTCTTGCTGAAGACGGCTACCTTCTCCTTGCGCTCATCGATGAGGAAGTTCCGCAAGATGAACTTGGGAACATAATGCTGATTTTGCGCTGCTTGCTTCGATGCCGCCATAGCTCAGCCGGGGGAGGATTTAGGATCGCGCTCACGCGGAAACGTGCGCTCTTCCTGCACTTTTCCATCCTCTTTGTGGATGCGAACTGATCCGCCCTGCTTACCAAGAGCATCCGACAGGGCACCACCCTTTGTAGCGTCCGCTTTGGTGTCAAAGCGGGCTCTCGCGCGACCTCCTCCTTCGGGCTCTAACTTCCACCCATCTCGCTTGGAGTCTTTGACCAGATGAAACTTTGGCAGACTAGGCTCCTTTGCCATCACTCACCTCTTCTGAACGCACGCTAGAAAAACGGACACCGTTCTACTCTTGTTCCGCGTGGCAGCGGCACTTTGAGGTGCACCTTCACGTGCCTTTTGCCTGTGACATCTCACGCGTCACAATAGGGTTGCATTTTGTTTTTGTGACATTAGAGTTAGTCAGGGTAGTTCCTAATGTGACAGGCGGAAGCAGATGGCTCGGATTGGTTATGCTCGTTGCTCCTCGGCGGATCAGAGCTTCGACGGACAGGTCGAGCGGCTCAAGAATGCGGGCTGCGACATCGTTCGCGCAGAGAAGGTGAGCGGCAGGAGCCGAGAGGGTCGTGACGAACTCGCCACCATCATGGACTTTGCTCAGCCGGGCGACGAACTCGTGGTAGTGAAGCTCGACAGGCTTGGACGCTCCACTCGCGATGTCCTGAACCTCGTGCATGAGCTTCAGGCCAAGGGAGCCGCTCTCACGGTTCTGGAGCCGAGCTTCAGCACCAAAGATACGACCGGCTCGATCCTCGTGACCGTCCTCGCGATGGTGGCAGAGATGGAGCGCGAGTTCATCCGGAGCCGTCAGGCCGCTGGCATAGCCGCTGCCAAGTCGAAGGGCGTCTACAAGGGTCGGAAACCCTCCGTGCCCATGGAGCGCGTTCGAGAGATGCGTGCGACCGGTGCGACGCCTACCGAGATCGCCAAGACGCTCGGGATCAGCCGCATGAGCGTCTACCGGGCGCTAGGGGAGCAAGCGGCGTGACGGCCTACGACATCCGTCTCGCCCTGCCCGGAAGATCGGTGAAGGTGCGGGTAAGCGCTCGCAACATTGCCGATGCGAAGGCGCTTGCTAGACTTCAGTTTGGAAGCTCAGTTCAATCGGTGATCGTGGCCCCTCCTCGCTCCTGATCGCTGTCCGCTTACAACCCATCACAGACTTGCTTTACTGGATCACGCTGCCTGAGCCTCGGGTAAGGCGGCTTCCGTGCCCTTCGCTGAAACCGCCGTCCCAATCGAGGCCACAACAATGATAGAGATGGCGACCCACTGACCGGGCGCGAGCATTTCACCGAGGATGAGAAAACCCATCAGAGCGCCAATCGCGGGCTCGGCGCTGAGTAGTGTTCCGAACGTGTGAGAAGGCAGTCGCCGAAGAGCGACCATCTCCAGTGAGTAAGGAATGGCACTGGAGATGAGCGCAATCAGAGCGCCGAGCGCTAGAACGTGCGGGATGAGCAGGGCTTCACCCGCATGAGCGATGCCAATCGGAGCAGCAATGGTGGCGGCAATAACCATCCCTGCGGCGCTCGCCGCTGGTCCGTGTTCTGCTCCCGCTCGCTTACCAGCGATGATGTAGAGAGCCCAAAACCCACCGGCAGCGGCAGCAAGAGCGACACCGCGCCAATCGAGGTGGGGTGTTGCTTCGTGTATCGGAAGCAGGATCGAGAGGCCAGCGACCGCAAGAGCGATCCAAGCGTAATCCGCTTTGCGCCGAGACGTGAGCACGGCGACCAACAGCGGGCCGACAAACTCAATGGCGATCCCGATACCTAACGGGATATATCGAAGCGCCATGTAGAAGGTTAAGTTCATGCCAGCGAGGCACGCGCCATAACCTACGAGGCTCCGCCAGTTGGCGCGCCAGTTCAAGCGCCAAGGCCGAAAGACCGCCGAAAGCATCAGTGCCGCGATGCCCAGTCGGAGAGCGCTCGCACCTTCCGCTCCTATGATCGGAAACAACTGCTTCGCTACAGATGCACCCGCCGTGATCGAGACAAGCGATAGAAACAACGCTCCGACTGCAAGCAGATCGGGCGAAGCGCTTGCACGCACGGAGCGCGCGAGAGATTGGTTCATGAGCTAAACTTTCCAAGGCTCTCACATAGCGTGAGAGAGCTTCATCAGAACGAGTCCGCCAAGGATCAGACCAGCGGCTAAAAGGCGCAAAGGGCTCGCGCTCTCACCCAGCACGGTGATGCCAATGACGAAGGCGCCAACCGCGCCTATGCCTGTCCAGACAGTGTAGGCCGTGCCCAGCGGCAAGCTGCGCATTGACCACGAGAGCAATGCAAAACTGGCGGCGAGTCCAGCGAGCGTCACCAGAGAAGGGCCTAGACGTGAAAAGCCGTCAGACAGCTTCATTGAGTAGGCCCAAACAACTTCAAGTAGACCGGCAAGAACGAGCACAAACCAAGCCACAGCAGCCTCCATTTGCTGCCGGGGCGTCCCGGTCTTCAATGCCCGATGTCGGGGGAGGACGTGGCCTCACTTAAGGATGTAGAACGAAGGTCCGATGGATCAATGATCCGCCGCTCTTCAGCGCCCCGGTTCGAAAACCACCATTGTGAACTTCGTCACGCTTGAGCCCCTGCACGCATAAGCGTGAGGTCGCTCAGTCTGGGCTACGGCTGAGCCGCCCTTCAGAAGCGGATACGAAACTCCATCCACTTCAAGTTCAAGTGTGCCCTGCGTCACGTGCAAAAGCTCGCGAGTTCCTCTTGAGTGTGGCTGCGCTTCAAACCGCTCGCCCGGATGTAGCTCCCAGTGCCAAAGTTCCAGCATGTCCGGGCCTTCAGTGCCGACCAGAAGCACCGCCGAACCTCCGTTTGGGCCGCTCCACAGCGTTGTCGTGTCATGAGGTGAGATGGACCGCACTGGCGATGGGCTCGCGCCGGGCGTCTCGACCAGTTCGGCAACGGACACGCGGAGGGCCGAAGCCACTTTGCATAGGATACCGATGCTTGGGTTTGCTTTCCCCTGCTCGATCTGGACCAGCATTCCCTTGCTGACGCCCGAGAGCGCCGCAAGCTGGTCGAAAGTGAGGCCGCGCTCGCGTCGCGTGGACCCGATCCGCGACTGGATCGCCTTAGAGACGAGTTCTGCCTCGGCTTCCACGGCGGTTGATTTATTAGCATTCATGGTCAATATAGTGACCATCGCGGCATCAAAACGCAAGCCCTTTTTTGAGAGTTTCACCATGCAGTTCGAGACCCTTGCCGTTCATGAAGGACGGGACATCGATCCTACCACCGGTGCTGTCGCGCCACCGATCCACTTATCGACAACGTTCGAGCGAGACCCGGACGGAGGGTTCTCGCGTGGGTTCGAGTATATCCGTGACGACAATCCAAACAGGCGTTCTCTTGAGGCGTGCCTAAGCGCGCTGGAAGGGGGGATTGCGACTGTAGCATTCCCGTCAGGCATGGCCGCGATCTCAGCCGCCATTGAGGCCCTCAGAACATCCCACGAAGGGGCACTGTTTGTGCCCCGCGATGTCTACTTTGGCATGCGAGCTTTGCTGACTGAGACGGAGTTCGGAAGAAAACTCGATGTCGTCACGGTTGATATGACGGATGCTGCCGCAGTCGAGCGCGCAACTCGGGATCGCAAGCCGGGGATCATCTGGGTGGAGACGCCCTCTAATCCTCTCGTGAGCATTGTCGATATTGCTGCGATCTCAGCCATCGCTCGGAAGCATGGGGCTGCTGTCGTCGTAGATAACACGTGGGCGACTCCCTTCCTGCAGCGACCCCTTGAGCTTGGAGCCGATGTCGTCGTGCACTCGCTCACGAAATACATCGGCGGCCACAGCGATGTGATGGTCGGGGCTGCTATCGTCCGCAAAGACGGGCCTCACCTTGTCGAGCTTCGCTCGATACAACGGAACAAGGGATTGGTCCCCGCTCCGTTCGACTGTTGGCTGGCGCTACGAGGCGCATCTTCCTTGGCTGCGCGCATGACGGTTCATTGCGGGAGTGCGATGGCCATCGCAAACTTCCTTCAAGGTCACCCCGCCGTGACGGCAGTCCACTATCCCGGTCTTCCGGCGCACTCAGGTCACGAAGTAGCGAAGCGGCAGATGCGCGATTTCGGAGGCATGCTGTCGTTTGAGGTGCGTGGCGGTCGCGAAGAGGCGATGTCCGTCGCTGCCGCCCTCAAAGTATTCACCCGTGCAACCAGCCTCGGAGGCAATCACAGCCTCATTGAGCACCGAGCCTCGGTGGAAGGGCCAGCGACAATGGCTCCTGAAGGACTGCTTCGAGCAGCGATTGGCCTTGAGAACGTCAGCGATCTGATCGGCGATCTTCGGCAAGCTCTGGCCGCAATAACAGAGTAGGAGTCGCGCCATGTATCGACCGCCAGCGTTTCGCGAAGATCGACCGGAGGTGCTACGCGACGCCATTCGGACGCATCCGCTAGGCACACTCGTTACTGCGGGCAGCTTGGGCATCGTCACGAGCCTGTTACCGTTCAGCATACGATGTGAACCGGACGGCGATGTCCTTTGCGCTCATCTTGCCAAAGGCAATCGACAGATCGATGAGCTACGTGAGCAACCTCCCACGTCCGTCCTGTTCCACGGGCCGCAGGGCTACGTGAGCCCTAGCTGGTATGCTACGAAGCGTGAGCATGGTCGCGTGGTGCCCACTTGGAACTTCGTCGTGGTGCAAGTCTGGGGAACACCTACGATCCGAGATGATGTTCAGTGGCTGCGTGAGCAAATCGAAGAACTGACAAACGCGGCGGAGAAGGGCTTCCGCATGCCATGGAAAGTGGCAGATGCGCCGGAAGACTTTATTCAGGCTCAAATGAAGGGGATAGTCGGGCTCGAAATCCCTGTGTCGCGCATCGAAGGAAAGCGGAAGCTGAGCCAGAACCAACCTGACAGAAATCAGGCTGGCGTGATCGCCGGACTTCGAGAGACGGGGCAGGAAGCCTTAGCCGACGCGGTGGCTGAGGGCAGGAGGCAACCAGACGATTTCTCTCTGGCTAAGTGAAATGGCCTTCCTGAGAAAGCGTAAAATGGTTGAGGAGGAAGCGACTGCCATTGGCATCGGCGCCCCGGATGGAACCTTCGACGCTCCGCTCTGTGATGACTGGCGCATCTTAGACAGCGACATGGCTGCTCGCATGTATCGCAATGACATGCAGTTGTTCTTCAACTTCGGGGCTGGAAGTGCCGTCCGGGGTATCAAGGGAACGATGATGCGCTTTCAACAGCGCTCCACCTCCCCAAAGAAGGAGAGGAGAGTTAATGCGGGTGCCGCCCATCTCATCCTTCAGCCAATCGAGCAGGAAATCTACAACCTCATGACCTTGGCGGTGCAAGGGCACTTCGAGAAGGGCTTCCGACGCTGGTTACGGAACAGCCTTCAGTCCGTTGAAACGAGTGAGGTCACGGACGACGACATCATCAAAGCTCAATGGTCGAACCCTAGCGCGCCCCGACGTGATCTTGGGGCAATCATGGCTAACTTGCGGGGTGTCCACCTTTCGGACGTAGTCGAGGGGCCATTGCTTCTTGAGTTAGCGTTGGTGGCGAACGTGGTCCGGCACGGTGATGGCCCCTCCGCTCGGCAAGCATTTGAGCGCTACCCGGACCTGTTCGACGAGGCGCCGGGATCGGAGGAAGACGGCCTCGGCAATGGCGATTCTGAGTTGCCCGAGCGGCTACGCGTTACCGAGGAACGGTTGGCGCTCTATGCTCAAGCTGGCTTCCAGTTCTGGCACCGAGTGCAGTTCGCCTACACGGGCGAGCACTGACGCGCGAACTTCCGGCCAGCGCCTATCCCATTTCATTTTAGGAGCCGGAACTCGCGCTCTGGTAAATATCCCTCATGAGCAAAACGCTCCTTTGAGGGTAGATGACACACAAACTGAGTGAGAGACCGTGGGAGCGGTTCGCCAGAATAATGGGGACGTTGGCTGAAGACGAGGATACCCTCGCAAGCGACTTCTTCTGCAAGCTGAATCGCTGCGGGCATGATTGGAATGGAGCTTACAGGTGCCGCTTGCCGGTCTGTCCGCTTTGCCGTCGCATCAACATTCGGAAGCAGCAACGAAGCACCCTTGCGTCATTTCGAGGATGCTCGAACTCGGACCTGCTCTTCGTCAGCATCTGCTTGCCGGGGTGCCGAGACGTGCGCGACATCGAAGTTACCTTCCAAAAGGGGCAGCAAGACCTCACCAATCGCCTGAGGGCGGATGGGCTGTCCAATGTAGTTCTAAAGGGCTGGCGCGAGATCGACGCGGTCAGCGCCGACCAGTTCACGCACCTTCCGCCGCATAGACACCAGCTGGTGACGGAGATTGCACCGATTGCTCAGGGGCAACTAGGCCCAACGTGGCTGCCGGGCGTGCATGCTGTTGTTCGCCGCGCTGGTCATGACATCGCTGACATCCGACGCGCGCTGCAAGCGCAATGGCCGACCATTCATCAGGTCGATGTTAAGCCCTTCAACGAAGGACGAACGGTAGAGAACAACCTCTTGAGGATCACGTCATACGCCAACAAGTTCTCCAGCCTCACAGCGCTTCGCACCGATAGCCGTTCACCCTACCTCGATCCGTGGCCGGTGGCATGGGACATCGAACTACACACGTGGCTGGAGAGTGTCTCAGAGTATACTCCCTTTCAGTTCCTGAGGTTCTCTAAAGGCTTCCATGCTGCAAGTGTGGAGTCGTGCTTTGAGGAGGACTCTGGTGAGCTTGTTCCTCTTCCCTTCGCATACTCATTTACCGAGATTCCCATGCACATATATACTGGATGGGGACGGGGCTGATCGGCCCTGAAGCGCTGGTCGCGGATAACTAGGGTAGGCGATCAGGAGCACACCAATGCGTTACCGTGACATCATTGACGAATTCGAAGACGAGACTGAGGAGGAGCGCGACGAGCGTTACGCTCTTCAGTATGGGGCAGACGACGACGCCGACGACGCCGAAGTCATGCTTTTGCGAGCGAAAGCCGAAAAGCTGCGTGCCGAAACGAAAGCCATCCTGAGGAAGCAGGAAGCTGAGCATGATGAGATCATGTTGCGAAGGGCACAGGAGCTTTTGGATGCCCGTTTTAGGCGCTAAGCCCGAGAGGTTATTGACCTCCACCTTGGTGAAGCTTGCCCACGGCGATATCGAGCGCCTGTTCGGTCGCCGCTAAGCCCTTGAAATGACGAAAGCCAGGGCCATTTCATCGCTATCGTCAACAGAGCGAAAGGAGGTGGTCAGATGTCTCATTGTCCCAAGTCGGTGAGCCCTGCCTCCAGTCTTGAGGTAGTTGCCTAACGGCTCGGTTCACCGAGCAAGACAATGGAAAGGCCGTCGGAGCTCAGGCTTCGGCGGCCTTTCTTGTTTGGGCAGAGGCGCCGCCGACGGTCAGCCATGCTATCACGCCGGCAAGCGCACTGATCGCGGCGGCAGCCAGCAGCGCGATGTGAAAGGCACCGATCAGCGCTTCGCCCTCGGCCGCCAGCACCGCGCCCAGGAGGGCGGTGGCGATCAGGCCGCCGGTCCGGGCCACCGCGCTGTTGAGCCCGCTGGCGGTGCCGGCGTGGCGCTGGTCAACCGATCCGAGAACGGTGCTGGTCAGCGGCGCCACCGCCAGCGCCATGCCCGAGGCGAGCACGATCACGGCGGGCAGCACCGTAAGGGCATAGCTGCTCTCCGCCTCGATGCGGGTGGCGAGCAGGAAGCCCGCGGCCACCACCAGCGGACCGGCGGTGAGCGGCAGTCGCCCGCCGATCCGAGCGGCGAGCTTGCCCATCAGCGGCGAGGCCACCGCGATGATGATGGCCAGCGGCGTAAGTGCGAGGCCGGCCTGGAGCGGTGAATAACCGCTCGCCTCGATCAGGACGTAGGGGAGGAGCAGCATCACCGCCCCGAACGCGCCGTAGAGCAGGAAGGTGAGGAAGTTGGTGCCGCTGAAGCAGCGGTTGGCGAACATGGCGAGCGGCATCATCGCGCGATCGCCGCGACGGGCTTCGACCCACAGGAACAGGCCGAGGAGGAGCAGGCCGGCAACGCCGAGCCCGATGATCAACGGGTCGGCAGTCATCTGTACCGACCACAGGGTCAGCGCATAAGTGACCCCGAGCAGGCCGAGCGTCGCCAGCAGGGCGCCGGGGTAGTCGGTCCGCGCCGCTTCCTCGTTGCGGCTCTCGGCGGCGAAGCGGGCGGCGATCAGGATCGCGCCCGCGGCGAGGGGAAGGTTGATGTAAAAGATCGCAGGCCAGCCAACGTGGTCGACCAGCCAGCCGCCGATCAGCGGTGCAATCGCGGCGGCGCCGGCGCCTACCGCGGCCCAGATGCCGATCGCCCGCCCGCGCTCCTCACCGGTGAAGGTGGAGTTGAGAAGCGCGAGGCTATTGGGCAGCAGCAGCGCGGCGCCGATGCCTTGGATCACGCGCCCCACCAGCAGCCAGGCGAGATCGGGGGCAAGCGCGCAAAGCAGCGACGCGGCAGCGAAGAGTGCGGTACCGAGCATGAGCAACCGCTTGCGGCCATGCTGGTCGCCGAGTGCTCCGCCGAGCAGCAGCAGCGCCGACAGGGGCAGAAGGTAGGCGTTGACCACCCACTGCACCTCGCTCGCCCCGGCGCTGAAGCTGGCGCGGATCGCGGGCAGGGCGACGTTCAGCACCGAGCCTTCGACAAAGCTCAGGCTGGAGGCGAGGATGCACGCGGCGAGCGTCCAATTGGGGTGCGGCACCGTCGCTTTCGGACGCGCCGCCGCGTCAGGCTTCACCCGCGATCGTCTTCGGCGTCGGCGATGCTGGCCTCGACCATCCGGGTCCAGGTGGCGGGATCACCGACGCTGGCACCGCTGGCGTCCGTTTCGCGGATCGCCTTCAGGACCGCCAGGGCCTGGTTGCGATGGCTTGGCCAATGCTGGTCGACATGGGCCGCGGCATGTTCCTCGGACCCTTCGGCATTGGCGCTATGTTCGGATCCGCACAGCACGCGTGCGATCCGTTCGACGAGGCTGGTGTGACCGCCCTCGGGCATGAGCTTCTCCCTTGTTTCGCTACTGCAATGCGTGAAGCTAGCTTCGGTTCAGAACCCGGCGAACGAGGCGGCGAGCGGACAGGATGAGCCACAGGCTGGCGAGCACCAGGATCAGTGCGATCAGCGCTGCCGCGACCGGATTGGCGATAGCGAGGGCCAGCAAGCCGACGGCGGCGATGTCCTCACCGGTCGAAACCACAATGTTGCTGACCGGTTCGGGCGAGGTGTTGACCATCGCCCGGGTGGCGGCCTTACCCGAGTGCGAAAGGAAGGCCGCGCCGCCGCCGAGGATGAAGGCGGTCACTTGCCAGACCGGGTCGCCCGGATCGACGATGGCCAGCGCGAGCAACGCCCCGCCGAGCGGGCGGATGGCGGTGTTGATGCCGTCCCACAGCGTGTCGATAAAGGCGATCTTGTCAGCGAAAAACTCGAACAAGGCGGCTGCACCCGAGAGCACGAGCACCCACGGATTGGCCAACACGTCGAGCGCGACGAGCTTGTCCGGAAGGTCGATCCAGCCCAGCCGCATCGCGAAGCCGGTGACGAAGGTAACGAGGTAGAGCCGCCAGCCGGCCAGCAGGCTGGTCGATCCGGCCAGCGCAATGAGTTCGACGCCGGTCATGGCTTCGCGCCCTCCAATGCCGGTTTGGCCACTTCCGAGAAGGCCTGGATGATCCTTGGATCGCGCAGTTCGGACAAGGGCACACCGACATTGCCGGTGCCTTCAGGCTGTACGCCTTCGAAGGTGACGATATAGGCGCCGGGCTTGCCCGACCGCGCCGTTCCGCCGCCGTAGACCCCGCAGCTGGTTATCCCGACATCCTCCATTGCGACCGTTCCCGGCGCAGCCTCCCCCTTGAAAGTGCCGAGGCGGAGGGCTTCGACCCGGCGGGCGCGGAGCGAACCCATGCCGAGAAGGCGGGAGATTTCGCCGGATGCGGTAATGCGGGCGAGGCTGACGCGGTCCGCGCGATCGAACCAGCCGCTCTGCTGACGCCGGCGGTTCTCGTCCGCCTCGGCCTCCCCAAAGGTCCGGGCACGGACGGCTAAGTCCGCGTCGCTCTCGCCGGCGAGCCGCTGGAGCGGGGGCGGGGGCACGCAGGCGAGGGCCGGTGCCGGAAAGGCCAACACCAGCGTCACGCCGAGCAGGGCGCGCACCCGGCTCACTCGGTCAGAAGACCTCGAACAGGCCGGCCGCGCCCATGCCGCCGCCGACGCACATGGTGACGACGACGTACTTGGCGCCGCGGCGCTTGCCTTCGAGGAGGGCGTGGCCGGTCAGGCGTGCGCCGCTCATGCCGTAGGGGTGGCCGATCGAGATCGCGCCGCCGTTGACGTTCAAGAGGTCGTCAGGGATGCCGAGCTTGTCCTGGCAGTAGAGCACCTGCACCGCGAACGCCTCGTTCAGCTCCCACAGGCCGATGTCCTCGACCTTGAGCCCGAAGCGGCCGAGCAGCTTGGGCACGGCATAGACCGGGCCGATGCCCATTTCGTCGGGTTCGGTGCCGGCGACCGCCATGCCGACGTAGCGGCCGAGCGGGGTCAGGCCCTTCTTTTCGGCCAGAGCCGAATCCATCACCACGCAGGCCGAGGCACCGTCAGACAATTGGCTGGCGTTGCCCGCAGTAATGATCTGCTCGGGGCCCATCACCGGCTGAAGCTTTGCGAGGTCCTCTAGCGTGGTCTGGGGGCGGTTGCCCTCGTCCTTGGCGAGGGTCACTTCCTGCATCGAAGTTTCGCCGGTTTCCTTGTTCTTCACCGCCATGTTGGCGGTGACCGCGACGATTTCGTCGTCAAAGCGGCCCTGGGCCTGCGCGGCGGCGGTGCGCTGCTGCGAGCGGAGGGCATATTCGTCGCAGCGCTCACGGCTGATCCCGTAGCGGTTGCCGACCACTTCGGCGGTCTGGATCATCGGCATGTAGACCGCATTGTGCATGCTCAGCAGTTCGGGGTCCGATCCGACCCGCATCTCGGGGGTCTGGACGAGCGAAATGCTCTCCACGCCGCCGGCCACGCAGACGTCCATGCGGTCGACAATGACCTGCTTGGCGGCGGTGGCGATCGCCATGAGGCCCGACGCGCACTGGCGGTCGATCGACATGCCGGCGACCCCGACGCCCAAGCCGGCACGAAGCGCGGCGGTGCGGCCGATTGTGGTCTGCACGCCCTGCTGGAGGGCGGCGCCGATGATGCAATCCTCGATCTCGTCATTGGCGATGCCGGAGCGCTCCACCGCGGCGCGGATGGCGTGGGCGGTCAGGGTAGGCGAGGGCGTGGCGTTGAACGCGCCGCGATAGGCGCGGCCGATCGGGGTGCGGGCGGTGGAGACGATGACGGCGTCGCGAACGGTGGACATGGAGGCTCCCGGGAAGAAGTGAGTCGACTGGTGGCTTAGCGGGGCCGGAGCCTTACGCGAAGACCTGCCCGATCCAGGTCGCGATCAGGGCCGGCTTGTCCTCGCCCTCGATCTCGACCGTGACGTCGTGGGCGAACTGATACTGGCCCGGGCGCTTTTCCTCGAAGGCCGCGAGGGTGAAGCGGCCACGCACCCTCTTGCCGGCTCGAACGGGGGCAAGGAAGCGGACTTTGTCGAACCCGTAATTGACGCCCATCTTCGTGGTTTCGGGGACCAGCATGACATCGGCCGCCATCCGCGACAGCAGCGAAAGCGACAGGAAGCCGTGAGCGATGGTGCCGCCAAACGGCGTCTGCGCGGCGAGCGCCTCGTCGATGTGGATGAACTGATGATCCTCGGTGGCGTCGGCGAAGACATTGATGCGGTCTTGCGTGACCTCGATCCAGTCGGAGGTACCAAGCTCCTGCCCTACCTTGGCGCGGATGGTGTCGATGCTGGCGACTGGCATTGAACGTTCCTTTGTCTTCTGGCCGGATCGAGGTCGGCGACCCGCTGAGACAAGGGTAGAGAAGAAGCCTGACACCGGATCAAGGTGAGAATGCGCCGGAGGCAAGCGGCACGGCCGTTTTGTAGCCCCTCTTGCGTTTTGGAGGCCCTTAGGCTCGTAACCGCGAATGAAAGCACGGCAACACCCGTCTGAGCCTGCACGTCTGGCTGCTCTTCGCGCCTACGACGTGCTCGATACGCCGAGGGAGTCGGATTTCGACGAGATCGTGCTGCTCGCCTCGCGGATCTGCGAGGTTCCGATTTCGGTCGTAAACCTGATCGACGAGGACCGCCAATGGTTCAAGGCGGAGACTGGCCTGGGGGTGCGGGAAACGCCGCTCGAAACCTCGTTGTGCGCCCATGTCATCCTGGAGAATGACTTCGTCGAGATCCCTGACACGCTGGCCGATGCGCGGATGTCGGACAATCCTCTTTGCCTCGCCGATCCGGGACTGCGTTTCTATGCGGGGGCGCTGCTGAAATCCAAGGGCGGGTACCCGATCGGCACCCTGTGCGTGCTCGATAATCAGCCGCGAACGCTGAGTGCCCTGCAGCGAGAAGCCCTGCAGGTTCTCGCCAATCAGGTCGTGACCCAGCTCGATCTGCGCGCCGTCATCGCCAACGAAAAGGTGCTGCGAAGCGAGATCGACCACCGGGTGAAGAATTCGCTGCAATCGGTCGGCGCATTCGTCTCCCTAGAGCGAAGCGCGGCCGATGACGAAGACACGCGCGCCTCGCTTGGCCGGGTCGAGCGCCAGATCAGGACCGTTGCCGCGCTTCACGATCATCTGGGATATGCCGGAAACGAGGAAGCGATTGGCCTTGGGCCGTACCTCAGCCAAGTGGTTGACCTACTCAATTCGACCGTCCTCAACGACATCTCGGTGGAGGGCGGCTTCGAGGACAGGCAGGTCACGCCGCGCGAGGCATCCTTGGTAGCGACGATCATCAACGAGTTGGTAGCCAACGCGACCAAGCATTCTTTCGAGCAGTCATCCGGGACGATCAGTCTGACCGGCCAGCGAATGGCGAACTCCGTTTATCGGATCACGTCGGGCGACGACGCCGCGCCGCGCGCTCCCCAGGAGAGCAAGAGCAGCAAACGCGATGGGCTGGGGCTACGGATCCTTGCGGCAACCGTTCGACAGCTTGGAGGATCGATGACGGTCACCAATGACGAGCAGGGCTATTCGACGCAGATCGACCTCCGTTTCGCTGGTGCGTGAGGACCAGCAAGAGTCGAATTCGCACCTACTGCAGCCGCGGGTCGATCAGTGCTATCGAGCAATCCCGCGGTTGGCGATCACTAGTGAGACGAAGGCGGCGGCACCGCATAGGGCATGACCAGCGTCCCATCGGGCGCCGCGGTGAAGGTGGTCTGGGTCGGGTAGGCGAAGTCGATGCCTTCGGCGGCGAAGCGGCGAAGAAGGGCGATCAGGATCGCTGCGCGCTTGGCGAATAGCACGTCGGCGTCGAGGCCGGTGTGGCGGAACAGCAGTTCGTGGTCGAGGCTCGACGCGCCGAGCGCCACCAGCACGCAGCGGTGAAGGGTGCAGCCCTCCTGCGCTTCGACCACCTCGCGGGCGATGTCCGGCACGCGCTCGAGCTTTTCGGGAGGGGTCTGGTAGGTCAGGCCGAAGCGCAACGTCTCCTGCCGCTCGTGCCCGGCGGCGAGGTTGCGGACCTCGCGTTCGAGCAGCTTGGTGTTGGCCATGATCACCTGCTCGCCGGTCAGGCTGGTCAGGCGGGTAGTCTTGAGGCCGATCTTCTCGACCGTTCCGGTGGTGGTGTCGAAGCGGATGGTGTCGCCGCGGCGGAACGGCTTGTCGAACAGGATGGCGAGCGCCGCGAACAGGTCGGAAAAGATGCCCTGCGCGGCAAGGCCGATGGCGATGCCGCCGATGCCGAGGCCGGCGACCAACGCGGTGACATTGACCCCAAGGTTGTCGAGAATGACGATGATCGCGATGGCGAACACCGCGACGCTGACCAGCACGCGGATTACGCCCATGGCGTTGCCGAGCGTGGTTTCGCCCGGCCGCTCGCCGACGCGGGCACCGATCACGCCGAGGATCAGCTCACGCGCCCAGACCGCCGCTTGCAGCGCGAAGGCGATGATGAAGGCATTGTGGAAGAGATGCGCGACGCCGGCGGGTAGCTCGGCATAGTTCAGAACGATCTCGATCGCGGCGGCGGCCATGAACAGCAGGCCGGTCTTCGACAGGACCCGCCCCACCACTCCCTTCCAGGTCACCGCACCCGGGTCGCTGGCGACGATTCGATGACCGATCGAGCGGGCGATCAGCATCAGCCCGATAAGGCCCACCGCAACGGCGACGCCGAGGGCGAGCGATTCAAGGTTGGCGGAAATCCAGTCGAGTAGCTGGGTGAGCTTGGCGTTCATGGGCGCGGAAATGACGGAGGGGTGGGGCAGGGGTCAAGCGCGCGTCCGGCCGGACGAGCGTTCAGGCGGCTGCGGCGACCTTCTTGGCGACTGCGTCGACCTTGGCCATCGAGACGTCGGCGGCCTTGACCGCAGCGTCCACGTTGGCTTGTGCCTGCTTGGCGCCGGCTGGCTTCTTCTTGCCCTTCATCAGCCAGTTGATCAGGCCGACTTCCTCGCTGGACAGATATTTGCGGGCGCGGGGGCGTTCGATCGAACCTAGCGGACGCTTTGGATTCTCGCGGGTCGCCTCGATCAGGCGGGGATGGACGTAGGACTTGCGGCTGATCGCGGGGGTGTTGCCGAGCGCCTCGGCGACGGGTTCGAGCACCGTCTTAAGGCTGATTTTGCGCACTTCCTCCTCCTGGGCGGAGAGCATCTGGTCGAACGCGATCACGCTCGCGCTCCAAGTGCGGAAGTTCTTGGCGGTGAAGTCGCCGCCGGTCGCCTCCCGGATGTAGTCGTTCACGTCGGACGAGGCGATGGCGCAGGTTTCGCCTTCCTCGTCGACATATTGGAACAGGTTCTGCCCGGGCAATTCGGTGATCTTGGACACCACGCGCTTGAGCTTCGCGTCGGTGATCGCAAGCTCCCGGGTGATGCCGTGCTTGCCCTTGAACTTGACCAGCAGCTTGTTGCCCAGCTTGCGGAGGTGGCGGCTGCGCAGAGTGGTTGCGCCGAAGCTCTTGTTTTCCTTGGCGTAGCTTTCGTTGCCGATGCGGATATGTTCGGTGTCGAGCAGCCGGACCACCGCGGCAAGCACGGCCTCGCGGCTGGTCGGCTTGCCACCCAGGTCCTTTTCGACCCGGCGGCGAAGCTTGGGCAGGGCAGCGCCGAACTCGACCGTGCCGAGATATTTCTTCTTGTCCTGCCGCCCCCGGAAGGCCTCGTGATAGCGATATTGCTTGCGGCCCTTCGCGTCGCGGCCGGTGGCCTGGATGTGGCCGTTCGCGAACGGGCAGAACCACGCGTCGGTGTAGGCCGGTGGCAGGGCGATCTTGTTGAGCCGGTCGATCTCGTCGCGATCGGTGATCCGCTTCCCGTCAGGCGAATAATAGGCCCACTTGCCCTTGATCTGGCTGCGGGTGATGCCCGGCTGGTCATCGCAGCAATGGCGGAGGCGGGCGGGGGTGCTGGGTTCCATCTTGAAATGCGAAGCGCCGGAGCCGTAACGCTTGTTCCCATGCAGACCAAAGTCCTGATCATGGCGTCGAGCGGATTCGAGCAGGACGAGCTGTTCGTGCCCCTGGAGCGGCTGCGCGCCGCGGGCTGCGAGGTGAAGCTTGCCGCGCCATCGAGGGACCCGATCCGGGCGACGGTGCTGGACGATCCCGGGCGGTGGATCACGCCGGATCTTTCGATCGCCGAAGCGGACGCGGCCGAATGGGACGCGCTGTTGCTGCCGGGCGGCCTGATCAACCCCGATCACCTGCGCACCGATGCCGCGGCGGTGGCGCTGGTGCGGGCCTTCCTGAAGGGAGACAAGGCGGTCGGGGCGATCTGCCATGGGCCGTGGCTGCTGATCGAAGCCGATGGCGTGCGGGGACGCCAGGTAACCGGCTGGCGCTCGATCCGGACCGATCTTCGCAATGCGGGGGGGATGTTCAGCGATGGGCCGGTGGTGCGCGACGGCAAGCTGGTAACCGCCGTGGGACCGCAGGACAGTGCCGCTTTTGCCGATGCCTTGTTGGCCGCGGCTAAGGAAAGCCTAACCTTTCCCGCTTAGCCCTTGTGGCATGGACAGGGGCGGCGACGAACTGATTGGGTGGAGCATCGACGGGTTCGCGGCAGGGGTGCTTGGGGCAGCCCTTGGCGCGTGCCTGCTGCTGCTGGGAATGGCGATGCCGGCGGTAGTCGCCGCCGCTGGGGGTGGCCTTCTCGCGCTTGCCGCATTGCGCAGGGTCCGGCCCGAGCCGCGGCGGTTCCGCCTGGCAGAATTCGTGCTAATTCCATTCGAGCCCGTCGCGGCCGAGCTTCCCGTGCTCGAACTGACCGAAGCGCTTGCACCCGAACCGCTTGAGCTCGAGGACCGGTTGGACGATCCGGCCACCGACAGCCGGGTCGTGCAATTATTCGCCCCGCGGCCGCTTCCGACGCCCGGCGAACTCGTCCGGCGGATCGAGCATCACCTGGGCAGCGGCGGCGAAGAGCGTGGCGGCACTGTCCTCGAACTCGAGGTCGATGCCTCCGCCGCCCTTCGCCAGGCGCTTGGCGACCTGCGCCGAAGCCTCGCCTAGTCGTCGAGAGTAAGCGCGGCGATCTCCACCTCCGCCATGCCATCCTCCCGCAGCGTCGGCTTTCCAATCACTTCGATATCGGCGACGAACCCGCGGGTCATCGCGAATTCGGCCTCGGACAGGCCGGCCAGCCACAGCGCCGCGAAGCGAAGCGGATCCGGGCCGCCAATGGTGAAGGACGCGCGGTGTCGCTCTCCGTCAAGGGTAAGCGAGTTCCACTCGACCGTCTTCCATGAGCTGAGAAAAATCCTGTTGCAGTCCTCTCCTGCGCGCTGCAGAAGAAGGCGGAGGAGGACATTGGCATACGCCGTCATGCGAGGCCGGTTCACCCTGCAATCTCCAGATAGGCCTTCACCTTTTCCACGGTTTGTGGACGCGGCTCGCGACCCCGGCGCAGGTCGAAAACGAACCGCGGATCACCCATCACCTCTCTGCCGAAGCGTGCCGCACTGAAATTTCCCGCGTTTAAAAAACGTTCAACATCTCTGAGTAAATACACCTTCAACGTCCCCCGCACGCTTCGACTCGGCACGCACATGTCTTCCAATCCGCTTCCTACATGTCTAGGGACAATCCTATGGTCGATAGGGATTTAACTATAGATGCACGCCAAGTGCTTGAGCAATTGTGCCGTGAACGCGCCCAGGATTACGCCAGTCTGTCGCGCCTGATTGGGCGCAACAGTGCCTATATCCAGCAGTTCATCCGGCGCGGCACGCCCAGGCGCCTGCCCGAGCAGGAACGGCGCTTGCTCGCACGGCACTTCGGCATTGCCGAGCAATTGCTTGGAGCGGACAGCGACCGGGTAGCGACCGCCGGCCTGGTGCCCGTCGCCTTGCTGGATCTGGCGGTGTCGGCAGGTCCTGGCGCAGTCGGCGGCAGCGAAATGCCGGTCGCCCAGATCGGCTTCGATCCCGCCTGGCTCAACCGCCTCACCGCCGCCGGCGCCGACGAATTGAGCCTGGTGCAGGTCGACGGTGATTCGATGGCCGGCACCTTGCTTCCCGGCGACGATATCCTGGTCGATCGCAGCGACGGCGAAGCGCGCGTTCGCGACGGTATCTACGTGCTGCGGATCGAGGACAGCCTGCTGGTCAAGCGGCTGACGCTGCATCCGGTGACCCGGCGGGTGACGGTGCAGTCGGACAATCCGGCCTATGCCGACTGGCCGGACCTGGCGCTGTCGGACATCAAGCTGATCGGGCGCGTGATCTGGACCGGGCGGCGGGTCGCCTAGCGGGCACGAAGCCAGAGCAATAGGGCGACCACGGCGGCGGCCGCCACGCCAAGGATCGCGCCAAGGCTGGGCTCGTCATAGGCGATGCCGGCCGCCGATCCGGCGAGGAAACCGATAAAGAGCAGTAGGCCACCTGCATACAGGGCCTTGGATCCGTCGCGTTGCATCGCGGCGCCATAGGCGAGGCCGCTGGGCACGCCAACCCGCCGGGCGCGGTGAGAACAGACAAGGTGAACGCCCCGTCAATCCTGTTTGGTGGCCGGTCGGTGAACCCCTTGGCGGCTAGGGGAGGGTCATGCAGACCTTTATCGCCTCCCGTGACGCACTCGACGATGCCTGCCAGCTGATGGACTCATTCGGCGCCGACGCAGCGCTCGAGGCTGCAGTCCGGGCGGAAGGCGCCCGCGACCGCGGCAACGTGCTGCGCTTCTGCCATTGGCGGCAGATTGAACGGGTGATCGTGACCCTGTCCGACGCGGAGCCGAAGGGCACTGTGCACTGACCGTTCGACCTTCGGGTTGACGCACCAGCGGCCTTCCGCTTCGTTCGGGTCCATGAACAACTGGACCTATCGCAAGAGCGTCACCGCGCACGACGAGCTCGCCGAACATCATCGCCTGGCGCGCACCCTGTCGTGGCCGCACCTCGTGGCGTTGGGCGTCGGCGCGATCGTCGGCACCGGCATCCTGACCCTGATCGGCGTCGGGGCCGGCAAGGCCGGGCCGGCGGTGATCCTGAGCTTCGCGATCGCCGGCCTGATCTGCGCCTGTGCCGCGCTCGCCTATGCCGAGGTGGCGACCATGATCCCCGCTTCGGGATCGGCCTACACCTACAGTTATGTCGTGTTCGGGGAGCTGATCGCCTGGATCATCGGGTGGAGCCTGATCCTCGAATATAGCCTGGTGGTCAGCGCCGTGGCGGTCGGCTGGTCGGGCTATGTCTCGGGCTTCCTGGCAAGCCTTGGCTGGGGGCTTCCGCAGGCGTGGATCGCAGGGCCTCACGCGGGCGGAATATTGAACCTGCCGGCGATCGTGATCATCGGCCTGGTTGCGGCGATGCTGATGGCGGGAACGCGGGAAAGCGCGACGCTCAACGCGGTGCTGGTGCTGGTCAAGATGGCGGCGCTGGCGCTGTTCATCGCCATTGCCCTGCCGCACTTCCAGGCAAGCAATTTCGAACCGTTCATGCCCTATGGCTTCCCGCGCTCGGGCCCGAGCGGAAGCGAAGTGGGCGTGATGGCGGCCGCCGCGATCATCTTCTTTGCCTTCTACGGCTTTGACGCGATCGCCACCGCGGCCGAGGAGGCCAAGAACCCCGGGCGCGACCTGTCGATCGGGATCGTCGGATCGATGGTGGTGTGCGTCGCCATCTACATGGCAGTGGCCGCCGCGGCGATCGGCGCGCTGGCCTACACCCGGTTCGCCGACAGCCCCGAGCCGCTGGCCCTGATCCTGCGCGAAATCGGGTCGGGGTGGGGAGCCCAGCTGCTTGGCGCCAGCGCGGTGATTGCGCTGCCGACGGTGATCCTCGCCTTCTTCTATGGGCAGAGCCGGATCTTCTTCACCATGGCCCGCGACGGCCTGCTGCCCCAGGGCCTGGCGCGGGTGTCGAGCCGGGGCAGCCCGGTGCGGATCACGTTGTTCACCGCTGCGGTGGTGGCGGTGATCGCCGGCCTGTTCCCGCTCGACGAGATCGCGGCGCTGGCCAATGCCGGAACGCTGGCGGCGTTCGTGGCGGTGTGCGCCGCGATGCTCGTGCTGCGCCGCCGCGATCCGGGTGCCGAGCGCAAGTTCCGCGCACCTGCCGCCATGGTCATCGGTCCACTGGGGATCCTCGGCTGCCTTTACCTGTTCTGGAGCCTGCCCGCTCAGACCCGCTGGTATTTCCTGCTGTGGAACCTGATCGGCCTTGCGGTCTACGCCTTGTGGGCGCAGCGGCAGGCGGCGCGGAGCCGGGCTCCGGCCTGACCCTAGCGGCGGTGGATGGCGCTGCGCGTGCTTTCCAGCTGGCGGTGGAGCTGGCTGAGATCGGCTTGCGCCCACTGGGATTTCCACGGGCCCTGCTGGCTGGTGTCGTCGCGCAGGTAATCGGGCGCCTGCCACCGTGAGTTGGCGACCTGCGGACGGGCCTTGGCCAGTTCGGCCAGGTCATACGGCGACCGGAACTGCAGTCCGCACTGGTCGCCATGCGCCCAGTTGACCGTGGCGAAGATCGAACCTGCCTCGCCGAGGTCGAGCAGCAACTCGGCCCCCACAGGATAGGTGGTCGCGCATTCGACCAGGGCGCCGCTGGACGAGATGTTGCGCAAGCGAACCGGCGCGCTGTCATGGTCGTAATGGACGATGCCGGACCAGATCAGCGGATGACGGAGCTCCCGCTCGGTCATCTCGTGCGGCTCCCCTTCAACAGCAGCTTCTTCGGCGACCGGCTCGACAGCGACGACGTCGGACTGCGCCTTCGCAACGTCGGGGAAGGAACGCGCGATCACCGCAAGCAGGGTGGTGGTGAGCTGTTCCTGTCCGGTATCGATCCGCGTTTCGTGGGCGAATTCGAGCCCGAAGCGGGTCCCTCGTACCCAGCGCACGATCGCCTCCAGGCTGGCGCTGCCGCCGAGCTTGAGCTCGACCCGGTCCCACAGCTTGAGGTCGTCGGCGCCCTCGATCATCGCCCCGCCGCCCGACAGGTTGACCAGGGTGACGGGCTGGACCTGCCCGTCCTTGCTGAGCTCGGCATGTTCGGAAGCGAGGCGATGGCGGTCGGCGTCGCGGTGATTGGCCTGGCGGATCGCCTCGCGATTGATCGCCACGTCGGCGAAGCTTTCGTCCTCCGCGGCGCGGCTGGCCTCGGCGCGGGGCGCCTTGGCTTTGGTGCGAAGCAGCGGGTCGCTGAGGGGCTTGCCCGCGAGGAGTCGATCCCGGAAGTCGTTCATGCTTGCTCGCCGTCCCCGCATTCTAAGAGGAGGCAATTCTAGGAGTGACGGGTTACCAACTGGTTGCCGGCGGCCGGAAGACGGGCGGCAGATGCGTCGTCCCCGCCCGGGCAGGGACGACGCGATTGTGGGTCAGCTCGAATAATACATGTCGAACTCGACGGGGCTAGGAGTGGTCTCCCAGCGCATGACCTCGTCCCACTTGAGTTCGATGTAAGCGTCGATCTGGTCGGCGGTGAAAACATCGCCCTTCAGCAGGAAGTCCTTGTCGGCGGACAGGCTGGTGAGCGCCTCGCGGAGCGAACCGCAGACGGTCGGCACGCTGACCAGTTCGGCCGGCGGCAAGTCGTACAGGTTCTTGTCCATCGCCTCGCCCGGGTGGATGCGGTTCTGGACGCCGTCGAGGCCGGCCATCAGGATCGCGGCATAGGCGAGGTACGGATTGGCCATCGCGTCCGGGAAGCGGAACTCGACGCGCTTCGACTTTTCGCCGGTGCCGTACGGGATGCGGCACGAGGCGGAACGGTTGCGGCTGGAATACGCCAGCAGCACCGGCGCCTCGAAGCCCGGGACCAGCCGCTTGTAGCTGTTGGTCGTCGGGTTGGTGAAGGCGTTCAGCGCGCGGGCGTGCTTGATGACGCCGCCGATGAAGTAAAGCGCGGTGTCCGACAGGCCGGCATAGCCGTTACCGGCGAACAGCGGCTTGCCGTCGCTCCACAGCGAGAAGTGGGTGTGCATGCCCGAGCCGTTATCCTGCGCGATCGGCTTGGGCATGAAGGTCGCGGTCTTGCCGTAGGCGTGGGCGACCTGGTGCACGACATACTTGTAGACCTGCATCCGGTCGGCAGTTTCGACCAGGGTGCCGTAGGTCAGGCCGAGCTCATGCTGGGAAGCGGCGACTTCGTGGTGGTGCTTGTCGCAGGGCAGGCCCATTTCCAGCATGGTCGACACCATTTCGCCGCGGATGTCGACGGCGCTGTCGACCGGAGCGACGGGGAAGTAGCCGCCCTTGGCGCGCGGACGGTGTGCCATGTTGCCGCCCTCGTAGGAGCGGCCGGTGTTGGTCGGCAGTTCGATGTCGTCGAGGTGGAAGTAGCTGCCGTTATAGTCGTCGCCGAAGCGGACGTCGTCGAACATGAAGAACTCGGCTTCGGGTCCGACATAGACGGTATCGGCGAGGTTGGTTTCCTTGAGGTAGGCCTCGGCGCGGGTCGCGGTGGAGCGCGGATCGCGGGCGTACAGTTCGCCCGTCGCGGGTTCGACGACGTTGCAGCACAGGATCAGCATGGGGGTGGCGCTGAACGGATCGATGTAGGTCGCGCCCAGATCCGGCATCAGGATCATGTCGCTCTCATTGATCGCCTTCCAGCCGCCGATCGACGAGCCGTCGAACATGAAGCCGTCTTCCAGCATGTCCTCGTCGATGGCGCCGGCCGCCATGGTCAGGTGCTGCCACTTGCCCTTGGGATCGGTGAAGCGAAGATCGACCCACTCGATCTCCTCCTCTTCAAGTCGCTTCATGATGTCGGAGGCGGTCACCTTGTCGGCCATGGAAGAATCGTCCTTGCGCTTGCTTGAGAGTTGCGGAGACACCGATTCCAGCCGGTGGCCTCGAGGCCAAGGGCAGGGTGAAATGTTCGCGGGAACCTTGCGATCAGCCGAGTATCAGTCCGGGACTCGCGGCCGCCAGGACCACACTCGGCAGCAGCCCGATGAGGGTCGCGAGTGCAAACGGCGTGCGCTTCATCGAGGTAAGCGCGGCGCCGGCAGTGATCAGGGGCCCGGGAGCGCCGGCAACGCGCAACGCTGCGACCGCATAGGGACCAAGACGCGTCAGCCGCTCCTCGAAAGGTTCGAGCCGGCTCCCGAACCGGCGGCGCAGCCGTTCGGCCCCGAAGCGGCGGGTAAGGGCGAACAGGAACAGGCTTCCGGTCATCGCCCCGGTCGCGACGGTCAGCACCGCCAGCCACGGCCCGAGGAGCAAGCCGCCGGTCAGGCTCATCGGGATGATCATCCCGGGAATCGAACAAGCGGTGAGCGTCGTGGCTAGTAGGTAAAGGAGCAAAGCGCCGCCGACGGTGCCGCCGATCGCCGGCAGCAACGGAGCCAGTTGAAGGTGCAGCGCGGCGAGTTCCATGCTTGATAGCCAATGAACAAGGGCAGGGAGCGTTCCCGACCGCAACCCGATCCGCCCTCTATCGAACGCGCCGTTGCCTCCGCGCAACGCGGCGTTATGAGCCGTTGCATGGCAAGCGAGGGTAATGTGCGTATCGAGGCGCTGGAGCATCAACTGATGCGGGCGTGGCTCGAAGGTGACCGCAAGGCGATGAAGAAGCTGCTGTCCGGCCGCTTCCGCCTGGTCGTCGGGGCCAAGTCGCCGGTGCTGCTCGACCGCAAGAGCATGATCGAGGCGGCGGGCACCGGATGGCGGCTCAATGGCTATCGTGTGGGCAACAGCGTCTATTCGCGGACCATCGGACCGTCCGCCCTGTTCGCAGCCGAGCTTGAGCTCAAGATCGAGATCGACGGCGTCGACCTGTCCGGCTCCTGGTGGATGGCGGATTACTGGCGCCGCTCGGGAATCGCGCAGCGCTGGCAATTGGCCGATCGTCAGCTCGCCCGCATCGACGACGGCTCTCCTTTCCCCGACGCGGTGCGCGGGCTCCAGCTCTGGCGCTAGAAGGCGCGGCGCTGGGCGGCGACCAGCATCCGCAGCAGCATGGCGACCGGACGCGGCACGCCGACCTTGCCCTCCAACCATAGCGACACGGCCGAGCGGCTGACCCCGATCGCCGCAGCAAGGTCGTTCTGGGTTCGATAGCCGAGCGCGCGCATGTGGCTGCGCAGTTCCTCGGGCGCCATCGAGGCGAGGCGTGGATCGGGGGTAGGCTGGTCGGACATCTGGTTTTCAGCTCTCGGGCAGCGACGGGCAGCGCGGGTCAGATCGCATCCGCGCCCTCGTCCCCGGTGCGAATCCGTATCGCCTGTTCGATCGGGGAGACGAAGATCTTGCCATCGCCGATCCGACCGGTGCGGGCGGCGCCGGCAATCGCCTCGACGGTGTTCGCGACGAGGCTGTCCTCAACCACTACCTCGATCTTCACCTTGGGCAGGAAATCGATGACATATTCGGCGCCGCGATAGAGCTCGGTGTGGCCCTTCTGGCGGCCGAAGCCCTTGACCTCGGTCACGGTCATGCCGCTGACCCCGACCTCGTGCAGCGCGTCCTTCACGTCGTCCAGCTTGAACGGCTTGATGATCGCTTCGACCTTCTTCACTTATTCTTCTCCCGCGCCCTGCTTGGGTCACCTTAGACAGCGTCTTGGCTTTGCCGCAATTCCCCGGCAACCGCTCTGGCCATGCGTCAGGCAATCATCCTGTCGGCGGGACAGGGCTCCCGGCTCGGCCAACTCACCTACGACCGGCCCAAGTGCCTTATCGAGTTCGGCGGGCGAAGCCTGCTGGACCGGCAGCTCGACGTCGCCGCTGCGTGCGGGATCGAGCGGGTAGTGGTCGTTACCGGCTTTCGCGAGGATGCGGTGGAAGCCGCGCTCGAACGGCGCCGCGCGGCGGGGCAGGGGCCGCAGGTACGCACCCTGTTCAACCCCTTCTACAAGGTCGCCGACAATACCGGGTCTCTGTTCATGGCGCGGGAAGCGCTGGCGGGGGACACCCTTGTCTGGAACGGCGACACGATGGTCAGCCCCGCCCTGATGAAAAAGGTGGTGGCGAACCGGCAGCCGGGCATCTGTGTCACCATCGATCGCAAGGCCGACGGCTATGATGCCGACGACATGAAGGTCGTGGTCGAAGACGGACGGCTGCGCGCGATCGGCAAGCGCCTGACCGACGACGACGGCGTGAACGCGGAGTCGATCGGCCTGCTCGCCTTTCGCGGCGACGGCGCGGAACGCTTCCGCGGGGCGATCGAAGCGGCCATGCGATCGCCCGAGGGCACGCAGATCTGGTATCTCAGGGTCATCCATCACCTGGCGCAGGACAGCGCGGTGTGGACGCTCGACATCGCCGGGGAGCAATGGGGCGAGGTCGATTTCCCCGAGGATATCGAACGCGCCGAAGCGATGGTCGCGGACTGGTAGGCCCGGTCAGTAAGGCGGCTTGTGGAGCCCCTTGGGACTGGTCGTGAAGATCTCGCAGCCGTCCTCGGTGATCCCGATTGAATGTTCGAACTGGGCCGACAGCGAGCGGTCGCGGGTCACCGCGGTCCAGCCGTCGTCGAGCATCTTGCAATCGGCCCGACCGATGTTGATCATCGGCTCGACCGTGAAGAACATGCCCGGCTTGAGCTCCGGCCCGGTCCCCGCGCGGCCGGCGTGGACCACCTCGGGGCTGTCGTGGAACAGGCGGCCGAGCCCATGGCCGCAGAAATCGCGCACCACCGAATAGCGGTTCTTTTCGGCATGCTGCTGGATGGCGGCGCTGATGTCGCCGAGGCGGTTGCCCGGGCGGGCCTGCTCGAGCCCGAGCATCAGGCATTCGTAGGTGACGTCGACCAGCCGCCGCGCTTTCACCCCGACGTCGCCGACCATGTACATCCGGCTGGAATCGCCGTGCCAGCCGTCGAGGATGGGGGTCACGTCGATGTTGACGATGTCGCCGTCCTTGAGCGGCTTGTCGCTCGGGATGCCATGGCAGACCACGTGGTTGATCGAGATGCAGCTGCTGTGGGTGTAACCGCGATAGCCGAGCGTCGCGGGCACCGCGCCCGCGTCGCGCATGAGGCGAAACACGGTGGCGTCGAGCTCGGCGGTGGTGACGCCGGGCGCCACCAGCGGGGCCATGGCGTCGAGGATTTCGGCGGCGAGGCGCCCCGCGGCCCGCATGCCGGCAAAGCCTTCCTCGTCGTGAAGCTTGATCACGCCGCTACGGGCTTCGCTGCGATCCTCGGCGGCGACGGTGATGTACTGAGTCATTCCTGCTATGTAGGCAAGCGGACGCGAAAAGTCGAAGGAGCGGTGGGGTGCGGCGCAGGACTTTTCTGAAGGCGGGCGGAGCCGCTGCGCTTGGCGGCCTGTCGGCGCGAAGCTGGGCCGCGGACCTGACGAGCCCGGGCGATCTTGCCGGAGATGTGGCGATCCTGCGTCAGGCGCTGACCCTGCACCCGGGGCTGTATCGCTATCAGTCGCCGCAAGCGTTCGAAGCGCGGTTGCAGCGATTTGGAGCGGCCTTCACGGCGGCACCGGACCTGACGGGTCGCTATCTGGCCCTGACACGGCTGACGGCGGCGATCCGCTGCGGGCATAGCTACGGCAATTTCTTCAACCAGAAGAAGGCGGTGGCGGCTGAGCTGTTCGACCGTCGAACCCGGCTGCCGTTTCACTTCGTCTGGATCGACCGCGCAATGGTGGTCAGCAGCGATCCTGCCGGCGGGCTTCCCCGTGGGACCCGCATTCTGGCCGTCAACGGACAGGATCCGGCCGTGCTGCGGGACCGATTGCTGCCGCTAATCCGGAGCGACGGGCATAACGATGCCAAGCGCATCTCCCTGCTGGAGGTGCGCGGCGACGATCGCATCGAGACCTTCGACGTATTTCAGGGCCTGGTCGCCCCGCCGGCGGGGGGCGAACACCGCCTGATGGTGGAGGAGCCGGGTGGACGGCGGCGGGAGGTCCGGCTGCCGGCGATCGGGCTCGCGGCGCGACAGGCGACGATGACCGAGGCGGCGGTGAAGCCCGACCAGCCGCTGTGGCAATGGGCGATGCGGCCCGACGGGGTTGCGGTGTTGACCATGCCCGGCTGGGCCATCTGGGATAGCAAGTGGGACTGGAAAGGCTGGCTGGGCGAGCGGCTCGACAGCCTTCCGGGCGCAAAGGGTCTGATTGTCGATCTGCGCGACAACGAGGGCGGGGCGGATTGCGGCGACTTCATACTGGCGCGGCTAATCGATCGTCCCTGGACCCCGCCCGCGCTGCATCAGCGGCTGCGCTTTCGGCGCACCCCGGCGGCCCTCGACCCCTATCTCGACACCTGGGACGACAGCTTCCGCACGCTGGGCGAGAAAGCGACGCCGCTTTCCGACGGTTTCTTCCTCCGCCCTGCGGGAGAGGATGCGCTCTCAATTGCGCCAGCGGGGAAGCGATTGCCGGTCAAGGTCGCGGTGCTGACGGGCCCGGTTAACAGCTCGGCCACCTTCCAGTTCGCGCTCAACATGCGGGCGATCGGAGAGGGCAAGCTGTATGGCCGGCCAACCGGGGGAAACTTGCGCGGGATCAATGGCGGCTGCTTCTTCTTCGTCCGGCTCCCCGCGAGTGGACTGGAATTCGACCTGCCGCTGGTGGGCTATTATCCGGAGGGGTCGCAACCGGACGCCGGCCTGGCGCCGGACGTCGCTCTGGCGCCGACCATCGCGGACATCGCCGCCGGGCGCGATCCTGTGCTGGAGCGTGCGGCAGCCGACCTCGCCCGAGGGTGAGCTTGCGGGAGTGCGGGGAGGGGCCTAGCGCCTCCTCCATGGCAAGCACGAAGACCTGGACCGCCGCGCTCCTCATTATCGGTGACGAAATTCTGTCCGGCCGGACGCAGGACCGTAATGTCGCGCAGGTCGCGACCTGGCTCAACGTGCAGGGCATCCGACTAGCCGAGGTGCGGGTGGTGCCCGACGTGCTGGAGAAGATCGTCGCCGCCGCCAACGCGCTGCGCAGCGAGAACGATTACCTGTTCACGACCGGCGGGATCGGCCCGACCCATGACGACATCACCGTCGACGCCATCGCCGCGGCGCTGGGCGTGGATGTCGTGATCCATCCCGACGCCCGAACGATCCTCGAGCGCTATTACGCAACGCGCGGCGGGGTCACCGACGCGCGGCTCCGGATGGCGAGGGTGCCCGACGGGGCGGAACTGATCGTCAACAAGGTGTCGGGCGCGCCGGGCATCCGCCACGGCAACATCTTCATCCTCGCCGGCGTGCCGCATATCGCCGCAGGGATGCTCGACGCGCTGACCGGCACGCTGGAAGGCGGCTTGCCGGTGGTCAGCGTGACGCTTGGCGGGATGGTGCCCGAGAGCGAGGTTGCCGACCTGCTGCGCGAAACCGAGCGTGCCCATGACGGGATCGCCATCGGGTCCTATCCCTTCTTCCGCGAGGGCCGGGTCGGGGCCAATTTCGTCATCCGTTCCGAAAGCCAGGAGGATGCGCAGGCGGTCGCCGACCTATTGCAGGCGAGCCTCGAAAGTGCCGGTTATCAGGTGGTGATGGGCGGCGTCTGAGCCGCCCACCAGTCGGCATAAGGCGTATTCTTGGCGAGATGGCGGTTCCAGTCGCGCGCGCCGTCATCCCACCATACCGGCCCGCGCTCACCCAGCCCCCGCTTGGCCGCATCGACCCGGGCGCGGTCTCGCTTGCGGCGGGCGTCCATCAATTCGCGCACCAGTTCCTCCCGCCGCTCGGGCGGAAGGCCTGGGTTGCTGAGGCGCCAGAGACGCCCGCGCACCACGAAATAGCGGCCGTCGGGCGTCCTCGGATGCTCGTCGCTCAGGCGTCGACCACCGCCTTGGGCGGCACCACCTGGCTGTGGTGGACCACGGTCCAATCCTCATGGCCGCGGCGCATCATGGTCGAGCTGGCATAGCAGCGATACGTCTCCTCGCCGCGCTTCGCCTCGACCTGATAGCCGATCACGATCAGTCCTTCGTGCGGCCGATTCACCTTGGTGTCGGAGAAGCTGACCTCCTCCCAGCGCGGAGTGTTCTTGACCGCTTCCTTGGCCTGATCGCGGGTGAACAGGAACGGCTCGGACGGCAGGCTCATGACGACGTTCTCGTCGACCAACGTCTCGTAAACCTCGTCGCCGCCGTGCCACAGCTTCTCTTCCATCGCCCAGATACGCTCGTCTTCCATCTCTTGATCTCCTCTTGCTCGACCGAACGGGCGGGAACGAGGGAGGTTCAACGGCGTTGATTTAATAAGCAACCTTACTATATGGCGCGTATGGAACAACTGGCCTGGGATATCGGAGAAACTTCGCACGCGCTTCGCCGCGCGTTCGACCGGCGGGCGGCGGAGCTTGGCATCACCCGCGCGCAATGGCGCGTGCTGGCGCGGCTGGACCTCCAGCCCGGGCAGCGGCAGGTGGATCTGGCGGAACGGATGGATATCGAGCCGATCACCCTGTGCCGGATTGTCGACAAGCTGGAAGAAGCGAATCTGGTCGAGCGGCGCCGTGATCCCGGCGACCGGCGCGCCTGGCAGCTTTACCTGAGCGACAGCGCCGCGCCGCTGGTCACGAAACTTCACGCGCTGGCCGACCGTTTTTCCGCGGAGATTTTCGGCTCGCTCGATCGGGCAGAGGTCGAGCGGACCCGCGCGCTGCTCGCCACTATCAGAAACAATATCACCGGCCTGGCGCCGGTCGCGAAGGCATCGGCATGAATCAGGAAACCAAGATCACCGGCACCCCGCTCGAGGACGAGCAGGTCGTCGGCACGGCAGAGGCCGGCGAGGAGATCGCTCCCAAGACCCCGGGCAAGCGCAAGCGGCTGATGCTGTTCCTTGTCGTGCCCTTCTTGCTGCTTGCGGCAGGCGGATGGATGTGGTGGTCGGGGCAGGGCAAGGTCGAGACCGACAATGCCCAGCTGAAGCAGGACATCACCTCGGTCGGCGCGCAGGTCGGCGGCCCGATCGCCGAAGTACTGGTCAAGGAAGGCCAGCAGGTCCGTGCCGGCCAGCTGCTGTTCCGGATCGATCCCGAGCCCTATCGCGTCGCCCTGCTGTCGGCCGAGGCGCAGCTGGCGCAGGCCCGGCTGGCCAAGAGCCAGGTGGTGACCGCAGCGGCGGGGACCGGCGCCGACATCAGCGGTGCGCAGGCGCAGCTGACCATCAACGAGCGCGCGCTCGCCCGCCAGGCCGAACTGCTGCGGCAGGGCTTCACCACCCGCGTCCGCTACGATGAAGCGCTGGCCGACGTCACCAGCGCCCGCACCGCGCTGTCCGACGCCCGGTCGCGTGCCGCCAATGCCGGTGCGGCCATCGCCCCGGGCGGCGAACAGCCGGGGGAGGCAGCCGCCCGCGCCGCCATCGCCAAGGCAAGGCTCGATCTCGCTCGCACCGAAGTGCGCGCGCCGACGTCGGGCACGGTCGCCAACACCGATCGCCTGCTGGCCGGTCAGCAGGCGGTGCCCGGGATCGGGCTGCTGAGCCTGGTCGCCTCCAGCGACGCGTGGGTCGAAGCCAATTTCAAGGAGAAGGACCTGGCGCGCATGGCTCCGGGACAGCGCGCCCATATCGAGATCGACGCCTATCCGGGGCTTGAGCTCACCGGCCGGGTCGCCAGCATCGGCGCCGGCACCGGCAGCGAATTCGCCATCCTTCCGGCGCAGAATGCCAACGGCAACTGGGTCAAGGTGACGCAGCGCGTGCCAGTCCGGATCCGCTTCGACGGCAAGCCCGCCAAGCCGATGATCGCGGGCCTCAGCGCCACGGTCACTGTGGATGTGGAGTAATCGCCGCGGCTTCGGCCTGGCGCACCGCCCATGACCGCCGCTTTCAAACCGCTTGATCGCACCCAGCACCTGCTGATCACCATTGCGGTGATGCTGGCGGTGCTGATGCAGGTGCTCGACACCACCATCGCCAACGTCGCCCTGCCGCATATGCAGGCCAGCCTCGGGGCGACGCAGGAAAGCGTGAACTGGGTGCTGACGAGCTACATCGTCGCCTCGGCCATCGCGATCCCGATCGCCGGCTGGCTGTCCGAGCGGATTGGGCGGCGGCGGCTGATGATCATGGCGGTGATCGGCTTCACCGCCGCCTCCATGCTCTGTGCCATCGCCACATCGCTGCCCGAGATGGTCGCCTTCCGCATCATCCAGGGCGTCACCGGCGCTTTCCTTGTGCCGCTGGCGCAGGCGACCATGTTCGACATTAACCCGCCCGAAAAGCACGCCCAGGCGATGGCCCTGTTCGGCGGCGGCATCATGATCGGGCCAATCATGGGCCCGGTGCTCGGCGGCTGGCTGACCGATAGCTTCGACTGGCGCTGGGTGTTTATCGTCAACCTGCCGGTCGGCGTGCTCGCCGCAGTCATGCTGTGGCGGACGATGCCGGAAAGCGAGACCAGCCGACGGCCCTTCGACCTGCTTGGCTTCGCCTTGCTCGCCCTTGCGCTCGGCTCCCTCCAGATGTTCCTCGACCGTGGCGAGAGCCAGGACTGGTTCGAGAGCTGGGAGATCATCATCGAGATGGGGCTCGCCATCGCCTTCGGGTGGATGTTCGTCATCCATACGATGACCGCCAAGGCGCCGATCTTCGAACGCGGCATGTTTGCCGACCGGAATTTCGCGACCGGGCTATTGTTCATGGCGGTGACCGGCGTGCTGCTGCTCGCCGGCCTTGCGCTGCTTCCGCCGCTCTTGCAGCACGTCTACGGCTACAGCGTCCTTCAGTCAGGCATCCTCACGGCCCCGCGCGGGGTGGGGACGCTGATCTCCATGCTGGTGGCGGGCCGGCTGGTTGGCAAGCTCGACAGCCGCCTGCTGGTGGTCGCCGGGATCAGCCTGATGGCCACCAGCCTGTGGATGATGACCGGCTTCGCGCTCGATCAGCCATCGGGCCCGGTGATCTGGTCGGGCGTCGTCCAGGGCCTCGGCATCGGCCTCATCTTCGTCGTGATGCAAAGCCTCGCCTTCGCCACGCTGGCCCCGATGATGCGGACTTCTGCCGCATCGCTGCTCAACCTCGCACGCAACATCGGCGGGTCGATCGGCATCGCAGTGGTCGGCTCGCAGCTGGTGCGGATGACCCAGGTCGCCCACGCCGATATCGCAAGCAACGTCACGGCCTCGACCATCCCGACCATGGACCCCCGCCTGCTCGAGCGGATCGGGCAGGAAGGCGATATCGCGCTGGCGGTGATCAACGCCGAGGTCACCCGGCAGGCGGTGTTCATCGCCTATCTCGACGACTTCTGGCTGATGATGTGGATCACGCTGGCCGCGCTTCCACTGGTGCTGCTGCTGCGCAAGGCAAGCGCGCCGCAGGGCGGTCCGGCAGCCCATGCCATCGCCGACTAGTTCGGCTAGGGGCTTGGGAATGAGCGACATCACCACCCACCATTGGGCCGCCTCCGACGGCGTTGACCTGGTCTGGCACGAAACCGGCGCTGGCCGCCCGGTCATCTTGCTCCACGGATTGTTTTCCGACGCGAACATGAACTGGATCAAGTTCGGGCACGCCGCCCGGATTGCCGCCGGGGGCAGGCGGGTGATCATGCCCGACCTTCGCGCCCACGGCGCCAGTGGCCGTCCGCACGGAGCGGAGCATTATCCCCGCGGTGTGCTGGCGCGCGACGCCCGCGAACTCGTCGCGCATCTCGGCCTCGCCGACTTCGATCTTGGCGGTTTCTCGCTCGGCGCGCGGACGACGGTGGAGGCGGTCGGCGAAGGGATGCGCCCGGGCAAGGCGGTCCTCGGCGGCGCCGGCCTCGAGGGGCTTCGCAACTGGCAGCGCCGCAAGACCTTCTTCCTCGAGGCGATCGCAGGTTTCGACACGCTTCCGCGGGGCGACCCGCATTGGCTCTCCATCCAGTTCATGAAGAGCCAGAAGATCGACCGGACCGCCGCCGCGCTCCTGCTGGAATCCTTCGAGGATGCGTTCGAGGGCTGGCTTCAGGCCTTCACCATGCCGACCCTGGTGGTGTGCGGGAGCGAGGATGACGACAATGGCTCGGCCGAGGAGCTGGCCGCTGCCATTCCTTCGGCGACCTTCGTGGAAGTGCCGGGAACGCACATGTCCAGCGTCACCAAATCGGAATTCGGGCAGGCGATTGCGGACTTCTTGACGGAGGAGTGAGGCAGGCGCAGGGATTTGGACCTAATCTTCCCTAGTTGAAGGCGTCAGATCCATGAAATTGGCCGCTTCGGTTTCCCTCTTCGCCCTTGCCCTCGGCGCTTGCGCCACGACCGGGCGGAACCTGCCGTTGGAAGCCGAGGCGGATCGCCTCGAACAGGCCGCGGACGCGGCAACGCCCGCTACTGCCGCGGCCCGCACGCCCGAAGGCGCCCGGCAGTTCATCGCGGCCGTCGAGAAGGACCTGTTCGACCTTTCGACCATCTCGTCGCGCGCGGCCTGGGTGAACGCGACCCACATCACCGACGACACCGACGCGCTTGCCGCTTACTTCGGCACCATCGGCACCGAAAAGGGCGTCGCCTACGCCAAGGAAGCGGCCGAATTCTCGAAGGTGCAGGGCCTCGACCCCGACACCGCCCGCAAGCTCAACATCCTGCGCGGCGCGCTGGTGCTCGCAGCGCCTTCGACCGGGGGCGCCGCGGCCGAACTGAATACCATCTCGACCCGCCTGTCCTCGACCTACGGCAAGGGCCGCGCCACGCTCGACGGCAAGACCATCACCGGCGATGTCGCCGAGGAAGCGATGGGCGAGCTGCGCAATCCCGCCAAGACCGCCGAAGTGTGGACCAGCTGGCACACCAATGTCGGCCGCCCGATGCGCACCGATTATACCCGCATGGTCGAGATCGCGAACGCGGGCGCCAAGGAACTCGGTTATGCCGACAGCGGCGCGATGTGGCGGTCGCAATATGACATGAGTCCGGAAGAATTCTCGGCCATGTACGACCGGCTGTGGGGCGAGCTGACGCCGCTCTACAACCAGCTTCACTGCTATACCCGTGATCGGCTGAACGCCAAATATGGCAACAGCGTGCAGCCCAAGAACGGCCCGATCCGCGCCGATCTCCTCGGCAACATGTGGGCTCAGGAATGGGGCAACATCTACGACGTGGTCGCGCCCAAGGGCGCCGGCGACGTCGGCTATGACATCACCGATCTCCTCAAGGCGAAGAAGAAGACCCCCACCGACATGGTGAAGATCGGCGAGGGCTTCTACACCTCGCTCGGCCTCGCGCCGCTGCCCGAAACCTTCTGGCAACGCAGCCAGATCGTGCGTCCGGAAGGCCGCGAGGTGATCTGCCACGCGTCGGCCTGGGATCTCGACAACAAGGACGACCTGCGCATCAAGATGTGCACGAAGGTCAACGGCGACGATTTCGTCACCATTCACCACGAGCTTGGACACAACTACTACCAGCGCGCCTACAACAAGCAGCCGTACCTGTACCTCAACGGCGCCAATGACGGCTTCCACGAGGCGATCGGCGATTTCATCGCGCTGTCGGTGACGCCGGAATATCTGGTCCAGATCGGCCTGCTCGACCGCGCCAAGGTGCCGGATGCCAGCAAGGACACCGGCTTGCTGCTGCGCCAGGCGATGGACAAGGTCGCGTTCCTGCCGTTCGGCCTGATGGTCGACAAGTGGCGCTGGGGCGTGTTCGACGGTTCGATCAGCCCGCAGCAGTATGAGGCCGGCTGGAACCAGCTGCGCCTGCAATATCAGGGCATCACCCCGCCGACCCAGCGCAGCGAGGCCGACTTCGATCCGGGCGCCAAATATCACATTCCGGCAAGCACGCCTTATGCGCGCTACTTCCTCGCCCGCATCCTGCAGTTCCAGTTCTACAAGGCGGCTTGCGACATGTCCGGCTGGAAGGGCCCGCTTCACCGCTGCTCCTTCTACGGCAACAAGCAGGTCGGCCAGCGGCTAAACGCCATGCTGGAGATGGGCGCGAGCAAGCCGTGGCCCGACGCGCTCGAGGCCTTCACCGGCACCCGCGAGATGAGCGGCAAGCCGATGCTCGAATATTTTGCCCCGCTGCAGCGCTGGCTGGAAGAGCAGAACAAGGGCAAGACCTGCGGCTGGCAGGCCTGAAGCGCTTCAGGCCCTCACTCCGACTGGGGTGAGGGGCTAGAGCCTTAGCTCATCCCGGCGGCCTTGATCCGGCGGTGCGCTTCGGCGGTGCCGATGTCGCGGTTCTCCTCCCTGGCCCACAGGAACAGCGCGCCGGCCGCGACCGATCCCAGCACCGCCGCCGCGGCGAGCGGGTGCATCTGCGCCTCGAGGAGCAGCGACGTCTTGCGCTTGAACGGTTCCTGATTGCCTTCGACCCGGCCGTCGCGGCGCGGCTCGAACAGATTGTCGTTGGTACCGGGGGCGGGCGGGACGTCGGTGGTCTGCATCGCCTCCCCGCCGATCAGCTCCATTCCCTTGTCGGCAAGGCGGGGGAGGGACGGCGCAAGGCTCGTCAGCGCAAGCCCGCCACCGCCCACGATCAGGCTGCGGCGCTGCTTCTGGGCGGCGAAGCAGATCGCCTTGGCGACCAGTTCGGCGTCATACAGAGGCTGCGGCAGCCGCGCCGGCTTGCCCAGCTTGTTGCGGGCATGCTCGGGATACATGGTGTCGATCGCCGCGGGCTTGATCAGCGTGACGGCGACCGGCGCGCCTTCCTGCGCGAGCTCCATGCGCAGGGTGTCGGTGAACTGCATCACCGCCGCTTTCATCGCGCAATAAGGCCCCTGGAGGGGGATTGCGCGATTGGACAGGACCGAGCCGATGTTGATGATCGCGCCGCCCTGTGGCCGCAGATGGCGAGCTGCGACGAGGCTGGCGTCGACCAGGCCGAAATAGCCGACGTCGAACACCCGGCGATGCTCGTCCAGCGTGACGTCCTCGACCCGCGCGTACATGGCGGCGGCGGCGTCGTTGACCCAGGTATCGACCCGCCCGAACGTATCGATGGCGTGGATCAGCAGGCGTTCGGCAGCACCCGGCTCGGCGATATCAAGGCAGAGCGCGCTCGCCTGTCCGCCCTTGTTGCGGATGGCGACCACCGCCTCGTCCAGCGCCTCGGCATTGCGGGCTGCAAGGACCACCCTGGCGCCCGCGGCGGCGGCCCGGCGCGCCGCAGCAAGGCCAATGCCGCTCGAGCCCCCGACGATCACCATCACCTGGTCGGATAGGGGCTTGAGGGAAACGGCCATTGGTTAGCTCTCCGATGCGAAAAGGGCGCCGGACATTGTGCCCGACGCCCTTCATCAATTCCTCAAGGCCGCTTAGGCTCCGTAGGAGATCGCCCCAACCTTAGTGTCGGTCTTCGCGGTCTGGTCGAGGCCTGCGCCGACGGACTTGGCGGCGGCATCGGGTGTCGCGGCATTCGCCTGGGCAGACCCGGTCGTGCTGGCGGTGGCGGCATCGGTGCCGGGCGTTGCCGCGGCGTTGGTGCTGCTGCCGGTCGCGGCCAGGCTGGCAGCGCGAACCGCCGACGGGCTGCCGGAGCTGGTGCCTGCACTGCCGCTCGGAGCGGTCGACGCCGTCTCGAGGCTGCGATCGCTGGCAGCCAAGTCCTGCTGCTTGCCGGTCGTTTCCTGGCCCCAGTTCATCAGCGGCTTGTCGCTCTTGCTGCGGGTGAGGAAGAAAGCGGCGGCGCCGGCCGCAACGGTAGCGAGGGCGGCCGCCGTGTAGGGCCGCTCCTTGACCGTGTTCACGACCCTGTCGCGGCGGCGTTCGCGGTCGGCGCCGGTCGCGCCCCCGGAACGCGATGTGCCGCCGTGATGGCTGCGCGCGGTCTGGCTGTGAGTGTCGTGGCGGCGGGTGTCGTCGTTCTTGGCCATGCCCTGTCCTTCTCGTTACGCGAGTGGTCGGGCGGTCAACGAGTGGTGCCGGGGCTTGTTGCGGCGGACCTGATCCGCCGCGCCGTGGCGTGCCGCGAAAAAGGCCGGGCCCCGGCGCCGCCGGAATCCGACCCTCTCCCGCAAACGCGAGTGCTTAAAGCTGTTCGAGCAGGGTTTCGGCGCTCGACGCGCGATACTCGCCGGGCGCCTCGACGTTCAGCTGCTCGACGACGCCGTCGTTGACGATCATCGAATAACGCTGCGATCGGACGCTGCCCATGCCGAACTGCGAACCGTCCATGGTCAGGCCCAGCGCCTGTGCGAGCTGGCCGTTGCCATCGGCGATCATGGTGATGTCTTCGCTGCCCTGATCCTTGTTCCAGGCCGACATCACGAAGGCGTCGTTGACGCTGGTGCAGGCGATCTCGTCCACGCCCTTGCCGCGCAGGTCGGCGGCCTTTTCGACATAGGACGGCAGGTGCTTGGCCGAGCAGGTCGGCGTGTAGGCGCCGGGCACCGCGAACAGGGCGACCTTGCGGCCGCCGAAATAGTCGCCCGTGGTGGTCGGCTTGGGGCCTTCGCCCGTGGCGATGACGAGCGGCATGTCGGGAATGCGGTCACCGATCTGGATGGTCATGGCGGAGGCTCCTTGCTTGTTGGGTGGCTGATGGTCCGTGCAGGCGCTCTATCCGTCGAGCGGAGCGTCAACAAGGCTTGTGCGGCGGCGAGCACATGGCATGGTGAAACGATGCCGGACGCTCCCTTTCTTTCCGGGAAACTGCTGCTCGCCATGCCGGGCATGTCCGATCCCCGTTTCGAGCGGAGCGTCACCGCGCTGTGCGTCCATGACGAGAATGGCGCGGTAGGGATCGGCATCAGTCACAAGCGGGCGGGGGTCCGCCTGCGCGGCCTGCTCAAGCAACTCGGGCTCGAACCGGGGGACGCGCCCGATGCGCCAATCCACCATGGCGGTCCGGTCGAGCCCGGCCGCGGTTTCGTCCTGCATTCCGACGATTGGGGTGGGGAGGACACGCTCCAGGTCAATGGCGAGGGTGGCAAGCTGTGGACGATGACCGGTACGGTCGACGTGCTCCGCGCCATCGCCGAAGGGCGCGGGCCGTCCCGCTGGCTGATCGCGCTGGGCTATGCCGGCTGGGGTCCCGGCCAGCTTGAGGACGAGATGACCCGCCACGGTTGGTTCGCCTGCCCCGGAACGCCGTCCATCCTGTTCGATACCCCTACCGACGAACGCTGGGCGGCCGCCTTCAAGCTGGAAGGCATCGACCCGCGCCTGCTCGCCAGCGAGACCGGCGCCGCCTGACAGGCGCGAGGGCAGCACCGCTGCTCTTCTTACCTGCTCACCGCATAAGAAAAGGGCCCCGGTTTCCCGAGGCCCTTTCCGTTGTCGCTACAAGCTGATCAGAGCTTGAAGTTGACGTTCGCGAAGAACGAGCGGCCGACCAGGTCATAACCGCTGTAGATCGGCGAGTTGCCAACCGTGGTCAGACCGAAGTTGGTGATCCGAGGCGGCGCCTTGTTGAACAGGTTACGGACGCCGACGGTGAATTCGTACCGGTCCGCGACGTTGAACTGCACCGACGCATTGTGGAGGAAGTAGTCCTTCACTTCCAGGAACGCGAAGTCACGATAGGCCTGCACGAGCTCCGGATCGGTCGTGCCCGTCAGGTTGTCGAACGCGAAGTAGTTGTAGGTCCGCTCCTTGTCGCCGCCGACCCAGTCCAGGCCGTAGCGGAAGGTCACCCGCGGCGTGGCATAGATGGCGTCGAAGTTGCCGACCCAGTCCGGCTGGGTGATGATGCCGTTGGCATCAGCCAGGAACTCCTCCGGGAAGAGGCGCGACGACTGCTCGGTGTACTTGGTGACATTGGCGTTGAGCGTCAGCGTACCCGGCCCGATCAACTTGGTCGCGAAACGACCGTTGAATTCGAAGCCCTTCACGATGCTTTCCGACAGGTTCACGAAGCTGCTGGTGACCTGGAGGATGTTGTTCGAGTCACGATTGACGAAGCGGCAGAAGCCCGCGGTCGGATCGAAGTTCTCGGCCGCATAGCAGCGGTTAAGAATGGTCCCTCCGGCCAGATCCGACACCCCGTTTTCGACCTTGATGTCGAAGTAGTCGAGAGCCAGCGACAGCGAGCCGATCGAGGCCGGGATGGGCGGACGGGCGACGACGCCCACCGACCAGTTCGTGGACGTTTCCGCTTCGAGGCCGGCTTCCGCGCCACCGACCCGGAAGACAGTGATGCCGCTGCGCTGCTCGAAGTCCGCCGGAAGGCCGACCGACGCGCAGTTGCGTGCAATGATCTGCTCGGTCGGCGACTGCTCGCCAGCCGCCGGCAGGGCGCTGCACGGATCGGAGTCGCTGCCGAGGAAGCCGCTGGTGGCGCCCAGGAACTGCTCGGCGAGAGCCGGGGCACGGTAGGACGTGCCATAGCTGCCGCGGAAGCCGAGGCCACGGACCGGTTCCCACTCACCCGCGATCTTATACGTCGTGTCGCCGCCGTACGACTTGTAGTCGGTGTAGCGGAGCGAGCCGTTGACGTTGAGGCGATACAGGAACGGCAGATCGCGGACGATCGGGACGAACAGTTCGCCGAACACTTCGCGGACGCTGTCGGAACCGACCGTGGGGGTGCCGGCGGTCAGGCCGAACAGATTGCCACGAACCGAGTTCGCGTCGGGCTGATCGTTGATCCGCTGCTTGCGATACTCGGCGCCGAGCGCGAGCTGGACGCTTCCGCCCGGCATCTGGAACAGCGGACCATCGACGCCGAACGCCAGCGTGGTTTCACGGAATTCCGTGGTCCCGATGGTGTTGTCGACGATGTAGTCGCGGAAGGCCTGCGGCAGGTTGCCACCGATCACCGCAGCGGACAGCGCCGGCGCGGCGACGCAGTCGCGGTTGGAGGCCTGCGATGCGCAGCTGAAGGAGCCGTCCGCGTTCTGAACGACGTTGAGCGAGTTGGCGAGACGATCCGTCAGGAACGATTCGATGTCGTAGGTGGCATCGTTCCACGACTTGCCGGCGTACGCGTCGTAGCGCCAGCCGCTGAAGAAGAAGTCGCCGCGCAGACCGCCCGAGGCACGGACGTAGTCGACCTGCTGGCTGGAATCGGTGAGGCCGTAGCCGATGAACGCACGAGCGGCGATCTGCTGCCCGCTCGAGGTTTCCGTCGGGTTGGCGAACACGCCGTCACGGATATTCTCGGGAAGCAGCGGGCTGCCACGCAGGTAATCGAGCGACAGCTGGCGATACAGCGGCGACGACGACTTGCGGCGGGTTGCAAGGACTTCGCCGTAGATCTCGGAGTTGCCGAGGTAGCCGAAGTCGTAGGTGCCCGACAGGTAGCCGGTCAGGATTTCCGTGCCGGTGATGAGCGGCTCGAACTCCTGCTGCGGGTCGAAGGTGTCGCGGTCGTAGGTGCCGACGCCGAGGAAGCCCGGGAACGGACCGGTCGTCTGCCCGGGGGCGGGGACGAAGCGGTTGAAGTTGCCGAGGGCGCCGCTGGTGCGGCCGATCGCCTGGCGGGTCGGAAGGCCAAGGGTGTTGATGGTCACGCCGCCGTTGTCGAGCGTGAAGCACTTGGGCTGGCCGGTCGCCGGATCGATGAAATCGTCCGAACCGAGCGCGGTGCCTTCACCGGCGAGGAACCCGCCGATCGGGCAGCGGAAGAACTCGCTCTGGTTGCGGGCCAGGGCGTCACGCTTGCGGTACTCGACCGAGCCAACCAGGCTGAGGCGGGGGATCTGGATGCCGAAGCTGGCGGCAACGCGCTTGTCGACGCCGGCGCCGATCTCAGGCACGTTCGCCTGCGCATCGATGGTGAGCCCGGTCAGCTTGCGGTCGGTGATGATGTTCACGACGCCCGCGATGGCGTCCGAACCGTAGATCGACGAGGCGCCGGCCTTGAGCACTTCGATCCGCTCGACGATTGCGGTCGGAAGGACGTTGAGGTCGGCTGCGAGGACCGAACCACGGCTTCCGCCCGGCGCCAGGCGGCGGCCGTTGAGGAGGATCAGGGTACGCGCCGGTCCGAGGCCGCGCAGGCCGAGTGTGTTGGCACCGGTGCCGCCGTCGGTGACGAAGCCACCGTAAGCATTGGTGATCTGGCTGGCGCCCTGCGTCACGGCGCCACTCTGAAGCGCGTCGGTCGCGCTGTTGAAGCCCGACTGGGTGATTTCCTGGGCGGTGATGACCGTGATCGGCTCAACCGTGCTGTATTCGTCGCGGCGGATGCGCGAACCGGTCACGACGATTTCGCCATCGGTCTGGGCGCTGGTGTCGGCGTTGTTCAGCGTGGAAGCCGGATCGCAGGTGCCATCCTGGTTCTCGTCCGGGCAGTCCGGGGTCTGGACCGTGGTCGGAGCGTCGGTGACCGGCGTGGTCGCCTGGGCGGCAGCATCCTGCGCGTGGGCCGGGACGGCGAAAAGCGCGCCGAGCGCCAGGGCCAGTGATGAGGTCGTGATCGTCAGGCGAGCATTCCGCATTCGTAACTATCCTAATCGCGTCAAGGGGATGCGCCCCCCTAGAGGCTGACCTGTGTCGGGCAAGGAACTTTGTTAACCTTTGGAGCCGCCGGGGCCGTGGCTGTCACACCATTGCAACAGCAAATGACTGCGCCACCTAGAGAAAGAGCCCCGTCCTTGCGGAGCGGGGCTCTTTATTTGTTTAGGTCGGAACCTTTCTTAATACCGATAGTGTTCCGGCTTGAACGGACCCTGCTGCTTGACACCGATGTAGCTGGCCTGCTTGTCCGACAGGGTCGTCAATTTCACGCCGAGCTTTTCGAGGTGGAGCGCGGCCACCTTCTCGTCGAGGTGCTTGGGCAGGACGTAGACGTCGTTGCCGTACTTCTCGGCCTTGGTCCAAAGCTCGATCTGCGCCAGCGTCTGGTTGGTGAAGCTGGCCGACATGACGAAGCTCGGGTGGCCGGTCGCATTGCCGAGGTTCACCAGGCGGCCCTTGGACAGGATGATCAGCTTCTTGCGATCGGGGAACTGGACCTCGTCGACCTGCGGCTTGATCTCGGTCCACTGCATGTTGTTGAGCGACGAAATCTGGATCTCGCTGTCGAAGTGACCGATGTTGCAGACGATCGCCATGTTCTTCATCGCCCGCATGTGGTCGAGGGTGATGACGTCCATGTTGCCAGTCGCGGTGACGAAGATGTCGGCACGGGTCGCCGCTTCTTCCATCGTTACGACTTCGAAGCCTTCCATCGCCGCCTGCAGCGCGCAGATCGGATCGACCTCGGTCACCAGCACGCGCGCGCCGCCGTTGCGGAGCGAGGCGGCCGAACCCTTGCCGACATCACCGAAGCCGGCGACGCAGGCGACCTTGCCGGCCAGCATGACGTCGGTACCGCGGCGGATGGCGTCGACCAGGCTTTCCTTGCAGCCGTAAAGATTGTCGAACTTCGACTTGGTCACGCTGTCGTTGACGTTGATCGCGGGGAAGGGAAGCTTGCCCTGCTTGGCGAGCTCGTACAGCCGGTGGACGCCGGTGGTGGTTTCTTCCGACACGCCCTTGATGTTGGCGACGGTCTTGGTGAGGTAGCCCGGACGCTCCTTGAGGAAGCGGTTGAGCGTGGCGACGAAGACTTCTTCTTCCTCGTTGGTCGGGGTGAACAGGGTTTCTCCCGCTTCGACGCGGGCGCCCCACAGCGCGAACATGGTGGCGTCGCCGCCGTCGTCGAGGATCAGGTTGCAGGTTTCGTCCTGGCCCCAGTCGAAGATGCGGACGACATAGTCCCAATATTCCTCAAGCGTCTCGCCCTTGACGGCGAACACCGGCACGCCGGTCGCTGCGATCGCGGCAGCGGCATGGTCCTGGGTCGAGTAGATGTTGCAGCTCGCCCAGCGGACGGTCGCGCCGAGCGCGGTCAGCGTCTCGATCAGCACGGCGGTCTGAATGGTCATGTGGAGCGAACCGGTGATCCGCGCGCCGGACAGCGGCTTCGACGCGCCGAACTCGGAGCGCAGCGCCATCAGGCCCGGCATCTCGGTTTCGGCGATCTCGATCTCCTTGCGGCCGAAATCAGCGAGGGAGATGTCCTTGACGAGGAAGTCGCGGGTAAGGGTTTCGGTCGGCACGGTGAGTTCACTCCAGTGGAAAGGGCAGGGCCCTAAGCGCCCCGCAGCCATGACGCGCGCCCCTAGCGCGAAGGTGGACATAAAGAAAGCTTTATATGTTTCCGCGGCCATTTCCGGCCTGCAACAGCGCGTTACATATCTGTTACCTGAAAACGACAGTCTTCGACTAACGGGCGCGTGGACCCCATGAGCGGCTTGCATCGGATCGGACTCGTGTCACGAAGGGCGCGCCTAATTCTTTCCTGACAGGATTGTTCCCGATGCGAGCTTTGCCTCTTGCTGCCCTATCTTCTGTTTCGTTTGCGGCGCTGACATTCGGTCTGGCGTCGCCGGCCTCTGCCCAGCAGCAGGCCGCTGCCAGCCCCGAGCAGGCGCAGCAGTGCGCCGCGCTCGCGACCGAGCAGGAGCGTCAGCTCTGCCTGCAGGGTCAGAAGACCGAAGCCACGCCGGAAGAAGCGGGCGACATCGCCACGCAGCTTCCGTCGGAAGTCGCCGCTGACAAGGCCAATTCCGAAACCATCGTGGTCACCGGTTCGCGCATTCGTCGCAACGCCTTCAACAGCCCGGACCCGATCACCGTCATCGACCCCGAGCTCGAGCTCAAGGGCGGCCAGAACAGCACCGCCGAGATCCTTCAGGCCAGCCCGATCGCGGCCGGCTCGTTCCAGATCACCGAATTCCTTTCGGCCGGTTCGTTCGTCACCAACGGCGGTGTCGGTGCCCAGACCGTGTCGCTTCGCGGCCTTGGCGCCGAGCGTACGCTCGTGCTGCTCAACGGTCGCCGCGCCGGCCCGGCCGGTACGCGCGGTGCGATCGGCAGCTTCGACCTTAACGTCATTCCGTCCGCGATCCTGCAGAACGTCGAGATCCTGAAGACCGGCGCCTCGTCGATCTACGGTTCGGACGCCATCGCGGGCGTGGTCAACCTGATCACCAAGAAGTCCACCGACGGCCTGCAGCTGCGCCTGACCGGCACTGTTCCGCTTGAAAGCGGCGGTGAGAATTACGGCGCCAGCGCGGTGTGGGGCAAGGACTTCGGTCGTGGCCACATCATCGGCGGCGTCGACTATTACCGCCGTAACCGCCTCCAGCGCGGTGATCGCGACTTCCTGCTGTGCTCGGAAGAATATCTGTTCGATCGCAACGGCAGCCGACTGGAGATCAACGATCCCCGCACCGGCCAGCCGCGCTGCAACACGCTCAACACCGCCTATATCGGCCTGTCGAGCGCCTTCACCTACAACAATACGCCGGGTGTGACGTTCAGCACGGTCCAGTACAACGATCCGGGCGATCGCCTGACCGAGTTCGTGTCGCCGTTCACCAACACCGCGACGCTGACGCTGCCGTCGAACCTGATCCCGGTCTCGCTGACCTGCTCGACGACGCTTCCGGCGTCGCCGGCCCAGCCTGCCGCGACCAACCCGACCACCCAGACGCTGTGCCGCAACTCGGTCGGCATCCTGAACCAGCGCGATCCGCGCCTGGCCGGCGCCGACATCTCGCCTGCGCTCGATCGTTACACCGCTTACCTGCAGGGCGGGTATGAGATCACCGACAACATCGAGATCACCGGCGAAGCGCTGTACAACAAGCGCAAGACGGAGACCTTCGGCCTCCGCCAGCTGTTCCCGACGCAATTCTCGGGTGGCGGCCAGCCGGTCGGTTCCGCCAACTCGCCGGCCGTGGCCTGCACCGCCGCTCGCCGCCTGATCAACCTGAACTGCAACCCGGCCAACGTTGGCGATCCGTTCAACACCGAGATCCTCGGGAACATCGTCCTTCAGCCGGTCGTGCCGGTCGGAACCCGGGTCGCCACCGACGTCGACTACTATCGCGGCGTGGTCGGCCTCAACAGCGATCTGGGCGGCCTGTTCGGTGGCGGCTTCTTCAATGGCTGGCGTTTCGACAGCTATTATCAGTACAGCCGGAACAACGGTAAGTACACGAACAGCCGCATCTACCAGGACTCGGTCGACCTCATCCAGTATCGCACCCAGGGGTGCCAGCCTGGCCAGGTCACGCGCGTTCGCGGCGCGCCGTGCGTCAACATCGACTTCACCGATCCGCGGGTCCTGAACGGCGAATTCACGCCGGCTGAGAGCGCGTTCCTGTTCGGCGAAGAAACCGGCAAGACCAAGTACGTCCAGCAGACCGTCGAAGCGAGCATCAGCGGCGACCTGTTCCGCATGCCCGCCGGCGCCGTCGCGGTCGCCATCGGCGCGCAGTGGCGCCGTGACGAGATCGACGATCGTCCCGGCAACATCGCCCAGGCGGTCAACCCGGCTTACAATTCGGCGATCACTCCGGGCAGCGCGCAGTGCAACCCGGCGGTCAATCCGCTGCAGGTCTGCGATCGCCTGATCAGCAATGTCTACGGCCAGTCCGTGTCGGGCCGTACCGCTGGTTTCACCCGCTCGAAGGAAGCCTTCGGCGAAATCGAAATCCCGCTGGTCCACAACACGCCGTTCATCCAGAACCTCACGCTCTCGGGCGCGGCGCGCGTTGTCAGCGGCTATGCCGAGCGCATCGATGGCGTCAGCGACAAGGACAGCGGCAACTGGACCTACAAGGTCGGCGGCAACTGGACGGTCAACGACTGGCTGCGTTTCCGCGGTTCGTATGGCACCTCGTTCCGCGCCCCGGCGCTGTTCGAGCAGTTCCTCGCCAACCAGACGGGCTTCCTTGCCCAGACCGCGATCGATCCGTGCATTCGCTACGGCGTCGGTATCAGCCCGGCCGAATACGGCCTGGTTGCCCAGCGCTGCGCCGCTCTCGGCATCGCTCCCGACTATTCGGGCGCTCCGAGCAGCTCGGCGGTGATCACCTCGGGTGGCGGCGTCGGCGTCCTTGATCCGGAAACCTCGAAGGCCAAGAGCTTCAGCGTCGTCCTCACCCCGAAGACCGCTCTGTGGCCGGGCATGCGGTTCAGCGTCGCGGTCGACTATTTCGACATCCGCGTGAAGAACCAGCTGACCACGCTCGGCGCCGGCAGCATCATCTCGGGCTGCTTGACCTCGACGACTTACCCGACTGATCCGCTCTGCTCCCTGTTCATCCGGAACACGGACACGACCTCGCCGAACTTCGGCAACGTCCTGTCGGTCCGTAACCCGTACGTGAACATCAACTCGGAGAAGAACCGCGGCATCGACCTCACGGTTCGGGTGACCCAGGATCTCGGCCGCTATGGTCGCCTGTCGTTCCTCGGCGAGCAGACCTGGCAGCTGGAGGATCTCTTCGTCCTCTTCGCCGGCCAGGAGTCGAACTTCGAGGGCACCACGGGTGAGCCGAAGTTCGTCGGCGACTATAAGCTGACCTGGGACAATGGTCCGTGGTCGGTGTTCTACGGGATGACCGTCACCAGCCGCGTCTCGGACGAGCAGGCTCTTCGGAATGCTCGTGCGGGCCAGCTCTGCTTCGCGAGCCTGATCCGTGGCGGCGATGTCTGCCCGATCTACAGCTACCCGGCGCAGTTCTATCACAGCGCTTCGGTCACCCGCTCGATCGCCGATGGTCGTTTCCGGATGACCCTGGGCGTCAGCAACCTGTTCGACACCAAGCCTCCGCGGCCGTCGGGCACCGGTGGTCCGACCGGCGTGACCGGTCAGATCCCGACCTCGGGTACGCAGTATGACCTGCTGGGACGCCGCGCCTTCGTCAGCGTCAGCGCCAAGCTCTAACCGATTGACCGGCTTCCCCTCTCAGCGGGGGGAAGCCGGACTTCTGCAAAAAGGAATCTCCCCATGAAGAAGTTTTGGGCTCTCCTGCCGGTCGCCATGGTGGCGTCGACTCCGGCTTTCGCCCAGTCGGGACCGGCGTTCACGGCCCGCGCCGAGATTCGCGCCGGCTACGACGAGTCGCGCACCAAGCTCGAACTGTCGACGACCACCGTCGGCAACGTCACGCAGATCGTGCTTGCTCCGGCAACCGGCGCACAGACCCGCCGTTTCAGCGCCAACGACATCAGCACCGGTTTTGAAGCCGGTGTCGATGGTCGCCTCGGTGAAAGCGCCGTGATCGGCGTCTACATCGGTGCCGACACCTCGAACATCGAGGAATGCCGCAGCCGCGTGTTCGCGCCGACTGCCGCCGACAGCGCCTGCTCCAAGCTTGGCACCAGCTACGGCGCCGGCCTGCGCGCAGGCGTCGCCACCGGTGACGGCGGCATGATCTACGTCAAGGGTGGCTACACCAAGGGCAAGGCTCGCACCTCGTACCAGAACCGTCCGCTGACCGGGCAGACCGCAGGCAACGTCGTGTTCAACGTGAATGAGAACCTCGACGGCTATCACGTCGGCGCCGGGTTTGAGCTCAACCTCGGCAAGGCCGTCTACACCAAGCTGGAATATGTCCGCACGGTGTTCGACGGTGGCTACAAAAGCGTCATCATCGAGCCGAACAACATCGACGTTCGTCGCAACCAGATCCTGTTCGGCCTGGGCATCCGCTTCGGCGCGATGTGATCGGGTCCCGGGACCGCGGCCTGGCCGCTGACCCGGACAGACAGTGCAGGCAGCCGCCGGAGCAGTCCGGCGGCTGTTTCTGTTTAAACGAGGCCGTGCGAACTGCTGGCGTGCGCTCCTTTATGGCTCTACCCTGACGAACTTATGGGGGCGGGTAGCGTAATCTTGGGTCAAAGCGGCGCGGCAATGGCCCTGTTCGCGCTCGCGGCCCTGTGGTTCGCGGTCGGCGCTTTCCTCGCCGCCCGCGGAATCAGCGATCGACGCAGGGCATCCCGGCTGGGCGGCCACGCCAAGGCGATCGGCGCCTTGCTTGCCGCCGCGCCGGTTCGACCATTGCTGGTCTACCGCGACGGCAGGGTGGAGGCCGATCCGGCGCTGTTGCGCGAATTGTCGGCCGAAGGCGCAGAGACGTTCGCCGACCTCGCCAACGGAAGCGGCTTGTCCCCCGAAGACCATCAGGCGCTTGGCGCTCAGCTCGGTGAAGTCGCGCTCGGCGTGGCGACGATCGAGCGGGCGGTGACCATTCAGTCATCCGGACGCCGGCTCGACGTTCGCGGCGGCCCTGCGCCCGCGCCGTCGCCGCCAGGCTCGGTCCTGCTGTGGATCGGCGAAAGCAGCAGCGCCGAGCGCGACCGCGCGGCAATGGCCGAACAGCTTGGCGCGACCGAGCGGGCAATGGGTGCCCTGACCCAGCTGATCGAGGCAGCGCCGTTTCCGATGTGGGTCCGCGAAGGCGACTTCGGCCTGGCGCTCGTCAATCGTGCGTTCGTTGCGGCGGTCGAGGCGCCGGATGCGGCAACGGTGGTCGAGCGCGGGATCGAACTCGTCGAAGGAGGCGGGGAGGCGGGGGCCCGCGCCGGTGCCGAGCTGGCGTTGAAGGAAGGCCACGCGATCGAGCGCGTTCGTCCAGCGACCATCGGCGGCGAGCGGCGGACGTTGCGATTGGTCGATGTGCCGCTGCCGGGCGGGACTGTCGCAGGTTATGCGTTCGACATCCAGGAACTGGAAGACGCCCGCTCCGAACTCGAGCGTCACGCGCTCAGCCAGCGCGAGCTGTCGGACCGGATGACCGCCGGCGCCATCCAGTTCGATCCCGATCGCACCTTGTCCTTCTACAATCGCCCGTTCGCGGTCCTCTCCGATATCGAGCCGGACTGGCTCGACGAAGGGCCGGAGTTCGACCGTCTCCTGGAGCGGATGCGCGAAAACCACCGATTGCCCGAGGTGCGCGATTTTCCCGAGTGGAAGGCCGAGCGCCGGGACTGGTTCATTTCCGCCGAGGAAGTGCACGAGGAGGAGTGGATCCTCGCCAATGGCGATCACCTGCGGGTCGTCGGCCAGCCGCTCCCGGACGGCGGCCTCCGGATCATCTTTGAGGATCGCACCGAGCAGGTTCGCCTGTCGAGCGCGCGCGATACCCTGCTGCGAGTGCGGACCGCGACCTTCGACAATCTGTTCGAGGGCGTAGCGGTGTTCGCGTCCGACGGGCGGCTGACGCTGTGGAACCGCCGCTTTGGCGACTTCTGGAGCCTCGACGAAAGCTGGCTTGCCCAGCATCCGCGGGTCGACGAGTTGGTGCCGGCCTTTGCCGGGCGGCTGGTCAATCCGACCGCTGCGGCGCGGCTGCGCGAACTGGTCCGTGGCGCGACGGGAGAGCGGCGGGCCGAGCAGGGTCGCCTCAGCCTCGCGGACGGTCGCCACTTCGCCTTCGCTGCCGTTCCGCTGCCCGACGGCAATGCGCTTTTCACGATGATCGACGTCACCGATTCGAGCCGGATCGAGGCCGCCCTGCGTGAACGGGCCGAGGCACTGGAACAGGCCGACCGGGTGCGCACCGACTTCGTCGCCAACATGAGCTACGAGCTGCGCACGCCGTTGACCTCGATCGGTGGCTTCGCGGAGATGCTCCGCGAAGGCTATGCCGGGGCGTTGTCGGGACCGGCCAAGGATTATGTCGCCGCCATCCTCGAGAGCGTGTCGCGCCTGTCGCGCCTGATCGACGACGTGCTCGATCTGACCCAGGGTGCCAGGGGCGATGTCGTTCTGGAACGGGAGCGGGTCGACCTCGCCGGCCTGATCCGCACCGTGACCGTACAGATGGAACCGGCGGCCAAAGCCAAGGGCCTGCGCTTCAAGGTTGTGATCGGGGAGGGGACTGGAAGCATGTCGGGCGACCACCGCCGCCTTCGCGAAAGCCTCGAGCACGTGCTGCGCAACGCGGTCGCCTACACCGACAAGGGCGAGGTTCGGCTGGTCACGCGCGGCGATGCGGAGCGGGTCGAGATCTTGATTGCCGACACCGGGCGTGGGTTGGCCGAGGAACATCAGGCGAGGGTCTTCGAGCGCTTCACCCGGTTTAGCGAACGCCGGGGCGAGGCGGCGCTCGGGCTTGGCCTGCCGCTCACCCGCCAGTTCGTCGAAGCCCATGGAGGCACGGTTCAGCTGAGCAGCGTCGAGGGCAAGGGCACCAGCGTGCTGATCACCCTGCCGCGGTCGGGCGACCGCTAGATGTGGCAGCTGGACGAGCCCGCCATGGCAACGGCGGGCGCGGCGTTGGCCAGCGTGTTGCAGGCCGGCGACGTGGTTGCGCTGTCCGGGCCGCTCGGGGCCGGCAAGACGACCTTCGTGCGCGGGGTGCTTGCAGCGCTTGGCCATCATGGAGAGGTGCCATCGCCGACCTTTGCCATCGTCCAGCCCTATGACGCGCTTCGCCTGCCGGTCGCTCATGCCGACCTGTACCGCATCGAGGATCCGGCCGAGCTCGAGGAATTGGGTCTCGAGGACCAGCTGCTTGACGGCGCGCTGCTGGTCGAGTGGCCCGAGCGGGCAGGTGCGGCGGCCTGGCCACAGGCGCTTCGGCTTAGCTTGCAACCGCTTCCCGATGGCCGACGCGCCTTGACTTGGCAGGTCCCGAAGTCATGGGAAGGCCGATGGCCACCGCCGCTAGACCCCCGATGATTCCGCCCGCCACTTGCGATCGTTTCCTGGCCGATGCCGGATGGGAGGGCGCGCGGGTCGAACCGCTGGCGGGCGACGCCAGCTTCCGCCGCTATTTCCGTGTCCACCATCCGGATCGCGGGGCCGCGGTGCTGATGGATGCGCCGCCACCGCACGAGGATCCGCGGCCGTTCATCGCGGTTGCCGAATGGCTGGTCGGCCACGGCTTCAGCGCCCCCGACATCCTCGCCCGCGACCTTGACCAGGGCCTCCTGCTGCTCGCCGACTTCGGCGACATCCGGTTGCGCGAAACGCTGGACGAGATGCCGGCCGAGGAGACCCGGCTGTACGGCGCGGCGACCGATCTCCTCGCCGACCTGCACCGCCATCCGCCCATGCCCGGTCTTCCGCCGCACGGCCTGACCGAATGGCTGAGCGAGCTCGAGCTGTTTCCGGACTGGTATGCATCGGCGGTCGGGATCGAGGTCGATCGCGCGTCCTTCGCCGACGCCTGGAGCGCGGTGCTGGCACCGGTCGCGGCGGACGGCCTCGGGCCGGTTACCGTGCTGCGGGACTTCCATGCCGAGAACATCATGCTGGTCAGCGGCCGGGAGGGCCACGCCCACCTCGGCCTGCTCGACTTCCAGGATGCGCTTGCAGGACACCCGGCCTACGACCTCGCCTCGATCCTTGAGGACGCGCGGCGCGACGTATCGCCATCGGTCGAGCAGGGGATGCTCGACCGCTATGTCGCCGCAAGCGGGCAGGGCGAGCCTTTCCGCCAGGCCTATTGGGCGCTGGCGGCGCAGCGCAACACCCGCATCCTTGGCGTCTTTTGCCGCCTGTGGAAGCGCGACAACAAACCCGGCTATCGCCGCTTCCAGCCGCGGATGTGGGGCCTGCTCGAGCGCGACCTCGCGGCGCCGCACCTGGCGCCGGTGAAAGACTGGTTCGACCGCAACGTGCCGCCCGAGGCGCGCGCTGCTGCCTGGAGCGACGCCGAATGACCGCCACTCTCCACCGCACCCTGCGCATCCGCCCGGACATCAGCGCCACCGTTCCACGCTGCGCGATGGTGATGGCGGCGGGCCTTGGCAAGCGGATGCGCCCGCTGACCGCGACCCGGCCCAAGCCGCTGGTCGAGGTCGCCGGCAAGGCGCTGCTCGATCATGTCCTCGATCGCCTGCGCGCGTCCGGGGTCGAGCGGGTGGTGGTGAATGTCCATTATCTCGCCGACAGCCTCGAGGCGCATCTCAAGGCGCGCTGCAAGGACCTCGATGTCGCGATCAGCGACGAACGCGAGCTGCTGCTGGAAACCGGCGGCGGGCTGGTACGGGCGCGTCCGCTGATCGATTGCGATCCGTTCCTGGCGGTGAACAGCGACAATTTCTGGGTCGACGGGCCGAGCGACACGCTGAAGCTGCTCGCCAGCCACTGGGACGGCGACCGAATGGACGCCCTTTTGTTGCTGGTGCCACAGGCGCGGGCCGGCAATCATGGCGGGAGCGGCGACTTCCACATGGATGCGGGCGGCCGCTTGCGCCGTCGCGCGCCCGGCCGCATCGCCCCCTTCGTCTATACCGGCATCCAGATCATGGCCCAGCGCCTTCTCGACGGTGCGCCGGATGGACCGTTTTCCACCAATATCCTGTGGGACCGGGCGATCGAGGAAGGCCGCTGCTTCGGGGTCGTCCATCAAGGCTTGTGGTTCGACGTCGGGACGCCGGGCGCCATTTCCGCCACCGAGGAAGCGCTTGCCCGCGAGTGAGCCGCGGCCCGGCCCGAGCCTGTGGTCGATCCCCGCCGAGGCAAGCTTTGCCGACGCCCTCGCGCTTGAGCTGATCAGTCGCCACGGAGGCGACCCGCTGGCGCTTGCGCGGGGACGCGTCCTTCTTCCCAATGCCCGCGCGGTGCGCACCGTGACCGAGGCGTTCGTCCGGGCGAGCGGCACCGGACTGCTGTTGCCGCGGCTGATCCCGATCGGCGATCCTTCCCTCGACGAACGGATTGGCGGCGCCTTTGAAAGCCTGACCGGTGACCCGATCGCCCCCGCGGTCGATCCGCTTACCCGCCAGGCCGAGCTTGCGGGCATGCTCCAGTCGGCGCGCGGCCTCGGCACGGCCGAAGCGTGGCGGCTGGCCGGCGACCTTGCGCGCACGCTCGACCAGTTGCTGGTGGAGGGGGTCACTCCCAAGGCCCTGCTCGCCAGGCTGGGCGAGGGCGGCGAAATCGCGCTTCACCAGCAGCGCGCGCTGGAAACATTGTCGGTCCTTCTGACGCGCTGGCCCGAGCGGCAGCAGCGGGCAGGGCGGATCGATCTGGTCGAACGCCGCAACCTGCTGCTGCGGGCGACGGCGCGGCGTTGGCAGGCCGTCCCGCCGGCCGGGTTCACGGTCGCTGCCGGTATCACGACCTCCGCCCCGGCAGTCGCCGACCTGCTGCGCGTGATTGCCTTCATGCCCGATGGCGAGGTCGTGCTGCCGGCATTGGCCGACGAAACCCTGCTCGACGAGGAACAATGGAAGGCGCTTGGCGGGGAGGAGCCTGACGATGGCCGGCCTGAGCCGACCCACCCGCAATATCATCTGAAGCTGCTGCTGCAGCGCATGCGGGTCGACCGCGCCAGCGTGCGTCCGTGGCCATCGAACAGCGCTGCGCCCGATGGGCCGCAGCGTAGCCGCGCGGCGGCGCATGCGCTGACCGCGGCCTCGTTCAGCCAGGGGTGGAGCCGGCTTGCCGCGGAAGAACGCTCGCTTGGGCCGGTGCGGCTGGCGATCCTGCCCGATCCGGCGTCCGAGGCACAGGCGATCGCGCTGGCGTTGCGCGAGGCGCTGGAGATCGAGGGGCGGACGGCGGCGCTGGTCACGCCCGACCGGCAACTCGCCCGGCGGGTCGGGGTGCATCTTCGCCGGTGGGGGATCGAGGCCGACGACAGCGCCGGCACGCCCTTGTCGCTGCTGCCGCCCGGAAGCCTGCTGCTTGCGCTGACCGCGGCGGCCGCCGACCGATTGGCGCCGGTTCCGTTGCTGGCGCTGCTTGGCCATCCCCTGGTGCACGCGGGCGAGACCCGGCGCGAGTGGCTCGACGATGTCCGGGCGCTCGACCTCGCGCTGCGCGGTCCCCGGCCGCTGCCCGGGGTCGATGGATTGCAGCGGCTGGTCGACCAGAAGATCAGGGACGATCGCCGTGGTCAGGCAGGACTTGCCGAGGTCTGGGAGCGGCTGAAGCCGGTCGTCGCGGACATTGCGCCCCTGCTCGAAGGAGCGCTTACGCTGGCCGGGCTTGCGGCAGGCCTGCGCCGGGGCGTGGAACAGCTTGCGGGGGAGGGCGCGTGGAGCGGACCCGCCGGGCGTGCGGCGGCCGACCTGCTCGCCGCGCTGGAAGCCTCGGAAGCGACCGCGGCGCTACCCGTCGGTTCGGACGATGCCGTGCCCTTGTTGCGCGCGCTGCTCGACGGGGTCGCGATCCGTCCGCCTTATGGCCAGCATCCGCGGGTGCGAATCCTCGGCCTGATCGAAGCGCGCCTGATCAAGACCGACCTGATGGTCCTGGCCGGCCTCAACGAAGGCAGCTGGCCGGCGCCGCCGAGCCCCGATCCGTGGCTTCCGGTGACGGTCCGACGGCAGTTGAAGCTGCCCGGACCGGAAATCCGCATCGGCCTGTCAGCGCATGACTTCGCCGGGCTGCTTTGCGCCGAGGATGTGCTTCTGACCCGCGCCCGCCGCGACGGCCGCTCACCGACGGTGAGCTCGCGGCTGCTGCTCAGGCTGGAAGCGCTGACCGGCGGCCTTCCGCGTGACGAACGTCTGGAGGCGCTGGCGGTGGCGCTGGACGATCCCGAACGCGAACAGCCGGCGCTTCGTCCGCGCCCCTCTCCGCCCCGCGCCGAGCGGCCGAAGCGGATCCGGGTCACCGACCTCGATCGCCTCAAGGCCGATCCCTTCTCCTTTTATGCCAAGACCATGCTGCGGCTCAGGCCGCTCGACGACCTTGGCGCGGAGCAGGATGCGGCATGGAAGGGGACCATCGTCCACGCCTTGTTCGAGCAGTGGTTCGAGGAGGACCAGTGCGCTCCCGCCCGGCTGCTCCCGCGGGCTCGCGATCTGCTTGCGGGGAATGATATCCATCCCTTGATGCGGGCGCTGTGGGGGCCGCGGCTGATTGAAGCGATCGGGGTGCTGGCGGAGGAAGAAGCGAGCAACCAGACCCGGGGCCGGCGTCCGTTCGGGGCTGAGGTCGACGGCGAGGCCGACGTCGCCGGGGTGCGACTGATCGGGCGGGCCGACCGGATCGACCGGTTGCCGGGAGTTGGCCAGCTGGCCATTCTCGACTTCAAGACCGGCAAGCCGCCGGCCAAGAACCAGGTCGAGGCGGGCTTCGCGCTGCAGTTGGGATTGCTCGGCCTCATCGCCGAGGCCGGCGGGTTCGGCGACCTCATGGCCCGGCCCACCTTGTTCGAATATTGGTCGCTGGCCAAGCAGGACCGGAGCGACCGGCGCGGATTTGTCGAGGAGATCGGTCCGGCCGATGTCATCCTGGAGGAAGCGCGGCGCCATTTCAGCGAGGCGGCGGCGCGGTGGCTGACCGGTCACGAGCCGTTCACCGCCAAGCTCCAGCCGCGGTTTGCGCGCTACGGCGATTACGATCAGTTGATGCGGCTGGAGGAATGGCTGGGGCGGAGCTAGCCCGCCCCGCCCTTGGTCACTTCTTCTTTGCCTTGCCCGAGCGGGCATAAAGCAGCGCGGCGACCAGTGCTGCGGAGCCGACCCCGACTGCGATTCCGGCCTTGAAGTTGCGCGTATCCTCATCCTTGCCGCCGTTGCCCGGCTTCTTGTTCTCGTCCGCCACGTGTTGCTCCTCCTGGGGGTGTTCGCGCGCCTCATAAACGCATGGCGTGGCCGAGCGGAAGCGTTATGACGGCAGGCGATGTCGCGTCCCTCCGCCCTGAAGCCGCTCGACCCCGATCAGGCCGCGGCGGCCGACCCGTTCATCCACGCTTCGCTGTCGGCCAGCGCCGGCACCGGCAAGACCCAGGTGCTGACCGCGCGCGTGCTTCGGCTGCTGCTCGAGAATGCGTCACCGGAATCGATCCTGTGCCTGACCTTCACCAAGGCGGCTGCAGCGGAGATGGCGGAGCGGGTCGGGGGGCGGCTGGCCTACTGGATCGGGCTCGACGACGCAGGCCTCGGCGCCGAGCTCGTCGCGCTTGGGGTCACGCCGACCGGGGCGATGCTTGCCCGGGCCCGGCAGCTTTTCGCCACCGTGCTCGATTGCCCGGGCGGACTGCGGATCCAGACCATCCACAGCTTCTGCCAGACCCTGCTCGCCGCTTTCCCGTCGGAAGCGGGGATCACGCCCGGCTTCCGCCCGATCGAGGGACGAGAGGAGGAAGCGCTGGTCGAGCGCACGCTGGCCGCCCTTGCCGAACGGTCCGACGCCGGCGACCGCGCCTTCCTCGCCGACCTCGAAATCCTCGCCTCGCGCCTCGGTGAAGCGGACGTGCGGACCTACCTGCGGCGCTGCGCCGGTTCGGTCGAGGGCATGGCCCGGTTCGACCGGCTGGACGCCATCGAGGCCGAGCTGCGCGACATGATGGGCCTGCCCGAAGACGGCGTCGAGGAGGTGGTGGCCGCCCGTTGTCACGACGACGAGTTCGATTGCAGCGCGCTTCAGGCCCTCGCCGATGCCTATCGCCGGTGGGGCACCAAGACCGCCGAAGCGATCATTCCCGAGATCGACGGCTGGCTCGCGCTGCCGGCGGCGGAGCGGTGCCGCGAGCTTCAACGTTTCGCCCAAGCCACCGTCCTGACGGGCAGCGGCAGCCGGCGCTCGGTCAAAAACCTCGTCAAGCATTGGCCGGACGCGCAGGAGGAAAGCGACGCCTTGTGCGAGAAGGTCGAGGAATTGCTCGGGCTGCTTCGCGGGGATGCGCTGGTCCGGCTGCTCGCCGCCGGGCTGCGGGCGGGCAAGCGCTTTGCCGATGCCTATGCCGCTGCCAAGCGGGCCGAGGGCGTGGCCGACTTCGACGATCTCATCCGCTGGTCGCGCAACCTCCTGGCACAGGAGGGGATGGGAGAGTGGATCCGCTTCAAGCTCGATCGCCGCACCGACCATCTGCTGGTCGACGAGGCGCAGGACACCAACGAAAGCCAGTGGGCGATCGTCAAGGCGCTGACCGAGGAATATTGGAGCGGGCAGGGGGCGGGTCCGGAGCATCGCACCCTGTTCATGGTGGGCGACTTCAAGCAGGCGATCTACGGCTTCCAGGGTACCGACCCGGCCGAGTTCGAGCGGGCCCGCGCCTTCTTCCGCGATGCGGCGGCGGGTGGCGCGATGCCGTTCCGGTCGCTCTCGATCAGCCGCAGCTTCCGTTCGGCGCAGGCGGTGCTCGACGTGGTCGACATGGTGCTGGGCCAGCTCACGCACAGTCGCATTGGCCTGCCCGAGGAAGCGCCGCCGCACCTCAGCTTCCACGCCGGTCGGGCCGGCAGCGTCGAGGTCTGGCCGCCGTTTGAGCATGTCTCGCCCGATGACGAAGGGGACGGCGAGGAGAAGTGGGAAGACGAGGCGCGTCGCCGCTACGCCAGCGAACTGGCCGACTGGATCAAGGCCGAGATCGATCGCGCCCCGGTGCTTGCGTCGACCGGGCGCCCGCTCAGCCCCGGCGACATCCTGGTGCTGGTCCGCAGCCGTGCGAACCTGGCGCCTTTACTGGTCGCGAGGCTGTTCGAGCGCAACGTCCGCACTGCCGGCCTCGATCGCCTGGTCCTGTCCGAACCGCTTGCGGTGCAGGACCTGCTCGCCGCGATCCGCTTCGCGGTACAGCCTCTCGACGATCTCAATCTCGCCAACCTGCTTGTCTCGCCGCTGGTCGGATGGAGCCAGGAGCAATTGTACGAGCTTGCCGGACGCGAGCGTCGACGCAGGCTGTGGGAGGAGCTCGGCCATCGCTCCGGCGAGCGGCCCGATTTCACCTTCGCGCGCGAAACCCTCGCCGACCTCCTTCGCGTCGCCGACTTCACCGGCCCGCACGCCTTTCTCGAGCGGATCCTGTCGGGGCCGCTGGACGGACGGCGCAAGCTGCTCGCCCGCCTCGGCCGGCAGGCGCGCGACCCGATCAGCGAGCTGATCGCCGCCGCCATCCAGTTCGAAGGCGGCGAACCCGTCACCCTGCAGCAATTCCTCGCCTGGCTGTCGCACGGCAAGCTGGAGGTGAAGCGCGATCCCGAAGGACGCGGCGACGCTGTCCGGATCATGACCGTGCACGGCGCCAAGGGGCTGGAGGCGCCGCTGGTAATCCTTGCCGATGCCACCGCCAATCCGTCCGAACTCGGCGGCAACAGCGCGATCCTCGACGTGCCGAGCGAAAGCGGCCGCTTCCCGATCATCCGTCCCCGCAAGGACGAGGTCGCACCGCCGTTCGACGGGGTGCTTGCCGCCGAAAAGGCACGCGACCTCGAGGAGCATTTCCGCTTGCTCTACGTGGCCTTGACCAGGGCAGGCGAAAAGTTGGTCGTGGCCGGGCTGAAGACGTTCCGCCGCATCTCCGACGACAGCTGGCACAGCAGCGTCTCCGCCGCGATGATGGCCGGCGGCATCGAGCCTGACGCCATTGGCATCCTTCGCCACGCTACTGGCCAGCAGGCGGTTGCCGCGACGATCGGGCAGCCGCCCGCCGCTGCCCCCGTGACGGTACCGGCCTGGGCCCGAAGCGCGGCACCGCTCGAGGCGCGTCCGCCGCGCCCGCTCGCGCCTTCGCAGGTGACGGCCGATACCGACAGCCGCCCTCCGCCGACCCCCGAACTGGCCGCGGCGGCGACCCGCGGATGCCTGCTCCACGCCCTGTTCGAGCGGCTACCCGCAACGCCTCACGAGGATCGCCGGCGGGGCGCGCTGGAATGGCTCAAGCAGTCGGGCGGAGAGCTGGACATGGCAGAGCGCGCCAGGCTGGTCGATGCGGCGCTGGGCATCATCGAGGCGCCCGACTATGCCGAGCTCTTCTCGCCCGCCGCTCTGGCCGAGGCGCCGATCGCCGCCACGTTGCCGGACGGAATGGTGGTCGCCGGTACGGTCGACCGGCTGCTGGTCACCGATGCGGTCGTGCGGGTGGTCGATTTCAAGACCGGTCGCCAGGTGCCGGCGGGACCGGACGCCATTCCCGCCGGTCACGTCCGCCAAATGCGCGCCTATGGCCAGGCGCTGCAGGTGATCTTCCCCCGTCACCGTATCGATCTGGCACTCCTCTACACCGAGGCGCCGCGGATGCTCGCGGTCCAGCTTGAGGACTTGCCGGCACTTACCCATATGGGCTGAAACCCGAATCAGGAGCTTTCGCGATATGACCCAGACCATCACCGACCAGAGCTTTGCCGCCGACGTCCTCGGCGCCGACAAGCCCGTGCTGGTGGATTTCTGGGCGGAATGGTGCGGTCCCTGCAAGATGATCGCCCCCGCCCTCGAAGAGCTCAGCCAGACGATGGGCGACAAGGTCACCATCGCCAAGCTGAACATCGACGAAAACCCCGACACACCGGGCAAGTATGGCGTTCGCGGCATCCCGACCATGCTGCTGTTCAAGAATGGCGAGCCGGTCGCGCAGAAGGTTGGCGCGCTGCCCAAGAGCCAGCTTGCGGCGTGGCTGGAAGGCGTTCTCTGATCCCTGCGCAAGGCGGGATGGTGCGCCCTGTCTGATTGACTAGGGCGCACCCCGAACCTACATCGCCCGGCACTCGAAAAACGCTCGTGCGCGGGCGCGTCTGCCCTTGCCCTGCGCCCTTAAGGAAGTTCCATGCTGCAATCGTTCGCCAAGTCGCTCTTCGGCTCGAGCAACGACCGTTATGTCGCCAAGCTGAAGAAGGTCGTCGACGCGATCAACGCGCACGAGCCGAGCATCTCTGCCCTGACCGACGAGGAACTGGCGAACCAGACGGTGATCTTCCGCCAGCGGCTGGAGAACGGCACCAAGCTCGACGACCTGCTGCCGGAAGCCTTTGCGACGGTGCGCGAGGCGGCCAAGCGGACGCTTGGGCAGCGCCATTACGACGTGCAGATGATCGGCGGCATCGCGCTCCACCGCGGCGAAATCGCCGAAATGCGCACCGGCGAGGGCAAGACGCTGGTCGCGACGCTTGCGACCTACCTCAACGCGCTTCCCGGCAAGGGCGTGCACGTGGTCACGGTGAACGACTATCTTGCCCGCCGCGACGCGGAATGGATGGGCCAGGTCCACAACTTCCTTGGCCTGACGGTCGGGGTGATCGTTCCCAACCTCGGCGAGGAGGAACGGCGCGCGGCCTACAACGCCGACATCACCTATGCGACCAACAACGAGCTGGGCTTCGACTATCTGCGCGACAACATGAAATACAGCCGCGACCAGATGGTCCAGCGGCCGTTCAACCATGCCATCGTCGACGAGGTCGACTCGATCCTGATCGACGAAGCCCGCACCCCTCTGATCATCTCGGGCCCGACCGACGACAAGAGCGAGCTTTACATCTCCGTCGACGCGCTGGTGAAGCAGCTTGGCGAAGGCGACTATGAGAAGGACGAGAAGCAGCGCAGCGTCGTTCTGACCGAGGAAGGCACCGAAAAGGCCGAGCGACTGCTCGAGGAAGCCGGCCTGATCGAGGGCCAGAACCTGTACGACATCGCCAACACGCAGGTGGTCCACCACCTCAACCAGGCGCTCAAGGCGAACACCATGTTCCGCCGCGACATCGATTACATCGTCAAGGATGGCAAGGTCATCATCATCGACGAGTTCACCGGCCGGATGATGGACGGGCGGCGCTGGTCAGACGGCCTGCACCAGGCGGTCGAGGCCAAGGAAGGCGTGCAGATCGAGCCGGAGAACCAGACGCTCGCCTCCATCACCTTTCAGAACTATTTCCGCATGTATCCCAAGCTGTCGGGCATGACCGGCACGGCGCTGACCGAAGCGCCCGAATTCTACGACATCTACCGGATGAACGTCGTCACCATCCCCACCCACAAGGCCGTCAGCCGGGTCGACGAAGAGGACGAATTCTACAAGAACATCAACGACAAGTTCGCCGCCATTGCGAAGTCGTTGAAGGAAAAGCAGGAGCTCGGCCAGCCGGTGCTGGTCGGCACCGTGTCGATCGAGAAGTCCGAGCTGCTCAGCGAATATCTCCACAAGGAGGGCGTCGAGCATGCGGTGCTGAATGCCCGCTTCCACGAGAGCGAGGCGCACATCGTCGCCCAGGCCGGGCGCCTCGGCAAGGTGACCATCGCCACCAACATGGCCGGCCGCGGAACCGACATCCAGCTCGGCGGCAACGTCGAATTCCGGTTCGAGGACGAGCTCAAGGACATGCCCGCCGGGCCTGAGCGCGATGCCGCCGAAGCGAAGATCCGCGAGGAAGTGCAGGCCGAACGTGAAAAGGTGCGCGAAGTCGGCGGCCTGTTCGTGCTCGGTACCGAGCGCCACGAAAGCCGCCGCATCGACAACCAGCTGCGCGGTCGTTCGGGCCGCCAGGGCGATCCGGGCCTCAGCCGCTTTTACCTCAGCCTCGACGACGACCTGCTGCGCATCTTCGGCCAGCAGACCACCTTCGCCCGGCTGATGGAAAAGAACCTCGAGGACGGCGAGGCGATCGTCTCGCCGTGGATTTCGAAGGCGATCGAGACCGCCCAGAAGAAGGTCGAAGCGCGCAACTACGATATCCGCAAGCAGGTCGTCGAATTCGACGATGTGATGAACGACCAGCGCAAGGTGATCTACGAGCAGCGCGCCGAGATCATGGACGCGGCGCATGTGTCCGACGTGGTGACCGACATGCGCGCCGACACCATCGGCGCCCTCGTCAACGCGCACTGCCCGCCGGGCACCTATCCCGAGCAGTGGGACCTCGACGGCCTCAAGGAAAGCCTGGACGCCGTGCTCGGCCTCCAGCCGCCGACCGAGGAGTGGTTCAAGGAGGACGGTGTCGACCAGGAACTGATGATCGAGCGCGTCTCGGCGCTGGCCGACGAGGCGATGATCGCCAAGACCAGCGAGGTCGAGCCCGAGCGCTGGCAGGAGGTCGAGAAGACCGTCCTGATTCAGACCCTCGACCATCATTGGAAGGAGCATCTGTCGACGCTCGACGCGCTGCGCCAGGTCATCCACCTGCGCTCCTATGCGCAGAAGAAGCCGATCGACGAGTATAAGCAGGAAGCCTTCCTGCTGTTCGAACGGCTGCTGGTCGCGATCCGCGAGGACGTCACCAAGACCCTGATGCGGGCCCAGATCGCGATGGAACCGCCGGCCTTGCCCGAGCTTCCGGCGTTCCTGACCCAGCATCTCGATCCGCTGTCTGGCCTTGACGACACCGCCGACCTCGACGCGGCGGCGCGTGGACTGGTGGGGGGCTACGGGCCCGGCACCAACATCCCGCAGCCGGACCTTCCGGAAGGCGCGATGGCCGAGCCGATCAGCCGCAACGCGCCGTGCCCGTGCGGTTCGGGCAAGAAGTTCAAGCACTGCCACGGGCAGCTGGCCTGAGGCACTGACATGAACCTCTCCGTGCCGGTCCGTGCTTCCATTCTCGACCGCGCCGCGGTTCGCCGCGACACTCGCCGCGACGAGGAGAAGATCGTCGCCGAGCGGCTGGAGCAGGCGCAATTGTCGCCCGGCGCCGCGCGCGAAGCCGACGCGATCGCGCGCAACCTGGTCGGCCACGTCCGCGGTGCCAAGCCGGCCGGACTGGACGCCTTCCTCCACGCCTACGATCTAGGCTCGGACGAGGGCGTAGCGCTGATGTGCCTGGCCGAAGCACTGCTGCGTATCCCCGACGCGCACACCGCCGACGAGCTGATCCGCGACAAGCTGTCGGGGCCCGACTGGTCCGAAAAACTGGGCGACAGCCCATCGCCGTTCGTTAACGCCGCGACCTTTTCGCTTCTGCTGACCGGCAAGGTGCTCGACGCCGGGCATGACAATCGCGGCACCTGGAGCGCGGCGCTGGGCCGCGCGGTCGGGCGTCTTGGCGAGCCGGTCATCCGCACTGCGGTCGGCCAGGCAATGAAGATCCTTGGCGGCCAGTTCGTGTTCGGCCGCACCATCGACGAAGCGCTGGAACGCGCCGCGCCCGAGCGGAAGAAGGGGCTTAGCCACAGCTTCGACATGCTCGGCGAAGCGGCCCGCACGCTGGCCGACGCCGACCGCTATGCCGAGGCCTATCGCGGCGCGATCCGCCGTATTGCGCGCGAAGCAGGGGAGGGCGTGGTCCGCTCGCCCGGCATCTCGGTCAAGCTGTCGGCGCTCCATCCGCGCTACGAGGCGCTGCATGCCGAAGAGGCCAAGGCCTATGTCCTGCCGGTGCTGCGCGAACTTGCCGCCGCCGCAAGCGCCGCCAACGTCCACCTGACCATTGATGCGGAGGAGTCCGACCGGCTCGAGCTGCAGATGGACTGCCTCGAAGCCCTCGTCGCCGACGACGCCCTGTTTGCGAACGGATGGACCGGCCTTGGCATGGCGCTCCAGGCCTATGCCAAGCGCGCCCGCCCGGTCGCCGAATGGGTCGTCGCGCTTGCCCGCGCGCACGGCCGCACCCTGATGATCAGGCTGGTCAAGGGCGCCTACTGGGACAGTGAGATCAAGGTCGCGCAGGTCGGCGGCTACGACGATTATCCGGTATTCACCCGCAAGGTGGCGACCGACGTCTCCTATCTTGCCTGCGCCAAGGTCCTGCTGGGCGCGCCCGACTGCATCTACCCGGCCTTCGCCACGCACAATGCGACCACCATCGGCGCGATCAAGGCGCTAGCCGGGACCACCCCGTTCGAGTTCCAGCGCCTCCACGGCATGGGCGAGGAATTGTTCGAGGGCCTGGCCAAGCTCGAGCGCGAGCTCGGGCAGCCTCAGACCCCGGTCCGCATCTACGCCCCGGTCGGCAGCCACAAGGAATTGCTCGCCTATCTCGTCCGGCGCCTGCTCGAGAATGGCGCCAACAGCTCCTTCGTGAACCGCATCGCCGACGCCGAGATCGGGGTCGACGACCTGATTCGCGATCCGGTGACGCAGCTGACCGCGCTGTCGCCGCGGCGCAATCCCGCGATCGCCCTGCCGGGCGAGATGTTCGGGACCGCCCGCCGTAACAGCGCCGGCTGCGATCTCACCGACATCGCCGTGCGCGAGCCGCTGCTCCGCCGGCTCGCCGAGCTTGAGCGCAAGCGCTGGACGGCCGGGGAGGGCAGTGGCGCGCGTACCGAGGTGCGCTCGCCCTTCGATCATGCGTTGCTGGTGGGCGAGGTGATCGAGACGGTTCCCGCCGACCTCGACGCCATGCTTTCCCGTGCTGCAGGGTCGCAGGGGGCGTGGGACGCGATTGGCGGCGAGGCGCGGGCCCGCCTGCTCGACCGCACCGCCGACTTGTTCGAAGCGCACCGCGAGGAGTTCTACTCGCTCTGCATTCGCGAAGCCGGCAAGTCGCTGCCCGACGCGGTGCTGGAAGTACGCGAAGCCGTCGATTTCCTCCGCTATTACGCTGCCGAAGGGCGCCGCCTGGCCCAGCCTGTGCACCTGCCCGGACCGACCGGCGAGCTGAACGAGCTTCGCCATCACGGCCGCGGGGTATGGACGTGCATCAGTCCGTGGAACTTCCCGCTCGCCATCTTCACCGGTCCGGTCGCCGCCGCGCTTGCGGCGGGCAATAGCGCGATCGCCAAGCCGGCCGAGCAGACGCCGCTGATCGGCGCGCTGGCGGTCAGGCTGATGCACGAAGCCGGCATCCCCGCCGATGTCGTCCAGCTTGCGGTCGGGAATGGCAGGATCGGCGCGGCGCTGGTTTCGCATCGCCTGACGTCGGGCGTCGCCTTTACCGGCTCGACCGCCGTCGCCCGCGCGATCAACCGCAGCCTTGCCGAGCGCGAGGGACCGATCGTCCCGCTGATCGCCGAAACCGGCGGGCAGAATGCGATGATCGTCGACAGTTCGGCGCTGCCCGAGCAGGTCACCCGCGACGTGGTCGCCTCGGCCTTCCAGTCGGCTGGCCAGCGTTGCTCGGCGCTGCGCGTGCTGTTCGTGCAGGACGACGTCGCCGACACCATGCTGACGATGATCCGCGGTGCGATGGAAGCCTTGTCGATCGGCGACCCGCGGCTTCCGACCACCGACGTCGGCCCGGTGATCGACGGCGAGGCCAAGGCCTCGCTTGACGCGCATGTCGCTGTGCTGCGCGCTGCAGGGCAGGTGCTCGCGGAGCTTCCGCTGCCCACCAATAATGGCAGCTTCGTCGCCCCGGTGATCGCCGAACTGCCGAGCCTCGCCAGCCTCAAGGACGAGCATTTCGGCCCGATCCTCCACGTCATCCGCTGGAAGTCGGGCGAGATCGACAAGGTGATCGACCAGATCAACGCGACCGGCTTCGGCCTGACGCTGGGCCTGCAAAGCCGGATCGACACGGTGGCCGAGCATGTCGCGAGGCGGGCCCGGGTCGGAAACCTCTACATCAACCGCAACCAGATCGGCGCCGTGGTCGAAAGCCAGCCGTTCGGCGGCGAGGGGCTCAGCGGGACCGGGCCCAAGGCCGGCGGTCCGCACTATGTCGCGCGTTTCGCGACCGAGCGGGTGACCTGCATCGATACCACCGCGGCGGGCGGCAACGCGACGCTGATGGCGGCGATCGACTGAGCCCAGTCCATTGAACATTCAGCAAAATCGACTTATATACCGATCGATATGGTAAGTCTCATGCCTCGGGCCTGCAAAGGTCGACCGCGCGAGTTCGACGTCGACGACGCGTTGGCGGCGGCGCTGCGCGTGTTCTGGAGCAAGGGCTATGAAGGCGCTTCGCTGACCGATCTCACCGAGGCGATGGGGATTACCCGGCCCAGCCTCTATGCCGCCTTCGGCAACAAGGAAGCCCTGTTTCGCAAGGCGCTCGACCTCTACGAGCGCGAAAAGCTCGCTTATGTCGGCGAAGCGCTCGCCGCTCCGACCTCACGCCAGGTTGTCGAGCGGATGCTGACGGGCGCGCTGGAAATGCAGACCAGCGAGTGCGAACCGCGCGGCTGCCTGCGTGTCATCAGCACGATGAACTGCGGCGCCGAAGCCGAGTCGGTCCGGACCGATCTGATCGCCCGCCGGGCTTCCTCGCAGCAGGCGCTGATCGCTCGCATGCAGCGCGCCAAGGACGAAGGCGACCTCCCGCCGGATACCGACGTCGAAGGCATCACCAATTACTTCCTCGCCATCCTGCAGGGGATGTCGGTGCAGGCCGGCAGCGGCGCGAGCAAGGCGCAGCTCCAGGAACTGGTGCGCACCAGCGTTGCGATGTGGCCCGGAAAATAGCGGAAAAAGTTTTCTACCAGGCGGTATGAAACTCTTGACCTAAGCTGAACCTCTTTATATACCATTCAGTATAGAACAGAGGAAAGCTCCCGTGGCACTCCACCAGAAACCGGTCTTCGACACGCGCTAGTCGCCTGATCTGACCACTCCAGAATTCGCAGCTTGGTTGCAGGCCGGCGCGCGTCACGCGTCGCAGCCACTGTCGCTGCTCGCCCACAATTTTCCAGCCGACCGGAAGCCCTGCGCTTTCCGGATCGACGAGCCGCGTCTTCGAAAGGAACGACCCATGGCCTCACTTCCCATCACCCAGTGGCCGACCGCACAGGCCGAGATCGTTCCCTTTCCCCGGCCCAGGCTCGTCGCTGTCGAGACGGTCGAGCCCGCCGTTGAGCCGGCCCGCCTGTCCGCCCTCGAATGGTCGGTGGTGGCACTGGCCGAGCGCGACACCGTTGCAAGCCTGCGTGAACCCGGGCGGATCGCTGCCGCGCTGGAAAGCCTGTTCGGCCTGCACCGCCCCAACAAGCTCGCCAACCCCCGGCTGGAGGTGCTTCGGCGCCTCGCCGTCTTCGCCTGGCGGCAGGGCTGGAAGGTCCCGAAGAGCGAGCTCCAGGCCTTTCTCGCCGAGGGCTTCACCCTCGATCATTACGAGCTGGTCCAGGCCAGCATCGCCGCCAGCCGCACCCCCGCCCGCAAGCGTGGAGCCAATCGATGAACGCCCCGGTGAACCCAGCCATGACCGACACTGCAAGCCCCGTTCCGCCGCCCGCCGGCCTTTCCCGCCTGACCCGCGGCCAGAAGGTGGCGCTCGGCCTGGTCCCGATCGCGCTGGTTGCCGGCATCGCCTTCGGGCGCCCCGGCGCCGGTGAGGTCCAGGCAGCGCCGCCGCCCGCGGTGGTGACCGCCGCCGCGCCGCTCGTCCGGCAGGTCGAGGAGTGGGACGAATATTCGGGCCGGTTCGAAGCCAGCCGCTCGGTAGAGGTCCGGCCCCGCGTGTCGGGGGCGATCGTCGGCGTGCATTTCCAGGACGGCGCGGTGGTGCGCCAGGGCCAATTGCTGTTCACCATCGACCCGCGTCCGTTTGCCGCTTCGCTGGCCGAGGCGCAGGCTGCCGTCGGCGGTGCCCGGAGCGAGCTCAACCTCGCCCAGGCCGACCTGTCGCGAGCGCTCCGCCTGCTCGACGTCGATGCCGTCGCGCGCAGCGATGTCGATCGCCTTCGGGCCCGCGTCCAGGCCGCCCAGGCCTCGCTGGCCGCCGCCGATGCGCGGGTTCGCAGCCGTCAGCTCGACGTCGGCTTCACCCAGGTTCGGGCGCCGATCGGCGGGCGGATCTCGGACCGCAGGATCGACGCCGGCAATCTCGTCTCGGGCGGTCCCGCCGGGGGCGAGGCGACCCTGCTGACGACCATCAATTCGCTCGACCCCATGTATTTCACCTTTGACGCGTCCGAGGCGCTGTTCCTCAAGGCGCGCCGCGCGCAGGAGAGCGGCAAAGCGCCGAGCGAAGTGCAGGTCCGGCTGCAGGACGAAACCGACTATCGCTGGCGCGGACGGCTCGACTTCACCGACAACGGGCTCGACACCCGGTCGGGCACGATCCGCCTGCGGGCGGTGGTGCAGAACGGGCGGCAATTCCTGACGCCTGGCATGTTCGGCAACCTCCGGCTGTCGTCGGGCGGCACGGCGGCGGCGCTGCTGGTGCCGGATTCGGCGGTTCAGACCGACCAGGCCCGCAAGGTCGTGACGGTGGTCGGCCGCGACGGCAACCTGGCGCCCAAGCCGGTCGTGACCGGTCCGCTGATCGACGGCCTGCGGGTCATCCGCTCGGGGCTCGATCCCAGGGACCGGGTGGTGATCAGCGGTGCCCAGCTCGCCATGCCGGGCATGAAGGTGCAGGTCCGGCCCGGCGCGATCACGGCGCAGGCGCCCGCGGCCGCGCCGCCCCGGGCGGTCCCGGTCGCCGGTACCGCGACCTTCGCGACCCGCTAACAGACCTTTTATCCCAGCCGCCCGGCCGAGTGCCGGGCGGGGAGAACAGCCATGCGCTTGTCCCGCTTCTTCATTACCCGCCCGATCTTCGCGGCGGTCATCGCGGTGCTGATCACCGTCATGGGCGCAATCGCCTATCTGGGCCTGCCGGTGTCGCAATATCCCGACATCGTGCCGCCCACGGTGACGGTCAACGCCAGCTATCCCGGGGCTTCGGCCGAAACGGTGTCGGAAACCGTCGCCGCGCCGATCGAGCAGGAGATCAACGGCGTCGACAACATGCTTTACATGTCGTCGCAGTCGACCGGCGACGGGCGCCTGACCATCACCGTCACCTTCAAGCAGGGGACCGATCTCAACGCCGCGCAGGTGCTGGTGCAGAACCGCGTCGCCGTCGCCACGCCGCGCCTGCCACAGGAAGTGCAGCGGCTCGGCGTCATCACCCGCAAGACGTCGCCCGACTTCCTGATGGTGGTGAACCTCGTGTCGCCCGACCGCTCGCTCGATCGCGGCTACATGTCCAACTATGCGCTGACGCAGGTGCGCGACCGGCTGGCCCGGCTCGACGGGGTAGGGGACGTGCAGCTGTTCGGTGCGCGCGATTACGCGATGCGCGTGTGGATCGATCCCAACCGTGCCGCCGCGCTCAACCTGACGGCGGGCGAGATCGTCGCCGCGCTGCGCGCCCAGAACGTCCAGGTCGCCGCCGGCACGCTCGGCCAGCCGCCTTATGCGACCGGCGCGGCCTACCAGCTGAACGTCGAGACGCAGGGCCGCCTGACCGACCCGCAGCAATTCGCCAACGTCATCATCCGCAGTGACGCCGACGGGCGCCAGGTCCGCGTCTCGGACGTCGGACGGGTCGAGCTCGGCGCCGCGGACTATGCCTCCAACACCTACCTGTCGGGTGAGCCGACGGTGTTGCTCGGCGTTTTCCAGCGCCCGGGCTCCAACGCGCTGGCTGCCGCGGAGCTGGTCAAGCAGGAGATGGAGTCGGCATCGAAGTCCTTCCCCAAGGGCCTCGAGTACAAGGTCATCTACAACCCGACCGAGTTCATCGCCCAGTCGATCGACGAGGTCGGGAAGACTCTGCTCGAAGCCATCCTGCTGGTCGTTCTGGTGATCATCGTCTTCCTCCAGCGCTGGCGGGCGGCGGTGATCCCGGTGGTCGCCATTCCGGTGTCGCTGATCGGCACCTTCGCGGTGCTGCAGATGGTCGGCTACTCGCTCAACAACCTGTCGCTGTTCGGGCTGGTGCTGGCGATCGGCATCGTGGTCGACGACGCCATCGTGGTGGTCGAGAATGTCGAGCGCAATCTCGCCAAAGGCATGACCGCGCTGGAAGCCGCGCGCACCTCGATGGACGAGGTCGCCGGCGCGCTGGTGGCGATCGTTCTGGTGCTGTGCGCGGTGTTCCTGCCGACCCTGTTCCTCAACGGCCTGTCGGGCGCCTTCTACCACCAGTTCGCGGTCACCATTTCGGCCGCGACCCTGATCTCGCTGCTGCTGTCGTTGACCCTGTCCCCGGCCATGGCCGCGCTGCTGCTGAAGCCGCACGGGCACGAGCCGCCGAGGAACCGGCTCGCCGCCATGGCCGAGCGTGCGGGCGATGCCTTCAATCGCTGGTTCGAGCGGTTCAGCGAGACCTATGCACGCCTGACCCGCCGGCTGGTCGCCGCGCCAAAGCGGATGATGGCAGCCTATGCCGTCCTCATCGGCCTCACCGTCGGGCTGTTCTCGATCACCCCGACCGGCTTCATCCCGGCGCAGGACCAAGGCTACTTCCTGACCGTCGTCCAGCTGCCGCCCGGATCGTCGCTCGAGCGGACCGACGAGGTGCTGCGCAAGGTCGCCGACCGCATCCTGCCGATCAAGGGGGTGGAGGGCGCGGTGATGCTGGCCGGATTCGACGGCGCGTCGCAGACCCAGGCGCCCAACGCCGCCGCCGCTTACGTTCCGCTTAAATCCTTTGAGGAGCGCAAGAAGCTCGGCGTCGACCTCGCCTCCATCATGGCCGAGGCGCAGGAGAAGACCGCCGACATCAATGAAGCGCGGCTGTTGATCATTCCGCCGCCGCTGATCCAGGGCATCGGCTCTGCCGGCGGCTACCGGATGATGGTGCAGGACACCGGCGGGCACAGCTTCGCCGAACTGTCCGGCCTGTCGTGGGGCATCATCGGCAAGGCCAACCAGACCCCCGGGCTGAAGCAGGTCTACACCCTGTTCGACATCTCGACCCCTCGGGTGTTCGCCGATGTCGACCGGGCCAAGGCCGACATGCTGGGCGTGCCGCCGGAGCGTATCTTCGAGGCGCTCCAGATCTATCTCGGCTCGGCCTTCGTCAACGACTTCAACCTGCTCGGACGCACCTACCGGGTGACCGCCCAGGCCGAAGCCGACGCCCGCGCCAGCGAGGCCGACATCGCCAACCTGCGTGCCCGCTCCAATTCGGGCGCGATGGTGCCGATCGGATCGGTGACGACGTTCCAGGACAAGACCGGACCCTATCGCGTGTCACGCTACAACGGCTTCCCTGCGGTCGAGATCGATGGCGACACCGCGCCGGGCTATTCCTCGGGCCAGTCGCTCGCGGCGATGGAAGAAATCGCCTCGGCCCAGCTGCCTGCTGGCTTCCGCACCGAATGGACCGGCATCGCTTATCAGGAAAAGGCCGCCGGAAGCACCGCGACCCTGGTGTTCGCTCTCGCCGTATTGTTCGTCTTCCTGGTGCTGGCGGCGCAGTTCGAAAGCCTGGTGCTTCCGCTGGCAATCATCCTGATCGTGCCGATGTGCCTGCTGGCGGCGATGGCCGGGGTGAACCTGCGCGGCATGGACAATAACGTCCTGACGCAGGTCGGCTTGGTGGTGTTGATCGCGCTGGCGGCGAAGAACGCCATCCTGATCGTCGAGTTCGCCCAGCAGGACGAGGCCGCCGGCATGTCGCCGGTCGAGGCCGCGGTCCGGGCAGCGCGCGACCGCCTGCGGCCGATCCTGATGACCAGCTTCGCCTTCATCCTCGGCTCGCTGCCGCTGCTGATCGCCGAAGGGGCAGGGGCTGAGCTTCGCCAGGCGCTCGGCACCGCGGTGTTCTTCGGGATGATCGGCGTCACCGCCTTCGGCCTGATCTTCACCCCCACGTTCTACGTCGTCTGCCGCAGCTTGGCCGACCGCATCGCCAGGCTGCGTGCCCGCCGTGCGGCTCCGGACGCGCTTCCGGCACCGGCGGAATAAGGAAACCTGCCATGACCCAGCGCCTGCTGCTGATCGCCGCCTCGGCCCTTGCCCTCGCCGCCTGTGCAAGCGGTCCGAACTATGCCGCCCGGCTAAACTCCGCGACTGCCGAAGCTCCGTTTCTCGGCGCCGGCACCCCATTGGTCAGCGCCGCCCAGCCGGCGGGGGACTGGTGGCGCCTGTACCGCGACCCGGTTCTCGACGGCCTGGTTGCCGACGCCCTTTCCGCCAACACCGACGTGCGCGTCGCGGTGGGTCGATTGCAGCGCGCCAGGGCGCTCGTCCGGCAGAGCCGCGCGGCGCGGGAGCCGCAGATCGGCGCCAGTGCCGGTGCGCAGGTCGGTCGCTCCCCGCAGGCCATCGCGTCCGGGCAGGACGGAACCGACCTCCAGCTCGATGCAGGCCTGAGCGTCGCTTACGAGGTTGATCTCGCCGGGCGCATCGGCCGCTCGATCGAAGCTGCGCGGGGCGATGCCGCGGCCGCCGCCTTCGAGGCCGACGCGGTCCGCGTCCTGGTCGTCGCCGACACGACGCGGGCCTATGCTGACGCCGCTGCGGCCGCCGAGCGGATTGCCGTCGCACAGCGGATCGTGGGCTTGCTCGATCGCTCGCTTGCACTGACCGAGCGCCGCCGCGTGGTCGGCCTTGCGACCGGTCTCGACACGGCGCGCATCGCCGCGCTGCGCGACCAGCGCCAGGCCGAGGTGCCGCTGCTGGAGGCCGAGCGGACCGCCGCGTTGCTGCAGCTCGCGACCCTCACCGGCCGCGCCCCGCGCGATCTGCCGGCCGTCGCCGCCGCACGCACTGACACGCTGGCGCTCGACAGCCCGATTCCCGTCGGCGACGGCGCCGGATTGCTCGCCCGGCGCCCCGACGTGCGCGCCGCCGAACGCCGCCTCGCCGCCGCCACCGCGCGGATCGGGGTCGCCACCGCCGACCTGTATCCCAGCATTTCGCTCGGTGGCTCGGTCGGCGGCAGCGGGACCAGCGTCTCGAACCTGTTCAATCCGGTCAGCTGGCTGGTCGGGCCGTTGCTCAACTGGACGGTAAATCGCTCGGCCACCCGCGCCCGCATTGCCGCGGCGGAGGCCGACAGCCAGGTCGCGCTGGCCCAGTTCGACGGCAGCATCCTCACCGCGCTGCAGGAAACCGAAACCGCGCTGTCAGCCTATCAGCGTGCCCAGCAGCGCCGCACCGCGCTCGCCTCCGCCCGGACCCAGGCCGAAGCGGTCGTCCGCCGCACCCGCGCGCTTCAGCGTGAAGGCCAGATCAGCTCGCTCGAACTGCTCGACGCCGAACGCACCTTCGCCGACGCCGAAGCAACGCTGGCGGAAGGGGAGGCGCGGATCGTCAGTGCGCAGATCGACCTGTTCCGTGCGCTGGGCGGCAATTGGCAAGGCTGAAGGCCCGGGCCGCGTCAGGGGCACCCTTAAAAGGCGCTACCGCGGCTGAAGAATGGCTCCCCGAGTTGGATTCGAACCAACGACCAAGTGATTAACAGTCACCTACTCTACCGCTGAGCTATCGGGGAACGATGCTTGGGCGAGCGGGCCTATGGCGCAGCCTGAGAGGCTTGGCAAGCCTCAAGCGCCCTCAATCAGGTGGCAAATTGTTCGGCAGCGATTCGTTCGTCCAGCGCCTGGTCGGGATCGAACAGCAAGGTCAGCGAGCGGTCGTGGTCGAGCGCGATCTCGACCTCCTCGACGTCACGTACCTCGAACTGGTCGGCGACCGCGGAAACCAGCCGATCGGCCGGCTCCAGCACCCGGAACGAGATCCGCGCTTCGTCCGGCAGGATCGCCCCGCTCCACCGCCGCGGACGGAACGGCGCGATGGGGGTCAGGGCCAGCAACGGCGCGGACAGCGGCAGGATCGGGCCTCTTGCGGAGAAATTATAGGCGGTGGAGCCCGCCGGCGTCGCTACCAGCACCCCGTCCGCGACCAGTTCCGGGAGCACCACCCGGCCGTTCAGGCTGACTTCGATCTTGGCCGCCTGCCGCGTTTCGCGCAGCAGCGAGACTTCGTTGATCGCGGCATGGGTCCATTCGTCGCCATGCACGGTGCGGGCGCGCATGCTCAGCGGGGCGACCGTCACCGCCTTAGCATCGGCGATCCGCTCGCCCAGGCAATCGAGCCGCCATTCGTTCATCAGGAAGCCGACGGTGCCGCGATTGATCCCGAACACCGGCCGAGCTTCGCCACCGTCAAGCATTTGGTGTAAGGTGTGGAGCATGAAGCCGTCACCGCCGAGCGCCACCAGCACCCGCGCCTCGCGTTCCTCCGCGAAATGGTAGCGGCGGCGCAACATGGCCGCGGCCGCCTGTGCCGCTTCGCCGCGGCTTGCGACCAGCGCGATCCCGGCCGCGGTCAGGTCCTGGCGGGCAGGGCGGTCCTGCGGAACTTCAGCGCTCAACCCCTGGCACTCCCGTCGCCCTCAGCCGGGCGCCGCCACGTCATAGCGAGGGACATGGCCCGCCGCCACCGTCCCGATACGGAGCAGCGGCAGGTCGGGCCATGCGCTCGCCGCGACCATGGCCTAGGAGCATGACGATGGTACCACCGACAGCGTCAGCCGCCCTGATCCCCGCCCGCCGGGGAAGCGATCACCCAGCCACCCCCCAACCGACCGACATTCGCACCGACCTCGCGCTCGAAGCCCTGCTCGCCGAGGACACGGTGACCATCGCCTATCAACCTCAGCTCAGCGTCGCGACCGGCGAGGTGATCGGGGTCGAGGCGCTCGCCCGCGATCCCGGCGGCATGACGCCAGACACGATGTTCGCCCGGGCCGCCGCCGCCGCCCTTGGCGAGCGCCTTTCGCGCGCGGTCCAGCGCAAGGCCCTGCGGGAGATGGCGGGCTGGAGCGGTCCGCTCGGCAAGCTGCGCCTGTCGCTCAATCTCCTGCCCGAGGATATCGCCCGGCCCGGCTTCGAGCGCTGGCTGCTCGACGAGATCGCCGCCGTCGGCCTCAGCCCAGAGCGGGTCACGGCCGAGATCACCGAATCCAGCCTGATCGCCGATCCGGTTGCTGCCGCCACCCGCCTTGCTTGCCTGCGCGCCGCGGGCGTGCGCATCGCGGTTGACGATTTCGGCACCGGCTATGCCAGCCTCGCCTGGCTGACCACGCTGCCGCTGGACATGATCAAGATCGACCGGGGGCTGATCATCGACCTGGTTGGCGGGCGCCGCGCGCAGATCGTGGTCAAGGCGCTGATCGCGCTTGCGCGCGAACTCGACCTGCAGGTGCTGGTCGAAGGGGTCGAGGATCCGGACCAGCTGGCGCTGCTCAAGTCGTGGAACTGCGATTATTATCAGGGTTTCCTCGGCGCCAAGGCGATGGGCGAGGAGGAGCTGGCCGCGTTCCTGGCATGAAGTTCACCGACCTCTTCTCAGGCCACGCCTCGCTCTACGCCACCGCCCGGCCGAGCTATCCCGAGCGCGTGATCGCGGAACTGGCGTCACTCGCGCCCGGGCGATCCCAAGCGTGGGACGCAGGAACCGGCAACGGCCAGTCCGCCTTGCTGCTCGCCCGCAATTTTGAGTATGTCCACGCCACCGATGCCAGCGAAGCGCAGATCGCCGAAGCCTTTGCGCACGAGCGGATCCATTATGCGGTCGAGCCGGCCGAGCAGTGCAGCCTGCCCGATGCCAGCTGCGACCTGATCCTCGCCGCGCAGGCGGCCCACTGGTTCGATCCGGAACGCTTCGTCGCCGAGGTCCGGCGCGTGGCAAGGCCCGGCGGCATCGTCGCCGCCATCGGCTACGGCTGGTGGTATGTCGATCCGCAGGTCGATGCGATCATTGGCGAGCGCCTGCTGAAACCGGTCGAGCCGCACTGGTTGCCGGGCAACTGGATGTTGGTCGACGGCTATCGCGACCTAAGGCTGCCCGGTGAGGAAGTGCGCCTGACGCCAGCGGCGATCCACCTCGCGTGGGAGCGGCACGACGTCGAGGCTTATGTCCTCAGCTGGTCGGTGGTGCAGAAGCTGGGAACCGACTTCACCGCCGATGCCTTTGCCGCCTTGCGCGAAATGTGGCCGGACGGGGAGAAGCGGCACGTCACCATGCCGATCGTCAGCCGCGTCCACCGGCTCTGAGCTAGGCCGCCACCTTATCCCGCTTTGCGGCGGCCGCAACCCGCGCCAGCCCGCGGCTCAGCTGCAACGCGCCGTTCAATCGCTGGCCCGGGCTCGCCCAGTCGCGGCTGACCACCAGTTTCTGGTCGGGCCGAAGCTTGGCCGTCCCCTTCAGCCGGGCGATATAGTCGAACAGCCCCTTCACGTCGGGGAAGCCCGACGGCGCAAAGGTCACCACTGCGCCGCGTAGGCCGGCATCGAGCTTGGCGATGCCGGCGGCGCGGCAGTGGATCTTGGTTTCCACCACCTGCAGCAGGTTGCTCGTTTCCTCGGGCAGCTTGCCGAAGCGGTCGATCATCTCGGCGGCGAACTCCTCCACCTCGCGCGGGGATTCCAGCTCACCCAGGCGGCGGTACAGCCCCATCCGCAGGTCGAGGTCGGGGACATAGTCCTCCGAGATCATGATCGGCGCCTCGACATTGATCTGCGGGCTGAATTCGTCCGGCTTGTCCTCGCGCTGCCCACCCGCCTTCATGTCGAGGATCGCGTCCTCCAGCATCGACTGGTAGAGTTCGAACCCGACTTCCTTGATATGCCCCGACTGCTCGTCGCCCAGCAGATTGCCGGCGCCGCGGATGTCGAGATCGTGGCTGGCGAGCTGGAAGCCCGCCCCGAGGCTGTCGAGGTTGGACAAGACGGTCAGCCTTTTCTCCGCGGTTTCGGTGATCTGCCGGTCGGGCGGCGTCGTCATGTAGGCGTAGGCGCGGGTCTTGGACCGGCCGACGCGGCCGCGCAGCTGATAAAGCTGGGCCAGGCCGAACCGCTCGGCCCGGTGCACGATCAGCGTGTTGGCGCTTGGAATGTCGAGACCGCTCTCGACGATGGTGGTCGACAGCAGCACGTCATATTTGCGGTCGTAGAAGGCGCTCATGCGCTCCTCGACCTCGGTCGGCGCAAGCTGGCCGTGGGCGACGATCGGCTTCACCTCGGGCACTTCCTCGCGCAGCCATTCCTCGATGTCGGGGAGGTCGGAGATGCGCGGCACCACGAAATAGCTCTGCCCGCCGCGATAATGCTCGCGCAGCAGCGCTTCGCGGATCACCACCGGGTCCCACGGCGTAACGTAGGTGCGGACCGCCAGGCGATCGACCGGCGGGGTCTGGATGACCGACAGCTCGCGAAGGCCGCTCATCGCCATCTGCAGCGTGCGCGGGATGGGCGTGGCGGTCAGGGTAAGGACGTGGACGTCGGCCTTGAGGTTCTTCAGCCGCTCCTTGTGGGTCACACCGAAGCGCTGTTCCTCGTCGACGATGACCAGGCCGAGCTTCTTGAACTTGATGCCCTTGGCAAGGATCGCGTGGGTGCCGACGACGATGTCGATCTGCCCCTCTTCGAGCAGCTCCTTGGTCCGCTTGGCCTCGTTCGAGGCGACCAGCCGCGAGAGGCGCCCGATCTCGATCGGGAAGCCCTTCATCCGCTCGACGAAATTGGAATAATGCTGTCGCGCCAATAGGGTAGTGGGGCACACTACCGCGACCTGATAACCCGCCATCGCTGCCACAAAGGCCGCGCGCAGCGCCACCTCGGTCTTGCCGAAGCCGACGTCGCCGCACACCAGCCGGTCCATCGGCCGCCCGGCGCCGAGATCCTCGAGCACATCGCCGATCGCGCGATTCTGGTCGTCGGTCTCCTCGTAGGGGAAGCGGTCGACCATTGCCGGATAAGCGCTGTCGGGTTCGGCCACCACGCCCTGGCGCATCGCGCGCAAGGCCGCGGTCTTGATGAGCTCGCCCGCAATCTCGCGGATCCGCTCCTTCATCCGCGCCTTGCGCCGCTGCCACGCCTCGCCGCCGAGGCGGTCCAGCGCCACACCGTCCTCGCCGCTGCCGTAGCGGCTCAGCACGTCGATATTCTCGACCGGAACGTAGAGCTTGTTGCCGCCCGCATATTCCAGCGCGACGCAATCGTGGGGACTACGACCGACCTGGACCTGCGTCAGCCCTTCGTAACGCGCGATCCCATGCTCGGCATGGACCACGAGATCGCCAGGCGTCAGCGTCGCCAGTTCGGAAAGGAAGGCGTCGGCGCTCTTCTTGCGCTTGCGCCGCCGGACCAGCCGGTCGCCCAGCATGTCCTGCTCGGTCAGCACGGCTACCTGCGGCGTCGTGAAGCCGTGATCGAGCGGCAGGACCAACAGCGCGGTGACATCCTGCGCGCCAAGCGCTTCCTGCCAGTCGCCGACCATCTTCTGGCCGGTGAGGCCATGGTCCTTGAGCAGCCCTGCCAGCCGCTCGCGAGCGCCCGTGGTGTAGCTCGCCAGCACGACCTTCTGCTTGGCTTTCCGAAGCTTGGCGACGTGCTTGACCACGGCTTCGTAGATATTGTCGTTCTGCGCCCGCTCCGGCGCGAAGTCGCGCGCCGAGGTCACACCGAAGTCGATCACCCTGTCCGACGCCGGCTCGGGGAAAGCGGAGGCGAGATGCACCGGCTTGTCGGCCAGCACTTCCTCCCACTCCTTCACCGACAGGTAGAGCGCGGACGGGGCCAGCGGCCGGTAGCTGCCCGGCTCGGCAACCATCGCGCGCTCGCGGTTGGAGAAATAATCCTGGATCGCCTCGCGCCGCGACGTGACCGCGCCGTCGACCCCGCCGTCGCGCAGGATGATGTCATCGGCGGACAGATGGTCGAACAGGGTTTCCAGCCGCTCCTCGAACAACGGCAGCCAATGCTCCATTCCCGCCAGCCGTCGCCCATCGCTGACCGCCTGGTACAGCGGATCGCCGGTGGCATTGGCCCCGAACTGTTCACGGTAGCGGGTGCGGAAGCGCTTGATGCTCTCGTCGTCGAGCAGGGCCTCGCTGGCCGGCATCAGGGTGAACGGTTCGGCGGCGCCGATGGTGCGCTGGTCGGCGGGATCGAACGCCCGCATCGTCTCGATCTCGTCGCCGAAGAAATCGAGCCGGATCGCATGCGGCAGTCCGGAGGGATAGAGGTCGAGCAGGCCGCCACGCACCGCAAATTCGCCGGCGTCCGACACGCTGTCGGTGCGGTGATAGCCGTTGGCGGTCAGCAAGGTGATCAGCTTGTCGCGCTCGATCCGCTCGCCTGGCGCCAGACGCCGGGTCAGCTGGCGGATCCGGAACGGCGTCAACGTCCGCTGGGTCGCGGCGTTGGCGGTGGTCACGAGTAGCTGCGGCTTGTCGGCCTTTTCCTGCAGCCGGTTCAGGGTCGCAAGCCGCTCGGCCATCACCCGAAGGGCAGGGGAGGCGCGGTCGTAGGGCAGGCAGTCCCACGCTGGAAAGGTCAGGACTTCCAGCTCGGGTGCAAAGGCCGGGGCGTTGTCGGCCAGCGCCCGCATCGCCGCCTCGTCGGACGCGACCACCACCGCCCGGCCCCTCGCGGCGCGTGCAAGGTCGGCGGCAAGCCACGGCAGGAAGCCCGCCGGAACGCTTGCCAGCGTCAGCGGCTCGGAGGCCTTGAGGATGCGCTGGAGGTCGCTCACCGATCGATCGGAAGGTAATCTAGGCGCTGCATGGCGATCATCATCTCGCCTTCGAAGCGCTCCGGCACCTTCTGGGTTCCGATACACCAGGCCATGATGTCGACGTCCTGTTCCTCCAGCAGCGCCTCGAACAGCGCCATCTCCTGCGCATTCCACTGCTGGTGATGCGCATCAAAGAACCCGCCGATCATCCGGTCGGCTTCCTTGGTCCCACGGTGATGCGCGCGCCAGCGCAGGCGCTTGGGTGTCGGGTCTTCGAGCATTGGCCGCATGTAGGCGCTGGCACCCGCAAACGGAAGGCGGTCCGAAGGCGGTTTTCAGCGCTCAGCGGCGGAGCGGGCGGCGGTGGTTTCAGGAATGACGATGAGAATGTCGATGCCGTTGATCGCCCGCTGCCATTCGGGCTCGATTCCCGCGATCCGGGCGTGGCGCAGGGTGCGCAGGTCGAACAGGGTCCAGCCGCAGGGAAGCTGCCGGCTGCCGGCATCGGCGAACCAGCGCAGCAGGTCTTCGTCGGCCATCACATAGTTGCTGGCGGCAAAGGGCTTGGCGAGGCCGGCAAAGGTCGCATGCTTGCCCCGCACGCCGAGAATCACGACGTGCAGCGAGCGCGCCCCTTCGCGCTCCGCCTGCTCGGCGACGAAATTGCCGAGATCGAGATTCTGCAGCGGATTGAAGCCCTTGTAGGCGTGGAGCGCGCCGAACCTGCCGACCACCGTCCCCGATGCCGGCATGGCGGCCATGAAGTTCTGCTTCAACAGGCTCGCCCGCAGCGTGTTCGAGCGATTGCCCTTGGTCGCATAAATGGTGCGGCTTTGCCGCAGCGCCGAGAAGACGCGCTTCGCCTCGGCATTCCCGCCACGCGCCAGAGCCGCCTCGACCCGGTCGAGATTGGCCTCGGGTTCCGCCAGCATCAACAGCTTGGAAGGATCCCCCGACGTGCGGGCCGCCGCCACCGCGGTTGCTTCCCGGGCGCGCATCTCGGCAAGCGCGCGGCGCGCGTCGCCGCTGAGCCTGGTGGCGAGGATCCGGTCGAGCAGGAACAGGCCCGCGCCGATGAATTCCTGGTCCGCGCCGATGATCCGGAAATCGCGGCGCCCGCTCGCCTTCATGCAGGTCGCGGCTGTCTCGTTATCCTCGGCGATGTCGAGGAAGGCGACGGCGTTGGGATAAGCCTGCGCGAACTGTCCCACCCGCGTGGCCCGGTCCGTCGCTTTCAGCATCGGCGACAGCGCGCCGACCGCGACCGGTCCGGCTTCGACCGCATAGCCCGACAGGCGGTCCGCTCCGACCATGCCGCAGACGGCCGAGACGAAGGCGGGGATCTCGCGGGTGCCGTGGTCCTCGCCGATCATCACGAACCGGCTTTGCGCGATTTCGCGCTGGAGAAGCTCGGCCCCGGCGCCCGTCAGCCGTCCGCCTTCCAGCCGAAGCGGGCTCCGCGAGGCCAGGAGCTTGGCCTCGAAAGTCGGGGCCTGCGCAGCCGCCATGCTCGCGGTGCCAAAAAGCGCCGCCGCGGCCCAGATCCGAATGTTCAACGCAAACTCCCCCAACGAAAAACGCTCGCCGCCGATAGAAGCGGGCAGGGGCGATGCATAGCCGGGATTGCTGCAACCCCTGCTGCTGCTAACGCTGTCGGCGTCATGCGCCCCGACCTGCTCAATCCGCTGTTCGCCGAGGTAGAGACGCTGAAAGGCGTCGGCCCGCAGGTCGCCAGGCAACTCGCCAAGCTCGGGATCACGCGAGCCGTCGACCTGCTGTTCCACTTGCCCACGGGTGCAATCGAGCGGGTGCGGGCGCCGGGCGCTTCCCCGGTGCTGCTCGGGCGGCAGGTGATCCTCGACGTCACCGTGCGCGAGATTCGCCAGAGCCGGGGGCGCGGGCCGACGCGGATCCATGCGGTGGACGGCGAGGGCAACATGCTGACCCTCGCTTTCTTCAACAACGGCGGCTGGGCGGCCAAGCAGCTCCCGCTGGGCGAAACCCGCACCGTCACCGGCAAGCTCGAAGCTTACGGCGACGAGTGGCAGATGGTGCACCCCGACGTGACCGAGCCGGGCAAGACCGAGCCCGCGCTGAAGGAAACGGTTTATCCGCTGACCGAAGGGCTGACGTCACGCCGGGTGCGCGAACTGGTCTCGGCCTCGCTCGAACGCGCGCCGGTGCTCCCCGAATGGATCGAACCGTCGGTGCTCGCCCGCGAAGCATGGCGCGATTGGCGGGCCAGCCTCGCCACCATCCATGCCGAGCCGGCCGACGGTGCCGCGCGCAAGCGGCTCGCTTATGACGAGATCTTTGCCAACCAGCTTGCCCTCGGCCTGCTGCGCCAGGTCAGCCGCCGTCGCCGCGGCGTAGCGCTGCGCGGAGACGGGCGCCTGACCGGGGCGCTGGACCTGCCCTACGCCCTGACCGGGGCCCAGCGCCGGGTGGTGCAGGAGATCCGCGACGACATGGGCCAGGAAGCGCCGATGCTGCGGCTGCTGCAGGGCGACGTCGGCTCGGGCAAGACGCTGGTAGCGCTGCTCGCCATGCTGGAAGCGGTCGAAGCCGGCGCGCAGGCGGCCATGCTGGCGCCGACCGAAATCCTTGCCAGGCAACATCATGCAACCTTGCTCAAGCAACTGGATTCGCGGGGAATTCGAGTCGCGATCCTGACTGGTCGCGAAAAGGGCAGGGCGCGCGATTCGACGTTGATGGGGCTGGCCGATGGGTCGATCGACATCCTCGTCGGCACTCATGCCATCTTCCAGGACAAGGTCGCCTATCGCCGCCTGGGCCTGGTGGTGATCGACGAGCAGCACCGCTTCGGCGTCTCGGAGCGCCTGCTCCTGACCGCCAAGGGGGCGAGCACGCCGCACCTGCTGGCGATGACTGCGACGCCCATTCCGCGCACGCTGACGCTGACGCACTATGGCGAAATGGACGTCAGCCGGATCGACGAAATGCCGCCCGGCCGCACGCCGGTCGAAACGCGGGTCATCGCCGAGGAGCGGATCGGTGACGTCATCGACGGGCTCGCCCGCCATGTCGGCGCAGGCGGCCAATCCTATTGGGTATGCCCTTTGGTTGCCGAGAGCGAAACCAGCGATGCCGCCGCGGCCGAGGAACGTGCCGCCGCGCTCGCGCTCCGCTTTCCGGGCCAGGTCGGCCTCGTCCATGGCCGGATGAAGGGGCCGGAGAAGGATGCCGTCATGGCCGAATTTTCCGCCGGGCGGCTCGCGATCCTGGTCGCCACCACGGTAATCGAAGTCGGGGTCGACGTTCCGAACGCCGCGCTGATGATCATCGAAGGCGCCGAGCGCTTCGGCCTCGCCCAGCTTCACCAGCTGCGGGGCCGGGTCGGGCGAGGGTCGGCCAAGTCGACCTGCCTGCTGCTGCGCGGAAGCACCCTCAGCGAAACCGGCCGCGCACGATTGGCGCTGATGCGGGAAACCAATGACGGTTTCCGTATTGCCGAAGAAGACCTCCGGCTGCGCGGGCCGGGCGAGATCCTCGGCGTGCGCCAGAGCGGCGAAGCACAGTTCCGCCTGGCTTCACCCGAGCAGGTGCAGGAGCTTGCACCGATGGCGACGCAGGACGCGCGTCTGCTGCTCGACCGCGACGGCGGCCTGCATGGCGAACGGGGCGAAGCGGCGCGGCTCTGCCTGTATTTGTTCGAACGCGACCAGGCTGTCGATCTGCTCCGCTCAGGTTAGGGAAGCAGCAGCCCGTGTTTCTTCTTGCCGAGGCTGAGCTTGCGCTCCGAAGGCACTGAAATCACGGCTGCACTATCGCTGACCGGCTCGCCGTCGAGCTTGACCGCGCCTTCGGCGACCTTGCGCTTCGCCTCGCCATTCGACGCGCAGAAGCCGAGCCCGACCAGCGCTGCCAGCAGCCCGATCTCGCCTCCGGTCTCGATCCGCGGCAGCGCCTCGCCCGAGCCGCCGCCGGCGAAGGTCGCCGTCGCCGTCGCCGCCGCCGCATCCGCTGCCTCGCGGCCATGCAGGAGCGCGGTCGCCTCGGTCGCAAGTACGATTTTGGCCTGATTGATGTCGGCGCCCTGAAGCCCCTCCAGCCGGGCGATCTCGTCCAGCGGCAGGTCGGTGAACAGCCTCGCGAACTTCGCCACGTCGGCATCGGCGGTATTCCGCCAAAATTGCCAATAGTCGTAGGCGCTGAGGCGATAGCCGTCGGGCCCGTCGGCGTTCAGCCACACCGCGCCCTGCGCCGTCTTGCCCATCTTGGCGCCGTCGGCGGTGGTGATCAGCGGCGTCGTCACCGCGAACACCTCGGTCCCGTCGGCGCGGCGGCACAGCTCCACCCCGTTGATGATGTTGCCCCACTGGTCCGACCCGCCCATCTGCAGCCGGCAGCCCTGCCGCCGCGACAGTTCGAGGAAGTCGTAGGCCTGCATGATCATGTAGTTGAATTCGAGGAACGACAGCGACTGCTCGCGCTCGAGCCGGAGCTGGACGCTGTCGAAGGTCAGCATCCGGTTGACCGAGAAGTGCCGCCCCACCTCGCGCAGGAAGGGAAGGTACTCGAGCTTGTCGAGCCACGCCGCATTATCGACCAGCACCGCGTCGGTCGGGCCGTCGCCGAAGGTCAGGAAGCGCTCGAACACCTTGCGGATGCCGGCGATGTTGGCCGCAATCGCCTCGTCATCGAGCAGCTTACGCTCTTCCGCCTTGAAACTCGGATCGCCGACCTTGGTCGTGCCCCCGCCCATCAGCACGATCGGCTTGTGCCCGGCTTGCTGCATCCGCCGCAGCATCATGATCTGGACGAGGCTGCCGACATGAAGGCTCGGCGCGGTGGCGTCGAACCCGATATAGCCGGTGACGATCTCCTTTGCTGCCAGCGCATCGAGGCCTTCGGCGTCGGTCGTCTGGTGGATGTAACCACGCTCGGAAAGGAGCCGCAGGAAATCGGAGGAGTAGGTCGTCATGCCTCGGCGCTTAGCTTACGCGCCGCGATGACGTAAGGTCTTGCCCATGCGCTTCGAACTCGCACCCCATCCGACCCACCGGCCGCAGCCGCCCTATACCTTGTGGGCATCGGCCGAACGATCCGCCGCCTTCGGCAAAACGGCAACCCTCAACCTGTGGTTCGGGGTCAGCGCGCCGATGGGGCGCTTCCTGGTGCCTCCACCCGCAGCCGAACCGGCGCGGCGCGACAATCTGTGGCGCTCGACCTGCTTCGAAGTGTTTCTGAAGGCCGAGGGCGAAGAGGCGTACCAGGAATGGAATTTTGCGCCGTCGGGTGATTGGGCGGCCTATGATTTCGAATCCGAGCGGGAGGGCATGACCCCGGCCGAGGTCGCCAGTCCTCCTTACATCAGGACCGAGGACAACCTTACCTGGTGGGGGCTTGGCGCGACGCTTTCCATTCCTGCCGACGTCCGCTTCACCATCGCACTCAGCGCGATCGTGGAGGAAGCGGGCGGTGAACGCTTCTTTTTCGCGCTTCATCATCCGTCCGAGCAGCCCGACTTCCACCATCCGGATTGCTTCACCGCGCGACTGGCGTAGGACGGCTTCCATGACCCTGTTTGGTATCGACCGCCTGCTCGCCGACCCGCACCTTCGCCGCCCGCTCGAAGGTCGCCGCGTGGCGCTTGTTGGGCACCCTGCCTCCGTGACCGCGGACCTTGATCACAGCATCGACGCGCTGATCGCCTCGGGGCTGAAGGTGACTGCCGCCTTCGGCCCTCAGCACGGGCTGAAGGGCGACAAGCAGGACAATATGGTGGAAACGGCGGACGAAACCGACTCCCGCCTCGGCATTCCGGTGTTCAGCCTCTATGGCGAGGTGCGGCGACCGTCGGGCCAGATGATGAGCGCCGCCGACGTCTTCCTGTTCGACCTGCAGGATCTCGGCTGCCGGATCTACACCTTCGTCACGACCCTCCTCTACCTGCTCGAAGCCGCGGCCGATGCGGGCAAGGAAGTCTGGGTCCTCGACCGTCCCAACCCCGCCGGGCGACCGGTCGAGGGCACCCTCCTCGAACCCGGCTGGGAGAGCTTCGTCGGCGCCGGCCCGATGCCGATGCGACATGGCCTGACCATGGGTGAGATGGGCCAGTGGTTCATCGACCATTTCAAGCTCGACGTCGCCTACCGCATCATCCCCATGGACGGGTGGGAGCCTGCCGCGGCGCCGGGCTTCGGCTGGCCGGCCGACCGGATCTGGATCAACCCGAGCCCCAACGCCGCGACCCTGAACATGGCGCGGGCCTATGCCGGCACCGTCATGCTCGAAGGCACGACGCTGAGCGAGGGCAGGGGCACGACCCGCGCGCTGGAGCTGTTCGCCGCCCCCGGGCTCGACGCCCGCGCGATCCATGCTGAAATGGAGCGCCTGGCCCCGCATTGGCTGGCAGGCTGCGCGCTTCGCGAAATCTTCGTCGAGCCGACCTTCCACAAGCATGCCGGCAAGCTGTGTTCGGGTCTGTTCATCCATGCCGAAGGACGCAGCTACGACCACCAGGCGTTCAAGCCTTGGCGGCTCCAGGCGCTCGCCTTCAAGGCGATCCGCAACCTCGTGCCCGATTACGATCTGTGGCGTGATTTTCCGTACGAATATGAATTCGACAAGCTCGCGATCGACGTGATCAACGGCGGGACGTCGCTGCGTACCTGGGTGGACGACCGTGCGGCGACGGCCGACGACCTCGATTTCCGGACCCGGCCCGACGAGCAGGCGTGGGAGGAAGAAACCAGGCGGTTCCGCCTCTACTGAGGCTTACTTCTTGCGACTGAGTGACCGCATCGCCTCTTCAAGTCCCTGAAGGGAAAGCGGAAACATCCGGTCGTCCATCAGCTTTCGGATGATCGACGTCGATGCCGAATGACCCCAATAGGCTTCGGGCGTGGGGTTGATCCAGGCGGCGCTGGCGTAAGCGTCGGTCAGGCGCTTGATCCACACCGCTCCGGCTTCCTCGTTCATATGCTCGATCCCGCCGCCCGGGTGCGTGATCTCGTACGGGCTCATCGCCGCATCGCCGACGATGACCAGTTTGTGGTCCGGCCCGAACTTGTGGATGAGGTCGATGGTGTTGGTCTGCTCGCTCCAGCGCCTGCGATTTTCTTTCCACACGCCCTCATAGATGCAGTTGTGGAAGTAATAGTGTTCGATGTGCTTGAACTCGGTCCGGCAGGCGCTGAACAGCTCTTCGACCAGCCGGACATGCCCATCCATCGAGCCGCCGATGTCGAGAAACAGCAAGAGCTTGACCGCATTGTGCCGCTCCGGCCGCATCCTGATGTCGAGCCAACCTTGGCGCGCCGTCCCTTCGATCGTGCCGTCGAGATCGAGCTCGTCGGCCGCGCCCTCGCGTGCGAAGCGGCGCAGCCTGCGCAGCGCGACCTTGATGGCCCGCGTTCCGATCTCCCGCCGATCGTCGAGATCCTGGAACTCGCGCTTTTCCCACACTTTGATCGCACGGCCCTGCTTGCCCGGCCCACCGATCCGCACCCCCTCGGGATTGTAGCCGCCATGGCCGAAGGGTGAGGTACCGCCGGTACCGATCCACTTGCTGCCGCCCTCGTGGCGACCCTGCTGTTCCTCGAGGCGCTTCTTCAGCGTCTCCATGATCTCGTCCCAGGAACCGAGCGCCTTGATCTTCTCCATCTCCTCGGGGGTGAGATACTTCTCCGCGACCAGCCGAAGCCATTCCTCGGGGATTGGCGTCACGTCGTCGCCGGAACCCAGAAGACCCTTGAATACCTCGCCGAAGACGCGGTCGAAGCGGTCGAGCTTGGTTTCGTCGTGCACGAACACCGACCGCGCGAGATAATAGAATTCCTCCGGCGACTGCTCGATCACCCCGGCATCAAGCGCTTCGAGGAGGAGCAGATGCTCCTTGAGGCTGGCCGGAATACCGCCGCGCCGGAGCGCTTCGACGAAGGAAATGAACATCTGCCGGCGACTAGCAGAACACATCGGGTCGGCGAAAGGAGCGCGCCAGTTCCCTCAACCGGCCACCAATTTGTCGAAGTCCCGTTATGGGATGCTTAATGCGTTGTATCTTCCTTCTGAGTTAACGGACGTCCATCTGCCACATCGTGACTATCCGCGCGCGAAAGATCTGCCCACTTGCGATATGACGACCGCCTTGCGACCGTGCTCGGCCAGCCCGCCGCGGATGCGCGGGGGCGGGCGGTGCAATGGCGTCAGCTGGTCGAGCTGATCGCTCGCGGCGGAGAGGTCAGTCCCGACCTTTCGGACAAGGCGCTGGCACGGATCGCCCAGCTGATGCGCGATCTCCCCGACGATCTCCTTGCCGCGACCGCGCGATCGATTGCTGGCCGGGCCGTTCCCGCCGAGCTCGTCGGGCTGTTCGCTGCCCGGGGCGCTTCCGCCTCTGCCGCCTTGCTCGCCGCAGCCGATCTCACGCCGGCCGGGTGGAGCGCGGTCCGGTCGGTTGCGGCCGACGACGTCAAGCCCCTGCTGTCTGCCCTGGGTCCGTTCGCTGACGTCACCGTCGCCAGCGTCCCGCGTGAGGCCGAACAGACGGCGGCAGTCGCCGAAGTCGCAGCCTCAACGCCCGAAGCTGCCCTGCCTGCCGGCCTGTTTCGCTGGGAAACCGGCCCGACGGGAGAGATCGACTGGGTCGAAGGCGCCCCACGCGCGGCGCTGGTCGGGCGCAGCCTCGCGGAGAACTTCGCCGACAGCTTTGCTGCGCGCCTGCCCTTTGCCGACGAAGCCTTGGTGCTTGCGGACGAAGGCGTGCTTGCCGGGGAATGGCGCTGGAGCGGCGCGCCGGCCTTCTTCTCCGACACCGGCCGCTTTGCCGGCTATCGCGGTGTCGCACGGCGTGAGGGAGCCGCCACTCCGACCGCTGATGCCATGGCCGCGGTGAAGCCGGCGGAGGATGACGGGCTGCGCGAACTGATGCACGAACTGCGGACCCCGCTGAATGCGATCATCGGCTTCGGCGAGATCATCGAGGGTCAGTACCTTGGGCCCGCGCATCGCGCCTACCGCGAGCGCGCGACGGAAATCGTCCACCAGGCCCGGAGCCTCTCGGACGCGGTCGACAACCTTGATCTGGCCGCGCGACTTCGTTCGGGCCGATTGCAGGGAGAGGCCAGCACCGGAACCGACGGCATCCGCAGCATCATCGACGACCTCACGCTTCAGGCGGCGGCGCGCGATTTGCGGATCGCCGTGCAAGACCGGGCGGGCACCGGCAACGTCGCGCTGCCGAGGGAATTGGCCGAACGTCTGGTAGCGCAATTCGTCAGTGCGATGACCGAAGCGGCGGTCGCCGGCGAACAGCTTGGGATCATCCTCGACCGGCTCGATAGCAATCTCGCGATCGGCGTGGACCGCGCGACGGCCTTGCGGGGCCTGTCCGAGCAGCAACTCCTCGCCGACCGCGGCCGCGCGGGGATGCGCTTTGCCCTGCGCCTCGTGCAGGGGCTCGCCGCGATGACCGGTGGGCGCCTGGACATCGGCACGGACCGCCTGGTCCTGCTGCTTCCACTCGCAAAATGATAAAGGTGGTCGGGGAGACAGGATTCGAACCTGCGACCCTCTGCTCCCAAAGCAGACGCGCTACCAGGCTGCGCCACTCCCCGACTTGGGGCGCCGCCTAGCAGAGCGGTTGCGGTAGCGCCACCTCTAGCTCAGCCGCTTGGCGCAATCACCGGCAGCCTCTATGGCGCCGCCCGGGGCCTGTAGCTCAATGGTAGAGCCAGCCGCTCATAACGGCCAGGTTGGGGGTTCGAATCCCTCCGGGCCCACCACTTACTGGTTGTTGGCGGGCGGCGGGTTGTCGCGGGATTCCTCACGAACACCGCGAGCGGCGCCTTCGGCCCCGGCCTCGATCTTGTCGCCGGCGCGGTCTGCAGCATTGCCGACGTCGCGTGCCGCATCCTCGATCGCGGGGGCCGCCTTGTCGGCCGCTTCCTTCACTTCGCCAGCCGCGCTTTCCAGCAGATTGACGGCCTGATCGACCGTTCCTTCGATCTTCTGGTCGTTGACGCTGATCGACGTCGTGTCGTTGCCGGGATCCCGCTCGATATTGCAGGCCGCAAGCGACAGCGGAAGGACGATCAGGGCGGCGTGACGGATCATGGCGTTTCCTCGTTGACGGTTTCGGTGGCAGAACGAGCAGGAGGCGTTTCGGTTTCGGCGCGTGCGGCCGCATTGCCCGCCGCGCGCTCGGCCTCGGTCATCAGCGCCTTGCCGGTCTCAGCAGGCTGTTCCGGAAGCGGCGGGACGTCGTCGCTGGTCTCGCTGCGCGAACAGGCGCTCAGCGCCAAGGCGGCGAGCAGGATGAGGCCGGCCCGCCGCTTCATCGCGCACGGCGCCTTGCCGGAGGACGAACCTCGACCGGGCCGGCGAGGACCGCGACCGCAGCGGTCCACGCCGCGACATTCTGCTGCATCTGCTTCTTGTCTACCATTGCCAGCGTGTCGTCGGGGGAATGGTGGACGTCGAAATAGCGCGTGCCGTCCTGCGACAGCGCGGCACCAGGAAGACCATCGGCGACCATCGGGCCGATGTCCGAGCCTTCGGTCTTGGTCAGGCTGCCCGGAACGATGCCGAGCGGCTGAAGCATCCGCTGCAGGCGCTTGGCCTCTGCTTCCCGCTCAGGCCCGAGCCGGCTGTCGACCTTCCACACGCGATCTGCGCCGAAATCGCTCTCCATGATCGCGTGGTGCGGTTGCTTGCCGTACCTAGCGCGATAGTCGAGCCCGCCGAACAGGCCGACTTCCTCCGCGCCGAACCAGACGATGCGGATCGGCCGGGCGGGCATGCCCGCATCCATGATCCGCTTGGCCGCCGCAGTGACGATGCCGCAACCCGCCGCGTCGTCCAGCGCGCCGGTGCCAAGGTCCCAGCTGTCGAGGTGGCAGGAGACGAGCACTGGCGCGGCAGTCGGGTCACGGCCCGGAACTTCGGCGATGACGTTGCCCGAGCGGCCCTGCGTCACCTTCGATACCAGCGTCAGGCGAAGGGTGGGGCGCTGGCCCCGGGCGAAGATCCGCTCGAGCTGGTCGGCGTCCGGGTTGGACAGCGCTCCGGCCGGGATCGGCGTTGCACCGTCGGCGAAGTTCATCACACCCGTATGCGGGTTGCGATGTTCACGATCGGTGCCGATGGAGCGGATCACGATCCCGACCGCGCCCTTCTGCGATGCGATCGTCGGACCCTGGCGGCGCGGGGCGCCGAACACGCCGTACCCGCTGCCATCCTCCGTCCGCGGCATGGCGTGCCCGATGTAGACGATCTTGCCGCGAACCTGATCGGCCGGCGCGGCGCGCAGGGCGTCGAGATCGGCGAAGGAGACGACTTCGGCAGTGATTCCGGCCTCCGATGTGGACGCACTGTTGCCGAGCGCAGCTACCGCGAGCTTTTGCGGATAGGGTCCCAGCAACTCGGCAGCCTCGCGGCCGCGCTGCCAGACCGGCATGTCGAAGTCATCGATCCTTACCTTGGCGAAGCCGAGCGCGGTCAGGCGCTGAACCGCCCAGGTCCGGGCGCGTGCTTCCGCCTCCGTCCCGGCGAGGCGCTGGCCGACCTCGGTCGTCAGGTCTTCGGTGATCCGCCACGCCTGTTCGTCGGCAAGGGCGTCCGTGCGCAGCGTGGCGACGAGCTCGTCCTGGTTAGGCCGTGGGCCAGGTTGAGCAAAGGCGGGGAGGGCGGTGGCGGCGAGGAGGCCGGCAAGGAGGATACGCATGGGGGTGGTTTAGAGTGCTGCAGGGCAAGCGCAACGGACTAAAGCAGCCGCATCTGCCTGCCCTCAGGTGCCCGAAACAGATCGCGCCTCAGCTTCAGCCGCCCGGTGCCAAGATCGGCCTTGCGGGTCGCGGCGGCGAAGCGGGTGCGCAGCAGGTCCGCCCACGGACCGTGGCCCTGCATCCGGGTGAAGAAGTTCGGATCATTGTCCTTCCCGCCGCGCATCGACTGGATGGTGGCCATCACCTTGGCCGCCCGGTCGGGATAATGGTCGTCGAGCCAGGCCCGGAACAGTGGCGCCACCTCGTGGGGCAAACGCACCGGAAGATAGAAAGCGACTCGTGCCCCCGCCTCGGCCCCGGCGGCGACGATCCGCTCGAGCTCGTGATCGGTGATTTGCGGGATGATCGGCGCGACTGCGAGGAGGGTCGGGACGCCGGCGTCGTTCAAGCGCCTTATCGCTTCAATCCGCTTCAGGCCCGCCGGTGCGCGGGGTTCCAGCGTCCGGCTGATTGCCGGGTCGAGCGAGGTGACCGACACCGCCACCGCCGCAAGGCCCCGGTGCGCGGCAGGAGCGATGAGATCGAGGTCGCGAAGGACGCGGTTCGACTTGGTGGTGATCGTGAAGGGGTGGCCGGTTTCCGTCAGCAGTTCGATGACCGAACGGGTGATCCGGAAGCGTCCTTCGATCGGCTGGTAGGGGTCGGTATTCGTGCCCAGCGCGATCGGCGCGACGTCATAGCCTGGCCGCGACAAAGCGGCGTGAAGAAGCTTCGCTGCGTCCGGCTTTACGAACAGGCGGCTTTCAAAATCCACGCCGGGCGAAAGGTCGTGATAGGCGTGGGTGGGACGCGCGAAGCAATAGATGCAGCCGTGCTCGCACCCGCGATACGGATTGATCGAGCGGTCGAAACCGATGTCGGGCGAGCTGTTGCGGGTGAGGATCGACTTGGGCCGCTCGACCGTGATCGTGGTGCGGCGCTGCGAAACCCCGTCGAGCGCCTCGACCTCGTCCAGCCAGTCGCCCTCGACCAGCCGCTCGGGCAGATTGAAGCGCGCCGGAACGGCATTACGGGTCGCCCCGCGCCCCTGGATCGACTCGAACGGCACGACGCCAGTCTAGACACGCTGCGGAACGAAGCAAGAACATCGAAATGTTACCGCAACATAAGTGCGGGCAGGCGGTCATGATCGGGCGCTATGATCGAGCCATGGAACGGAAGGACACTTCCCCGACGACGCAAGCGCAGGGCCCCCGCCTCACAATGGCGGAAGAGCAAAGGCTGGCGTTCGAAGACGATCAGCGCCGGATCAAGCGGGGTACCCAGATGCGCTGGCCGGGCTTCCTGTTCCGCAACTGATCAGCGCCTGGCCGGGAAACTCGGCCAGCGATGCTGGGCAAGCTCATTCAGGGTGATGGTCGGTTGCCCTTCGAAGCCCTGATAGATCCACAGGTTCCGCATCACGGCAGGAACGTAGAAGCGGGTTTCCCAGAACGGCATGGACTCGATCCAAAGCAGGGGATCGCCGCGGTCATTGACCTGCCAGCGCCCGACCGGAAGCGGCCCGGCATTGTAGCTCGCGATCACTTTGGGAAGTTGACCGCCGGTCGCCTGATGGGTGCGCATCCATTCGATCCAGGCCTGACCGAACCCCATGTTTACGCCGGGGTTCTTGAGGTCGCCCGGCGCCAGCCCGCGTGCGCGCACGATGAGGTCGCGGGTCGAGGGAAGCACCTGCATCAGCCCGACCGCTCCGGCCTGGCTGACCGCTTCCGCGCGGAAGGAGGATTCCTGCAGGGTGTGGGCAAGCGCCAGCGCGGGATCGATCCGCCAGCCTTCTCGCGGCGCCCAGCTTGGCGCCGGGTAGCGGGCGGCGGCCGGGACGCGGGCGCCGGGCTGGCCGAAGTGGCCAAGGAAGTGCTGGGTCGCGGACAGCTCCAGCCTGGCGGCGACGGCGACCAGCGCGGTCTGATCGGCCGGGGCGCCGATCCTCGCCTGGTGCCGAAGCAGCTCGCCGGCAAGGTCGCGTTCGCCGATCCTGACCAGTTCTTCGGCCCGGGCGATATTGGGTAGCCGGGCGATGGACGAGGCGGCGGCGACTGGAAGCGGCGAGATGCGCGTTTCCTGGCCGAGCGTGCGGCGGGCGAGCAGGCCGTAGAAGGTTTCGGTGTTGCGGGCTGCGACGCGCAGAAGCGGCTGAACGTCTGCCGGGCGACGGCAGGCCATTTCGGCCCGGGCCGCCCAATAATAGCCGGCAGCGGCAAGGCTCGGCTCGGCCGAGCGCTCACCCACCTCGCGGAAGGCACGCGACGCGGTGTTGCAGTCGTTGAGCCGCCAGCTGGCAAGGCCGCTGACCCACTCCGCCTGCTGCGCCCAGGGTCCGCTCGGCGCGCGAGTGACGGAGAGCGAGGGTGGGGCAGGAGGTGGTGCGACGGGTGTCGGGACGGGGCCGACAGCTAAGGAATCCATGACGGGAGGCAGGACCGCGACGGGCTGCGGGGGCGGCGGTGTGTAGGGGCCGCGCGCCATCTCGGCGACCCGGCGGGCGTCGGCGTCCTGGCCCCGGACATAATAGATCCAGGCGACACGCTGTCCCAGCTCCGCTCGTGCCTCGGCGCTGATCAGCGGCAGCGAGGCCAGCAGCAGCCGTTCGGCGGAGGCTGCGTCATCGACCTTGACCAGCGGCTCCATCGCCTTGCGGAGCCGGTCCACCTCGGGCTCTCCGGTAATCGGGCTGGCCCGGCCGCGGCGCGGGGCGCTGCCGATCGGAACCAGAGCGGCGCGCCGCGGAAGGGGCGTCGTCGCGGTTGCGCCGCGAGCAAGGGCGAGGCGCTGCAATTGGTCTGCCTGGGGCAGCTCGGGGGCTTCGGCGAGCAGGGCAAGCACCTGCTGCGCGGTGACCGGCGGCGAGCCCTTCGCGGTGTAGAGCTGGGCCCTGGCCAACGCCGTCAGCGGTGAGGCCGGGAGCGCGGCGATGCCGGCCGAGGCCGCCGACCACTGCCCGCCGCGAATGGCGGCGAACACGCCCGGCCAATCCCTGGGCACCGCGACGACGGGCGCGGCCGGTGCGGTGGGCGGCGGCGACTGTGCCTCATGCGGCTCTTCGATCGGAGCAAGCGGGTCGTCGGGCGGCGTGGAAGGCTGGCCGGTGGAAAGAAGAAGCGACGCGGCGAATGCAGGAGAAATCAACAATTAGGCACCTGTGATCAGCAAGAGGTCGGCCCAGGCCAAGGGCTTGTACCCGTTCTTTCCCAGCAACTGGCGGGGCGGAAAGGTGACGGCAGTAGGAATTCCGGCAAGGCGATGGAGCTTTCCGCGCGCGCTTGCCATCGGCTCGCCCAGCAACAGCTTGGCGGGCTGGTCGCCCAGCAGTAGCAGCCGCTTGGGCGCTGCGAGCGCGATCTGTGCCAGGATCGTGTCCCGGCAGGCATTGCTTTCGGCGGCCGAGAAGCGCGTCCCCATGCCGGAAAAGCAGGTCAGCGCGGCGACATAGGCCTGTTCGGGAGCAAGCCCTGCGGCACGCAGCATGCGCTGGGTCAGGGCCCAGGCAGCGCCGCCGATCGGTTGCCCCTCGGCCGTGTCCTCGGGCGTGGGAATGCCCGTCAGAAGCATGAGGTCGGCGCTTTCGGGGCCGTGGGGAAGCGCCCGGGCGGCTCCGGCACGGAACAGGGGCAGGTCGGCGCTCTCGGCAAGGTGGGCGTGGAACGCCTCGAGCGTCGTTGGCAAGGTGCCGCCGCTGGTCGGGCGCGCCGGCTGCGACACGGGTGCCGTTTGCTGCTCGACTGGCTCCGGCGGGGTCGGAACAGCCTTGGCGCGCCAGTCGCGCGGCGCGTCCTGGACCGCGACATCGACCCCTGCCTCGATCCACCAGGCAAGCAGGCTCATCGCCTCCGCCCGGGTCAGATCCTTTGGCTGCAGTCGCTCGTTCATGGCATCCAGCATAGACCTCCTGACCATTGACGGAAGTGGAAGCGGAGGCCAAGTCCGCAACAACGAAAAGAAGGACTTGTGTCAGACGATGAGCGACCGGGAGTCGATGGAATATGATGTCGTCATCGTGGGCGCGGGGCCGGCTGGGCTCAGTGCTGCGATCCGGCTGAAACAATTGGCGAACGAGGCAGGCCGCGAGCTCAGCGTCTGCGTGCTCGAAAAAGGGTCGGAAGTCGGCGCGCACATCCTGTCGGGCGCGGTGATCGATCCGCGCAGCCTCGATGAGTTGCTGCCCGACTGGCGTGAGGACAGCTCCTGCCTGCTTGGCCGGGTGCCGGTCACCAGCAACCATCATTGGGTGCTGACCAAGACCAAGAAGTACAATCTGCCGCACCTGATGATGCCGAGCTTCCTCGACAACAAAGGGACGTTCACCGGCAGCCTCGCCAACCTCTGCCGCTGGCTCGGCGGCAAGGCGGAAGAGCTGGGCGTCGAGATCTTTCCCGGCTTCCCGGCGGCGGAGGTGCTCTACAACGAGGACGGCTCGGTCAAAGGCGTTGCGACCGGCGCGATGGGCATCGGCCGCGATGGCGGACCCAAGGGCGACTACCAGCCCGGGATGGAGCTGCACGCCCGCTACACCTTCTTCGCCGAGGGTGCGCGCGGCTCGCTGACCAAGCAGCTCAAGAAGCAATTCGGCCTGGAAGCCGACTGCCAGCCGCAGGTCTATGGCCTCGGGATCAAGGAATTGTGGGACGTCGATCCGGCCAAGCACAAGCCGGGCACCGTGATCCACACCCAGGGCTGGCCCCTCGACGATGCGTGGGGCGGGGGGTGGATCTACCACCAGGACAACAACCAGGTGTCGATCGGCTTCGTGGTCGCGCTCAACTACAAGAATCCGCACCTGTCGCCGTTCGACGAGATGCAGCGCTACAAGCAGCACCCGGCGATCCGCCCGCTGCTGGAGGGCGGCCGCCGCGTGTCGTACGGTGCGCGGGCGATCAACGAGGGCGGATGGCAGAGCATTCCCAAGCTCGCCTTCCCGGGCGGTGCACTGATCGGTTGCTCGGCGGGTTTCGTGAACGTGCCGCGTATCAAGGGCACCCACACGGCGATGAAGTCGGGCATGCTGGCCGCCGACGCCGCCTTCGCCGCAATCGCCGCCGACCGCCGCTCCGATGTTCTCGCCGACTATGAGCCGTCGGTCAGAAATGGCTGGATTGGCGAGGAATTACGCAAGGTCCGCAATGCCGAGCCCGCCGTCGCCAAGTTTGGCGCAACCATCGGCACGATCTTGGCCGGAGCCGACCTCTGGATGCAGCATCTCAAGATCGGCCTGCCGATCACGATGAAGCATCATCCTGACCATGAAACACTGTGGCGCCGCGATATCGCTCCGCCGATCAACTATCCGCGCCCCGACGGGGTGATCAGCTTCGACAAGCTGTCGAGCGTGTTCCTGTCGAACACCAACCATGAGGAAGACCAGCCGGTCCACCTTCACCTCAAGGACCCGACGATCCCGACGCGGGTAAACCTGCCCGACTATGACGGGCCCGAGCAGCGTTATTGCCCGGCAGGGGTCTATGAATATGTGCTGGAAGGCGGCGCGCCGCGTCTGCAGATCAACGCGCAGAACTGCGTCCACTGCAAGACCTGCGACATCAAGGATCCGTGTCAGAACATCAATTGGGTGACCCCGGAGGGTGGCGGTGGGCCCAACTACCCTAACATGTAGCCTCGCCTGCGCGCTTGCCGCTGCGGCCCCCGGCCAGCAGCGGGTCGATTTCCTGCGGTCGGGCGCCAGTACCTTTGTCGCGGCGCGGGCCGCCGCCACCGCGGGCGATGCCCGCCGGGCGGCGATGCTCTACGCGAGCCTTGCTGCGGCGGATCCCGGCGACCGGCTAGCGGCGCGAAGGGCAGTCGGCCAGGCGATCCTTGCCGGAGACATGCCACTGGCGGTTCGCCTGGCGCAGCGTCAGCCGAAGGCGGAGCTTGCCGTCGATGCGCGGCTTCTCCTGATCGGCGACGCCCTGCGCAAGGGCCGGATCGACCAGGAAGTCGGGGCTGAATTTCCCCAGCAACTCGACTTCATGGCCCCGTTCGTCGGGGCCTGGACCCTGGCCGAGCGACGCCGCCTGCCCGAGGCGCTCAAGCTGCTCGACGGGGTGCAGGCGAGCAGCCCGCTCAGCCAGTTCGTGCCCGAGCACAAGGCGCTGATCCTCCTCGCAGCCGGCCGCGGCGCGGAAGCGGAGCCGCTGTTCACTCGGGCGCTGGCGGCGGCGAGGGGGCGTGCCAACCGTCTCCGGATCGCCTTTGCGACCGGTCTGGTCGCGCAGGGCAATCGCGAGGGCGGGCTGGCCCTGCTTGCCGGGCGTGACGTCACCCTGCGCGGTGCAGCGACGCACCTTGCGACCGAGCGGCGCCCACGCCTGCCCATCGCCACCGCCGCGGAAGGGCTGTCGGAACTGGTGGTCGCACTCGCGGTCGGCCTTGACGAGGGCGATAGCGGCACCCTCCCGCTTGGCCTTGCCCAGGTCGCGCGCCATGCCGACCCGCGTAACGAGCAAGCGGCGCTACTAGCAGGCTTGCTGCTCGACCGAAGCGGTCGAGGTGACGACGGGATCGCGGTCTTTCGCACGCTGCCCGACAAGTCGCCGTTCCTCACCGAAGCGCGCGATGCGGAAACCCGGATCTTGCTTCGCGCCAGCCGCCCGCAGGAAGCCCTCGCGCGGGCCAAAGCCTTCGTCGCTGATGACAGAGCCGGGGCAGCGGACTGGCTGAGGCTCGGCGACGTGCTTGAGGCGATGAAGAAGTACGATGAGGCGGCGGTCGCTTATGGCGGTGCCGCTGCGGCGGTGCAGGCCGGGGGGCCGGGGCCCGAGCTCTGGTCCATCCACCTTTTGCGCGGTGCAGCGCTGGAGCAGGGCGGTAAGTGGCCGCAGGCCGAAAGCGCGCTCGAACTGGCGTACAAGCTCGCTCCAGACAATCCGGCAGTGCTCAACTATCTCGGTTACGCGCGCCTCGAACGCGGCGAGCAGCTGGACGAGGCCGAGGCGCTGATCGCCGAAGCGAGCCGCCGGGCCCCCGACGATGCCTCGATCACCGATTCGCTCGGCTGGGCGCAATATAAGCGCGGCAAGGTGGCCGACGCGATCCTGACTCTTCAGCGCGCCGCCGCCGCCGATCCCGCCCAGTCCGAGATCCACGAGCATCTTGGCGATGCGCTTTATGCTGCGGGTCGCAAATATGAGGCGCGCTTCGCCTGGCAGGCGGCCCTGGTCACCGCCGAGGACGACGTCCGCCAGCGGGTACAGAACAAGATCGGTGCCGGGCTGAGCGCGGCGACCGCCGCGCCGTGACCGGCCTCCCCGTGACCGAGATCGCGCCGGCCAAGGTCAACCTTGCGCTTCACGTCCGCCGCCGCCGCGACGACGGACGCCACGACATCGAGACGATCTTCGCTTTCTGCATCCACGGCGACCGCCTGACCGCCGAGCCGAGCGACGACCTGTCCCTGACCATCACCGGGCCCTTCGCGGCCATGCTGGACGACGGGAGCGACAACCTCGTCCATCGTGCCGCGGCCGCGCTCGCCGCCGAGGCGAGGATCGGCAAAGGGGTGCGGCTTACGCTCGACAAGCGCCTGCCGGTCGCGTCCGGAGTCGGCGGCGGCTCGGCCGATGCCGCCGCCGCGCTCCGGCTGCTGACGTCCCTGTGGGGCATCGACCCCGAAATGGCGCAGCGGATCGCCCCGACCCTGGGCAGCGATGTGCCGGCGTGCCTGCTCAGCATGACGTCGCGCGGGGAGGGCGCCGGAGATACCCTGACACTGGTCGACGCCGGGGTAGCGAGTTGCCCCGTGCTGCTGGTCAATCCACGCCTGCCACTATCGACCGCCACCGTCTTCGGCGCCTGGGACGGTGTTGACCGCGGCGCACTCGGCGACTGGCGGGAGGGTCGCAACGACCTCGAGCCGGCAGCGCGAGCGCTGGTGCCCGAGATCGATGATATTCTCGAGTGGCTGAAATCCTGCGAAGGTGCGGAAACCGTGCGGATGTCAGGCTCCGGAGCGACCTGCTTCGCGCTGTTTGCGGGCGAGGAGGCGCGCGATCGTGCCGCCGCGGCTTGCCCGCCCGAGTGGTGGCACCTGGCGAGTGTCCTCCGGTGACTGCGCACCGCCCGATCCTGGCCGCAGCCGCAATGCGGACGGCGGAAGCGGCAGCGACCTGCGGCCTCACCGAATTGATGGAGCGTGCGGGCCGCGGCCTGGCCGAGGCGGCGCTCCGCTTCGCCGGGCCGATGCCGGCACTGGTGCTGTGCGGACCCGGCAACAATGGCGGCGACGGCTATGTCGCCGCGCGCCTCTTGCGGGAGCGCGGTTGCCCGGTGCGGATCGCGGCATCGGGAGAGCCGAACACCGACCTTGCCAGGGCTGCGCGGTCGCAGTGGAATGGCCCGATCGAGGCGTTGGACGAAGCGCCCCCGGCGCCGCTGCTGATCGATTGTCTGTTCGGAACTGGCCTCAAGCGAGCGCTGGAAGTCGCTGTTTCCGAGGCGCTAATCACCCTCGTCGAAGCATCACACATCGCCGTCGCGGCGGACCTGCCGAGCGGCGTGGAGGCCGACAGCGGAGCACGCCTCTCCCCTGTACCTGACTTCGACCTGACGGTGGCGTTCGGAGCGCTGAAGCCGGCGCATCGGCTGATGCCTGCAATGGCGGGCATGGGCCGGGTGGTCCTTGCCGACATTGGCATCGATGCACCGGGCCCGTGGTTCGAGATCGGCGAGCCGGTGCTTCCTTCCATCGCCCCGGATGCGCACAAATTCAGCCGTGGGCTGGTCCACTGCCTGGCGGGTGAGATGCCCGGCGCAATCGCCTTGTCGGCGAAGGCGGCGGCGCACAGCGGTGCAGGCTATGTCCGTATCTCGACCTCGCTTCCGATTGCCGGCCTTCCGCTGAGCGTGGTGCAGGTCGGCGACGCGCAGGTGAACGATCCGAAGATCGGCTGCCTACTAGTCGGGCCCGGCCTGGGCAAGCTGCCGCAACTGCTGACCCTCGCCCTGGTCAGCCACCGGCCCAAGGTGATCGACGCCGACGCCATCGGGCACATTGGGGAGCCGGGCCGGCTGAAGGGCCAGGATGCCGTCCTGACCCCGCATGCCGGTGAGTTCGAGCGATTGTTTGGCGCGCTACCCGGGACCAAGGCCGAGCAAGCGCTGGCTGCTGCAGAGGCGTCCGGCGCGGTGGTGGTCTTCAAGGGCCCCGATACGTTGGTCGCGTCGCCCGATGGGAGGATTGGCTTCGCGCCGCCGGCTCCTGCCTGGCTCGCCACCGCCGGGACGGGCGATGTGCTTGCCGGAATGATCGCGGCGCTGCGGGCGCGCGGCCTGCCCGCTTTCGAAGCGGCTTGCGCCGGGGTCTGGCTGCAAGGCCGAGCCGCCGAACGGGCGGGCGCCTCGATGATCGCCGACGATCTGGTGGCGCAGCTGTGAGCGACATCGTAGTCCGGATCGCGGCGCGCGGCGATGGGGTGACGGCAAGCGGCCGCCACGTGGCGTTCGCGGCACCCGGAGACGTGGTCGCGGAGGATGGCAGCGTCACTGCTGGTCCCCATCGACAGGTGCCGCCATGCCGTCACTTTCCGGAATGCGGGGGGTGTCAGCTCCAGCACGTCGATGACGAGGCCTATGCCGCCTATCTGGTCGAGCGGGTCAGCGGGGCATTAGCGCAGCATGACCTGACCGGCGACGTCCGTGCGCCGCATCTCTCTCCCCCGCGGACCCGCCGACGGGCGACGCTGCGTGCAATGAAGGCCGGGGGCAGGGTCTTGCTCGGCTTCAATGCCGAAAAGTCGAACCGGATCATCGATCTCGCCGAATGCCACATCCTGCGGCCCGAGCTGTTCGCCCTGCTCGATCCGCTGCGGCGCCTGCTGGGCCTGTTGCTGGCCCCCAAGCGGACGGCCGAAATCCACCTGACCCTTGCCGACCAAGGCGTCGACCTGCTGCTGAAGGGCGTCAAGGCCGACGGCTTCGAGGCGGCGCAGGGGCTGGTCGATTTCGCGGGCGAGCAGGGACTTGCCAGGCTGAGCCTCGACGAGGGAGTCGGGCCCGAGGTGCGGTGGGAGCCGCAGCCGGCCACCGCCACACTGTCCGGGCGCCCGGTGCCCCTGCCTATCGCAGCCTTCCTTCAGGCGACCGAAGACGGCGAGCGCGCGCTGGTCGACAGCGTCCTGGAAGCGGTCGGCACGCCCGCGACATCGGCCGATCTGTTCGCCGGTATCGGCACCTTTGCGCTGGCACTGCCCGGCCGGGTGCTGGCAGCGGAGGCGGGCCGGGGCGCCGTGCTCGCGCTCAAGCGGGCCGCCCCTTCGATCGCCGCCCAGCACCGCGACCTTTATCGCCGCCCGCTGATGGCCGACGAGCTTAATGGACTCGACGCGGTGGTGCTCGATCCGCCGCGGTCGGGAGCGGAAGCGCAGGTCGAACAGCTCGCCGCCTCGACGGTGCCCCGAATCGCCTACGTCAGCTGCAATCCCGCGACCTTTGCGCGCGATGCGGCGGTGCTGGTGTCAGGCGGATACCGGCTCGACTGGGTGCGCCCGGTCGGCCAGTTCCGCTGGTCGACCCATGTGGAGCTTGCGGCCGCGTTCAGCCGCTAGTGCCAGAGGCGCAGCCCGGCGTGGATCGTCAGGCTGGCCAGGCAAAGCGTCGAGAGGGCGAACAGGGTCAGCCTGATCGCCACCACGTTGATCGTCGCCTGAACGATGCTGTGCAGGATACGCAGCCCGACATAGCCCCATGCCAGCATGACGTTGATCGGGTGGTCGAACCCCATCAGCACCAGCGCCAGCACGATCGCGTAGAAGATCGTCGGCTGCTCCATCAGATGGTTGTAATTATGCGCCTTCCACTGCGCCTTGGCCTCGGGACTGCTGTCGAGCGCGCTGCCGCGTGATCCGGGCGGAATGGTCTTGAGCGACACGCCGAGCCGCTTGAAAGCGCCGCGGCGGGAGACGGCCATCCACACCAGCATGATCAGCGACCAGCCGACCAACGCGACGATCGGCCCGAGCAATGGACTTGGCTGCAGCAATGAAAAACCCTCCCCCGTTGAGACAGGGGAGGGTGGTTCATTTCGTTTCGGTAAGCAATCCGAACTTAATCGAACAGCTTCGCGAAGGCGCGCTTGGCGCGGGTCTTCCAATGGCCCCGGTGATAGGCGTCGGACGCCAGCAGCGGCAGCACCGAGGTCGCCTCGGCGAACACCATCTGCTCGAGCGCGGTCGAAACCTTGCCCCAGCTGGCGGCCTCCTGAAGCGTCGAGGAGGAGCAGGCTCCGTCGCGCACGTCGGCGACGGTGATCTGCACGGCGTACTTGTGGACCTCGACATCCTCGTGACCGAGGATCTCGGCGCAGACCACGGTGTCCTGCGTGAAGTTCTTCGGAACGCCGCCGCCGATCATCAGCAGTCCGGTGGTGCCGGCCTTGATCTTGATGTCGGTCAGTTCGCGGAAGTCGGCGATCGAATCCATCGTCATGTAGCGACGGCCCGCCTTCATCGCGTCGACCTGATGCTTGACGAGGCCGAAGCCCGCCGAGCTGTCGGTGAAAGCCGGGCAGAAGATCGGCACGTCATGCTCGTAGGCGAGCTTGACCAGGCTGTTGTCCTTCTTCCCGTTTTCCAGCAGCCACTTGCCCATCTCCTTGATGAACTCGCGGCTGCTGTAGGGGCGCGGCTCCAGCGTGTCGGCGATCTTGCCGATGGTGAAGTCGGTGTCCTGCAGCTGGATCTCGTCGATGTAGGTATCGTAGATACGATCGATGTAGAGCGAACGCAGCGTGTCATCGTCAGGGATTTCAAGCGCTTGATAGTGCTTGTGGCCAAGCGCTTCGAAGAAATCCATGTCGACGATCGACGCACCGGTGGCGACAATCGCATCGACCATGTTGGAGCGGACGAGCTCCGCATAGAGGTCCATGCAGCCGCCGGCCGAGGTCGAGCCGGCGATCACCAGGATGACCGAGCAATCGGGATCGCTCAGCATCTGGTTGTAGATGTCGGTGGCGCGGGCGAGGTCGCGGCTGGTGAAGCTCATCTTGCCCATCGCTTCGACGATCGGGCGGGCATCGAACTTGGTGATGTCGATATGCTCGACGGTGCTCGAAAGCAGCTCCGCCTTGCGGGTGTCGTTAATCTTGGCTTCGGTGTTCATGGTGCTCCAATAGCTCCGTGCTTTTCCGTCCCGCGGACGGGAAGGGCTGGGGTGGGCGCTTGCCCGCTATTGGCCGTCATTGTTTCAGCAGGGGGACAGGCCGACCCCCGACCCCTCCCGCGTGAACGGGAGGGGGAAGATCCGTTACAGCGTAACGACGTTCGAGCGCGACGGTGCCGCGACGTCGCCGTAGAGCGAGGCCATCGGTGCGTCGGTCACGACCACCGACCAGCCATTCGCTGAGCCGAAGCCGTTGAAGCGGGTCCGCATCGCCGAGCCATAGGCGCCCAACATCCCGATCTCGATATAATCGCCGGGGCCGACGTCGCCGGGAAGCTCGAACGGTCCGACCATATGGTCGAGGTCGTCGCAGGTCGGGCCGTAGAAGCTGAAACTGTGCGGACGGGTGTCGCTGTCCTCGTCGCGGACGAGCCGGACGGGGAAGCGCCAGCCGATGTGCGCGGCGTCGAACAGCGTCCCGTAGGCACCGTCGTTGATGTACAGCTCGTCGCCGCGGCGCTTTTCGACGCGCACGAGGACCGAGGCATATTCGGCGCACAGGGCGCGGCCCGGCTCGCACCACAGTTCGGCCGAATAGCTGATCGGCAGCTTCTCGAACGATTCGTGGATCACCGCGAAATAAGCTTCGAGCGGCGGCGGCTCCATGCCCGGGTAGGACGAGGGGAATCCGCCACCGACATCAACGATATCGACGGTGACCGCGGCCTCGACGATGGCGTCACGAACGCGGTTCATAGCTTCGGCATAGGCCGCCGGGGTCATCGCCTGACTGCCGACGTGGAAGCAGAGGCCGAGCGCGTCGGAGGCCTGGCGGGCCGCCATCAGCAGCGCCTTCAGCTCCGAAGGATCGGCACCGAACTTGGACGCCAGGCTGAGCTTGCTGTGCTCGGAGGAGACCCGCACGCGGACGAGCAGGTTGAGGTCGCTCGCCGCAACGCCGTCGGTGGCGCAGGCGGAGACGATCTTGTCCAGTTCCTCGAGGCTGTCGAGGCTGAAGGTGCGGACGCCGTGACCATGATAGGCTTCGGCGATCGCCTCCACGGCCTTGACCGGGTGCATGAAGCACAGGGTCGCGTCAGGCAGCGTCTCGCTGACCAGCCGCACTTCGCCGATCGAGGCGACGTCATAGTGAGTGACGCCGCCATCCCACAGCACCCGCAGAAGGTCGGGCGAGGGGTTGGCCTTGACCGCATAAAGCGACTTGCCGGGGAACTTCTCGACAAAGAAACGCGCCGCCGCCCGCGCCGCATGGGGGCGCAGGAGCGTGACCGGCTGGACCGGCTTCAGTCGTGCAATGTCTGCCGCACCGGAAGCGACAAAGGATTCGGTGCGATCGGAACGGGGCGCTAGCCCCAGCGCGAAGGGGTGCTCAGCCAATGCAAGGGACCTCCAAGTGCCTTTCGGCAACGTTTGACGAACAGCTGCCTTGCGGTTGGAAGTCCCATGGGGCAGCGGAGGCGCTACATATGAATGAGCCTCCCTTAACGCAATCTTTTTCCGATGCCTTTTGTGGCGCTTCCGCCGCAGCTTGGCGCACGCCTGCACCGTTTCGGCCAAGCCGTTGATGGGCAACGACAATCTTCCGACCCGCGCGCAGGTGCTCGACGCTGCTGAGCGCATTCGTGGACTGGTGATCGAGACGCCCCTCAGGCGGCTGCGGCTCGGCGACCACGACGTGTGGCTGAAATGCGAATCGCTGCAGACCGGCGGATCGTTCAAGCTGCGCGGCGCGAGCAACCGCCTTGCGCTGCTCAGCGAGGCCGAACGACGTGCCGGGGTGGTCGCTTTTTCAAGCGGCAACCATGCGCAGGGCGTGGCGATTGCGGCACGGCGCCTGAATATTCCGGCCACCATCGTGATGCCGGCCGATGCGCCTGCCCCGAAAGTCGCCGGTACCCGCGCCCAGGGCGCCGAGATCGTCTTTTACGACCGCGCGAGCGAGGACCGAGTCGCTATCTCACGCGCCCTCGCGGCGGAACGGGGTGCAGTGGTGGTGCCGAGTTTCGATGATCCCCACATCATCTCCGGGCAGGGCACCGCGGGGCTCGAGCTGGTGGCGCAGTGTCCGGAGTCGGTGCGGCGGATCGTGATCTGTTGCGGCGGCGGCGGCCTTGCCGCTGGCGTCGCCCTGGCGGTGCCCGGCGCGGAGATCGTTGTGGTCGAACCGGAAGGCTGGGACGACATGCGGCGTAGCCTGGAGCTTGGGCGCATCGTCCCGGTAGTCGCCGACGCTCCGCCGACCGCCTGCGACGCCCTTCAGACGCCGGTGGTGTCGCCGCTGACGTTCGGCGTTCTGCAGGCCCGGGGTGCAACTGGCGTGTCGGTAAGCGAGGACGACGTGCGCGCCGCGGGTCGATTCGCCTGGAAGGAGCTGGATTTGATGGTCGAACCCGGCGGGTCGGCTGCCCTTGCAGCCGTCCTTGCCGGCAAGGTCGCGCCCGGGCCTGGGACGGTGGTGATGGTGACCGGCGGGAACATGGACCCGGCAACCCACGCGGCGTGGGTCGCCTGATCGCGCTCAGGCGCGCGAACTGGTGCGATAGGCCCCGGGGTCGAGATGCGACGGAGAGCACAGCTCCACGCTGCGAGTCAGCTCCTCAAGCTCGGCTGCGAGGGTCTGGAGTTCGGCGACCAGGGCCTTGGGATCGGCATGGTCGAGCCCGCGCGAGGCGTCGAGCAGCGTTTCCAGCATCATGGTGATGCAGGGAAGGATGGTTCCTTCGATCCGCTCGAACGCGTCGGCGAGCTTTTGTTGCTGGTCGGCCCTGATCATGACCTCGCCCGATTAGTGCAACATCCGTTAAAAAGCCGTTTCGGGAGCAATCATGAACCAGACCGCGTCCACCCTCATGTCCATCGTCATGCTGGCGGCCTTCGTGCTGCTGGTGTTCGGCGCCCGCTTCGCGTGGGCCGGCACCTATCGCAAGCAGGGACTTATGATGATCGCGGTCGCCGCCATCCTCGTCGCCAACGTGCTCATCTGGGTGCTGTAGCTCAGCGCCCCAGTCGCATGTCCAGATAGCCGTCGACGCTCTTCATCATGAGGTCGAGCTCGTTGGCGAAGAAGTGATTGGCACCGGGAATGGTGTCGTGATGGATGGTGATGTGCCGCTGGGTGCGCAGCTTGTCGACCAGCTTCTGGACGCTGGCCGGGCTGACCACTTCGTCCTGCTCACCCTGGATGATGATGCCCGACGAGGGGCAGGGGGCGAGGAAGCCGAAGTCATACATGTTCGCCGGCGGGGCGATCGAAATGAAGCCCTTGATCTCGGGGCGGCGCATCAGCAGCTGCATGCCGATCCAGGCGCCGAAGCTGACGCCGGCGACCCAGGTCTGTTCGGCCTCCGGGTGGATCTGCTGCACCCAGTCGAGCGCGCTGGCGGCATCCGACAATTCGCCGATGCCGTTGTCGAAGGTGCCCTGGCTCTTGCCGGTGCCGCGGAAATTGAACCGCAGCGTCGCGAAGCCGCGCTTCACGAAGGTTTGGTAGAGCAGCTGCACGATCTTGTTGTTCATCGTGCCGCCCGCCTGGGGGTGGCTGTGCAGGATCAGCGCGACCGGCGCGCGAGGACGCAGGCCCGGATGAAAACGGCCTTCGAGGCGGCCTTCCGGCCCCGGAAAGATAACTTCGGGCATGGGTCTCTTTTGTTTAGCTGACGGGTGCAGGCGGCGCGCTTATATAGAGGCGAGCCAACAAACAGCAATTGCCAAGGTTTCCGTGAAGCGATCTCGAATTTACCTCGACCATGCCGCGACCACGCCGGTCCTGCCGCAAGCGCGCGCGGCGATGGTCGAGGCGCTCGAGCGCTGGGCCAATCCGTCCAGCCCCCATGCCGAGGGGCGGGCGGCGAAAGCGGCGCTGGAAAATGCACGGTCGCGGATCAAGGCGGCGCTGGGCTGGAACGGCGACCTCATCTTCACGGCAACCGCCAGCGAAGCCGCAGCGCTCGCTTTTCGGCGCTGTTGGGAGAAGGGTCCGAAGCCCGCCATTTCCACGGTCGAGCATGACGCCATCCGCTCGCAGGTGCCGGACGGCGAGGAATGGAACCTGCCGGTGCAGCGGGGCGGCCTGCTGTCGCCCGAGCATTTGTCGACCTGGCTCCACATGGCGCGCGGCGGCCTCGTCGCGGTCCAGCATGCCAATAGCGAAACCGGGGTGGTGCAGCCGATCGCCGAGATCGGCGAAGCGATCGATGCAGCCGGCTCGTTCCTGCTGGTCGATTGCGCGCAAAGCGCCGGCAAGCTGCCGCTTCCGCCCGCCGACATGATCATCGTCAGCAGCAGCAAGGTCGGCGGCCCGCCGGGCGCCGCCGCGCTGCTGGTCCGCGACCTCAAGTTGCTGGTCCCCACCGGCGGGCAGGAGCGCGGCTATCGCCGGGGCACCGAGAACCTTCCCGCCATCCTCGGCTGGGCTGCGGCGCTGGAGGCGAACGCCTGGGACTTCGACCGGCTCAATGCCCTTCGTGCCCGGCTCGACGTCAAGCTGATGGGCGAGGGGGCCGAGATCGTCGGCCAAGGCGTCGGGCGCATCCCGACCATCGGTGCCTATGCGATGGAGCATATGAGCGCGATGGCGCAGCTGGTGCAGCTCGATGCGCTCGGCTTTGCGGTGTCGGCCGGAAGCGCCTGCTCGTCGGGCAAGGTGAAGACCAGCCATGTGCTTGCCGCCATGGGCGCGCCGCCCGAATTTGCCGACAAGGTGATTCGGGTCAGTTTCGGCCCTTCCACCAGCGAGTCGGACATCGACGCCTTTGCCGACGCCTGGGCCGGCCTGGCGACTCGCTCGAAGGCGCGGGCGGCATGATCTACCTCGACTACCAGGCGACAACGCCGCTTGCGCCCGAAGTGAAGGCGGCGATGCTGCCGTGGCTCGATCATTTCGCCAATCCGCACAGCCCGAGCCGGGCGGGCCGCGAGGCGGCGGCAGCGGTGGAGCATGCAAGAGGGCAGGTGGCGGCTCTGCTGCCCGCGGGTGGCCAGGTGGTCTTCACCTCGGGCGCGACCGAGGCGCTCAACCTGGCGCTTCAAGCGACGCGGGAGCGGATCGTCACCCTCGCCACCGAACATGCCGCGGTCCTCGACACGGCGGAATGGCTGCAGCGCCAGGGCGTTGAGGTGGAGAAACTGCCGGTCGCGCCGGACGGACGGGTCGATCTGGACCAGCTCCGCCGCGCGCTGCATCAGCCGACCGCGCTAGTCGCTGCGATGCTGGTCAACAACGAGATTGGCGTCATCCAGCCAATCGACGAGATCGCATCGCTGGCCCACGAGGCCGGAGCCCTGATGCTGTGCGATGCGGTGCAGGGCTTCGGGCGCTTGCCTATCCCCGATGGTCCCGACCTCATCGCGATCAGCGCGCACAAGATCCACGGGCCCAAGGGGATCGGGGCTTTGTGGATCCGCGATGGTGTCAGCCTGGAGCCGCTGATCCATGGAGGCGGACAGGAACGGGGGATGCGGTCGGGAACGCTGTCTCCGATGCTGTGTGTCGGTTTCGGTGCCGCCGCTGCCCTGGCGGCGGAACGGCGGGAGGCCGATCACGCGCATGTCGAACGGCTGTGGCAGGCGGCGCTCGACGCGCTTGGGCCCGGCTGGATCGTCAACGGCAGCAGCGCGGACCGTTATCGCGGCAATCTCAACGTCCGCCGCCCTGGGCTCGACGCTGCGCGATTGCTGGCGGAATGCCGCACGATCGCCTTCTCGCTCGGCAGCGCCTGCGCCAGCGGCTCGGGTCGGCCGAGCCATGTCCTGCGCGCGATCGGCCTTGGCGACGCCGACGCGCGGCAAAGCATCCGGCTCGGGTTCGGCCGCTACACGACCTTCGACGACTTGACTGAGGCCTGCGCGCTGATCAGGCGCGCGACCGAGGCGCAGCAACGGTTTGCCGCATGACCTTGATACGATTTCTGAGATCCGATGGTGCCCTCGACCGCGAGGTCGAGGCTGCCGAGGGCGACAATTTGCTCGACGTCGCGCAGGCCGCCGACCAGCCGCTCGAAGGCACGTGCGGCAAGCAGATGAGCTGCTCGACCTGTCACGTCATCCTGTCGGAGGAGGACTTTGCGCGATTGCCGCCAGCCGGCGAGGACGAGGAGGATATGCTGGACCTCGCCTACCAGGCGCAACGGACCAGCCGCCTGGCCTGCCAGGTCCGGGTCGGTGGAGCGACGATGACGGTGAAGATGCCCGGCTGAGCGCGAAGGGCTGCGCGTGGAGGTGGGAGCCGGAACGACCCGGGACGAAATCGTTGTGGCTGCTTCCTTCCGGACCTGACCAGGTTGGCGACAATCCCGTCCGCCCGACTCCCGCCGCGCATATGGCGGGCTCGGCGCCCGAGCGCAAGAAGTGGCGCAGCGGCCTGCGTCGCCCTACTGTCCCACCCCGATGACTGACGACGAATCGCGCCACGACGAACCGGGCCTTGGCCTCGACCTGCCAGCGCAGCCGCTGGAGAAGAGCGCCGCGGCGTCGCCCTACCGGGTGCTCGCCCGCAAATATCGCCCGCAAAGCTTTGGCGAGCTGATCGGCCAGGACGCGATGGTGCGCACGCTCGGCAATGCGATCGCGACCGGCCGCATCGCCCACGCCTTCCTGCTGACCGGCGTGCGCGGGGTGGGCAAGACCTCCACCGCGCGGCTGGTCGCCAAGGCGCTCAACTGCATCGGTCCGGACGGGCAGGGCGGCCCGACGATCGATCCGTGCGGGGTGTGCGAGCCGTGCCGGGCAATCGCCGAAGGGCGGCATATCGACGTCACCGAGATGGACGCCGCCAGCCACACCGGCGTCGACGACGTCCGCGAGATCATCGAGGCGGTGCGCTATTCCGCGGTCAGCGCGCGCTTCAAGATCTACATCATCGACGAAGTCCACATGCTGACCAAGAACGCCTTCAACGCGCTGTTGAAGACGCTCGAGGAACCGCCCGCGCACGTCAAATTCCTGTTCGCGACGACCGAGGTCAACAAGGTGCCGGTGACGGTGCTGTCGCGTTGCCAGCGGTTCGACCTGCGCCGCATTCCTGCCGAGAAGCTGGTCGAGCATTTCCGCCGGATCGCCGAGATCGAGCAGGTTTCGATCGAGCCCGATGCCCTGCTGATGATCGCGCGCGCCGCAGAAGGTTCGGCGCGTGACGGCCTGTCGCTGCTCGACCAGGCGATCGCGCATGGCGGCGGCGAGGTGAAGACCGAAGCGGTGCGCGACATGCTCGGCCTTGCCGACCGCGGCCGCATCCGCCGCCTGCTGTCGCTGTTGCTGTCGGGCGATGCCTCTGGGAGCCTTGCCGAGCTGGACGAGGCACAGGCGCTCGGGATCGAGCCGATGGCGCTGCTGCGCGGCCTGATGGAGCAGGTCCATGCCGCCTCGCGCGCCAAGGCCGGGCGCGGCGGCGATCCGCTGGCCAGCGCCGAGGAACGCGCGGCGAGCGAGGAGCTTGGCGGCAGCCTCGGCTGGTCGCAGCTTCACCGACTGTGGCAGCTGCTTCTTAAGGGATTGTCGGACGTCAGCCTGGCTCCCGATCCGAACGAAGCGGCGGCGATGGTACTGTTGCGCCTGGTCCATGCCGCCGACCTGCCCGATCCCGCCGCGCTCATCGCGCGGCTGCAAGGGCAGGGCGAGGGCGCGGTGAATGCGCCGGCACCGCGTCCAGCGGCGGCCGCCGCAGCTGCGCCGCGTGCCGAGCAGGAGGCACCCTCACATGCCCCTGCATCCGCGCCGGCCCAGCCTCCTCCACCCGAACCTGCCGCGCCCGCTGTGCCCGATGGCTTCGCCGAGCTGGTCGCGTTCATCGAGGGCAAGGGCAAGGCGATCCGCGCCGTCCAGCTGCGCAACCAGGTCGGGCTTGTCAGCTATGCCGCCGGCCAGATGGCGCTGAAGCCGCTGCAGCCGCTCGGCGCCTCGTTCGCGCGTGATCTGGAGGCGGAACTCCGTTCGCTCACCGGCACGCCGTGGCAGGTCACCCTGGTCGACGGCGAGGCACAGCCATCGCTAGCCGCGCAGGAGAAGATGGCCGAGGAGCGGGCCCGCGACGCCATTTTGCGGGAGCCTTCGGTCGCCGCCGTGCTTTCAGCCTTTCCAGACGCCACTCTCGAAGCCGTTCAGCTCAAGGACTCCAACCATGCCTAGCCTCGAAGAAATCATGCAGATGGCGCAAAATGCGCAGGCCGAGTTGCAGAAAGCCCAGGACAATCTCGACAAGATCGAGGTCGAAGGCCAGTCCGGCGGCGGCCTGGTCAGGATCAAGGCCTCGGCCAAGGGGCGGATCATCGGCGTGTCGATCGACGAAAGCCTGCTGGTCCCGTCGGAAAAGACGATGGTCGAGGACCTGATCGCGGCCGCGCTCAATGATACGCGCGCCAAGGCCGACCAGGCCGCCGCTGCCGAAATGCAGAAGATGAGCTCAACCCTGCCGCTTCCGCCGGGCTTCCAGATGCCATTCTGACCCAGCGTGCTTGACTCGACCTAGCGCGACGTCACTCTTCTCCCGTCGGAGGAGAGACATGATGAGTATCTTGGGCGCGATGCAGCATCACCAGCTTCGGGTGATGCGCCTGGTCGACCATGCCGAGCGCGAGCATGGCGGGCGGGAGATCGTGACCGCATGGGCCGACGGGACGATCGGCCGCACCAATTGGCGCGGCGTTGCCCAGGATGCGCGGCGCATGGCCAAGGCGCTCACCAGGCTCGGCATCAAGCGCGGCGACCGGGTCGCGACCCTGGCGATGAACCACGTTCATCACCTCACCAGCTGGTACGGCACGATCGGGATGGGCGGCATCCTCCACACCATCAACCCGCGCCTGTTCCCCGACCAGCTTGCCTATATCGCCAACCATGCCGAGGACCGCGTCCTTCTCTACGACAAGGCGTTCGCGCCGGTCGTGGAAAAGATGAAGCCGCAATGGAACACGATCGAGCATTACATCTGCATGGACGACGGCGAGTTTCGCGCGTGGATCGACCGGGAGGACGATGATTTCGCCTGGGTCGAGGGCGATGAGCGCGAGCCGCTGGGCCTGTGCTACACGTCCGGCACCACCGGCAATCCCAAGGGCGTCCTGTACGAGCATCGCTCGACCATGCTCCATACCCTGGTCGAAGTCGGCCCCGACGTCTTCGAACTCAGTGCGCGTTCGACCTGCCTGCCGATCGTTCCGATGTTCCATGCCAACGCCTGGGGCGTGCCGTGGGCAGCGCCGATGGTGGGGGCCAAGCTGGTGCTGAGCGCCGACTATCGCCCGCAGCAGATGTGCGACCTGTTCCGCGAGGAAGGCGTCACCCACAGCGCCGGGGTTCCGACGGTGTGGCTGGGGATGATCGACCATATCGAGCGGACCGGCGACCAGCTGGGCTCGCTCAAGAGCGTCACCATCGGCGGCTCCGCCGCGCCGCGGGCAATGGTGGAGTGGTTTCGCCGCAAGGGCGTCAAGATCGGGCATGCCTGGGGCATGACCGAGATGAGTCCGATCGGCACCTGCGGCAATCCGCCGGCGAACTGGGACGACATGACCGACGAGGAACAGGTCGATTTCACCTGCCGTCAGGGCCGAATCCCGTTCGGGGTCGAGCTGCGGATCGTCGATGACGAGGGCAAGGAACTGCCGCGCGACGGTGTCGCGACCGGCAGCCTGCAAACCCGCGGGCACTGGATCGTCGAGCGCTATTTCAAGGAAGACCAGTCCGCAACCGACGCCGATTGCTGGTTCGACACCGGCGATGTCGCCGCACTTCATCCCGACGGCACCATGCAGATCACCGACCGTGCGAAGGACGTGATCAAGTCGGGGGGGGAATGGATCAGTTCCATCGATCTCGAGAATGCGGCGGTGGGTGTTCCGGGCGTGGCGGAGGCGGCGGCGATCGGGATCGCGCATCCCAAGTGGGACGAGCGCCCGCTTCTGCTGGTGGTGCGCTCGGCTGGTTCCGACGTCCACGAGGAAGCCATTCGCGAGCATCTGGCAAAGCATGTCGCCCGGTGGTGGATGCCCGACGCGATCGAGTTCGTGGAGGAACTTCCCCACACCGCCACCGGCAAGCTCAGCAAGAAGACGCTGCGCGAGCAATGGAAGCATTATGTGCTGCCGACCGCCGAAGCGATGGTCGGACGCTGAACGCTCTGCTAGAGGGCTCCACGCCAGGGGGCCGGGCGACCGCGTCGAGGACTTGTCTTCGCCGAGGAAAGTCCGGGCACCACGGAATAACGGTGCCGGGTAACGCCCGGCGGTCCCGCGCTTCGGTGCGGGGTCAGGGACAGTGCCACAGAAAGCATACCGCCGCTCTTCGGGGCGGTAAGGTCGAAAGGGTGCGGCAAGAGCGCACCGCGGCTCCGGCAACGGCAGCCGGCACGGTAAACCCCACCGGGTGCAAGACCGAATAGGGGCGGCACATGGGCCTGTTCCGGCTCGCCGCCCGGGTTGGTCGCTGGAGCCTGTCCGCGAGGGCAGGCCGAGAGGAATGGTCGCACATCCACCTTCGGGTGGAGGACAGAACCCGGCTTACAGGCCCCCTGGCACTTTCACGTCCTTCAACTAGTTAGAACGCTCATGGCCCGCTCGACCCGCTCCAACGACTGGGGATTTCCCCGCTGGCGCTCCTATGCCGACAAGGGCCGGGACGCGGCGCGCGTGCGCTTGTGCGACCGCGAGGGTTGCATGAACCCGGGCGATCGTCCCGCGCCCAAGGCGCCGAACAGCCCCGAGCGCTGGCACTTCTGCGAGGCGCATGCCGCCGAATACAATAAGAACTGGGACTATTTCGCCAATCTGACGGCGGCCGAGGCGGCCGAGCGCGAAGCCAACGAGCGCCGGGGTGCGGACGGCTACAAGCAAAGCTCGCACTATGCCTGGGGCGGTCCCGGTGACGGCACCCGCAGCCGCGAGGAGATGCGCGCTCTGTCGGTCCTCGAAGTGGAGACCGACGCCGGGTTCGACGAGATCAAGGCGGCCCATCGCCGCCTGGCCAAGGCGAGCCACCCCGACCTCAAGCCCGGTGACGAGGAAGCCGCCAAGCGCTTCCAGGCGGTTCAGGCAGCCTATGACGTGCTGCGCAAGGCCGAAGAGCGCAAGACGGCAGCCGGCTAGTCGACCGCGACGAAGGTCGCCGCGCTATGGGCGATCGGACGCTTCTCGTCGCCGCCATGCGCGACCCCGCGGACGAAGGCGACATTGCGGGTGATCTTGTAGCATTCACAGCGCGCGATCACCGTCTCGCCCCTGGAGGCTGGCCGTAAGTAGTCGAGCCGGAGGTCCAGCGTCACCGCCGCCCGGAAGCCGCCGAGCGCGGTCCACACCGAGGTGCCCGAGCAGGTATCGACCAGGCTGACGATCGCGCCCGTCGCCATGATCCCGCTGTCGGGCATGCTGACGAGTTCGGGCCGCCACGGCAGCGCCAGTTCGACCCAGTCGTCACCATGGGCGCGATATTCGAGCCCGAGGGCGCGGCCGTGCCCGACCTTGCGGGCCATGGCGAAGAACAGCGCGGGATCGAACGGCGCACTAACGCCGGCGCGAAAGTCGCTCATGCCAGCCGCTTCGCCGTATCCTGGACCAGCGCGATCATGTTGGGGATGCCCTGGGTGCGATTGGACGACAGCTGGCGCGACAGGTCGAACGGTTCGAGCTCGGCGGTGATGTCGGTGGCGGCGATGTCGGCTGGGCTGCGGTCCTGGACCGTGCTCAGCACCAGTGCGACGATGCCCTTGGTGATCGCGGCATTGCTGTCGGCGAGGAAGTGCAGGCGGCCATCCTCGAGGCGGGTCGGATAGACCCACACGCTGGCCGAACAGCCACGGACCTTGGTGGCGTCGGTCTTGAGCGCATCCGGCATCGGATCGAGATCGCGTCCGAGGTCGATCAGGAGCCGGTAGCGCTCTTCGGCCTCGAGCAGCTCATAATCGTCGCGCAGGTCGGAGAGGGCGGGGAGGGGCATCGCGCTTCCTGTACCCCGGACCGGGCCGGGGTCCACCCCCTCACTTGTTGCGTAGGTCCTCGATCTCGCGCGACAGGCTGTTCTCTTTCTCGACCGTAATGCGTTCGATCACCGCCATCCGCTCTTTGAGCTGGCGAAGTTCTTCACGCAGCCGGTCGGATTCGAGCCGCTCGGCGGCGCTGGCATTGGCGTCCGGAAGGCCGTGGCCGTGGCCGTGGCGATGGCGGCGATTGCCGTCGGGTATGCCCATCTTGTGCTTGATGATCTGGAAGGCAAACACCATCGCGATCAGGACGAGGACAAAGACAAACGGATCCCTCACTGCACCTTTTCCCGCATCGTCTCGAAGCTGACCGGCGAATCGCGCAGCGCCTCGATCTGGGCGGCGGTCTGGATGCCTCCATCGGTGGCGATGCGCTCCAGGACGCGGACCCGCTGCTCGAGCTCGGCGACGCGGCTGGCATACTGGGCAGCCTTTTCGGCGGTATTTTCACCCATGGCGGTAAGCTGCCGCTCCTTCATCTCCATCGATCGCATGTAGACCTTGGCGAGAATGGCGATGATGGGGATCATCATGCCGATGATCGGGATCATAAGTGGCGACATGACTCGAGAACCTCTTGCAATGTGAGAGGGATACTAGCGCAGTTCCTCGATTTCGCGAGCGAGACTGCGGTTGTTCGTGAGGACATAGCTTTCGACGTCGGCCAGGCGGCGGTCGATCGCCTTCAGGTTCATGCGGATGTCGCGCGCGGTGCGGGTCGGGGAGACCCGGACCTGCTGCCAGAAACGCTTGTCCTCGGGACTGTCGTTGCTGAGTTCGCGCGGACGATCCTCGGCGATCATTCCGAGCACGAAGTAGAAGGGCAGGACCGCGAAACCGGAAAGCCAGATCGCCATAAACATCATGATCCGGACGACCAGGACATCGAGCCCGGTATAGTCGGCGATGCCGGCGCAGACGCCCATCACCTTGCCGTTGCGCTTGTCCTTGTAGAAGCGGGTGCGGGTCGGCGGCTGGGTAGCCATGTCAGCGCACCTCCCGGGTCCGGCTCCGCTCGGACAGGCGAGCGAATTCGGCGTCGATATCGAGGTCTGCGCTGCGCGACGGGAGCGCCTGCTGCTCGGGCGCGCATTGCTGGCGCCAATTGGGATTTTCGGCGGTCATGATGCGCTCGATCGAGCACATCCGGTCGTCCAGCCGGCGAGCCAGGTCGTGCAATTCCTCCAGCAAGCGTTCGTCACCACCGGTCAGCGTGGCTGCAGTCTTCCAGCGCGTGACGTAGTGCATGATCAGCCATGGCAGGCCAATAAACAGCATGCCGACGATCAGTACTGGGATCAGTACGTCTTCCACCAATCATTCCCCCTTGTTCGCGAGGCGCGCCTTGAGCGCTTCCAATTCCTTGTCGACCTGCTCCTCGGCGCGGAGGTCGGCGATCTCTTCTTCCAGGCTCTTCGGCCCGGTCATGCCCAGCGCTTCGGCGCGGCCTTCGGCGAAGTCGGCGCGGCGCTCGAGCAGCTCGAAACGGCTGAACGCATCCTCGGTCCGGCTGCCGTTCAGCATCTCGCGCGCCTTGGCACGAGTGACCGCGCTTTCGATCCGGGTCGAGATGGCGTTCTGGCGCGAACGTGCCTCGCGCAGCTTGCCCTGCAGCTTGGCGATGTCGGCTTCATAGGCCTTGAGGGTGGTGTCGATCACCGCCACCTCGGCCTCAAGGCCCTTGGCCATGTCGGCCGCCTTCTGGCGCTCGATCAGCGCGGCCTTGGCGAGGTCCTCGCGGCCCTTGGAGAGCGCCAGCTCGGCCTTTTCGGTCCAGCTGTCGGTGATCCCTTCCAGGCGAACCATCGCGCGGCGCATTTCCTTGGCGTCGGCGATGCTGCGCGCAGCCGACGCGCGGACTTCCACCAGCGTTTCCTCCATCTCGAGGATGACCATGCGGATCATCCGCGAGGGATCCTCCGCGCGATCGAGAAGCTCGGTCAGGTTGGCGGCCATGATGTCCCGGGTGCGGGAAAAGATGCTCATTCTATTCGTACCTCACGAGAGTGGGGCCCTGTCTGTGCTACCAACTATGCACGTCCCGTGCCAGTTTTGTGAAAATACGGGAAACGCCAAAATCCGCCGTCGAACGACTGTCGGTTGGTCGGAAAAAACTTGCCAAGGCTTGGAAAATCACACCAACTCTTGCCCGTGGCGCGCACCTTGAATTTCATCGGCCAGAGCATCCCGTTCCTCGACGCCGTCGAGCGGGCGAGCCGTGCCGCGCCGCTCAACCGCCCGGTGCTGGTGATCGGCGAGCGCGGGACCGGCAAGGAATTGATCGCGGAGCGCCTGCACCACCTGTCCGGCCGCTGGGCCGGGCCGCTGGTGACCATGAATTGCGCGGCACTGCCCGAGAACCTGATCGAGGCCGAGCTGTTCGGACACGAGGCGGGTGCCTTCACCGGCGCCGCCAAGACCCGCAAGGGCCGCTTCGAGGAGGCCGATGGCGGAACCCTGTTCCTCGACGAACTGGCGACCCTGTCGAGCCCGGCGCAGGACCGGCTGCTCCGCGCGGTCGAATATGGCGAGGTGACGCGCATCGGCGCCAGCCGTCCGGTCAAGGTCGATGTCCGCATCGTCGCTGCCACCAACGAACATTTGCCGCGCCTGACCGACGAGGGCAAGTTCCGCGCCGACCTTCTCGACCGGTTGAGCTTCGAAGTGGTGACCCTGCCGCCGCTTCGCCTGCGCAAGGGCGACGTGTCGCTGCTGGCCGAACATTTCGGGCGGCGCATGGCCTCCGAACTCGAATGGACCGGCTGGCCCGGTTTCTCGCGCGAGGCGATGAGCGCGCTCGAGAATTACGGCTGGCCGGGCAACGTCCGCGAGCTGCGCAACGTGATCGAACGCGCGGTCTATCGCTGGGACAGCCCGGACGAACCGATCGCTGCGATCCAGTTCGATCCGTTCGCCTCGCCCTGGTCGCTCGGAGCTCCTGCCGTGGCAGCCGCCCCCGCTGCCGCCCCGGCTCCGGTTGATGACGAGATCGAAACGACGCCCGCCGCCATGACCCCCACCGCGGAAACCGGCGATTTCCGTGCGGCAGTGCACGCCTATGAACGCGCGATCCTCGAACAGGCGCTCAAGTCCAACCGCTTCAACCAGCGCGCCACCGCCGCCGCGCTGTCGCTCAGCTACGACCAGCTGCGTCACGCGCTGAAGCGCCACAAGCTGATGGACAGCGAACCCGCCTGACCTCCTGCCGCGTTGACTAACGACTGGCCGCTGACCACATGGCCGGTACGTCTTTACCAGCCAAGGAGCTTGATCATGGCCTTCACCGTCGCCCCTCTGCCGTACGATTATGCGGCGCTCGAGCCGACCATCGATGCGGCCACGATGAAGCTTCACCACGACAAGCATCACCAGACCTATGTCGACAACCTCAACAAGGCGGTCGAGGGCGATCCGTCGCTTCAGGGCAAGAGCCTCGAAGAGCTGGTCGCCAATGCCGGCGCCGGCTCCAAGGTCGTGCGCAACAATGGCGGCGGGCACTGGAACCACAGCTTCTTCTGGGAGATCATGACTCCCGGCGGTGGAAGCCCGAGCGGTGAGCTGGCGCAGGCGATCGACAGCGCGTTCGGCTCGCTCGATGGCCTGAAGGAAAAGTTCAATGCGGCGGGCGCCGGCCAGTTCGGCTCGGGCTGGGCATGGCTGGTTGCGGTGCCGGGGCAGGGGCTGGTGGTCAGCTCGACCCCCAACCAGGACAATCCCCTGATGGACGTCGCCGAAGTGAAGGGCACCCCGATCCTCGGCAACGACGTGTGGGAGCACGCTTACTACCTCACCTACAACAACCGCCGCGCCGATTATCTCAAGGCATGGTGGGACGTGGTGAACTGGGACAAGGCGGCCGAGCATCTGGCTTCGGCCAAGTAAGCTGATCGTTCAGGGGGCCTCGGCGTTGAGCCGGGGCCCTCAAGCTTTCAGCCGGTAGCCCGACCGGAAGATCCACCAGATGCCGGCCAGGCAGGTCGCGCCGAACGCCAGAGTCGCGCCGAGCGCCAGCCCGAAGCTGACGTCCGCGGTGCCGAAGAAGCACCAGCGGAAGCCGTTGATCAGATACACCACCGGGTTAAATAGGGTGATCGTCCGCCACGGCTCGGGCAGCATGTCGATCGAGTAGAAGGCGCCGCCAAGGAAGGTGAGCGGGGTGACCACCAGCAGTGGGATCACCTGCAACTGCTCGAACCCCTTGGCCCAGACGCCGATGATGAAGCCGAACAGGCAGAATGTCACCGCCACCAGGATCAGGAAGGCGAGCGCTGCGATCGGATGCTCGACCCGCACCGGCACGAACAGGTGCGCGGTGGCGAAGATCACCAGCGCCACCAGCGTCGCCTTGGTCGCCGCCGCACCGACATAGCCCAGCACCGTTTCCACCGCCGACAGGGGTGCCGAGAGGATCTCGTAGATGGTGCCGGTGAACCGCGGCATGTGGATGCCGAAGCTGGCGTTGAAGATGCTTTCGGTGAACAGGCTCAGCATCATCAGTCCGGGCACGATGAATGCGCCGTAGGGAATGCCGTTGACCTCGGTCATCCGGCTTCCAATCGCCGAGCCGAAGACGATGAAATACAGGCAGGTGGTGATCACCGGCACCGCCATTCCGGTCCACAGGGTGCGGCGGAAGCGGTGCATCTCGAACTTGTAGATGGCGAAGGTGCCGCGCAGGTTCACTTCACGCCTCCATGGATCAGCCCGACGAAGATGTCTTCGAGGCTCGACTGCTTGGTGTCGAGGTCCTTGAAGGCAATGCCCGCGTCGCGCATCGCCGCCAGCAGCGAGGGGATGCCGGTCCGCTCTGCATGGCGATCGAAATCGTAGGTCAGGGTCAGGCCGTCGTCCGACAGCCTTGGCTTCCAGTCCTGAAGGGCTGGCGGGACGTCGGAAAGCGGCTCGGCAAGCTGCAGGTGCAAGGTCTTGCGGCCGAGCTTCTTCATCAGCTCGGCCTTTTCCTCCACGAGGATCAACTCACCCTTGTTGATGACCCCCACCCGGTCGGCCATCTCCTCGGCTTCCTCGATGTAATGGGTCGTCAGGATGATGGTGACGCCCTTCTCGCGCAGCAGGCGGACCATTGCCCACATCTCCTTGCGGAGTTCGACATCGACCCCGGCGGTGGGCTCGTCGAGGAACAGGATGTCGGGTTCGTGGGCCAGCGCCTTGGCGATCATCACCCGGCGCTTCATGCCGCCCGACAGGTCCTTGAGGATATTCTTGCGCTTGTCCCACAAGGTGAGGTCGCGCAGCACCTGTTCGATATGGGCGTCGTTGCGGGGCAGGCCGAACAGCTCACGGCTGAAGGCGACGGTGTTCCAGACCGGCTCGAACACGTCGATGTTCATTTCCTGCGGGACGAGGCCGATCCGCCGCCGCGCGCCTTTGTAGTCGTTCAGCCAGTGCTTGCCCTCGACCAGCACTTCCCCCGACGTCGCGCGGACCAGGCCGCAGACGATCGAGATCAACGTCGTCTTTCCTGCGCCGTTCGGACCCAGCAACGCAAAGATCTCGCCGGAAGCGATGTCGAGGTCGACGCTCTTCAGCGCCTCGGTACCGCTGGCATAGGCCTTGCGCAGGCCTCGAATGGACAGTGCAGGAGTGCTCATTCGACGGGTCCTGGCTCTTCGGGTTTGGCGTCCTCGGTATTGAGGCCGTGGCGCAGCAGCATCGGCACGTTGGCGGCGGCGAACAGAAGGGTGAGGGGGATCGCCCCCCACAGCTTGAACCCGACCCAGAAGTCGGTGCTGCTGTTGCGCCAGACGGCCTCGTTCACGGCGGCCATGACCAGGAAGAACAGCGCCCAGTTGCGGGTCAGCTTGCGCCACCCTTCCTCGTCGAGGCCGGGATAGGCGCTGCCCAGGACCAGCTTCAGCAGCGGCTTGTCCTTCCACAGGCCGAAGCCGAGCAAGGCGGCGACGAACAGGTAGTAGATGGTGGGCTTGAGCTTGATGAACGTCTCGTCGTGCAGCCACAGCGTCAATCCGCCGAGGACCACCACCATGAAGCCGCTGAACCACAAAAGCGGCGACACGCTGCGATAGCGGATGGCGGAATAAGCCACCGCCGCCACCATCGCGACCATGAACACCCCGGTCGCGACGAAGATCTTGGTCAGCGGCGAAACCGGCGCCAGGAAATTGACCAGGAAGAACAGGAGCAGCGGACCAAAGTCGATCAGCAGCTTCGACCCGCCGGCGGGTTCGGCCTTCGCGCTCACGACGTCAGTCCGGCGATGGCGCGGGCTACGGCGCGGGGGTCGAATGGACGAAGGTCGTTCACTCCCTCGCCGACACCGATGGCGTGGATCGGCAGCTTGAAGCGCTCGGCCGCGGCGACCAGGACGCCGCCCCGGGCAGTGCCGTCGAGCTTGGTCATCACCAGTCCCGTGACCCCAGCCAGATCGCGGAACACCTCGATCTGGTTCAATGCGTTCTGCCCGGTGGTCGCGTCGAGGACGAGGATGACGTCGTGGGGGCTTTCGGGGTTAAGCCGCCCGAGAACCCGGCGGACTTTGGACAATTCCTCCATCAGGTGGGTCTTGTTCTGGAGGCGCCCGGCAGTGTCGACGATCAGGCAATCGATCCCGGTCGCGGTGGTCTGCTTGACGCCATCGAACACGATCCCCGCCGCATCGCCGCCTTCCTTGCCGCTGATGACGGGCGCGTCGATCCGGTTTCCCCAGATGCGCAGCTGTTCGATGGCGGCGGCGCGGAAGGTATCGCCCGCCGCGAGCATGACGCCATAATCCTGTTCCTTGAGCCAGGCGCCGAGCTTGCCGATGGTGGTCGTCTTGCCCGACCCGTTGACGCCGATCACCAGGATGACGTGCGGCCGTGGGAAGCCCCAGATATCGAGCGGCTTTGCGACCGGCGCCAGGATCGCTTCCATCTCCTCCGCGAGGATAGTGCGCAGGCCCCGTTCGTCGAGTTGCTCGAACCGGCGGGCGGCGATCGCGTTGCGGATGCGCTTGGAGGCTTCCGGACCGATGTCCGAAGCGATCAGCGCTTCCTCGATGTCGTCGAGGGTCGAGGTGTCGAGCGCGGCCTTCGCGCCGGTGCCGAGCCCGCCGATATTGTCGCCGAGACGGTCGGCGGTCTTGCGAAAGCCGCCGGTAAGTTTGTCGAGCCAGCTCATTGGAGGTCGATCGTGCCCTTGAAGACGTGAGTTGCCGAGCCGCGCATCCGAACCGGCTCGCCGGGGGCCCAGGCAATGGAGAGACTGCCGCCAGCCATGTGGACCGTCACCGGTGACGTGACAAGGCGGGCGCGGATCGCGGCGACCGCGGTGGCGCAGGCCCCGGTCCCGCAGGCGCGGGTAAGGCCGGCACCGCGCTCGAACGTCTGGAGGCGAAGGGCATTGCCTTCGACCTGCGCGACGTTGACGTTGATGCGTTCGGGAAAAACCGGATCGGTTTCGATGCCCGGCCCGATCCCCTCGACATCGGTGTCATCGAGATCGTCGACAAAGAAGACGGCGTGCGGGTTGCCGACATTGACGATGTAGGGCCTGTCGAGATTCTCCCAGCCCATCGGCATGGGGTCGGTCGGCAGCGGGTAGGCGAGGGGGATGGCATCCCATTCGAAGCGCGGCTCGACAAGCGTGACCTCGACCTCCGAGCCGTGGGCGGCGCCGCTGAGCAGGCCGCCGGCGGTTTCGATGGTGGCGGCGCCGGTCAGCTTGACGACACAGCGCGTGGCGTTGCCGCAGCTTTGCACCTCGCTGCCGTCGGCGTTGAAAATCCGCATCCGGAGGTCGGCTGTCGCGCTCGGCTCGAGCAGGATCAACTGGTCACAGCCGATGCCTTCGCGGCGGTCGGCGATCTGGCGGGCGAGGGCCTCGGTTATCGCCAGCGGCTCCTCGCGCGCGTCGAGGATGACGAAGTCGTTTCCGAGCCCATGCATCTTGTGGAATTGCCGAAGCATCGCTGGCGACTTAAGCGGGCGCGAAACCTTCTGTCCACTTCTCCGGAGTTGATCGGCAATGCCCCGCGCCGCCCAAGACGTCATGCAATCGCTGATCTTCTCAGCCGTCCTCGATGCCATCGCCGCACTGAAGAGTGCGAGCGGCAACCTCCCCAACAACCTGCTGCGGCAGGTGCAGGCGATCCACGGCAACGTGACCATGGCGGACCTGCCCAAGGAATTGCAGGATGCGATTGCCGCAAGCACCCGGGCCGCCTTCGCCGGGCTGCTCAAGGAGGGTTATGCGGTCGCACCGCGCGATGCAGGGCCGGCGCGGCCCATGCCGCGGCAGGGCGAAGTGGTCGCGCGCGGGGTCGACCGCACCTCGCGTCCGTCGACCCGCGGACCGCGTTCCGATGGTCCGCGCGGCCCGGCTGGCGGCGCTCCGCGCGGGCCGCGCGGAGATCGCCCCTCGGGAGGACCCTCGCGCGGTCCACGCGGGCCGCGTCCGCCCCGGCAGGGCTGAGCGGTGAACGGACCGGCCTTGGCGCCGCGCCCGCGGCCACTCGCCTTTCTTCCCAAGGCGCTGTTCCAGCCGGAACGGCCGCTGCGCTATGTCGCGATCGCCTGGGCCTGCGCCTTCTTTCCCTCGCTGCTGCTCTCGGCACTGGCCAGCCGGCTGGTGCCCGAGGCCGGCCCGGAATTTCCCAACGTCGATCCGGGCCTGCTGCTGTTCCTGCTGGTCGTGTTCGCACCGGTGGTCGAGACGTTGATCATGGGAACGGTCCTGCTGATCCTCGAGCGGGTCGCGGGTTTCCTGCCGGCGGTCGTGATCAGTTCGCTGGGATGGGGAATCGCCCACTCGCTACAGGCGACCGCCTGGGGGCTGGTCATCTGGTGGCCGTTCCTGATCTTCTCGATCGTATTCCTGACCTGGCGTCGTCGCAGTCTCGCGGTGGCGTTCGGACTGCCGATGCTCATCCACGGCCTCCAGAACCTGGGGCCGGCCTTGCTGCTGGTCGCCGGACTAAGCGGCTGACGACCGCAGGCTTTACATCGGGACAGGGGCGCCGAGCTTCTCCGCGATGCGCCGGATTTCCTCGTCGCTTGGAAGCGAGGGCACGTCCCGGCCGGGTGAGGCAGCCTCATCGGGGATCCCGGGCCCGGTGCCGGCAATCGTCTCGTTCTTTGGCGCTTCGTTTGGGCCGGTGCTGATCTTCTGGCTGTCGTGCATCGTCTTGCCTTTCGTTCGCGTCGCGGGCTGCGATGAAAGGCGGGAGCGGGGCCAACTGTTCCGGCCTTGATTGATTAGGCGGAAAGCCCGGCCCATATGTGAGGGGAAACGAGCTGCCGCGTCCGGCGGCGCCTAGGAGCCCATCGCGTTGACGACCCTTACCCTGCCTATCCTTCCGCTGCGCGACATTGTCGTCTTTCCCAAGCGGATCGTGCCCCTGTTCGTCGGTCGCGAGAAGTCGGTCGCCGCGCTTGAAGCGGCGATGGGCGAGGACAAGCAGATCTTCCTCGTCGCGCAGCTCGACCCGTCGGAGGACGATCCCGACCGCGACGCGCTGTACGACCTTGGCGTGATCGCCACCGCGATGCAGCTGCTCAAGCTGCCCGACGGCACCGTTCGGGTGCTGGTCGAAGGCGTGAAGCGGGCTCGCCTGATCTCGCTGTCTAACGAGGAAGGGCATCTCACCGCGCAGATCGAGGAAGTCGAGGAGGAAGCAGCCGAGGGGCCCGAGGCCCAGGCGCTGATGCGTTCGGTGCTGGAGCAGTTCGATAATTACGCCAAGCTCAACAAGCGCCTTCCGGCGGAAACCGGCGTCCAGCTGGCCGAGATCGAGGAAGCGTCGGTGCTGGCCGACGCGGTCGCTTCCAACCTGTCGGTCAAGGTCGCCGACAAGCAGGCGCTGCTGGGCGAGCTCAATCCCGCGCGCCGGCTGGAGATGGTGTTCGCCTTCATGGAGGGCGAGCTTGGCGTTCTGCAGGTCGAGAAGAAGATCCGCAGCCGCGTGAAGCGGCAGATGGAGAAGACCCAGCGCGAATATTATCTCAACGAGCAGCTGAAGGCGATCCAGCGCGAGCTTGGCAACGAGAGCGAGGACGGCGGCGACGAGCTGGCCGAGCTTGCCGCCAAGATCCGCAAGACGCGGCTCAGCAAGGAGGCTCGGGTCAAGGCCACCGCCGAGCTGAAGAAATTGAAGGCGATGGCGCCGATGAGCGCCGAGGCGACCGTCGCGCGTAACTATCTCGACGTGCTGCTGGGCCTTCCGTGGGGCAAGAAGAGCAAGCTCAACAAGGACATCGTGGTCGCCGAAAAGGTGCTCGACGACGACCATTACGGGCTTGAGAAGGTCAAGGACCGGATCGTCGAATATCTCGCGGTGCAGGCCCGAACCAACAAGCTGAAGGGCCCGATCCTTTGCCTCGTCGGTCCGCCGGGCGTCGGCAAGACCTCGCTCGGACGCTCGATTGCCAAGGCCTGCGGGCGCGAATTCGTTCGCCAGAGCCTTGGCGGCGTGCGTGACGAAGCCGAGATCCGCGGGCACCGCCGGACCTACATCGGCTCGCTGCCGGGCAAGATCGTTTCGAACCTCAAGAAGGCGGGGACGTCCAACCCGTTGTTCCTGCTCGACGAGATCGACAAGCTGGGTCAGGATTTCCGCGGCGATCCGGCCTCGGCGCTGCTGGAGGTTCTCGATCCCGAGCAGAACAGCAAGTTCCAGGACCATTACCTCGAACTCGATTACGACCTGTCCGACATCATGTTCGTGACCACCGCGAACAGCCTCGACATGCCGCAACCGTTGCTGGACCGGATGGAGATCATCCGGCTCGAGGGCTACACCGAGGACGAGAAGGTCGAGATCGCCAACCGCCACCTCATTCCCAAGCAGCTTGAAGCGCACGGGCTGAAGGAAGGTGAACTGACGATCGCCGACGACGGCCTGCGCGGCGTGCTGCGCTACTACACCCGCGAGGCCGGCGTCCGGACCCTCGAGCGGGAACTGGCCAAGATCGCCCGCAAGGCGCTGCGCCAGATCCTCGAAGGCAAGGCGACCAGCGTGGTCGTCACCGCAGAGAACCTCAACGACTTCCTGGGCGTGAAGCGGTATCGCTTCGGGGTCGGCGAGGATGAGGATCAGATCGGCGCGGTGACCGGGCTGGCCTGGACCGAGGTCGGCGGCGAACTACTGACCATCGAAGCGGTGACCGTTCCCGGCAAGGGGCAGATCAGGACCACCGGCAAGCTTGGCGAGGTGATGACCGAGAGCGTCCAGGCGGCGTGGAGCTTCGTCAAGGCACGCAGCCCCGCTTACGGGGTCAAGCCGAGCGTCTTCGCCAAGAAGGACGTCCACGTCCATCTGCCCGAAGGCGCGGTGCCCAAGGACGGGCCGTCGGCGGGTATCGGCATGGTGACGGCGCTGATCTCGACCCTGACCGGGGTCCCGGTGCGCCGCGATGTCGCGATGACCGGGGAAGTCACCCTGCGCGGACGCGTGTTGCCGATCGGCGGCCTCAAAGAGAAGCTGCTGGCTGCCCTTCGCGGCGGAATCACCACCGTCCTCATTCCGCAGGAGAATGAAAAGGACCTGGCGGAGCTTCCGGCCAAGCTGCGCGATGCCCTGACCATCGTCCCGGTGTCGCATGTCGACGAGGTGCTTGCGCGGGCGCTCAGTTCCAAGCTCGAGCCGATCGAATGGAGCGAAGCGGACGAGCATGCCGCCGAGCCGGTCGCGCCAACGCAGCCGCAAGCCTCTTCGGCGCTTCGCCACTAGCGCTTTCGCATTGGCATCGGCACCTAGGGGCCACATTCATTTGTACTCGCGGCGAAGTGATGCCGCGAGAGAGGAAGGTTTATGAACAAGCAGGATCTGATCGGGCAGGTCGCCGATCGAGCGGGCCTCAACCGGATGGACGCCGCCCGGGCGGTCGAAACCATGCTCGAGGTGATCACCGATGCCCTCAGCCGCGGCGACGAAGTGCGGCTGGTCGGCTTTGGCAATTTCGTGGTGACGCGGCGCAAGGCGTCGGTGGGGCGCAATCCGCGCACCGGCGAACCGCTCCAGATCGACAGCACGGCGCAGCCGAAATTCCGCGCCGGCAAGCTTCTCAAGGAAGCAGTGCAGTAATCACGCTGGACAGGGTGCGGAGGCTTCGCTAACCGCCCCTCCCATCAGGCGTGGGCGCGTAGCTCAGTGGTAGAGCACACCCTTCACACGGGTGGGGTCGCAGGTTCAATCCCTGCCGCGCCCACCACGCCTCCTCCTCCTACTGCAGATAGGCCGCGCTGAAGCTGGCGACCCGGCGGATCTCGTCCCAATCGTCGAACAGGATGTCGCGCCCCTCACGGCGGATCAGTCCCTGGCGCTCGAGATCGGCGAATACGCGGTTGACGTTGACGCTGGTCTGACCGGTGATGTCCGCAATCTGCTGCTGGGTGAACGGATTGGTCAGCCGGTGCTGTGCCGGATCCACTCCGCTGCGTTCGGCGAGTTCGCACAGCAGGTGAACCACCCGAGCCGTCGAATCGCGTCGTCCGCAATTGAGCAGCCACTCATAGCCGATCGAGGCGTGGCGCTGCGTTAACTTCCAGAAAAACCGGGCAAGCTCCGGATTGGCATCGACCACCGGGTCGAAATCGCGCTGCTGGACCACCAGGACGCGGCTCCGCACGATGGCCTGGATGCCGTAATCGGCCGCGGTGTCGCCGGGCAGGATGCCATCGCCTGCGAAGCGCAGGGAAATGATCTGGCGCCGACCGGTTCCATCCGCCTTATACTTGGCGAGGATGCCGCTCTCGACGAAAAAGACCTCGTTGCGGTCGGATCCCGCTTCCCGGAAGGGACGGCGCGGGTCGACCTCGACCGACTTGCTCGGCATCTCCTCGAGCACGGCCGCAAGGTGAGGCTCGAGGCCAGCCTTCAGCAGGGCTTCTCCGAGCGGGACGTCGCCGCCGGCGGCTCCTCTGGAGCGCTTGGTCATCGTGTTCGTCACCTTTCCTCCCCTGCAAGGAGGAATATCGCGCTTCGGTTCTGAACGTGCAAGTCGATTAACACAGGTTAATTTTCACCTTCTGCATGGATGATCGACCTCCAGCTATCACGGAGGGCATGAACAAGAGCTTCTGTCGCAGCTTGCGTGCTGCCAAGGTCGGGCAAGGCCGGCCAGCCCCGGTCGGGAAAGGATTGCTCCTGGAAAATTCGTTCTCTTGCATAGCGGGGGAGAACATGAAAATGCACGTGGGGATCGACCATCATCAGCATGAGATAATTGATCCGCTCATAATCGCTGAACTGGCGAAGCACCCGCTCGATGCAAGTAACCAGTTCTCCCTGCTCGATAATCGCCTCGCGGGAAAGGTCGCCATAGCTGGTTTCCTCGCCCATCGCACACAGGATCAAACTGCCCAGCGTCGGTTGCGCAGGACGCACCAGGACGGCCCAGTGGCTCCCCTGGTGGAGGAGGGTGCGGGGGTATCCGAACTTGACCAGGGTCGCGTGCGGCGAGGGTTCAGGCATCAACTATAGTCTTGCTTGCATCGGGGAGCCGCCCCCCTTAAGGGGCTGACGCGCCGTGCCAAGCCGTTTTTGATAATGGCCGGGCACGGTAGTGGCGATCGTAGCTCAGTTGGTTAGAGCATCGGCTTGTGGTGCCGAGGGTCGCGGGTTCGAGCCCCGTCGATCGCCCCATCATCCTTTCCTTCAGCGATCCGGAATCATCCCCGCCCATGACCGACTTGTGGAGCCTGCCCGACTTCGACGGGCACGAGGCCGTGACCCATGTTTCCGATCCTGCGAGCGGGCTCCGGGCGATCATCGCGATGCACAGCACGCACCTCGGCCCGGCGGCGGGCGGCAGCCGATTCTGGCATTATGCCAAGGACGAGGAGGCGCTGACCGATGCGCTGCGCCTGTCGCGCGGGATGAGCTACAAGAATGCGATGGCCGGGCTTCCGCTGGGGGGCGGCAAGGCCGTCATCCTCGCCGATGACAAGCGCACCAAGACCCCTGCGATGCTGGCCGCCTTCGGCCGCGCGGTGGAGATGCTTGGTGGGCGCTATGTCACGGCTGAAGATGTCGGCATCAACGTGTCCGACATGCAGGCCGTGCGCCGCGAGACGCGGCATGTCGCCGGGCTGCCGGTTGAGGCCGGCGCGGTTGGCGGCGATCCGGGGCCGCACACCTCGCTCGGCGTGTTCCTCGGGATCAAAGCGGCGGTTCGCCGCGCGCTTGGCCGCGACAGCCTGTCGGGCCTGCACATCGCGCTTCAGGGCGCCGGCAGCGTGGCGAGCGGCGTTGCGCGCCGCGCCGCGGAAGAGGGCGCCCGGCTGACCATCGCCGATGTCGACACCGCCAAGGCCGAAAGCCTGGCGCGGGAAGTCGGCGGGCAGGTCGGCGACGCCGCCACCATCCTGTCGACCGAAGCCGACGTGATCAGCCCCAACGCATTGGGCGCGATCCTCGATGACGCGAGCATCGCGGCGCTTCGCGCGCCGATCGTCGCCGGCGGTGCCAACAACCAGTTGGCCCGCCCGGAGCATGGCCCGGCGCTGATGGCCCGCGGAATCCTCTACGCCCCCGATTACGTGATCAATGCGGGCGGGATCATCAACGTCTCGACCGAATATCTCCGCGACGGCGATGCCGAAGTGGTGCGGTCGCGAATCGCCGGCATTCCCGATCGTCTCGAGGCGATCTGGAGCGAGAGCGTCGCCAGCGGCCGCGATCCGGCGAGTGTCGCCGATGCGATGGCGCGCAAGCTGATCGGGCGCGGATAACCCTGTCACAACGACCGCATCGCCCACTCTCCATTTGGGCATGGTGCAATGTCGTGCGAGCCGTATAAGAGGGACCTGACAGTCCCATGCATCGCTTCGCCAACCCCGCCCGTTTCCTCAAGATCGCGAAGCCGGCCACAGCGTGGCTGCTGGGGATCGGGCTTGTCCTGAGCGCCATCGGCATCGTCGGGGCGCTGTTCCTGATGCCGCCGGACTATCTGCAGGGGCAGACCGTGCGGATCCTCCACATCCATGTTCCCGCAGCCTGGCTCGGGATGGGCGGCTGGACCGGCATTGCCGTGGCGTCCGCAGCGCAGATCATCTGGCGCCATCCGCTTGCCGGCGTGGCCGCGCGGGCCATTGCTCCGGCGGGCGCGATGTTCGCCTTCCTGTGCCTTGCCACCGGCTCGATCTGGGGCCGGCCGACGTGGGGAACCTGGTGGGAATGGGACGGGCGGCTGACCAGCATGTTGGTCCTGTTCTTCCTTTACTGCGGCTACATGGCGCTGGCCGCTGCCGAGAAGGAAAGGGGCCCCGACGGCCGTGCGGCGCCGCTTTTCGGCCTGATCGGAGCAGTCAACATTCCGATCATCCATTTCTCGGTCCAGTGGTGGAACACGCTTCACCAGGGCGAGAGCATCCAGCTGACCGGGACCACCATTGCGCCGCAGATACTGTGGCCGCTTTTCTTCACCCTGTTCGGCTTCTCCGCCCTGTTCGGCGCGATCGTGCTGCTGCGGATGCGGACCGAGCTTGCCGCCACCAAGATCGAGGCGCGGCTGCGCCGGACGGCGGCGGCATGAACCAGTGGGCGTTCGTGATCGCCGCTTATGCGGTGTTCCTCAGCGGAACGGGCGGCCTGTTGGCCTGGGCCCTGCTCGGCTGCCGCAGCGCCGAAGACCAGGCAGATAAAGTGAGCGGTCGCGGATGACACTAGCGCCCAAGCACCAGAGACTGGTGCTGGTCCTGCTGGCGGTGGCGGCGCTGATCGGCGCCGTGATGCTGGCGATGTGGGGCCTGTCCGACCGCGCCGCCTACTTCCGCACCCCGCAGGATGTCGCCGCAGGCCGGGCCGAGGTCGGCGTTCCGCTGCGGCTTGGCGGGATGGTCCAGAAGGGCTCGATCCAGCGGATGCCGGACGGGGTCAGCGTGGCCTTCGTCCTGACCGACGGCGTGGGCCAGGTACCCGTCCGCTTCACCGGCATCGTCCCCGACCTGTTCAAGGAGAATAGCGGCGCGATTGCCGAGGGGCAGCTCGGCCGCGACGGGACCTTCGTCGCCGACAACATCCTCGCCAAGCATGACGAGCGCTACATGCCCCCGCAGATGGGCAACCAAGCGGCGGAGATGATGACCCGGGAGACCGCCAAGTGATCGCCGAGGCCGGGCTTGCCGCGCTGTGGCTGGCTTTTTCGCTGGCGCTCCTGCAGTTCGGGCTGGCGGTGGTGGGCAATCGCCTCGGCGACCTGAAAACCCTGGTCGCGCCGGTCGCGGTGGCGCAGGGGTTGCTCACGCTGCTGTCCTTTGCGCTGCTGATCTGGCTGTTCCTGCGCACCGACACCAGCGTCCAGCTGGTCGCCGCCAACAGCCACAGCGCCAAGCCCTTCATCTACCGTTTTTCGGGCGCGTGGGGGAATCATGAAGGCTCGATGCTGCTGTGGGTGACCGTGCTGTCCGCCGCCGGTGCGCTTCTGGCACTGGTCGAGCGGCGGCTGCCCGAGCGGAGCCTGCGTGCGACGCTGGGGGCGCAGGCGCTTCTGGCGCTCGGCTTCTTCGGCTTCCTGCTGATCGCCTCCAACCCGTTCACCCGGCTCGATCCAGCGCCGCTGCAGGGGCAGGGGCTGAACCCGCTGCTTCAGGACCCCGGCCTCGCCTTCCATCCGCCCACGCTCTACCTCGGCTACGTCGGATTGAGCGTCGCCTTCAGCCTCGCGGTGGGGGCGCTGGTTACCCGCGAGGTCGGGCCCGCGATGGCCCGGGCGATGCGGCCGTGGGTGCTCGGCGCCTGGGTGCTGCTCACCATCGGGATCGTCGCCGGCAGCTACTGGGCTTATTACGAACTCGGCTGGGGCGGCTGGTGGTTCTGGGACCCGGTCGAGAATGCCTCGCTGATGCCGTGGCTCGCCGCCACCGCCTTGCTCCACTCGATCAACGTGCTGGCGGCCCGCGGCTCGCTCAGAGCGTGGACGGTGATGCTTGCCGTTGTCGCATTCTCCATGTCGATGATCGGCACCTTCCTGGTTCGCTCGGGCATCCTGACCAGCGTCCACAGTTTCGCGGTCGATCCGACCCGCGGCAGCTTCATCCTCGGCCTGCTGATCTTCTACACCGGCGGCGCGCTGTTGCTGTTCGCGCTGCGCATCGCGTCGGTTCGCGAAGGCGCGCGATTCGAGATCGTCAGCCGCGAAGGCGCGCTGGTCGCCAACAATCTCATCCTGTCGGTCATCCTCGGCACCGTGTTCGTGGGCACGCTCTACCCCGTCGCGGTCGAGGCGATGTCGGGGGAGAAGATCTCGGTCGGCCCGCCCTATTTTAATGCGGTGACCGGGCCGCTGGTCGTGATCCTCGCGGTCCTGCTGTTCATCGGTCCGCTGCTCCGCTGGCGGCGCGATACCCGGCCCAACCTGCGGCGCGTCGCCATGCCTGCGGTTGTCACCGCCGTTGCCTTTGCGCTGACCTTCATCGACCCGGCCATGAACCTGCTTCCGCGCCTTGGCCTGTCCTTTGCGGCGGGCCTTGCCGTGGCCAGCTTCCTGCCGCTTGCCGGACGTGACCTGCGGCGCACTCCGCTGACCATCTGGGGCATGGTGATCAGCCACCTCGGCATTGCCGTGGCGATGACCGGCGCCGCCGCCGATGCCTCGCTGACCCGCGAGACGCTGGCCGCGGCACGGATCGGCGAGGTACTAACCGTCGGCCCGTGGAAGGTGCGCTTCAACGGGGTCGACCCGGTCGCCGGGCCGAACTGGACCGCGGTCGAGGGGCACCTGGTCGCCACGCGCGGCAGCACCTCGATCCGGCTCGATCCGCAGAGCCGCTATTTCAGCTCGCCGCCGACCGAGACCAACGAAGCGGCGATCATCACGCGCCTCGACGGGCAGCTCTACACCGTGATCGGCAAGCGCGAGGGCGACCGCTGGCAGATGCGCCTGTGGTGGAAGCCGATGGTCACCTTCATCTGGCTGGGGGGCGCGTTGATCGCCCTGGGCGGCCTGCTTGCGCTGATCGGCCGCCTGCGCCGGGAGCGTGGCCGTCCACTGCCGCTTGCCGAGGCTCAGACGTGAGTCGCCGGGCCTGGCTGCTCGTCCCGCTGTTGCTGTTCGTCGGCTTTGTCGCGGCGGCGGCGTGGCGGCTGAGCGCGCCGCCCGACACGTCGATCCGCTCGCGGATGGTGGGGCGGCAGGTTCCGGCCTTCGTGACGGAGCCGATGCTGCCGGGCCGACCCGGGCTTGCCGCCGCCAGCCTCGGGCAGGGCAAGCCCCGGCTGGTCAATTTCTTCGCCAGCTGGTGCGTTCCGTGCATCGCCGAAGCGCCGGTCCTGCTCGATCTCCAGAAGCGCGGCGTGACGATCGAGGCCATCGCGCTGCGGGATCAGCCGAAGGACGTCGAGGAGTTCCTTGCCAGCTACGGCGATCCCTTCACCGCCATCGGCAGCGACCCGGTCGGGGAAGCGCAAATCGCCTTCGGTTCGTCCGGGGTCCCGGAAAGCTTCATCGTCGATGGCAAGGGCGTCATCCGCTACCAGCATATCGGACCGATCGCGCCCGAGCAGGTGGCCGAGGTGATGGCCGAGTGGGAGAAGGCGCGTTGATGTCTGCGCTTCGCCTCATGCTGGCGGTGCTTGCGCTTGCCTTCGGCGTGACCCCCGCGCTGGCCGATTCCAATCGTCCTCCTGCCCCCTACGCCTACAAGCAGCTCGCGGACCCGGCCAAGGAAGCCCGGGCGACCGAGCTGATGGCCGAACTGCGCTGCCTCGTCTGCCAGGGTCAGTCGATCCATGACAGCGATGCCGAAATGGCCGGCGACATGCGCCACCTGGTGCGGACCCGGATCGAGGCCGGCGAGAGCCCCGATAAGATCCGTTCCTTCCTGATCGATCGCTACGGCAGCTGGGTGAGCTACCAGCCGCGGCTCGATCGCGACACGTTTGTCCTGTGGATGGCGCCGCTGGCCCTGCTGGCGGCGGGCGTTTTCCTGGTCGTGCGCCGACTGAAGGTTCGCCGCTGATGGGCTTTCTGTGGTTGTTCGTGCTGCTTGCGGCCACCGCCGCCGGGCTTTGGGTTGCCGGCAGGCTGCGCGGCGCGGCGCTGCAGGTGACACTTGCGGCACTTATGCTGGGCGCTGCCGGCTACGCGCTGCAAGGCCGTCCCGATCTTGCCGGAACGCCGCGCGAAGGGGGGCTCAGCCGACCGGCGGTGCCACTGACCGAGGCCCGCCAGGCGATGCTCGGCACATTCACCGCGGGCGAGCGCTACCTGCTGATCGCCGACAGCTTTGCCCGCCGCGGCAACACGACCGAGGAACTGGGGGCGATCAGGGCCGGCCTTCGCGAGCGGCCCGACGATCTTGCCTTGAGAATCGGACTTGCCAACGCGCTCGTCGATCACGCCCAGATGATCACTCCGGCGGCCGAACTCGCCTTCGAACGCGCGCGTCAGCTGGCGCCCCGCCATCCCGCGCCGCTGTTCTTCGAAGGCCTCGCGCGGGCCAGGTCCGGCGATCTGGAGCGTAGCCTGACATTGTTCCGGGCGGCGCTTGCGCTGACTCCGCCGGGAACCAGTTACCGCCCGATGATCGAGCAAGGCGTCTCGATGGTCAGCGACAGCCTGGCCGAGCAGCAGATGGTGCCGGGCCGGGCCGGCGGGCAGGGCAGTGCTCCGCCGCAGCCGTCCCGTCCCTGAAGCGACGGCCTACTCGCCGCGTCCGGTTTCGCCCTGGAGCGCGTCGATCTCCTTCGAGGCTTCCGCCTTGGAGAGTTCGGGATCGAATTCCTTGCCGGCTTCTTCGCTCAGCGTCTGGAGATAGGAGGCCTGCGCCCCCGTCATCGGCTCGCCGCCGGTGGTCCAGTGATCGGGATCCTTGACCGCGTTGCCGGTCGGATGCGCCTTGGGATCGGTGTCGGGCTTCGTCGTCATTCTTCGAGCCTTCTCAGAGAGTTGAGTTGGCTGAAGAACGACGACGTTCCGTTTATGTTCCGTAATTAGACCGGCACGAACTCGAGGTCGAGCGCTTCGGCGACGGCCTGATGGCGGATCTTGCCGCCGCTGACGTTGAGCCCGTTGGCGAGATGCGGGTCGGCCTTCATCGCGGCTTCCGCGCCCAGGTTGGCGAGCTTGAGGGCGAAGGGCAGGGTGGCGTTGTTTAGCGCGAAGGCACTGGTACGGGCCACCGCGCCCGGCATGTTGGCGACGCAATAATGGATCACGCCATCGACCTCGTAGACCGGGTCGGCGTGGGTGGTGGCGTGGCTGGTTTCGAAGCAGCCGCCCTGATCGATCGCGATGTCGACCAGCACCGAGCCGCGCTTCATGGTCTTGAGCATCTCGCGGGTGACGAGCTTGGGCGCCGCGGCACCGGGCACCAGCACTGCGCCGATCACCAGCTCCGCTTCCTCGACCGCGCGCGCAATGGCGTCACGGCTGGCATAAGCGGTCTTGATCTGGCTGCCGAAGAACATGTCGAGCTCGGCCAGGCGCTCGTTCGAAATGTCGTAGATGGTGACGTCCGCGCGCATGCCGACCGCCATCTGCGCCGCATTGACGCCGCTGACGCCGCCGCCGAGGATCGCGACCTTGGCCGGGGCAACTCCGGGAACGCCGCCGAGCAGCACGCCGCGACCGCCCTGGGCCTTTTCAAGGTAGTGCGCGCCGACCTGAATGCTGAGTCGGCCCGCGACTTCGCTCATAGGCTTGAGCAGCGGCAGCGCGCCCGAGCGTGAGGTCACCGTTTCATAGGCGATGCAGGTCGCGCCGGACTTCATCAGTCCCTCGGCCTGCGGCTTGTCGGCGGCGAGGTGGAGATAGGTGAACAGCAGGTGGTGCGGCTTGATCATCGCGATCTCGCTCGCCTGCGGCTCCTTGACCTTGACGATCATCTCGGCCGTCTCGAACACCGCGGCGGCGTCGGGCAGGATGGTCGCGCCAGCCTTCACATAAGCACTGTCGGGGCAATCGATGCCCTTGCCGGCACCCGTCTCGACGAACAGCTCGTGGCCGGCCGCAACCAGCTCCTTGACGGAAGCCGGGGTCAGGCCGACTCTATACTCGTGGTTCTTGATTTCCTTGGGCACGCCGACACGCATGGAACGATTGCCTCTTCGAGAGTTGATTGTTCGGTGGTTGCGCGCGCCTATAGACCGGGAATGCGCAGTTGCACCAGCCGATTGCGAGCGGACACTCGCGCTGCTAGGGGCCGCGCCCGATGAACGTCACCGCTGAAGGCGCTGCCCAGCCCGCCCCCCAGGCGGTGACCGAGGACAGCCATGGCCATCATGTCCAGGGTTCGCTCGCCAAGCTGATGCTTGGCGCGGCGGGCGTGGTGTTCGGCGACATCGGTACCTCGCCCATCTACGCCTTCCGCGAAACCTTCGCCGGCCATCACACGCTGGAGCCCGACCAGCTTCACATCTTCGGCGTGCTGAGCCTCATCTTCTGGTCGATGATGATCATCGTGACGCTGAAATACGTCACCATCATCATGCGCGCCGACAACAAGGGCGAGGGCGGAAGCCTGGCGTTGCTGGCCCTGATCAACCGTTCGACTGGGACCACCCGGCGCTGGACCGGCGGGATCGTCATGCTGGGCGTGTTCGCAACCGCCCTGTTCTACGGCGACAGCATGATCACCCCGGCGATTTCGGTGCTGTCGGCGGTGGAGGGGCTGAAGACGGTCAACGGGGCCTTCGAGCCCTACGTCATCCCGCTCTGCATCGGCATCCTGGTCGGCCTGTTCATGATCCAGAGCCGGGGCACGGCCAAGGTCGGCAATCTGTTCGGTCCGGTGATGATCGTCTATTTCGTCACCCTAGCGGTGCTCGGGACGACCCACCTCGTGGCGGCGCCCGGCTTGTTGCTGGAGATGCTCAATCCGCTGAACGCGCTCTATTTCTACTATCAGGAGCCGCTTCCGGCCTTCATCGCAATGGGGTCGGTGGTGCTGGCGGTAACGGGCGCCGAGGCGCTTTACGCCGACATGGGACACTTCGGTAAGCGGCCGATCCGCTATGCCTGGATCTTCGTCATCGTGGCCCTGCTGCTCAACTATCTCGGGCAGGGCGCCATGCTCCTCCAGCAATCGCCCGAACAGGCCCGCGAGCTGGTCAAGAACCCGTTCTTCTTCCTCGCGCCCGAAAGCCTGCGCCTGCCGCTGGTGCTGCTTGCGACCTGCGCCACGGTGATCGCCAGCCAGGCGGTGATCACCGGCGCCTTTTCGGTCACCCAGCAGGCGATCCAGCTCGGCTTCATCCCGCGCCTCAGGATCCTTCAGACCAGCGAGTCGGCCAAGGGCCAGATCTACATTCCGGTGGTGAACTGGGCGCTGATGGTCGCCGTGGTGCTGCTGGTGGTAAGCTTCGGCAGCTCCTCGAACCTTGCCGCCGCCTACGGGATCGCGGTGACCGGCGCGATGTTCATCGACACGCTGCTGCTGGCGGTGGTGTTCTTCTCGCTGTGGAAGTGGCCGGCGTGGAAGGCCGTGCCGCTGCTGGCGCTCTTCCTGCTGGTCGATATCCTGTATTTCGGCGCCAACCTCCTCAAGGTGCCGGACGGCGGCTGGGTGCCGCTGGTGGTGGGCGTGATCGGCTTCACCCTGCTCACGACCTGGGCCAAGGGCCGCAAGCTGATGCTCGACCGCATGGCCGAGGCGAGCTTGCCGATGGAAGTGTTCGTGAAGTCGGCCGCCAACAGCGCCACCCGCGTTCCCGGTACCGCGGTGTTCATGACCTCCAGCGCAAAGGGCGTGCCCCATGCGCTGCTGCACAACCTCAAGCACAACAAGGTGCTGCACGAGCGGGTGATGCTGCTGACCGTCCGGATCGAGGACGTGCCCTATGTCCGCGAGGAGCGCCGGCTGGAGACGGAGGATTATACCAACGGCTTCTTCCGGGTGGTCCTGCGCTACGGCTTCATGGAAGAGCTCGACGTCCCGACCCAGCTCGGCAAGCTTCAGGATTGCGGGCCGGTGTGCCGGATGATGGACACCAGTTTCTTCCTTGCCCGGCAGACCCTGATCTCGACCGCCCGGCCTGGCATGGCGAGCTGGCGCGAGCGTCTGTTCGCGTGGATGCTGCGCAATTCGGAAAGCGCGATGGAGTTCTTTAAGCTGCCGCCGAACCGCGTCGTCGAGCTTGGGAGCCAGGTGGAGATTTAGGTCAGGTGGACCTTGCGGCACGCGCCGCGCATTACCCTGCCCATGGATCAAACCGCCTCGTGGATCGCCACCGCCGCGACCATCATCGCCGCCTGCTTCACCGCCTCTAACCTCGGCAGCCGGATCACCGGCATCGGCTTCATCATCTTCACGATCGGGTCGATCGCCTGGTTCGCGACCGGGGTGCTGACGGGGCAGCCGGCACTGGTATGGACCAATGCCGTGATGACCCTGCTCAACCTGTTCGGCGTCTATCGCTGGCTGGGGCGGCAGGCCAAGCTGGAGGAAGGGGCGACCAAGGCGGCCGAGGCCAGCGCATCGGCGCCGGGTGACGACCTGTTCCCCGCGTCCAGCCTGACCGCCTCACGCCTGCTCGGCCGAAGCGGCGAGACGCTCGGCAACACGGTCGATGCGATGCTGAGCTGTGACGGCGGGCGGTTGCGCTACCTAGTGGTCGCACAAGGCGGGGTGGCCGGCGTGGGCGAAACGCTGCGCCGGGTCGACTGGCGCTACGCGGGGGTTTCCGAGGGAGCGGTGAAGACCGATTTGTCGCCAGAGCAGTTCGAACGGCTGCCCGAGCTCCAGAAGGACAATTGGCCCGGACGATGAGTGGAGCATTGATCGTCACTGCGGCCCTCGGGCCCGAGGATTTCGCCTGGCTCGACGGCCAGCGGCGGGCCTATTTCCCTCCGGAGCGCAACCAGCTGGCGGCGCACCTCACCATGTTTCATGCCCTTCCTCCCAGCGCCGAGGCGGAGGCGGGAAGGGTGCTCGCCCGCGAGGCCGCCAACCCCGCGCCGAGGGCTTCCGTCGCCGGCCTGATGAACCTTGGCCGGGGGGTCGCCTACCGGATCGTGTCGGACGAGCTGGAAGCCATCCGCCGCAATATCGCCGACCATTTTCACGGCTTCCTGACGTCACAGGACGGGCAGGGCTGGCGACCGCATGTGACGGTCATGAACAAGGCCGAGCCGCGAGCGGCCAAGGCACTGCTGAACGAACTTAAGGCGGAGTTCAGCCCGCGACCCCTCAGGATCGCGGGGCTGGAGCTCCACCGCTACCTTGGCGGCCCGTGGGAGCGGCTGGGGCGGTGGAGCTTCCGGGGCTAGCTGAGGTCGCCGACCCCGTCGCAGCTGAGTTCGAAGGCAGCCATGCCGGATTCCAGCACGCTGGCGAGCATCGGCATCTCGAGGAACAGGTCGACCACGTTGCCGCCCCTGATCTCGTCGGTCGCTTCGGAAATGGCTTCGTCCCAGTCGGACGCTTCGTAGGTGCCCTGACCGACCCAACAGAAGGCGAGCAGTTCGGCCTGCTGGTCCTCGGCCAGGTCGTCGATCGCGGCGCGCAATTCTTCCTCAACGCCGTCATTGACGTCGTCGTCGAGGACCGAAAGAGCCTCGCCGTCCTCGCCGTCGATATTCTCCGCGTCCTCGCCCGCATCATAGTCCGACGGGACCTGGGCTTCATATTCCTTGGCGCGTAGGATGATACGGCAGATCGTATCAAGCGGCGTGAGCGGGTCCATTATTGGTGATCTCCTTCACGCGCCCAACACAGCGCCCCGGCAGGGGTTCCTTGGCGTTGACCGCTGCATATCCCCCGCGTATAGGCCCGCCCGCCGTCACGGCACCCCGAGAGGGGCGGAGTAGCTCAGCTGGTTAGAGCAGCGGAATCATAATCCGCGTGTCGGGGGTTCAAGTCCCTCCTCCGCTACCATTCGAAGTGCCAGGGGCGGCGTATTACAAACCCCGCATGGGAAGCATCATAGCCCGGTGCGTGCAGCCGAAAGGTCGCATGTTCCCGCTTCCCAGAGGATCAACCGGAAGGAATTATCCCTATGGCGAGCACGCTCGTCTCGATGCAGCAGCTGCTTGAAGCTGGCGCTCACTTCGGTCACCAGACCCACCGCTGGAACCCGCGCATGAAGCCGTACATCTTCGGCGATCGCAACGGCGTTCACATCATCGACCTGTCGCAGAGCGTTCCGCTGTTCGCTCGCGCGCTCGACTTCGTGCAGGGCACCGTCGCCCGCGGCGGCAAGGTGCTGTTCGTCGGCACCAAGCGCCAGGCGCAGGACGCCGTGGCCGAAGCCGCCGGCCGTTCGGGCCAGCACTTCGTCAACCATCGCTGGCTCGGCGGCATGCTGACCAACTGGAAGACCATCTCCAACTCGATCAAGCGCCTCAAGAGCCTTGAAGAGCAGCTCGGCAGCGACACCGCCGGCCTGACCAAGAAGGAAGTGCTCCAGCTGACCCGCGAGCGCGACAAGCTCGAGAAGAGCCTCGGCGGCATCCGTGACATGGGCGGCCTGCCCGACGTCATGTTCGTGATCGACACCAACAAGGAAGAGCTGGCGATCAAGGAAGCCAACGTCCTTGGCATCCCCGTCGTCGCGATCCTCGATTCCAACTCGAACCCCGAAGGCATTGCCTTCCCGGTTCCGGGCAACGACGACGCCAGCCGCGCCATTCGCCTCTACGCCGACGCGGTCGCCGAGGCGGCCACTTCGGGCAAGACCGGCAACCAGCAGCGCCAGGGCGTCGACATCGGCGCCATGTCCGAGCCGCCGGCCGAAGCCGCGCTCGAAGCGTAAGCCCTACACACTCCCCTCCCGTTCGCGGGAGGGGGCAGGGGTGCGTCTGTATTCATGGCGACGCACGAACCTGCTCTGGATCCCCACCCCCAGCCCTTCCCGCCAGCGGGAGGGGAGCGAAAGGTATTAGACATGGCTGACATCACGGCCGCGATGGTCAAGGAACTGCGCGAGCGCTCGGGCGCCGGCATGATGGACTGCAAGAAGGCGCTTGCCGAGAACAACGGCGACGTCGAAGCCTCGATCGACTGGCTGCGTGCCAAGGGCCTCGCCTCGGCGGGCAAGAAGGCCGGCCGCACCGCCGCTGAGGGCCTCGTCGGCGTTGCCGTTGAAGGCAACAAGGGCGTGGTCGTCGAAGTGAACTCGGAAACCGACTTTGTCGCCAAGAACGAGCAGTTCCAGAACTTCGTCCGTGACGTCACCAAGCTGGCGCTCGCCGGCAACGGCGACGTCGATGCGCTGAAGGCCGAGACGATGCCGTCGGGCAAGTCGGTCGAGGAAGCCCTGACCGAGAACATCGCCACCATCGGCGAGAACCAGAACCTGCGCCGCGCCAAGACGCTGAGCGTCGGTGAAGGCGCGGTCGTGGCTTATGTCCACAATGCCGCTGCCCCGGGCATGGGCAAGATCGGCGTGCTGGTCGCGATCGAGGGCGATGCCCCGGCCGAAAAGCTGCAGAGCCTTGGCAAGCAGATCGCGATGCACATCGCCGCCGCCAACCCGCTGGCGCTGACCGGCGAATCGATCGATCCGGCCGTGATCGAGCGCGAAGCCGCCATCGCCCGCGAAAAGAACGCCGACAAGATCGCCGGCAAGCCCGCCGATATCGCCGAGAAGATCCTCAAGGGTCCGGTCGACAAGTTCCGCAAGGAAAGCGCGCTGCTTACCCAGGCGGTGGTGTTCGATGGCAAGACCCCGGTGCAGGACTATGTCGCGGCGGAAGCCAAGGCGGCTGGCGGCTCGGCCACCATCGTCGACTTCGTCCGCTTCCAGCTGGGCGAAGGCATCGAAAAGGCGCAGAGCGACTTCGCGGCCGAAGTTGCTGCCGCTTCGGGCGTCAAGCAGGGCTAAGCTCCTCTCTCCCTCCTCGATGAGGGGGAGAAGATACTTCCCAAGCGGGCGGCGGCGCTTATAGAAGCGCTGCCGCCCGTTTCACATCCGAAAGACACGCAACCTCATGGCTCGCCGCTTCAACCGCATTCTCCTGAAGCTGTCGGGCGAGGCGTTGATGGGCCCCGGCCAGTTCGGGATCGACCCGGACACCGTCGCAGCGATGGCCGCCGAGGTGAAGGCCGCCAAGGAAGCCGGCTTCGAGCTGTGCCTGGTGATCGGCGGCGGCAATATCTTCCGCGGCATGGCCGGCGCCGCCAAGGGCATGGACCGGGCCCAGGCCGATTACATGGGCATGCTTGCGACCGTGATGAACGCGCTGGCGGTGCAGAACGCGCTGGAGCAGATCGGGGTCGACACCCGCGTCCAGAGCGCGATCAAGATGGACCAGGTGTGCGAGCCGGTGATCCGCCGCCGTGCCGAGCGCCATCTCGCCAAGGGCCGGGTGGTGATCTTCGCCGCCGGCGTCGGCTCACCCTATTTCACCACCGACACTGGCGCTGCGCTCCGCGCCGCCGAGATGAAGTGCAATGCCCTCTTCAAGGGCACCAGCGTCGACGGCGTCTATTCGGCCGACCCCAAGAAGGTGAAGGACGCCAAAAGGTTCGACACCATCGGCTTCGACAAGGTGCTTGCCGAGGATCTCAAGATCATGGACGCGGCTGCGGTCGCGCTGTGCCGCGACAATGATATTCCGATCGTCGTCTTCAACATCCGCGAGCCTGGCAACCTTGCCAAGGTGCTTGCGGGCGAGGGAGTTGCGACGATCGTTCAGGACCAGGAGGAACGACAAGATGCCAGCCTATGACAAGGCCGATGTGAAGCGCCGCATGGCGGGGTCGGTGGAAGCGCTCAAGGGCGATCTGGGCGGCCTTCGCACCGGCCGCGCCTCGACCGCGCTGCTCGATCCGATCCAAGTCGAAGTGTACGGCGCCAAGATGCCGCTCAACCAGGTCGCGACCGTCTCGGTCCCCGAGCCGCGGATGATCTCGGTGCAGGTGTGGGACAAGTCCAACCTCAATGCGGTGGAAAAGGCGATCCGTTCGGGCGGTCTCGGAATCAACCCGATCACCGACGGCCAGATGATCCGCCTGCCGATCCCCGACATGACCGAGGAGCGCCGCAAGGAGCTTGCCAAGCTGGTCAGCCAATATGCCGAAAAGGCCCGGATCGCCGCCCGCAACGTGCGCCGGGACGCGATGGACGCGCTGAAGACCGACGAGAAGAAGAAGGAAATCAGCGAGGACGAGCACAAGAAGCTCGACACCGAGGTCCAGAAGATCACCGACGACACGATCAAGGAGATCGATGCGGCGGCGGCGGCCAAGGAAAAGGAAATCCTCGGCAAGTGAGTTCGTCTACCCCGTTGGTGCCAGGCGACGTCGAGGCACGCGATTCCTCGTCGAAGCTCGGGGCTGGCGGGGCGGTAATTCCCCGCCACGTCGCGATCATCATGGACGGCAACGGGCGCTGGGCCACCCGGCGCTCGCTCCCGCGCGTCGCCGGCCACCGCGCAGGGGCCGAGGCGGTCCGCCGCACCATGCAGGCGGCGGTCGACAGCGGGGTCGAGGTCCTGACGCTTTACGCCTTCTCCAGCGAGAACTGGCGGCGCAGCGAGGACGAGGTCAGCGACCTCAAGGGCCTGATGCGCTTCTACCTCGAGCGCGAACTGGGCACCTTGCAGAAGGAAAAGGTCCGGCTGAAGCTGATCGGCGAGCCGGCGGCCTTCGGCAACGAACTTTACGATCGCCTCCAGCAGGCGGTCGAGGAAACGCAGGGCAATGACCGGCTGACCCTGGTCGTCGCGCTGAACTACGGCAGCCAGGGCGAGATTGCCGGGGCCGCGAAGGCGCTCGCGCTGGCGGCAAGGGACGGCACGCTGGACCCAGAGACGATCGACGTCGCGGCCATCGAGGGGCTGCTCCACACCCGCGACCTGCCACCGCTCGATCTCCTGATCCGCACCAGCGGCGAGGTGCGCTTGTCGAACTTCCTGCTGTGGCAGGCCGCTTATGCTGAACTGCACTTCGTCGATACGTTGTGGCCCGACTTCGATGAGGCGGCGTTCGGCTCGGCCCTGGCGGAGTTCGCCCGGCGTCAGCGGAGGTTCGGCGGGCGATGAGCGAGATCGCGCTTCGCACCATCACCGGCGTGCTGATGATCCTCACCGCGCTGACCGCCGAATGGTTCGGCGGGACGGCCTTCGCCATCCTGGTCGCCGGCGCCGCCACCGCCATCTATTACGAATGGGCCAAGATGGTCCGGGGCTGGGGGCTGAAGTGGCACCTCGGCGGCTTCGTCTTCGCCCTGCTGCCCGCCTTGTCCCTTCTATGGGTGCGCGAGCGGGCCGGTGATCCGCCGGGAAGCGAGGGCTTCGAACTGGTGCTGTGGGCGTTCATTGTCACCTGGAGCGCCGACATCGGGGCCTTCTTCACCGGCCGCACCTTCGGCGGGCCGAAACTGGCGCCGACCATCAGCCCCAACAAGACCATTTCCGGCCTGGTCGGCGGACTGATCTCGGCGACCCTGCTCGCCGGGATCTGGGCGCAAAGCCAGGATCTGCACTGGGGCTGGCTATGGCTTGCACCGTTGTTCGCTTTCGCCGCGGCGATCGGCGACCTGTTCGAAAGCTGGATGAAGCGGCAGGCGGGGGTCAAGGACAGCGGGCGCATCCTGCCTGGCCACGGCGGCGTGTTCGACCGCCTTGACGGGCTGGTGCCGGTGGCGGTGCTGACCGCCTTGGGCGTGGCGGCGGGTCTCGGCTGATGAAGAAGATCGCCATCCTCGGCGCCACCGGCTCGATCGGCACCTCGACCCTCGACCTGGTCGAAGCCGCGCCCGAGCGGTTCGAGGTAACCGCGGTGACGGCGTCCAGCAACATCGCCGAGCTCGCCGCCATCGCACGCCGGACGCGGGCCTCGCTGGCGGTGATCGCCGACGACAGCCGCCTGGGCGAGCTTCAGGCCGCGCTGGCCGGGACCGGGATCCGGGTCGCGGCAGGCGAGGGGGCGCTAGCCGAGGCCGCCGTTTCGGCCGACCTCGTGATTGCCGCCATCGTCGGCACCGCCGGGCTCGCGCCGGTAATGGCCGCGGTTCGAGCGGGCCGCACCATCGGTCTCGCCAACAAGGAGGCTCTGGTTTCCGCGGGCGCACTGATGATCGAAGAGGCCCGCCGCTCGGGCGCCGTCCTGCTGCCGATCGACAGCGAACATAACGCTATCTTCCAGTGCCTTGCGGGCCAGGATTGCGATAAAGTTGCAAGACTGATCCTGACCGCCAGCGGCGGGCCGTTCCGCACCCTCTCAGCCGCCGACATGGCCCGGGCCACCCCGGCGCAGGCGGTGGCGCACCCCAATTGGTCGATGGGCGCCAAGATCAGCGTCGACAGCGCGACCATGATGAACAAGGGGCTAGAGCTGATCGAGGCCCATCACCTGTTCGCTCTTCCGGAAGAGCGGATCGACATCGTCGTGCATCCCCAGTCGGTGATCCACAGCCTGGTCGAATATGCCGACGGGTCGATGCTGGCGCAGCTCGGCTCGCCCGACATGCGGGTCCCGATCGGCCACATCCTCGCCTGGCCCGAACGAATGGCGACCAAGGCCCGCCGCCTCGACCTGCTGGAGATCGCCAGGCTCGATTTCGAAGCCCCGGATCCCGGGCGTTTCCCGGCGCTTCGGCTCGCCCGCGAGACGCTTCGCCGCGGCGGTGCGGCGCCGCTGACCCTGAATGCTTCCAATGAGGTGGCCGTGGAGGCTTTTCTCCGCGGCGCCATTCACTTCGGTGACATCGCCGCCATCGTAGAGGAACAGCTTGACCGCATGGACCAACCGTTGCCCCCTTCGATCGACGACGTGCTCGCGCTCGATTCAGAAGTGCGCCGCACGACGCGCGAGGCGCTGAAGGTCACCGCGCACTGATGCTTGAAACGCCGCCCATCTGGTTCCTGGCGCTGGCCTTCCTCGGCGCGATCGGCCCGCTCGTCTTCATCCACGAGTTCGGCCACTACATCGTCGGCCGCTGGTTCGGGATCGGCGCCGAAACCTTTTCGATCGGGTTCGGCCGTGAAGTGGCGGGCTGGACCGACAAACGCGGGACTCGGTGGAAGGTCGGCTGGCTGCCCCTCGGCGGCTACGTCCGCTTCACCGGTGACATGAATCCGGCCAGCATGGGGCAGGATCTCGACAAGCTGAGCCCGGATCTTCGGGCCCGCAGCTTTCACGCCAAGCCCGTCTGGCAGCGTGCGCTGGTGGTGTTCGCCGGCCCCGCCGCCAATTTCCTCCTCGCCATCCTGATCTTTGCGGCGTTCATCGCGGTGAATGGCGCCCCGCGCACGCCGGCGGTGGTCGCCGCCGTGATGCCGGGCTCGCCAGCCGCTGCGATCGGGCTGGTCAAGGGCGACCGCGTCGTCGGCATCGACGGGCGGGAGATCCGTCGCTTCGATGACCTGGCCGACTACAGCCGGCTCCGCCCCGGCGAGGAAGTCGTGATCACCGTCGAGCGGGCGGGACGCAGCTTCACGGCCTCAACGCGCCTCGCTTCCGTCACCGAGGCCGACCGCTTCGGCCAGACCTATCGCGTCGGCCGCCTCGGCATCGCGACCGGCGAGCGGGTGTTCGAGCCGGTCCCGCCGCTGCAGCTCATCCCGGAAGCGGCGGGGATCACCTGGTCGACGATCGAGAACACCAGCGTCGGCCTGTGGCAGATCATCACCGGGCGTCGTCCGCTCGAGGAATTGGGCGGCCCGATCAAGATGGCGCAGGTCGCCGGGCAGGTCGCAAGCATCGGCTGGTTCGAATTCGTCCAGCTGATCGCCTTCTTCTCGATAAACCTCGGGTTCATCAACCTTTTGCCAGTTCCCATGCTCGACGGGGGTCATCTGGCGCTCTACGCGGTTGAGGCGACACGCCGTAAACCGCTTGGGGCTCAGGCGCAGGAGTGGCTGTTTCGCGGCGGATTCGCCGCCCTCATGACCTTGATGCTGGTGGCGACCCTCAACGACCTCTCGTCGGTAGGGCTGTGGCAGACATTGGGGCGATTGTTGGGCTGAGCTTGGCTTGAACAATATCGGTTGGCGCGGCAGGGGCCCGCGTCTAGTAGCGTCGCGGGTTTCTGTATGTGCCCGCAGACCGGGATTTCGGTCACCTCCATCCAGGCGGGGAACGAATACGTGAGTTCGAAAGGCGACAAGGTTTTGATCAACCGCATGAGGGCGTCACTTCTGCTTGGCACCATTGCTGGTGGCTGGGCGTCTCCGGTGCTTGCCCAGCAGGCCGCAGCGCCCGCTCCCGCAGCGGCGACTCAGCCGGCTCCAGCGGCTGCCGCGCCGACTGCGGCTGCACCGCAGCAAAGGGTGATCCGCTCGATCTCCGTGCGCGGCGCACAGCGCCTCGAGGCGGACACGGTGCGGTCCTATGCCGGCCTCAACCCGGGCGACACCTACGACACCGAAAAGCTCGATACCGCGATCAAGGCGCTCTACGAGACCGAACTGTTCGCCGACGCCCAGATCGAAGGGGCCGATACCGGCGCCATCGTGCTGGTGGTGCGCGAGAATCCGGTCATCAACCGCATCGTCCTGGAGGGCAACAAGCGGATCAAGGACGACAAGATCCTGCCCGAGATCCGGCTTGCGCCGCGGCAGATCTTCACCCGTTCCAAGGCCCGTTCGGACGTCGAGCGGATCATCGAGCTCTACAAGCGCCAGGGCCGCTTCGCTGCCCGCGTCGAACCCAAGGTCGTCACGCTCGACCAGAACCGCGTCGACCTCGTGTTCGAGGTGACCGAGGGCGACAAGTCCAAGGTTCGCGCGATCAACATCATCGGCAACGAGCAGTATGACGATGGCCGTCTCCGCAAGGAGATGTTCACTCGGGAGAGCGGCGGCTTCCTCGGCTTCCTCAAGTCGAACGACAGCTACGACCCCGATCGCCTCGCGGCCGACCAGCAGAAGCTGCGCGCTTTCTACCTGACGCAGGGCTATGCCGACTTCCGCGTGGTGTCGGCGCTTGCGGAACTGACGCCGGACCGCCGCGACTTCGTCATCACCTACGTCGTCGAGGAAGGCCCGCGCTACAAGTTCGGCGACATCACCGCCGAATCCGAACTGCGCGACTTCAAGCCGGACACGGTGGTCGCGCTTGCCGGGGTGAAGAAGGGCGACTGGTTCAACGCCAAGGCGGTCGAGGATGCGGTGACCCGCATGAACGAGGCCGCCGGCCTGCTCGGCTATGCGTTCACCGAGATCGATCCCAATTACGAGCGCAATGCCGAGACGCGGACCATGGGCATCGCGTTCCGGGTCGGTGAAACCCCGCGTACCTACGTCGACCGCATCAACGTGTCGGGCAATACCGGCACCCGCGACAAGGTCGTCCGCCGCGAATTCCGCGTTAACGAGGGCGACGCCTTCAACACCCTCAAAGTGAAGCGCAGCCAGGACCGCATCCAGAGCCTCGGCTATTTCCAGGAAAAGCTGGAGATCAAGCAGGAGCAGGTCGCTCCCGACCGGGTCGCGCTGAACGTCGAGGTTGAGGAGAAGCCGACCGGCCAGCTGCAGCTGTCGGCGGGCTATTCGAGCCTCGAGCGGTTCATCCTCGCGGCGAGCGTCGAACAGAACAACTTCCGTGGCATGGGCCAGTCGCTGTCCGCCGGGATCAACTATTCGCGCTATTCGAAGTCGGTCCAGCTCGGCTTCACCGAGCCCTATCTGTTCGACAAGCAGATCCTGCTCGGCGGCCAGATATATCGCCGCGACTTCAACAGCTTCAACTTCGTCGGCAACGAGCGCAACCGGACCTACAGCCAGAACCAGACGGGCGGTGGCCTGTCGCTCGGGTTCCCGGTCAACGAGTTCATCAACTTCGGTACCCGCTACACGCTGAACTTCGATGACATCAGCCTTGCCAACCGGCCCGAATTCTTCACCAACGGCGCCTGCGATCCGCTCAAGGCGGGCCAGTATCTGTGCGATGAAATCGGCAAGCGCGTGACCTCGCTGGTCGGCTACAGCCTGGTGTTCGACAACACCAACGGCATCCGTGCCACCCGCGGCCAGCGGCTGGGCTTCAGCCAGGACTTCGCCGGTCTCGGCGGCGACGTGAAGTATGTCCGCTCGCGGGCGGAAGGCACCAAATACTGGGGCATCGGAAGCGGTTTCGTTCTCTCGGCACGGGCCGAGGGCGGCTACATCCATCCGTTGCAGAAGGCGGTCCGGGCCGGGCTCGATCCGATCCGGATTTCCGACCGCTTCTTCACTCCGCAGCTGCGCGGCTTCGACATCCGCGGCATCGGTCCGCGCATCCGCCGCACCAGCTACACCGCCGACGCCTCGGCGCTCGAGGACGAAGGCCAGATCACCGACGCGCTCGGCGGCCGCGCTTATTACATGGGCCGGCTCGAGCTCGAGATCCCGCTCGGGGCGGGTGCCCGCAACCTTGGGCTGAGGCCGTCGGCGTTCGTCGACGTCGGTTCGCTGTTCAAGCTGCGCCAGCCCAACCTGCTCGATATTCCGGGCACCTGCTTCTACGTGCCCAACGACACCACCACCACGGCGCCGACGCCGCAGGCGCTATTGCCGGGCCAGACCAGCGCCAATTGCGCTGCTGCCCCGACCAACACCACGCTCAGCTTCGCTCCCGGCTACCGGGAGGAATATCTCGGCAACAGCGCCAAGCCCCGTCTTTCGATCGGCGTGGGCGTCAACTGGACCTCGCCGTTCGGCCCGCTCCGCATCGACCTTGCCAAGGCGCTGCTGAGCCAGGACGGCGACGACACCAAACTCTTCCAATTCAACGTAGGGACTGCATTCTGATGACCAACAAGCTTGTTCTCGGCCTTCTTGCGGCCACTGCCGTTGCCACGCCCGCCGCTGCGCAGCGCCTGCCGGCCGCCGTCGTGGCGGTGGTCGACAGCGGCCGCATCTATGCCGAGTGCACCGCCTGCCGCGCCGCGCTGACCCAGCTGCAGAGCCAGGCCACCGCCCTCCAGACCCGCCAGCAGGCGCTGGCCGCCCCGATCCAGACCGAAGGTCAGGCGATCGAGGCCGCCATCAACGCGCTTCCGGCCGCCCAGCGCCAGAACCCGCCGGCCGCGCTTCAGCAGCGCGTGCAGCGCTGGCAGCAGTCGCAGCAGACCGCCAACCAGGAGCTGCAGGGCCTCCAGACCCGCCTCCAGTCGACGCAGGCGCACGTCCGCCAGCAGCTCGACGCCCGGCTCGGTCCGATCATCAATCAGGCGATGGTGGCCCGCGGTGCCAACATCGCGGTCGATACCGATGCCACGCTCGCCCGCGCCAACGGTGTGGACATCACCAACGATGTCCTGACCGCGCTCAATGCGCAGGTGCCGTCGGTCAGCGTCACGCCGCTTCCGCAGCAGGCGCAGCCGGCACAGCCGCGCCCGACGGGCCGCTAAGCCTTGAGCGACGGGGACAGCACCGCCGTGCCGCAGACGCGGGACATCCGCCAGGTCATGGCGGCGCTGCCCCATCGCTATCCGATGCTGCTCGTCGACCGGGTCGCCGAACTCGTGCTCGACGAGCGCATCACCGCCATCAAGGCGGTCAGCATCAACGAGCCGTTCTTCGCGGGGCACTTCCCGGGACGGCCGATCATGCCGGGCGTGCTGATCGTCGAAGCGCTGGCGCAGGCCGCCGGCGTGCTTGCGGTCGAGAGCCTCGGCCTCGCGGGCTCGGGCAAGCTCGTCTACTTCATGGCCATCGACGGGGCCAAGTTCCGCACCCCGGTCGAGCCGGGCTGCCTGCTCGAGCTCAAGGTCAGCTTCGTCCAGAAGCGCTCGTCCGTGTGCAAATTTGCAGGGCAGGCCGTTGTCGGTGGCAAGCTTGCGGCCGAGGCCAATTTCACGGCGATGATCGCCGATCCGCCGAAGGATTGAGCGTCCAGCCGGTCCCGTCCGGCTCCACTTCGAACACCTCGGCGAAGCGGGGCGAGGCGAGCAGGTCGCCGGGCGTTTCCTCGGAAACCAGCCTCCCTGCGTCGAGCATCCAGACGCGGTCGAACCGGCCCAATTGGGACAGGTCGTGAAGCGCCATGACGATGGCGGTGCCGTCCTGCGCCACCTCTTCCAGATAGTTCAGCGTCCGTAACACCCAGGCCGGATCGAGGTTGGACAGCGGCTCGTCGAGCAGCAGCAGGCGCGGGCGGGCGGCGAGCGCCCGGCCGAGCAGGGCGCGGGCTCGTTCCCCCGTCGACAGGCGATCGATCGGGCGGTCCGCAAGTTCGCCGAGCCGCAAGCGCTCGAGCAAGTCCTCCACCCGCGTTGGATCCGGAGTCGCCAGTCCAAGGGCAATCACGTCGCGGACCGGGATGGGCCAGCGCACGTCCCGGCTCGCCGGAAGGAAGGAGATCAGCTGCGGGCGCCTCGCGGGCGGTACGGCGACAAGCGCTTCGCCGCCGACCGTCACGGCACCCTGACCTTCGATCCCTGCGAGGGCCCTCAACAGCGTCGTTTTGCCGCTGCCGTTGGGGCCGATCACCGCGATCCGCTCGCCAGCGGACACGTGGACCCGCGTTTCGGCCAGGCGCGGAGGAAGCGCGACGGAGGCTTCAAGCAGCGGCGTCATGACGTCAGCTTTCCGCGCATGCCCAGCAGCACCCACAGGAAGATGGGCGTGCCGAGGCTGGCGGTGATGACCCCGAGGGGAATGGTTCGGCCGAGCGGTGCCAGTCTGGTCAGGAGGTCGGCCGCCACCAGGATCGTCGCCCCGATCAGCGCCGCCGGCAGCATGGCGCGACCAGGGTGGCCGCGGGTCAAGCGCCGCGCCAGCACGGGGGCGATCAGGCCGACGAAGCCGACCGCGCCGCACACCGCGACGCAAGCGCCGACCGCGATCGCGGAGAGCAGGACGACCTCCATCCGTAGCCGCTCCGGTGCAAGGCCCATCGACGCCGCGACGTCCTCTCCGAGCGCGAGCCGGTCGAGTGCCCCGCTGCGGCGTGCCAATAGCGCCGAGGCGATGGCCGCCGGTACCAGCGCCGCCGCGGCCTGGCCCAGGCTGCGATCGACAAGGCTTCCCATCAGCCAGTCGAACGCTTCGTAAAAGGCGAAGGGGGAAGGGGCGAGGGCAAGGGCAAGGCTTGTCACCGCGCCGGCGGCAAGGCTGATGGCGAGACCGGCAAGGAGCAGGGTGGCTGCATCCGGTCGCCGTCCGGCCACCGCGAATAGCAGCAGCAGTGCAAGCGCCGCTCCGGTCGCCCCGCTGGCGCCCATCGCAAGCGGTGTCGCAAGGCCAAGGAAGGTCGACCCCACGACTGCGCCGAGCGCCGCACCGCTGCTTGCGCCGGTGATGTCGGGCGAGGCGAGGGGGTTGGCGAACAGGGCCTGCAGCGCTGCTCCGGTCAGGCCGAGCACCGCGCCGTAGCCAAGGCCCAGCAGCAGCCGCGGCAGCCGCAGTTCGACCAGGATCAGTCTTGCAAGCTCATCCGGTCCGCTGAGCGGCGCCAGCGGCAGCAGCATCGCCGCCGCGCACAGCGCCAGCGGGAGGATGATCAGAGATGGAGTCAGGAGCAGCCTCAACGGCTCGCCCTCAGTGCCCGCAACCGCTCGACCTCGGCAAGCATGGGCAAGCCGCCACAGGTCCAGGGCCGGCCGTCGGTCACGAGGGTTCGCGGGGCGAGGCGCCGGACGACGGGATGGTCGAGCCAGGCGGCTCCTCGGCTGGCCTGGTCGGCGCGATAATCGCTTCGGATCAGCCACCTGGGCGGCGTCGTTACGAGAATTTCGAGACCGAGGCGGCTGTTCGCCAAGGCCGGCTGACGGAAGCCGGCGAGCCGCAGCCACGACGCACCAAGCCCTTGCGGCGACAGGCTGATACCGCCGCCGCCCACGAATGCGCCGTCCTCCAGGGCGGGCTGGGAGGACTCGAGGCGCGCGAGTTGCTGGCGGTAAGGCCTGGCAGCGGCGGGGCGCTGCAGGAGCGCGGCCACCTGCGCCGCTTGCGCGACCACTTCGGCCGGGCTGGACGGATATTCCAGCTCCACCAGGCGCGCCCCGAAGCGGCGGGCCAGCGCCTGCCGCGCCCCACCGCTTCCGCCCATCGTCAGGATCAGCTGCGGTCGCAGGGCCAGCACGCTTTCCAGCTTGCCGTCGTTTGCCCGGTACGAACGCGCCGTGCGCCACAGGGCCGTCTCGCGGGGCGAGTGGCCCAGGTGGCTGACCGAGACAATCTGCCGCGGCTCGCCAAGCAGCAGCAGCAGCTCGTCGGTGCACAGGTTGAGGGAGGCGACCCGAAGCGCCGCGTCAGCGGCGTGGACCAAGGCGGATGCCGGCAAAAAGGCTCCTCCCTTCCGCGCGATAGCCGACCACGTCGACGACCCTCCGATCGAAGGCATTGGCGACGCGCCCGAAGAGTTCGACCCCGGGCGTCACTTGGTAGCCGAGCCGGGCACTCGCCAGCCAGTGGGACGGCAACCGCACCAGCGGCGAGGGGAACAGGTCGAAGTCACGGTCGAGCCGGGTACCGGTATAGCTCAGCGCCGCTCCATAAGTGAGGCGCCCTGCGGAGCCGTCGGCTGCAACTGACCCGCTGTGCCGCGGCCGCCTGAGTTCCCGCCCTGCGGGCTCCGCCGCATCGAGATAGGCGTAGGTGGCGGACAGGTTCAGCCACTCGCCGCCGCTCCACCCAGCTTCCAGTTCGACCCCGTCGCGCCTGCTCCGGCCACTGGCGTTGACCGCGGAGGTGAAGTCGGGGCTGGCGACGATCTCGTCACGAAGACGCTGGCGGTAGGCCGTTATCGCCGCCCGCCACGGCCCGCTGACCGCACGCAGGGATAGCTCGCCGCCGCGGCTGCGTTCGGGCTTCAGGGCGGGATTGCCAACGTAGCTGCCCGGGAAAAAGCCGTAGAGGTCGAAGAAGGTCGGCTGGGCGATGCCTTCGCCCCAGCTTCCGGCAAGCTGCAGGCCGCCGCCGAGCGCGATCAGCGCGCCCGCGCGGAAGGTCATGGCGTCGCGAAACGCGCTGAAGGCATCGTGACGCAGGGCGAGGGTCGCGACGACGGGGCCGGCTTCCCCGCGATATTCCGCGGTCAGCGCCGTCTGGTCACGCTTGCGGCGCTGGTTGGTGAAGCCGCCGTAGACGGTGTCGGACGCGGTGAAGCGCTCGCCGGTCCATTCTCCAGCAACGGTCAGGCGGCTGGCGACTCCGGCCGCGGCGAAGTCGCGCCCTGCCTCGGCGGTCAGCGTGTCGCGGCGGCCGCTGGTGCGGTTCTGCTCGATCTTCGCAAGGAGGTTGCGGTTGCGCGAGCCCAGGCGGGAGACGCCAAGCGCCAGCTTCCAGCCGTCGGCATCGAAGCGTGCGCCAAGACGTGCCGCCGCCAGCCGGTTGCGCGTGGAATTGGCGGTGTCGGCACGCAGGAAAGTAGCGGGGTCCGATCCGTCGAACTCGCTCTTAGAAGCGATGCCGAAGCCGGACGCGGACAAGGTGAGGGGCCCCGCCGTCCAGTCCACCCGCCCGCGCAGGACGGCGTTGCGGTAGCCGTCGCGGTCGCCGGGTCCACCGGCAAAGGCATTGATCCCGCGCGCGCCCTGAATGCCGCCGCCGAGGCCGACGCTCACGTCGCCTTCGCGATAGCCGGCCGAGCCGCCGATCCGGCCGAAGCGTTGGCTGCCCGCCTCCGCCACGGCACTGAAATCGTCGCGCGGCTGGGCACTGAGCGCCACCACGCCGCCGATCGCCTCGCTGCCCCACAAAGCCGACTGCGGGCCGCGCACGATCTCGATCCGGTCGGCGAGGTCGGCGGAGAGCAATTCGAAGCGCGGCTCGTTGCCGGCTGCGGGGTCGTTGGCGCGTATACCGTCGACGAACAGGAGGGTGTGGTTGGCCTCCGCGCCGCGCAGCCGGACCTGGGTCAGCGAACCCGCGGGGCCGGCGACCGACAGGCTCGCCGACGGCGTCAGGCGAAGCAGGGTCGCGAGCAGCGGCTCACCGAGCCGTTCCACCGTGACCGGCTCGATCAGGCTGACGCTGGCCGCGGACTTGTCCCGCGATTCGCCGCCCCTCGCGGCCGTGACGATGATGGTTTCCGCCGCCGGGGGCGGAGGAGGGAGGTCGGTCAGAAACAATTGGGCACTCCTTGCAACGACTGGACACATGCAAGTCGTCGCGGAGGCTGCTGCCACGTCTTCCGCCTGGCCCCGGACGGTTGATCGGACGACGGTTCAGGCCGAGTATCGGACTTGCCAGCCACAGGGGGCGGCACACCGTTCCGGGCAGAGCGCCGGGATCGCACCGGCTTCCTCGGGTCTGAACCCGCCGCGCTTGTCCGTCGCCGTGGCCCGCCTTGTCAAGCTAAGCCGTCTTCGCTAGGGGGCGGCGACCTTTTCAAGGCTGGTCGGAACCAGCCACATCCACGAGGAAATTATCCATGAAGAGCGGGACGCACCCCGATTATCACTTCATCACCGTCGAGATGACCGACGGCACGAAGTACCAGACCCGTTCGACCTGGGGCAAGGAAGGCGACACCCTTCACCTCGACATCGATCCGACCGCTCACCCGGCCTGGACCGGCGGCACCGGCAAGATGCTCGACGCCGGTGGCCAGGTGGCGCGCTTCAACAAGCGCTTCGGCGGCCTGTCGCTCGGCAAGAAGTAAGTCGGCCTCTCACCGATGACGAAAGGACGCCCGGCTCCAACCCTGGAGACCGGGCGTCTTCGTTTGCGCGGCTGGCGGCGGGAGGACTTCCGCCCTTATCACGCAATCATGTCCGAGCCCGCGGTGCACCGCTTCTTCGGGCCCGAACCGATGGGCGAGGAAGAATGCTGGCGCCGTATCTGCGCGGCGACGGGCAACTGGCTGCTGAACGGCTTCGGCGGCATGGCGGTCGAGCGGCTGAGCGACGGCAAGCTGGTCGGCAACGTCGGCCTGTTCACGGCAAGGCGCGCGATCGAGCCGCAGTTCGGCGACGAGCCCGAGATGGGCTGGATCTTCGCCACCGAAACCCACGGCACCGGAATGGCACACGAGGCGAACACCGCTTTGCTGGCCTGGGCCGAGGCGACCTTGCCGCCGCAGCACATCTGGGCGATCATCAGCGAAGGCAATGAGCCGAGTTTCAAGCTGGCGGCAAAACTCGGCTTCAAGCCCTTGCATCAGGTCGATTATCACGGACCGACGAAGGTCCTTCAGCGCCCTAGCTGGTAGCCGCCGCCCGGCGCTCCGCGTCCAGTTTCGTAAGCGCCTTGCGATCCGGTTTTCCGATCATCGTGCGGGGAAGGTCGTCGAGGATTTCGATGGCGACCGGCCGCTCATGCTTGCCGACGCGCTGACACAAGGCCTTCATCAGCGTCTCCGCTGACGTCTCGACTCCATCGTGGAGGACGGCAAAGGCCTTGGGACGCTCGCCGACCCGGTCGTCGGGCACGGCGATGACGAGCGCTTCCTTGATGGCGGCGTCCTTCAGCAGCGCGGCCTCGACCTGGCTCGGGAAGACCTTGAAGCCGCCGACATTGATCATGTCCTTGGACCGATCGACCAGCCGGAGATAGCCGCCCGGCTCGACGAAGCCGAGGTCGCCCGTGTGCAGCCAGCCGTCGGCAAGCGGCTCTGGCCTACCCTCCGCCGCACGCCAGTAGCCGGTCATCACCTGCGGACCGCGGATCAGGATCTCGCCGGTTTCCTCCGCTCCGAGAACGCGGTCGGGGGCGTCAGGATCGGCGATACGTATCTCGGTGCCGGGCAGGGGGATCCCGGCCGTCCCGGCACGGGTTTCGCCCACGTAGGGGTTCACCGACACCACGCCGCTGGTTTCGGTCAGGCCATAGCCTTCGAGCACGCGAGCCCCGGTTGCGGTCTCGAACCGATCCTTCAGCGCCGACGTCATGGCGGCGCCGCCTGAAAAGCACTGCTGCACGCTTGCGAAGCTGGTTTTCGCGACATCGGGATGGTCGATCATGGCCTGGTACATGGCGGGGACCCCGGCGAGGTCGGTAAGGCGATTGCGGCGGATGGCGGCGAGTGCTTCCCCGGCTTCGAAGCGGGCGAGGAGGGTGATCGTCCCGCCCGAAATGATGCTGCGATTGAGGATGCAGCTGTTGGCGAAGATATGGAACAGCGGCAGCGCGCCGAGGACGCGGCCTTCGCGTTTGGGGTGGCCGGGATCAATGGCGGCGAGTTGCTCGGCATTGGCGGTGAGGTTGGCGTGCGTCAGCGCCGCGCCCTTTGGCACGCCGGTGGTGCCGCCGGTATATTGGAGAAGGGCGATCGCCGACGGATCGACGGCAGGAAGTGGTCGCTGCTCGCCGGGCCACAGGAGCGTGCTCCACGCCGAGATGCGCCCGTCACCGGGAAGGCGCTGACGCTCCTTGCGCTTCAGCAGGCGGAAGCCGAGCGCCTTGGCTGCCGGCAGCACCTCGGGAAGATTGCCGACGACCAGATGATTCAGCAGGCCCTCGTCGAGCAAGCGCTGCATCGGCGGCCACAGCTTGGCGAGGTCGAGGCAGACCATGATCTCGGTGCCCGAATCGCGGGCCTGGAACGCGACTTCCTCTGGCGAGTAGAGCGGCGAGAAATTGACCACGGTCGCGCCCGCCAGCAGGGCGCCATAATAAGCGATGGGGTAATGGGGCGTGTTCGGAAGGAACAGGCCGACCCGGTTGCCGGGCGTCACGCCAAGATCGAGAAAACCCTGCGCAGCGGCCATCGCTTCGCGAAGCAGCGCCTCATAGGTCCAGGTCCGGCCCATGAAGTCGAGCGCGATGCGGTCGCCGAACCGCCCGGCGCTGCGAACGAGGAGCTGGGGAACCGGGATCGCTTCGGGCCGCCAGCCGGGGGCGACCGGGTGGCCTGGCTTGCCTGCTTCGAACTTCACCGGCTTTCTCCCCGCCCACGGCACTTGTCACTTACAACAATGTAAGTGGGATAGGGTTTCGAACCGCCGCCGACAACTCAGATCGAACGGGCGATCAACTCCTTCATGATTTCACTGGTGCCGCCATAGATGCGCGTGACCCGGGCATCGCGCCACAGACGCGCGATCGGATATTCGTTCATGTAGCCGGCGCCGCCGTGAAGCTGGAGCGAGGTATCGCAGGCGGCGAACTGAAGCTCCGAATGGAACAGCTTTGCAGCGCTTGCTTCCGCCGGCGTGAGCTTGCCTTCCAGATGCCGCGCGATCGCCCAGTCGAGGTGTGCCCAGCCGACCTGCAACCGGGTCTTGAGGTCGGCCAGCGTGAAGCGGGTGTTCTGGAATTCGAACACGCTCTTGCCGAACGCCTTGCGGTCCTTGGTGAACTCGAGCGCCAGGTCGAACGCGCGCTGGGCGGCGGCCTGGCACTGGACCGCAATCGACAGGCGTTCCTGCGGAAGCTGGTTCATCAGCATGGCGAAACCGCCATTCTCCGCCCCGAGGAGGCGATCGGCGGGAAGCGGAACTTCATCGAAGAAGAGTTCGGAGGTGTCGTTGCCGTGAAGCCCGATCTTGTCGAGGTTGCGGCCGCGGCTGAACCCCTCGTCGCCGGTCTCGACGAGGAAGAGCGAGATGCCGCGAGCGCCACCTTCCTCGGTGGTGCGGGCGCAGACGATGACGAGGTCGGCCGCCTGGCCGTTGGTGATATAGGTCTTGGAGCCCGACAGCCGCCACCCGTTGCCCGACTTGCGGGCAATCGTCTTCATGCCCTGGAGGTCGCTTCCGGCGCCCGGCTCGGTCATCGCAATGGCGGTGATCGCCTCGCCCGAAACCATCCGGGGCAGCCATTTCTTCTTTTGCTCCTCGTTGCCGTAGGCGAGGACGTAGTCGGCGACGATGTCGCTCTGCAGCGACCAGCCGACGGCGCTGCCGGCGTAGGACGCTTCTTCCGAGACAATGGCGTTGAAGCGGAAATCGAGGCCGAGGCCGCCATATTCCTCCGGCACGGTGGGGCACAGCATGCCCGCTTCGCCCGCGCGCAGCCACGCCTCGCGCTCCACGATTCCTTCGCGTTCGTGCCGGTCAGTATCGAGCGTTTCGACCACCCGCCGCACCGTGTCGCGGAAGGAATCATGCTCTGACTCGAACAGGGTCCGGGTCGAGGTGTCCAGCATTTCGATCTCCCTTGCGTTTGCACCAGCCTAGGCGCCAAGGCGGCAAAGGAAAGGGGATCGAATGGCCGGTGCGCTCGAAGGATTGACGATCATCGAGATGGCCGGGCTCGGACCCGGGCCGTTCGCCGCGATGATGCTGGCCGATCATGGCGCCCGGGTGATCCGGGTCGAACGGCCGGGCAACCTGTCGGTCCCGAACGATCCGCTGACCCGCAATCGTGAAAGCATCGCGCTCGACCTGCGGCAGGAGGAAGGGCGCGGCATCGTCCGCCGCCTTGCGGGAAAGGCGGACGGCTTGATCGAGGGCTATCGGCCCGGAGTGATGGAGCGGCTTGGGCTCGGACCCGAGCAGCTTCTCGGCGAGAACCCGCGCCTGGTCTATGGGCGGGTGACGGGGTGGGGCCAGTCCGGCCCGCTGGCGCAGGACGCCGGACATGACATCAATTACCTTGCGATCACCGGGCTGCTGTCCTGCATCGGCGAGGCGGATCGCCCGCCCGCCGTGCCGCTCAACCTCGTCGCGGACTATGCCGGCGGCGGCCTGATGCTGGCGTTCGGGATGCTGGCCGGACTGATCGCGGCACAGCGGACGGGGCAGGGCCAGGTGGTCGATGCCGCGATGACCGACGGCGCGGCGCTGACCGGGGCGATCATCTACGGGCTTCGCGCGGCCGGCCTGTGGCGCGACGAGCGGCAGGCGAACCTGCTCGACGGCGGTGATCCCATCTACGGCTGCTATCGCTGCGCCGACGGCAAGGACATTGCGGTCGGGGCGATCGAACCGCAGTTTCGCGCTGCGCTGTACGACGGGCTTGGCCTTCCGTCGGGCGCGGATCGCCCGGCGATCGCCGCGGCCTTCGCCACGCGGCCCCGCGATGCGTGGGTCGGCCATTTCGCGGGCAAGGAAGCCTGCGTCGCGCCGGTGCTGGGCCTCGGCGAAGCGCCGGCCCACCCGCACAATCGCGAGCGAGGGACTTTCTTCGACCTCGATGGCGTGGTTCAGCCGCGCCCGGCGCCAAGGCTCGAAGGCACGCCGCCGCCACCGCCTCGTGCCCCGCATGATGAGGGAGCCGACGGCGCTGCGATCCTTGCCGAATGGGGCTGGCCAGAGGCCGACGTGGCGGAACTGAGAGCGCGCAAGGTGTTGCTGTGAACCCGCAATTCGAAACCATGAAGGTCAGCATCTTCGAGGAGATGAGCCTTGCCGCCGCCCGGCATGGCGCACTGAACCTGGGCCAGGGCTTTCCCGACTTCGGCTGGCCCGACCCCCTGCTCGACGAAGCCGCGCGGCTGGTGCGGGAGGGAAGCAACCAATATCCGCCCTCGCGCGGCCTCCCGGTGCTGCGCGAGGCGCTGACGGCCTTTTATGCCGATCGACAGGGCCTCACGCTCACGCCGGAGCAATTCGTCGTGACCAGCGGTGCCACCGAAGCGATCGCCGCCGTGCTGCTCGCCGCGCTCGAGCCCGGCGACGGCGCAATCGTCATCGCGCCGGCCTACGATGCCTACGCGCCGTTGATCCGGCGGGCAGGCGGGCACGTGCAGGAGGTCGTTCTGCGTCCGCCGACCTGGCAGGTCGACCGCGCGTCGCTCGAAGCGGTGATCACGCCGGCGACCCGCCTGCTGGTCGTCAACAATCCGCACAATCCGACCGGCCGGCTGCTCGATGCCAGGGAGCTGCAGCTGCTGGCCGACGTGGCCCGCGAGCATGACCTCCTGATCCTCAGCGACGAGGTCTGGGAGGAGGTGCTGGCACCGGGCGTGCGGTTCACCTCGCTCGCCTCGATCGCACCCGAGCGGACCATCAAGGTCGGTTCGGCGGGCAAGATCTTCTCGCTGACCGGTTGGAAGGTGGGCTGGGCGGCGGGCCCGGCGGAACTGGCGAGCGTGATCGCCCGTGCCCACCAGTATCTGACCTTCGCCACTCCGCCCCATCTGCAGGCTGCGGTCGCGTTCGGGCTTGGCCACGGCGAATGGCTCGATGGGCCGCGCCACGGGTTTGCACGCGCCCGGCAGCGGCTTGCTGAGGGGCTGGAGCGTGCCGGTTATGCCCTGCTGCCGAGCGAGGGCACTTATTTCCAGTGCGTCGACCTCAGGGCATCGGGCATCGGCCTCGACGACCGTGCGTTCGCGACGCTTGCGGTCGAGCAGGCCGGCATTGCGGTCATTCCCTTGTCCCCGTTCACCGAGGGCGAACCGGAACGCGGTTTGGTGCGGCTGTGCTTTGCCAAGCGCGACGAGACAATCGATGGGGCGATCGCGGCGATGGCAACGGCCCGCCAGCTGGCCCTGACCATCTAAGCCTTGATCCGCCGGGGTTCTTCCTGCGGCGGGCGGATCAGCAGCTTCCACCGCCGCTTGTGCCGGCTTGCCCAGGCGACCAGCTCGCCGGCTTCCAGCGGATGGGCGACGAGGTAACCCTGGATGAGATCGCAGCCGAGGTCGCGCAGCGCGGCCAGTTGCTCCACCGTCTCGACGCCCTCGGCGGTGACCTGGAGCCCCAGCCCGTGGGCGAGTTCGATCACCGAGCGGACGATGACCTGGTCGTCGCGGCTGGTCGGCAGGTCGGTGACGAACTGGCGATCGATCTTGATCTCGTTGAACGGCAGCTTGCGAAGCTGGATCAGGCCCGAATAGCCGGTGCCGAAATCGTCCAGCGCCAGCCCCACGCCCTTGATCCGGAAGCGGGTCAGGGTGTCCATCAGGTTGATCAGCGGCTGCGTCGCGCCTTCGGTCAGCTCAAGCACCAGCCGGTCAACGGGCACGTCGAGCGCCCGGCAAAGCCGTTCGACCAGGTCGGGAAAGTCGAGCTGTTCGAGGCTCATGGCGGAGATGTTGACCGCCACCGACGTGTCGAGGCCGGCGTTCTTCCACACCCGCCACTGGCGAAGCGCCGTGCGCAGGGCCCATTGGGTCAGGCCGTCGATCAGGCCATGCATTTCGGCCAGCGGCACGAAGCGGGCAGGGGGCACCGCGCCAAGCTCCGGGTGGGTCCAGCGCATCAAGGCTTCGACCCGCACCAGCGACCCGTCCAGTGCATCGACCTTGGGTTGATAGGCGAGCCGCAGCCCGCCTTGCCGGAGCGCCCGCTCAAGCTCGTCGAGCAGCCGCACGTCTTCCTTGTTCACCCGACTCGGCCTGGGTTCAACGACAGCAGGAGGTTTTCGAGATCCTCGAGGCGCACCGGCTTTTCGAGCGGACCGGCCATCAGCAGGCCGAGTTCGGTACCGAGCCTGAAGGCACTTTCGAGCACGCGCCGGTCGAATCCGGAAACGATCAGCACCGGGCCGGTGAAGTCGTGATCGGCAAGAAACCGCAGATACTCGACCCCATCGGTATTGGGCATGCCAAGGTCCAGCACCACCACTTCGGGCCGCGCTGCGCCGAAGGCGGCGACGAAGCTCGCCTGCTCGGCGGCGATGGTCGGCTCGAATCCGGTCATCCTGGCCGCTGCCGCCATGTAGTCGGCAAGCGCGGGTTCGTCGTCGATAAGCAACAGGCGGGGCAGTTCTGGCATTGTTGCCACCCCTTCAAGCCTTTGCTTCAGACTTGCAACCGCTTCTTAACCGTGGGTGCCGTAGAAGTCTCTCGCTGCGTCGTTGCGTGGCCGATGTCGCGAGGGAGACAGGGACGCGTGTTTCATAGCCTGATCCGCCGCCAATTGAGGCGCCCGGCAGAGACCGATGCCGCCGCGTTCGACTCGACCACCGTGTCGCTCAGCCTGGCCGTTCCCCGCCCGCCCGAGCGCCGGACCGACGACCGCATCCTCCCGACCTTGCGCGTCGCCAAGCTCGACAGCCCGATCGGCGAACAGCTGATCCGCATTCGCAACATGTCGGCAGGCGGCCTGATGGCCGATTGCACCCGATGCCCACCGGTCGGGACCGACGTGAAGGTCGAGTTCAACAACCAGAAGATCCCGGCTGGCGTGGTGTGGATCCGCGAAGGCCTGATCGGGCTCAAGTTCGACCAGAGCCTGGACCTCGGCGAGCTGCTGGCGGGCCGCAAGCCGCGCCATGGCTTCCGGCCTCGCCCTCCGCGGCTCGAGGTCGGCTGCTCGGCCACCGTCAAGATCGGCAAGCTTTATTACAAGGTCGACGTCCACGACATGTCGCTCGGCGGCATGAAGGTCGGGCCGATCGACGATTACTGCATCGGTGCCAAGGTCGTGGTGGTGGTCGAGAGCCTGCGCCCGATCAAGGGCGAGGTGCGGTGGTATTCCGACCGCCGCGCAGGCATCGTCTTCGAGCGCGAACTGAGCTTCGACGAGCTTGCGGAATGGGTCGGGAAGCGCCTCGAGCTGGCCAGCCTCAAGGCCAGTTATCGCCACTGACTTCTCGCAAAGCGAGCCCACCAACCTTACATGCGCTCCGAACCAATCGGAGTGCTTCAATGAGCGAACAACAAGCCATTCTCGCCGGCGGCTGCTTCTGGTGCACGGAAGCGGTGTTCCTTGACGTCGCCGGCGTGAGCGGCGTCGAAAGCGGCTACATCGGCGGCCAGACCGTCAATCCGACCTACAAGCAGGTGTGCGGGGGCGATACCGGCCACGCCGAGGCAATCCGCGTCACCTTCGACCCCTCGGTCCTGGCCTATGGCGACCTTCTCGACATCTTCTTCGCCACCCACGACCCGACCCAGCTCAATCGGCAGGGCAATGACATCGGGACCCAGTATCGCAGCGCGATCTTCCCGCTTTCCGACGAGCAGGAAGAGGAGGCCCGCGCCAAGATCGCTGCGCTCAACGCCGAGCAGAACGGCAAGATCGTGACCACTATCGAGCCCGCTTCGACCTGGTATCCGGCCGAGGATTACCACCAGAATTATTGGGAAACCGAAGGCCAGCGCAATCCCTATTGCATGGCGGTGATTCCCCCCAAGCTCAACAAGTTGCGCAAGAGCTTTCAGAACCGCTTGAAGGCCGACGCCTGAACCGGCCACCCCTTTCCCGCGTGCTGGCGCGGGAAGGGGCGGTCAAGCCAGCCGGCTCAGCCCGAAGGCTGCAAGAAAGCCGGCGACGCTGATCAGGCCGGCGAAATCGTGAGTGCCTTCGAACGCTTCCGGGACCATGGTGTCGACGATCATGGCAAGGATCGCACCGGCGGCGATCGCCTGGACAAAGGCGAGGACCTCCGGCTGGACACCCGCAAACAGGATGTACCCCAGCGCCGCCGAAATCCCGGACACCAGCGCAATCCCGCCCCACAGCGCAAAGACGGTGCGCGGGCGCTTGCCCTCGGCTTTCATCCCCGCCGCGCTCGATAGACCTTCCGGGATATTGGACAGAAAGACGGCTACCACCGCGACCAGGCCGACCGCTCCGCCTTCCAGCAGGCTGACCCCGATGACGATGCTTTCGGGAATGCCATCAAGCAGTGCTCCGAGTGCTAGCGCGGCGCTGTTGTCGGGATGCTTGCCGACCTGCGCGGCGCGCTTCTTCTCATGGCTGCGCTTGCGGTGACGGGCGCCGCGGTGGCTCAGCCAGTAGTTGGCCAGCGTGTAGACCAGCGCGCCGGCCAAAAAGCCGCTCGCGACCGGGGGAAAGCCGCCCTGTTTCCACGCCTCGTCGACGAGTTCGAACGACAAAGCGGAAATCAGCACGCCTGCGCCAAAGGCCATGATCGCGGCCACCACCCGCTGCTTCAGGGGCACGAACCATCCAACCAGCGCGCCCAGAACCAGGGCCGAGCCCGAGAGGAGGCCCCACAGGCCCGCTTGCAGCGCAATCGGCATGAGGCGCAAATGCCCGGGTGAGGCAGAGGGTTGCCTCGGCGAGCTTCCGTAGCGGGATTGCTGTGCTAAGTCCCTCAAATGGCGCGACCCTGCTTCAAGCTCGAGAGGGATCACCCGCTGCCTCTCGCCGGGGTGGACGAGGCTGGCTGCGCACCGCTTGCCGGTCCCGTGGTGGCCGGCGCCGTGGTGTTGGACCGGGAGCGCTTTCCGCGCGGGATCGACGATAGCAAGAAGCTCAACCTCGAGGCCCGCGAGGCGCTCTACGCCAAGCTGATGCGGTCGGCCCGCTGCGGCGTGGGGATCGTCTCGGTCGAGGAAATCGACGCCCTCAACATCTACTGGGCGCGGATGCTGGCGATGGCCCGCGCGGTCGAATCGCTCGGCTTCGATCCCGCCTTCGTCCTGGTGGATGGGAATCGCTGCCCCAGGTGGGAGCGGCCTTCCCGGGCGATCGTGGCGGGCGATGCCCGCTGCCGCTCGATCGCCGCCGCCTCGATCATCGCCAAGGTTACCCGCGACCGGATCATGGCTGCCCATGCGGCGGATTATCCGGGCTATGGGTGGGAGCGGAACCGCGGTTATCCGACCGCCGGCCATCGTCGCGCCTTGCGTGACCTGGGTCCAACGCCGCTTCATCGCCGCAGCTTTGGCCTGGTCCGGGAAGCACTCGCCGCGGCCGCTCAGCCGACGCTGGCAGTCGCCGCCGAATAGAAGGCCGCGGGGCTGAGTCCTCGCCGCAACACCACATCAGCTTGAGTCTCGTCGAGGCGTTCGGACTCAATATCTTGTGCCGGGCTCGTTGCGGACTCGTTCCGTTCCCATGTCTCCTGTCTGGCCGTTAACCCTTTCCTCGTTGACCCGGACTCATGCCGGACTCACCATGGCGGTCGAAAGCAGGGGGAAGCCACCGATGAACCTCATGACGCCCGTTCGGGACGCGACGCCGCGCGTCCGTCGCAAGGCCGATGCCGACCCCAGCGGTCGGATCATCGCGGGCGACTGCATCGAGGCGATGCGCGCGCTTCCCGCCTGCAGCGTCGACCTGATCTTCGCCGATCCGCCCTACAATCTGCAACTTGGCGGCGACCTGTTCCGGCCCGAAGGCGGACGGGTCGATGCGGTGGACAACGATTGGGATCGGTTCGACAGCCTCGCCGCCTACGACCAGTTTACGCGTGCCTGGCTGGCCGAAGCGCGCCGAATCCTGAAGGACGATGGCGCGATCTGGGTGATCGGCAGCTATCATAACATCTTCCGCGTCGGCGCCGCGCTGCAGGATCTCGACTTCTGGATCCTCAACGACATCGTGTGGCGCAAGTCGAACCCGATGCCGAACTTCCGCGGCACCCGCTTCACCAATGCGCACGAGACGTTGCTGTGGTGCTCCAAGTCGCAGGACAGCCGCTACACCTTCAATTATCGCGCGATGAAGGCGCTGAACGACGACCTCCAGATGCGTTCCGACTGGGTGCTTCCGATCTGCTCGGGCGCCGAGCGGCTGAAGGGCGGCGATGGGCACAAGGCGCATCCGACCCAGAAGCCCGAAAGCCTGCTTTACCGTGTCCTGCTCGCCTGCACGCAGCCGGGCGACACGGTGCTCGACCCCTTTTTCGGGACCGGCACCACCGGTGCGGTGGCCAAGCGGCTTGGACGGCACTGGATCGGGATCGAGCGGGAAGCCGATTATATCGAAGCCGCCCGCGCGCGCATCGCGGCTACCCTTCCGCTCGACGAAAGCGCGATGGAGACGGTGCCGGACAGGCGTTCGCAGCCGCGAGTCGCCTTTGGCCTGCTGGTCGAAAGCGGCCTGGTGCAACCGGGAACCGTGCTGATGGACTCCAAGCGGCGCTGGAAGGCCGCGGTGCGGGCGGACGGGTCGCTCAGTTGTGGGCCGCATGCAGGGTCGATCCACAAGGTCGGCGCCGGGCTCAACAAGGCGCCGAGCTGCAATGGCTGGACCTTCTGGCACATTGAACGGAAGGACGGGCTGGTTCCGCTCGACACGCTGCGGCAAGAGCATCTGGCGGCGCTCAGCTGAGCCATGGCCTTTCGCACCCTTCTTCGCCCGACCGGCTTCGTCGACGCGCCCTTTGGCTATGACGGACAGGTCGCGCGCCTGGCCGGGACCATGTGCTGGTTCTCGGCAGTGGAATTGCTCGCGGTCGGTGAAAACGGGCGGGTGACCTCCAGCCTCGTGCCAGTCGATCAGGTCGAGGGGCGGCTCGAGAATGACGCCATGGCGTCGGACTGGGCGGCGCTGACCGCGGTGCGCAAGCCGCTTACGCTCGGTAGCCGGACCATCCGCCTCGACCAGCCGCAGCTGATGGCGATCCTCAACGCGACGCCCGACAGCTTTTCAGGCGGCGGGCAGTCCGCGAGCGCCGACGACGGCTTTGCGGCCGCCGAAGCGGGTGCCGCAATCCTCGATGTCGGCGGCGAAAGCACCCGGCCCGGCGCACGCCAGGTGTGGGAAGGCGACGAGATCGAACGGGTGGTGCCCTTGGTCCAGAGGCTCGCGGCAGGCGGCGCGGCAGTGTCGATCGACACCCGCAAGGCGGCCGTGATGGAAGCGGCGATTGCCGCCGGGGCGACCCTCGTCAACGACGTCTCGGCATTGGGCTGGGACCAGCGCTCGGCCGAAGTGGTCGCAAAGGCCGGCGTTCCGGTGGTCCTGATGCATCACCAGGGCGCTCCCGAAACCATGCAGGATGCGCCTTCCTATCCGCGGGGGGCGCTGGTCGAGGTGTTCTTCTGGCTCGAGGACCGGATTGCCGCGGCGGTCGATGCCGGGATTGGCCGTGAGAAGATCATCGTCGATCCGGGGATCGGCTTCGGCAAAAGCGTCGCCCACAATCTCGAGCTGATGAACGGGCTCGCCGCCTTTCATGCGCTCGGCTGCCCCTTGCTGGTCGGGGCCAGCCGCAAGCGGACCATCGGCGCGCTGCATAATGAAGCGCCGGCCGACCGCAGGCTGGGCGGAAGCGTGACCCTGGCGATCAAGGCGGCGGAGCAGGGGACGCACCTGATCCGTGCGCATGACGTGTTCGAGACAGTTCAAGCGCTGCGAGTATGGCGCGGCCTGAGGGACCAGGCACTTACGCCCAGGCTTTAAGGCGCCACGGCAACGATCATCGGTCCGATCGGGACCAGCCCGTCCATCCGGAAGTTCGCCGGATCCCACAGGCTCGACACCGCGCCATCGAGATAAAGCGCATTGCGGCATTCGAGCGGCCCGGCAAACAACCGGGCGAACCTGCCGAAGCTGACCGGCGCATCGCTGATCGCGAACACCGGGACACCGTCCGGATCGACGCCCACCCCGTTGCGGACATGCCGGGAGCGGCCGTCGGCATCGAAGCGGGGATTCAACCTGCCGTCGATGACCAGCATCGGTCCACTCTGCGTGGCCAGGCGGATTGCTGCGGAGGGGCGGAAGTAGGGGGTCGCGACGACCGCGGCAGTGCCGTCATCACGGACAAGGAAGACGCCGTTGGGCTGGAGGTGGAAATTGCCGCCGCCGTCCGTCCGCCGGTTGATCCCCCGCGCCTCGAGTCGTTCGGAGATGGCGAGCCCGATCGGTCGCCCCTCCTCGTCGAACATGCCGGCGTTCATCGCGAAGCGGACCTTGGCGGCGCGCGGCCCCAGCACCTGTTCGAGCGCGACGAAGCTGCGCAGCGGACGACCTCGCGGATCGTCGAGCGCAAGCTCCAGCCGCGCACCGGGATCGCGGCAGATGGTGAAGCGCTGGCCCTCGAACAGCAGGGATCGGCACGCACCGGTCGCCGCCGTGTCGCCGACATCGGGGGCGGGGTCGGGACGCTTGCACGCGGCGAGCAGGAGCACGAGGAGCAGGACGATCTGCATCGCCGCCCCATGTGGGCGCTTCAGGCGCCGGTGTCGATGCCGAGCTCGGCCAGCTTGCGGTAGAGGGTCGAGCGGCCGATCCCGAGCCGCCGCGCGACCTCGGTCATCTTGCCGCGATAGTGACCGATGGCGAGACGGATGAGGTCGCCCTCGATCTCTTCGAGCGAGCGGAGGTGCCCGTCGGCCTGCCATAGGGTGATCGACTGCCCGCCGGCCAGTGCCGCCGAGGTCGCAACGGTCCCGATCTCGCCGGCGTTATCGCCGACGCGGTTGGTGAACCGCGACTGGAGCGCGATGTGCGGGAAGTCGTCGGAGGTGAGCGCCGACCCTTCGCATTGCAGGGCGGCGCGGAACAGGACGTTGGACAACTGCCGGACGTTGCCCGGCCAGCCGTAACGCATCAGCACCTGCAGCGCGTCTTCCGCGATCGACAGCGGGCGGATGCCGGGCTGCCCGGTGTGCCGGGCGAGGAGGTGGCGGGCGAGCGCCGGAATGTCCCCGCTGCGCTCACGCAAGGCGGGGACAACGACCACGGTGCCAGATAGACGCTCGGCGAGACCGGGGTCGAAACTGTCGGGGAGCGGCCTGCTGGTGGTGGCGATCAGGCGGACGTCGACGCTGTTCGAGCCGTTGCAGCCGACCGGACGGACCTCGCCGGTCGCAAGCACACGGTCGAGCGCGGCCTGTGTGGCGGCGGGCAGGTCGCCGATCTCATCGAGCAGGAGGGTTCCGCCATCGGCCTCGACCAGCTTGCCGACCCGCTCGGCGAAGGCACCGGGAAAGGCGCCCGCGACATGGCCGAACAATTCGCTGTCGACGATGTTGGCCGGTACCGCCCGGCAGTCGAGCGCGACGAACGAGGAGCGAGCGCGCGGGCTCGCCTCGTGGACCGCGCGGGAGATGGTTTCCTTGCCGGAGCCCGCCTCGCCGACGATCAGCAGGGGCAGCCGGCTGCGCGCGGCCTTGGCCGCGACCGCAAGCGCGGCACGAAAGTCGGGAGCGCCGCCGACCAGTTCCTCAAGCGCGAGGCTGGGGGCCATCTTCTCCGAGAGCGGCGCCAGTTCACCCGAGGCGCGTCGGCGGTCGGCATTGGCGGCAAGCGCGTCGAGCAGTCGTTCCGGGGCAACCGGACGGACCAGGAAATCGCTGGCGCCCGCCCGCATCGCTTCCACCGCCTGGCCGACCGAGCCGCCCTCGGCGAGGACGATGATGGGAAGGCCCGGGCGATCGGCGCGGAGGGCCCGGACCAGCGCCGGACCGCCATTGATGTCCCAGTTACCGACCAGGACCGCCCTTATCTCATGGCCATTGGGACCGCCGAGCAGCTCCTGGACCTGATCGCCCGACGGGCTTCCAAGCGTGTTCCAGCCCGCCCGCGCAGCAGTCGCCGCGACGACCCGCCGTTCGGCAGGATCGGCGTCGATCAGCAACAGGAATCGGACGGTGTCGGCGCGCAAGTGATGGGCTCCCTTGCCCGGCACCATAGGACAGGGACGGTAAACAAACCGTGACGGGGCGCAGGGGCTTGGGAGCGACGCGCCAAGCGGCTATGACCCTCGCCAAACATGCCACACAAGGGAGCAACCATGGCCGCCGAACCGACTTCGAACACCGACAGCCCGGTCGATTTCAACCGCGCCAAGGAGGATTACAGCCTCCTCATCACCATGCTGAAGTGGGGCGCAGTGACCGCGTTGATCATCGGGTTCCTTGTCATGATCATCCTCGCGAGCTGAGGCCTTGAAGGTCGCGGTCCTCGCCGAAACGGCACCGGGCGAAACTCGCGTCGCCGCCATTCCGGAAACGGTGAAGAAGCTGGCGGCGCTGGGCGCCAGCGTGGCGGTGGAAGCGGGGGCCGGAGGCAGGGCCGGGATCAGCGACAGCGACTACACCGACGCCGGTGCAACGGTCGGTCCGCGCGGGCAAGTGCTGGACGGCGCCGAGCTGGTGCTGAGCGTCAGTGGTCCCGATACCGCCGAGCTGTCCGGCATCGCACCGGGCGCGCTCCTAGTCGGGATCCTCGACCCGTTCCGCCGCCGCGAAGCCATCGACGCCTACGCCGCTTCCGGGATCGAGGCGCTGACCATGGAATGGATGCCGCGTATCACCCGCGCGCAATCGATGGATGTCCTCTCCTCCCAGTCCAACCTGGCCGGCTACAAGGCGGTGATCGACGCCGCTGCGGCCTATGGGCGGGCGTTTCCGATGATGATGACCGCCGCTGGCACCGTCAGCCCCGCCCGCGCCTTCGTCATGGGGGTCGGCGTCGCCGGCCTGCAGGCGATCGCCACCGCCCGGCGCCTCGGCGCGCAGGTCAGTGCCACCGACGTCCGATCCGCCACTCGCGAGCAGATCCAGAGCCTTGGTGCCAAGCCGATCTTCGTCGAAGGCGTCGCAGGGATCGAAGGCGAGGGGCAGGGCGGCTATGCCGGGGAGACCAGCGAGGAATATCGCAAGGCACAGGCCGAGCTCGTCTCCGCCCACCTCGCCAAGCAGGACATCGTGGTCACCACCGCGCTGATTCCGGGCAAGCCCGCCCCGCGCCTGATCAGCGACGCGCAGGTCGCCACCATGCGTCCCGGCAGCGTGATCGTCGATTTGGCGGCCGATGCCGGCGGTAATGTCGAGGGCTGCGTCCCCGGCGAAACGGTCGAGCGGCATGGCGTCACCATCATCGGGGCAAGCAATCTCGCCCGCTCGCTTCCCGCCGATTCGAGCGCGCTTTATGCCCGCAACCTGTTCAACTTCCTGTCCGCCTTCTGGGATAAGGACGCGGGCCGCCCGGTACTCTCCGACGAGGACGAGATCGTGAAGGGCGTTCGCCTGACCCGCGATGGCAAGGTGGTCAGCGAGCGCCTCGCCTGATGGGCCTGTTTTCGGCCACCGAGGTCGATACCGACGAGATCGCGCGGCGGTATGCCGCGCTGCTGCTCGACGGCGAGGAAGTGCTGATCGCGTTCAAGACCGTTCGCGACATCGCTTTCCTGACCGATCGCCGGCTGTGCCTGGTCAACATCCAGGGGTGGGTCGGCAAGAAGGTTTCGATCCAGTCGATCCCCTATCGCTCGATCACCCGCTTCAGCCTGGAAACCGCGGGAACCTTCGACCTCGAAGCCGACATGGTGTTCTGGCTGGCGGGAGCGTCCCAGCCGCTCGAGATCAAGATCGGCCGCGGGAGCAACCTGACCATGATCCAGCAGGTCCTGGCGCACGGGATCCTGCGCTAGCGGACTGGAGGCGAAAGCGGCTGGCGAGGTGGCGATGGACGTGCGCGACCTGATCGTAGTGGGCGGCGGACCCGCCGGGGTGATGGCGGGCCTGTTGTTCGCCCGTGCAGGCTGCCGGGTCACGGTGCTCGAGAAGCATGCCGACTTCTTTCGCGATTTCCGCGGGGATACGGTACACCCTTCAACGATGGAGATCCTCGACCAGCTGGGCTGGCTCGACGATTTCCTGGCGCGGCCGCACAACCGGATCGACCACGCGGAGCTTCGCGTCGCAGGCCGCGAGTGGACGATCGGCGACCTGTCGCATCTCGCCACGCCCGCGCCATTCATCGCGATGATGCCGCAGTGGGATTTCCTCGATTTCCTGCGCGACAAGGCAGCGGCCTTTCCGGGCTTCGACCTCGAGATGGCAGAGCCGGTGAGCGACTTCATCGAGGAGGACGGGCGGGTGGCCGGGGTCCGCTTGGCCGACGGGACGGAGCGACGTGCAAGGCTGGTCATCGCCGCCGACGGCCGCGCCTCGCTGGTCCGCCAGCGCGCCATGCTTCCGCTCGAGACCCTTGGCGCCCCGATGGACGTCTTCTGGTTCCGGGTCGGCAAGGCCACCCCCGGAAGCGCGCTCCGCGGCTCGGTCGAGCGTGGCCGGTTGCTGGTGATGATCGACCGCGGCGATTATTGGCAGTGCGCGTTCCTCATCCCCAAGGGCAAGGCGGCAGAATTGACCGGCGGAGGGATCGAGCCGATCCGGGCCGCGTTCGCCGCCGCCGCACCCGAACTCGACCTGTCCGACCTCCATTCGATCGACGACCTCAAGCTGCTCAGCGTGTCGCTCGACCGGCTGACCTGCTGGCACCGTCCCGGCCTGCTGGCGATCGGCGATGCGGCGCATGCGATGAGCCCGATTGGTGGGGTCGGGATCAATCTCGCGATCCAGGACGCGGTCGCTGCCGCCAATGCGCTGGCTGGTCCGCTGGCGGCCGGCGTGGAGGTGGATACCCTGCTGCACAAGGTCGAGGAGCGGCGGCGGCTGCCGACCCGGCTGGTGCAATCGGCGCAGAAGAATGCGCAGGACCGGATCATCGGCCGCCTGCTTGAACCCGGGCCGCCATTGGACCGGGCACCCTGGCTGATCCGGCTGCTCGACAAGGCACCTTTCCTGCGGAGGATCCCCGGACGGTTGATCGGGCTCGGGATACGGCGCGAGAAGGTCGAGAGCCCGCGGGCGATCGTCGGCTAGGGCAGGGTGCAGCAATCGATCCACGCCGCGTGGGTCACTTCTGCAAGCCGCTCCGGCCCGATCTCCAGCGAGGCGTTGCGGCTCCCCGCCGCAGGGAAAACGGTATCGAAGGCGCGCAGGCTGACGTCGGCATAGACCGGGAGCGGCGTCGCCAGGCCGAACGGGCAGACACCGCCGACGACATGACCCGTCGCGGCGAGGGTCGCATCGGCGTCCAGCATGCGAATGCGGCCGCCGAACGCCGCCTTGCACTTCAGATTGTCGAGCCGCGCATCGCCGCGGGTGACCAGCAGCAGGATCCGGTCACCGACCCGCAAGGCGATGGTCTTGGCGATCCGGCCTGGCTCGACACCGAGGGTGGCGGCGGCATCGGCCACGGTTGCCGTGCTGCCATGCGCCTCAATCAGGCGCAGGTCGGGCGCGTGGAGGTCGCGCCAGGCCTTGACGCTTTCGAGGCTCATGTTCCGACCAGATGCGCGGCGATCTCGCGCGGGGCGGGCCGGCGGCGATGTTCGCACAGGTAGATGCCCTGCCACGTTCCGAGCCGCATTCGTCCGCCCAGTACGGGGATCGAAAGAGTGGTCGCGGTCAGCGCCGAGCGGAGGTGCGCGGGCATGTCGTCGGGGCCTTCGTCGTCATGCTCATAGTCTGGCGATTCGGGCGCGATCCTTGCCAGCCAGCGCTCGAGGTCCCGGCGCGCCGCCGGCGCCGCATTCTCCTGGATCAGGAGCGACGCCGACGTGTGCCGGATCATCAGGGTCAGCAGCCCCTCGTCCATGCCCCGGTCGGCAACCCACGCCGCCACCGCGTCCGTGATCAGGTGCAGGCCCTGACACGGCGCGGTGACGATGAGGGTGCCGGACGCCTGACGCATCGGCTCAGGCGGTCGCCATTTCCTTTTCGAGGTTCTGGACCACGGCCTCGAAGAACTGCTCGGTGGTCATCCACGGCTGGTCCGGGCCAACCAGGATGGCGAGATCCTTGGTCATCTTGCCGCTTTCGACGGTTTCGACGCAGACACGCTCCAGCGTTTCGGCGAACTCCACGACCTCGGGGGTCTCGTCGATCCGGCCACGGAACTTGAGGCCGCCGGTCCAGGCGAAGATGCTGGCGATCGGGTTGGTCGAGGTCGCCTTGCCCTGCTGGTGCATGCGGTAGTGGCGGGTGACGGTGCCGTGGGCGGCTTCCGCTTCGACGGTCTGGCCGTCGGGGGTCATCAGCACGCTGGTCATCAGGCCAAGGCTGCCGAAGCCCTGCGCCACCTGGTCCGACTGGACGTCGCCGTCGTAATTCTTGCAGGCCCAGACGAACTTGCCGCTCCACTTGAGCGCCGAGGCGACCATGTCATCGATCAGGCGATGCTGATATTCGATGCCGGCTTCCTCGAACTTCGCCTTGAAATCGCTCTCGTAAATCTCCTGGAAGATATCTTTGAAGCGACCGTCGTAGGCCTTGAGGATGGTGTTCTTGGTGCTGAGGTAGACCGGCCACTTGCGCTGCAGGCCGTAGTTCAGACAGGCGCGGGCGAAGTCGCGGATGCTCGCGTCGACATTGTACATGCCCATGGCAACGCCGGAGCTTTCGAACTCGAACACTTCGTGCTCGATCACCTCGCCGTCGACGCCTTCGAAGCGCATCGTCAGCTTGCCGGCGCCGGGAACGCGGAAGTCGGTCGCCTTATACTGGTCGCCGAACGCATGGCGGCCGACCACGATGGGATCGGTCCAGCCGGGGATGAGGCGCGGCACGTTGGCGATCACGATCGGCTCGCGGAAGACGACGCCGCCGAGGATGTTGCGGATCGTCCCGTTGGGGCTCTTCCACATCTTCTTCAGGCCGAACTCCTCGACCCGCTGCTCGTCGGGGGTGATGGTGGCGCACTTCACGCCAACGCCATGCTGCTTGATCGCGTTGGCGGCATCGACCGTGATCTGGTCGTCGGTGGCATCGCGATTCTCGACCGACAGGTCGTAATATTTGAGGTCGATGTCGAGGTAAGGCGTGATCAGCCGGTCGCGGATCCACTGCCAGATGATGCGGGTCATCTCGTCGCCGTCGATTTCGACGACCGGGTTCTTCACCTTGATCTTGGTCATGTGTCTGCCTGCTGAAAGATTGCCCGGCGCAGGTAGCGGCGGAGCGTCGCTCTGGCAACGCGGGCGTGGGCTCGTTAGAGGAGGACGTATGGCGCATATCGACAATCCCGACAGCCAGCTGACCGCGGTCAAATGGCGCTTCCCCTCGGTCCACCCGGAAGGGCGCAAGTTCGCCGTCATCGCCGGCGCGATCGCATTCTTCCTTCTCGTCCTGGACGGCGTGTTCACCGAGTTCCTCGGCTGGCTGATGGTCGGCGTGACCGTCTGGGTCGCGGCCTTCTTCCGCGATCCGGTTCGGACCACCCCCTCGGACCCCAAGCTGATCGTGTCCCCCGCCGACGGGCTGGTCACCATGATCACCCGCGTACCCGCCCCGCCCGAGCTTCGCGCCGAGCTGGGAGAGGGTGAGTTCACCCGGGTGTCGGTGTTCATGAGTGTGTTCGACGTCCACATCAATCGCACGCCCATCGCGGGCGTCGTCCGCCGCATCGCCTATGTCCCCGGCAAGTTCCTCAACGCCGACCTCGACAAGGCGAGCGAGGACAATGAGCGGCAGCATTTCGTGGTCGAGGGCGATGGCGGCGTGAAGATCGGCTTCACCCAGATCGCGGGCCTGGTCGCACGCCGGATCATGAGCTTCGTCAAGGAAGGGCAGCGCCTGAGCACGGGCGAGCGCGTCGGCCTGATCCGCTTCGGGAGCCGGGTCGACGTCTACCTCCCGGCCGGTACGGGCTCGCGACTGCTGCTGGGCCAGCGGGCGATTGCTGGCGAGACGATCATCGCCGAGCTTGGCTCCGATCCCCTGCTTAACGGGACCAGCCAGTGAGTGCTGCCGAAGGCCGCGGGCTGCCGCTTCGCGCCTTCATTCCCAACGCAGTGACGGTGCTGGCGCTGTGCGCCGGCCTGACCGCCATCCGCTACGCCTTCAACCAGGATTGGGAAAAGGCGATGATCGCGATCGTCGTCGCAGGCGTCCTCGACGGCCTGGATGGCAACATCGCGCGGATGCTCAAGGCGAACAGCAAGTTCGGCGCCGAACTCGATTCGCTGTGCGACAATATCGGGTTCGGCACCGCGCCGGCCCTGATCCTGTTCCAGTTCTCGCTCGACAGTGCGCCCAAGTTCGGATGGACGGTGGCGCTTGCGCTGGCGGTCAGCTGCGCGCTTCGCCTGGCCCGCTTCAATGCGCGGATCGATGCCGACGTGCAGCCGCACAAGTCGGCGGGCTTCAACACCGGCGTGCCGGCGCCGGTCGGGGCGGGCCTCGCCTTTGCGCCGGTCTACCTGTGGCTGATCACCGGCAACGACCTGTTCCGCGACTGGCAGCTGGTGATGCCGTGGACCCTGTTCATCGCGGTGTTGATGATCTCGGCCATCCCGACCTTCAGCTGGACCTCGATCCGGATCCGCCGCAGCTGGCGCATCGTCGGGCTGGCAGGGGTGGCACTGCTCGCGGCGGCGTTGATCAACGAGCCGTGGATCACCCTGCTACTGGTATCGTTCGCCTACCTGGCGAGCGTTCCGTTCAGCCTGCTGAGCTATGGGCGGGTCAAGCGGCGGCGCGCAGCTGAGGCCGCGCCGTCACCGGCTGGCTGACCCGGCGCGACACCACGCGCACCGTCACCGGCCGGGTCGTCATCGTCGGTTCCGCAAGCAGCGAATGACCGCCCAGCGCCGCGGCGATCTTGCCGCGATTGCCGGCGAGCGTTTCACCGATGGTGAACAGGCCGAGAGCGAGAATGGCAGTGAAAGCGAGGATGGTGAGAACCAGCATGGCACGTTCTTCCCTTGTTCTTGGGTATCGCAACGGCGACCGATTCATTTCGTTCCGAAATCAATCAAGAAACCTTGCTTCTGAGCCAATGTTCTCTCTTCGTTCGCTCCCTGTCAACGGATTTGTTCTTCTCCCGTTCTCATTGGCTTAGGTGTCGTTGCCGGAGAACGTCGACGACGGCGGCCAGCGAAACGTCGCGTGAACGCAAGGTCACGAGCAGGTGGAACAGGAGATCCGCGGCTTCCTCGGTCAGTCCGGCCTGATCGCGACTGACAGCGGCGAGGGCGACTTCGACCCCTTCCTCGCCAACCTTCTGCGCGGCCTTGGCCGGACCGTCGGCGAGCAGTCGCGCGGTGTAGCTGTGGTCGGGCGACGCACTCGCCCGCTCCGCCACGATGCGCTCGAGGGTGCCGAGCCAGCCCACGCCCGCCGCGCCCTCGTCGCCAAAGCAACTGGTGGTACCAAGGTGGCAGGTCGGTCCGGCGGGTCGCGCCCGCACCAGCAGCGCGTCCGTGTCGCAATCGGCCTCTACCGAAACGACCCGCAGCACATTGCCGCTGGTTTCTCCCTTGCGCCACAGACGTTGCTTCGACCGGCTGAAGAAGGTGACGAGATCATCGGCCAGCGTCGCATCGAGCGCCGCGCGGTCCATGTACCCGAGCATCAACACCTGGTCGGTCTCGGCATCCTGGACGATGGCTGGGAGCAGCCCGTCCATCTTGTCCCAGGCGAGGGTGGCGGGATCGAGGGTCATCGCCGAACCTCCACGCCTTGCCCGGAAAGCCAGGCCTTGAGCTCGGGAATGGCGATCAATCGATCGTGGAACACCGTCGCCGCCAGCGCGCCGCTGGCACCGGCGGCAAAGGCGTCGCGGAAATGCTCCGCCTTGCCCGCGCCGCCGCTGACGATCAGCGGCACGGTAACGGCAGCCATCACGTCACGGGCATGGGCGAGGTCATAGCCATCGCGGACGCCGTCCTGCGCCATGGCGTTGAGCACGATCTCTCCCGCGCCGCGGTCGACGGCTTCCCGTGCCCAGTCGACAGCCAGTCGCCCGCTGTCGCGGGTGGCCGAGGGGTCGCCCGTATATTGCTTCACCCGATACACTCCATCCTCGCCGCGCAGGCTGTCGATCCCGACCACGACGCACTGGCTTCCGAAGTCGGCGGCAAGGTCGCTGATCAGCGTCGGTGTTTCCAGCGCGGGAGAATTGACCGACACCTTGTCGGCACCGGCTTCGAGCACCGCCGCGGCGGTGGCGCGATCGCGGATCCCGCCCGCCACGCAGAAGGGAATGTCGATGACGTCGGCGACGTCGCGCACCCAGCCGAGGTCGACGCTTCGGCCTTCCGCGCTGGCCTTGATCTCGTAGAAGACAAGCTCGTCCGCGCCTTCCGCCGAATAGCGCAGGGCATGCTCGACGATGTCGCCGATGTCGCGGTGATCCCGGAAGCGGACGCCTTTCACGACGCGGCCGTTGGCGACGTCGAGGCAGGGAATGATCCTAGCTGCAGGCACGAAGCGCCTCCGCGAGGTCGAGACGGCCTTCCCACATCGCGCGCCCAAGGATGGCGCCGTCGGTGGTCAGCCTCGCAATGTCGTCGAGCGAGGTCACCCCGCCGCTGGCCTGGATGGCGAGGTGGGGGAGGCGCTCGACCGCTTGCGCAAGCAAGGCCTGATTGGGACCTTCCAGCATTCCGTCGCGGCCGATGTCGGTCAGCAGCAGGTGGCGCGCCGCGGGATAAAGCGCGGCGACGTCCCACAGGGTCTGGCCGCTGTCCTGCTGCCAGCCGTGGGTCGCGACCATCGGCTCGCCATCGACCCGCACGTCGAGGCTGAGGGTGATCCGGTCGGGCCCGAAGCGCTCGAGCAGCTCGGTGGTGGCCTGGGGATCGCGTACCGCGAGGCTCCCGACCACGACCCGCGCCGCGCCCGCCTCCAGCAAGGCGGCGACGTGATCGACCGTGCGGACCCCGCCCGCAACCTGAAGGCGCAGCGGGGTGGTCGCGGCAAGCTTCTTGAGCAGTGCATGCTGCGCCGGGGCACCGGCCCTGGCTCCATCGAGGTCGACGACATGCGCCCATTGGGCCCCGGCCTCGGCGAAGTTGCGAAGCGCGTCGTGCGGCGCCGGTTCGTAGAAGGTGACGTCGTCGAAGCGCCCCTGCCGCAGGCGCACAATGCGCCCGGCGATGAGGTCCATGGCGGGATACAGGATCATGTCGAAAGCCACACGGAAAGGAAGCGAGTGCCGACCGGACCGGAGCGCTCGGGATGGAATTGCGCGCCAGTCCAGTTGCGCGAGTGGACCACTGCCGGGATCGGTCCGCCGTGGTCGGCACTGGCAATGGTCGCAGGTCCGTCGGCGCCCGCGTAGCTGTGCGCGAAATAGACGTAATCGCCAGTGGTTAGGCCGATGCTCTGCGAAGAAACCTGAAGCTTGCTCCAGCCCATGTGCGGGACGCTGATCCCCGGGGCGGGGGCAAGCTTGCGCACGGTGCCGGACAGCAGCCCAAGCGTGTCAACGTCGCCTTCCTCGCTGCGCTCGAACAGCAGGTGCATGCCAAGGCAGATGCCGAGGGCCGGGCGCGCGAAATCGCGCAAGGCATCGGCGAGACGGAGTTGGACGATCCGCTCCATCGCGAAGCGGGCGGCCCCGACGCCGGGAAGAAGCAAGCGCTCGGCGTCCCCTATCCCTTCCGGGCTGCTCGCGCGCCGGACGTCGGCACCAAGCCGGCGGAGCGAGGTCTCGATGGACGCAAGGTTGCCGTAGCCGAGGTCGACCAGGGTGACGGTGGTCACAACATCCCCTTGGTGCTAGGCAGGACGTCCCTTTTACCTTCTATTGCAAGTGCTTGGCGCAGGGCCCTGCCAAAGGCCTTGAAGCTGGCCTCAACCTTGTGATGGTCGTTCTCGCCAATGACCTTGACGTGGATGGCGGCGCCGAGGCTGTCGGCGAGGCTGCGGAAGACGTGCGGCGTCATCTCGGTAGGGTAGTCACCGATGTGGCTCGCCTGGAACGTCCCTTCGAAGCGGGAAAAGGGCCGCCCCGACAGGTCGATCAGGACCTGCGCCTCGGTTTCGTCCATCGGCAGGGCAAAGCCGAAGCGGCCGATCCCCCGCTTGTCACCGAGCGCCGACTTCAGTCCGCTTCCAAGCGCGATCGCGACGTCCTCGATGCTGTGGTGGGGGTCGATCTCGAGATCGCCCCGGCAGTTCAGCACCAGACTGAAGCCGCCATGCGCTGCGACCTGGTCAAGCATGTGATCGTAATAGGGAATGCCTGTGTCGATTCGGCGCGGTTCGGGGCGGTCGAGATCAATGGCGAGCGCGATCCGCGTCTCCTTGGTGTCGCGCGCGATCTCCGCGGTGCGGATGGTCGCTTGCGGCACGTATACACCGAAGGCGGCAAGGGCCGCGTCATTCTCTTGCCGGGTGCCAATCGTCAGCCGGATGCCACCCGGCGCCGCTTGTGGCCGGTAGCGCACGCGCACGCCGTCGGCGGCGAGGCGGGCCGCCAGCTGTTCGGTCTCGCCGGTCTCGAGGAACAGGTAATTGCCGGCGCTGGGATACACCTTGCGCACGAACGGCGAGGTGGCGATCAGCGGCGCGATTCGGTCGCGTTCTGTCAGCAATTGCGCGATCCGCTCACGGTGCACCGCACGTCGCGCCGGTTGCAGGGCTTCCAGCGCGGCGGCGATCGACAGCGTGGGGAGCGGGTAGGGCGGAAGCGCGCGGGCAATGATGTCTAGCGTCTCGGGCGGGCCGACCAGCCCGCCGACCCGCGCCCCGGCGAGGGCGAAGGCCTTGGACAGGGTCTTCAGCACCAGCAGGTTGGGCCGGACGATGGCCTCGCTCGCCAGGCTCGGAGCGTCGCCGAATTCCAGATAGGCCTCGTCGGCGAGCACCATCACGTCCGGCAGCGCGTCCACGATCTCCAGCACCGTTGCCGGGTCGACTGCCGTCCCGGTCGGGTTGTTGGGTGTGCAGAGGCACAGGAGCTTGGCGGACGGATCGCCCTTCAGCTCGCGGATGACCCGCGCCGCGTCGAGGGAGAAGTCGGTTACGGCGAGCGGGATGTCGAGAACCTGCGCCCCCTGCAGCCGCGCGAAATGGGCGTAAGCGGAGAAGCTTGGACTGGTCACCGCGATGCTGTCCCCGGGTCCGCGCAGGAATGTGCGGCAGAGGAGGTCGATGGCGTCGTCGCCGCCGCGGGTGACGAGGAACTGCGCAGGGGCCACGCCATAGAGTGACGCCATGGCGGCACGCAGGCGCTGGGGCCGGGGTTCCGGATAGCGATTGACCCCGGCCGCGATCGACCCGCCCGACAGCGGCCCGAACGGGCTTTCGTTGGCGTCGAGCTTGATCGCGTCGGGATCGGCCTCGCGGTTGCCGAGGTCGAACGGTTCGAGCGCGAGGATCTCGGGGCGGGCGAGGCGGCGGGCGAGCGTCATGCCGCTGCCCTCGCTTCGGCGGCGCGGGCATGGGCTTCCAGCGCTTCGAGGCGGGCCAGGGCGGCAGCCGGTGCGGCCAGCGCGCGGCCGGCTTCGGGAGAAACACGCTGGATGCTGATCGCCTTCATGAAGCTGTGCACGGTGATCCCGCTCCACGCGCGCGCCGCGCCGTCGGTGGGAAGAACATGGCTGGAGCCCGCCAGATAGTCGCCGAAGCTTTCGGCGGCGGCATGACCGGCGAAGATCGCCCCGGCGTTGGAGATGGCGCGGACCAAAGGCTCGGGATCCGCGACCGCAAGGCAGAGGTGTTCGGGCGCGTAGGCATTGGCGATGGCCGCCGCGGTCGCGAGATTATCGGCGACGATCACCCGCCCGTGATCGAGCGAACGGCGGGCGAGATCGACGCGGGGAAGGTCGGCGACCTGCCGCTCCACTTCGTCGATCACCTTCGCGGCGATGGCTGGGCTGTCGGTCACCAGCAGCACCTGGGCCGAGGAATCATGCTCGGCCTGGCTGAGCAGGTCAGCGGCGACCGTCGCGGGTGACGCGGTGGCGTCGGCGATGACCATCAGCTCCGACGGGCCTGCCGGCATGTCGATCGCCGGTCCTCCGGCCATGGCGCCGACCTGCACCTTGGCTTCCGCTACCCAGGCGTTGCCGGGCCCGCAGATCTTGGGACAGGCCGGGATGTCACCAGCGCCAAAGGCAAGCGCCGCGATCGCCTGCGCGCCACCGACCGTCCAGACGGTGTCGATGCCGCACAGTTCGGCAGCAAGCGCGATGGCGGGGTCGAGGCCGGCGGGGCTCGGCGGAGTGACCACCACGATCTCATCGACCCCCGCGGCACGCGCCGGGAGGGCCTGCATCAGCAAGGAGGAAAAGAGCGGAGTGGCGCCGCCCGGAACGTACAGGCCGACACGGTCGAGCGGCCGCCAGGCCTTTTCGACGGTGAGGCCGGGCATGGTTTCGACCCGGGTGTCCGACGGGCGGCTCGCCTCGTGGAAGCTGCGGATGTTGCGGGCGGCGAGCTCCATCGCCGCGACGCTTTCCGCCGGCAGCGAGGACCGGGCGGCGGCGGCTAGCGGCGCCACGGCGACCGCTTCGGGCGCCTTGCCGTCGATCCGTTCGGCGATGCGGCAAAGCGCGTCCCAGCCATCGCTGCGAACCTCCTCGAGGATTGCGGCGACGCCGGCGACCAGCGCGGGCGAGCGGCGGGCGGGCGGGCGGGCAAGGGCCGCGGCCTGCTCGGCGGCGGCAATATCGGACCAGACGAGCGGAGTCACAGCATCATCTTCTCGATCGGAAGGACCAGGATCGCCGAGGCGCCCGCACCCTTGAGTTGCTCCAGCGTTTCCCAGAATACCGATTCGCGGGCGACGGCATGGACCGCGAAGTGGCCCGGGCGGCCGTGGAGCGGAATGATCGTTGGGGCGTCTGCGCCTGGCAGGATGCGGGTGATCGCGGGCAGCGATTCCGACGAGGCATTGAGCAGGATGTATTTGGCATCCTTGGTTTCGAGCACGCCCTGGATCCGGCTGAGCAAGGCTTCGCCAAGGGCGTGGCGCTGGGCCGGGACGGGGCGGGTGGTGCGGATCAGCACCGCTTCGCTGTCGAACACGTCCGCAACCGCGCGGAGGCCGTTGGCCTCCAGCGTCGCTCCGGTCGAGACGAGGTCGCAGATGTAGGGCGCGATCTTGAGCCGGGGCGCAAGCTCCACGGCGCCGTTCATCTTGACCACGCTCGCCTCGACGCCCTGTTCGGCCAGCCACCGCTCGACGATCCGGGGATAGGAAGTGGCGATGCGCTGCCCGGCCAGGCCCTGCGGACCGGTCCAGGCAGTGGCCTCGGGTGCTGCAAGCTTGAGCGAGCAGCGCGCGGTGCCAAGCTCGGCGACGATCTCGACCGCCGGCTCTCGCGAGCTCAGTCGGAACTCCTCCAGCACGTTGCCGCCGACGATGCCAAATTCGCACACGCCGTCGGCGACGAAGGTCGGAATGTCGTCGTCGCGCACGAACATGATGTCGGCGGCGAAGTTCTCGACCCGCGCGGTCAGGGCGTTGCGGCCGTTCTGGAGGCGCAGGCCGGCACCCTTGAGCAGGTCGCGGCTGATGTCGCTGAGCCGGCCGTTCTTCTGGATGGCGATGTGCAGCCGGTCTTCGTCAATCAGCATCGGGGCGGCTTTCGGAAAGGGCGTCTATCGCGGCGCGGTAACCACGGTGGGGTTCCTGGCGCAGGAAGCGCGCGACGCGAACGATGGTGGTGGTGGAAACGCCGGTGGCGTCGTGGATGTCGCGGTAGGAGAGGTCCGACCCGTCGAGCAGGCGGGCGACGTGCCAGCGTTCGGCGAGGGTGCGGATCTCCTGCGGGGTGCACAGGTCGGTCAGCAGCCGCGCCATCTCCTCGGCCGAAGCAGGGGTGAGGAGGGCGCTGCACAAGTCCTCGACAAGGGCGGCGCCATCGCGGCTCGGAGCGGGAGAGGGGCTGTTTTGTTTCATCGTGCTAATACGCTGAAACGTCCGCTACGGGCCGAGGTCGCAGCTGTCAACCGGGCGGAAGGACCCATTTGATGCGTCCACGCATCTCGTCAGGGACCCTTTGCCCCCTCTCGTCCAGGGCAGGACGGAAACGCGCGCGGGAGCGAAGGATGCGGCACGTCGCGCCATCCAGAGCCGCCGATCCGCTGCTTGTCGCGATCCGGCAGGCGGTGACGCGGCCCTCGGGCGACACCGCCAGGACAAAGGCGACTGCGCCCTGTTCTTCCTTGCGGATCGCCTCGGTCGGATAGTCGTCTTCGGTGAAGTAGGAAGCGAGGTTGGCCTGGGCGCGCTGTGCAGGCGGGTCCTTTGCCGGGGGCGGCGAGGGCGGATCGACCGGGACGCGCCGCGGCGGCTCGATTGCGGGGGCTTCCCGCTCTGCCGGCGCGTCGTCGGTCCAGTCCTGCTGCCAGCCCCAGAACAGCAAAGCGAACACGGCCGCGAGCAGGACCATCGGAAGCAGGCCGCTCGAACGGCCATCCTGGATCGGAGAGCGTGGATCGGATGGGGGGCGCCCAGACATGGTGCCAGACAAGCAGAGGCACGGCCGCGTGTCGACCGGTCCCTCCGAGACGGCAAAACGCCCGGGCCACCTTGCGGTAACCCGGGCGCCTTCGCGTGACGATTGCTCGCCAGCCCCCTTGGACCTATCGCGGCAGATGAACCGCCGCGGCTTGGAACGAGGCGATTGGTGCCTCCTTTTCCGCGCCTTGTCATCAGCTTACCTGTGCCCGTGTCCCATATTGCACAGCCCCTGTGTCATAGAGGCAACAAGACCCCTGCGATTGCCTGTTCATCTTGGCCCCTCTAGGGAGCCAGACATGCGCCTTTCCCAAGCATTTCTGCCCGTCCTCAAAGAAAGCCCGGCCGACGCCCAGATCGTCAGCCACAAGCTGATGTTGCGTGCCGGCCTGGTCCGCCAGACCGCCGCCGGTATCTACGCCTGGCTGCCCCTGGGCCTGCGGGTGCTGAACAAGATCGAGCAGATCGTCCGCGAAGAGCAGGACCGCGCCGGTGCGATCGAATTGCTGATGCCCACGCTGCAGTCGGCCGACCTGTGGCGGCAGAGCGGGCGCTACGACGCCTATGGCCCCGAGATGCTGCGGATCCGGGATCGTCACGATCGCGAGATCCTCTACGGCCCCACCAACGAGGAGATGATCACCTCGCTGTTCGCGGCCGATACCAGTTCCTACCGCCAGCTTCCGCGCACCCTGTACCACATCCAGTGGAAGTTCCGCGATGAGGTCCGCCCGCGCTTCGGCGTGATGCGCGGGCGCGAATTCCTGATGAAGGACGCCTACAGCTTCGACCTCGACGAGGCGGGCGCGCGGCTGAGCTATTACAAGCAGATGCTGGCCTATCTGCGCACCTTCCAGCGGATGGGCATCCAGGCGGTGCCGATGCGGGCGGCGAATGGCCCGATCGGCGGCGACCTCAGCCACGAATTCATCGTCCTCGCCCCGACCGGTGAGAGCGAGGTGTTCTACGACGCGGCCTATGACCAGTTCGACTGGAGCCAGGCCGACCTGAACTACGCCGACGAGGCGGGGCTCAAGGGCCTGTTCGAGCGGGTCAACACCACCTACGCTGCGACCGACGAAACCCATGACGAGGCTAAGTGGGCCGAGCTTCCCGAGGCGACCCGTCGCACCGGGCGCGGGATCGAGGTCGGGCACATCTTCTACTTTGGCACCAAGTATAGCGAAAGCATGGGCCTCAAGGTGTCCGGGCCCGATGGCAATCCGGTCATTCCGCACATGGGCAGCTATGGCGTCGGCGTCAGCCGCTTGGTCGGTGCGATCATCGAGGCCAGCCACGACGACAATGGCATCGTCTGGCCCGACGCGGTGGCACCGTGGGCGGTCGGCCTCGTCACCATGCGCGGCGACGATGCGGTGAGCCAGGCGGCGGCTTCCGACCTCTACGACAAGCTGACCGCGGCCGGGGTTGAAACCCTCTACGATGATCGTGACGAACGCGGCGGGGCCAAACTTGCTGGCATGGACCTGATGGGGCTTCCCAGACAGGTCATCATGGGCCCGCGCGGGCTGGCGGCCGGGACCGTCGAGCTCAAGGATCGCCGCACCGGCGAGAAGGAAGAGATCAGCATCGAAAGCGCGCTTGCGAGGCTCACCGCATGATCCTCTCCCGCTACGAGCGGATCATTGCCAAGCGCTATCTCCTCCCCGGCAAGGGCGAGGGCGAGCGCTTCATCTTCCTGGTGTCGATGATCAGCCTTGCCGCGGTCGCCCTTGGCGTTGCCGCGCTGATTATCGTCATGAGCGTGATGAACGGCTTCCGCGCCGAACTGTTCGAGAAGACCGCCGGTCTCAACGGCCACGCCATCCTGCAGGGCTATGACGGCCGGCTGGAAGGGTGGCAGGGGATCGCCGACAACGCCCGCAAGGTGCCTGGCGTCACCTCCGCCCTGCCGCTGATCGAGCAGCCCCTGATGGCAAGCTCCAACGGTCGCGTCGAAGGGGTGCTGGTGCGCGGGATGCGAGTGTCCGACATGCGCGCCAATCCGGTGCTGAACGGCGGGGTCAAGAGCGGCAGCCTCGCCAACCTGACGCCGGGCTGCAATTGCGTCGCGATCGGCACCCGCCTCGCGACCCAGCTCGGCACCTATCCGGGCGGCGAGATCAGCCTGATCAGCCCCGAAGGCCGCTCGACCCCGGTCGGGACCGTGCCCCGCATCGTCAGCTACACCGTCGCCGCCACCTTCGAAGTCGGCGTCTACGATTACGACAATGCGTTCGTGATCATGCCCATGGAGGACGCGCAGACGCTGCTGATGCTGGGCGACGCGGTCGGCATGGTCGAGGTCAAGGTCGACGAGCCCGACAAGATCCAGGACCAGATGGGCCCGCTGACCCAGCTGGTGCAGGGCAGGGGCGCCGCGGTCGACTGGCGCAGCATGAACGCGGCGATCTTCGAGGCGCTGGAAGTCGAACGAGTGGCGATGTTCGTCGTGCTCTCGCTGATCATCCTGGTGGCGGTGTTCAACATCCTGTCGAGCCTGATCATGCTGGTCCGCGCCAAGACCCGCGACATCGCGATCCTGCGCACCATGGGGGCGAGCCGAAAGGGCATGATGAAGGTGTTCGTCACCGTCGGCACCACCATCGGCACGCTCGGCATTCTGGGCGGGCTGCTTCTGGGTGCGATCTTCCTCTTCTTCCGCCAGCCGATCGTCGACGCCATCCAGTGGCTGACCGGCCAAAATCTGTGGGATCCGAGCGTGCGCTTCCTCAGCGAATTGCCGAGCAAGACCGATCCGGTGGAGGTCACCGTGATCGTCGTCACGGCCTTCGTGCTGAGCTTCCTTTCCACGCTCTACCCGGCGTGGAAGGCGGCGAGCACCGATCCGGTGCAGGTGCTTCGTTATGAGTGAGCCGGTCCTCGAAACGCGCGAATTGCGGCGCTCTTTCACGCAGGGCGACGTCACTATCTCGGTCCTTCGCGGAGTCGACCTTGCGGTGCAGCCGGGCGAGATCGTCGCGCTGCTCGGGCCCTCGGGATCGGGCAAGTCGACCCTGCTGCAGGCGGTGGGCCTGCTCGAAGGCGGGTTCGAAGGGTCGATCCGTATCAACGGCAAGCAGGCCGAAGCGCTCGACACCGACGGGCGCACCGACCTTCGCCGCGAGGCGCTGGGGTTCGTCTACCAGTTCCACCACCTGCTGCCCGACTTCACCGCGATCGAGAACGTCACCTTGCCGCAGCTGATCCGCGGCACCGATCCGGAGCCTGCGAAGGAGCGGGCGATCGCGCTGCTCACCGCGCTCGGCCTCGGCCACCGGCTCAGCCACCGTCCGGCCAAGCTGAGCGGCGGCGAGCAGCAGCGGGTCGCGGTCGCCCGCGCGCTGGCCAATCGCCCGCCGTTGATCCTTGCCGACGAGCCCACCGGCAATCTCGACGAGCATACCGCCAACGTCGTCCTGGCCGAATTCCTGAGCTTGGTCCGGGAAGAAGGCAGCGCGGCGCTGGTGGCGACGCATAACGAGCGGCTGGCGCTGAAGATGGACCGCGTGATCCGACTTCACGAGGGACGGCTCGAAGCGCTGGGACCAAAGCCGGACTGAAGCGTTCGTCCGGCCATGGTTCAGCGTCCTCCCTTCGACCGCAACAATCCGCCTCCGCCGGGCGGTTTCAATCCGCGTTTCAGCGACGGACAGGAGCGCCCCGGCCCCGATCCGCGTTACGACCAGCGACAGGACCAGCGGCAGGACCGGCGCTCTGCCGAGCCGGACCCGTTCGACCGCGGCCGTGAGGCGACGTCGGCCGGTGGCGGCCGTGGTCCTCGCCCGGGCGGCCCCAACCGCTGGATGCTGATCGTCGGCGGGCTGCTGCTGCTCGGCGCCATCCTGTTCGGCCTGTCGCTGACCCGCTCCGGCCCGGGCTCGGACGCACTTGGCAACAATAGCGAAGGGACCGACGAGGAAGTCGCGGTTGCCGACCCCGAGGCACGTTGCGCGACCCCGGCGACTTACGACCTCATCAAGCGCGAACTGTTCCGCCAGGCAGCGGTAACCCGCGGCTCCGATCAGGCCGCGTTCGACCAATTGTCCGGTTATTCCGCGCTGCGGGTGACCAAGCCCGTGCTGCGCGAGCAGGACGCCGGACTGGAGCGGGTCAGCTGCACGGCCGATGTCGCGCTCGATCTGCCGCCCGGCGTGCAAGTGGTCGGCGGGCGCCGGACGCTAACCGCAAGCCTCGGCTACAACCTGCAGCCGGCGGCCGACAGCAGCGGTGACGTGGTGACTCTGAACGGAGCCGAAGGGATCGTGGTCCCGCTTGCGACGCTGGCCCGTACCGGCTCCGCGGCGCCTGCGACCACCGACGGCACCCAGCCCCTGCCCGAGCCGGTCGAACCGGGAGGCGTCGTGCCGCCGGTCGGCCCGGTGAACCCGGCTCCGCCCGCTCCGGAGCCGGTGGACACCACGCCTGACCGCGCGCCACCGGCGACCGAACCTGCCGCCGCTGCGCGCCCCAGCTTCAGCTGCGCGCGCGCCCGCACCCGCGGCGAGATTGCGGTGTGCAACAGCTCCGAACTGGCCGCGCTCGACCGTCAGATGGCCAGCTTCTACGGCACCGCCTATCGCGGCGCGGACCGCGAGGCCAAGCGGCTGCTGGAGCAGACCCGCAGCCGCTTCCTCACCTATCGCGACCGCTGCCGGAACGACGCTTGCGTGGCGGACGCCTATCGCGGCCGCATCAGCGAGATCAGGGATATCGCCGACGGGCGCTGGCGGGGTCAGTAGCGCCTTCGGTGCGACGATGTTGGGGATAAGTCCCGCTCTTCCGCTTCCCATGGGCGGGCCCCATCTTTAGACCTCGGCCATGGCTTTCGTACCCCTTCGCGTCCTGTCCTGTTTCTCGATGCTCGAAGGGGCGATCGAGCCCAAGGACCTCGCCAAGACCGCGGCCAAGCGCGGCTTTCCGGCGGTCGCGCTTACCGATCGCAACGGCCTCTACGCCGCCATGGCCTTCAGCGATGCGGCGATGGACGCCGGGGTCCAGCCGATCGTTGGGGCGACCCTTGGGATCGCCCGTCCGGCGGAATGGGGTGGGGCCAAGGAAAGCGTCGACTGGCTGGTGCTGCTGGCCAAGGACGAGGCCGGCTATGCCAATCTCTGCCGGCTGGTCAGCAAGGCGCATATGGAGCGCCCCGATCACCTGACGCCGCACGTCACGCTTGACGACCTCGCCGGTCATTCCGACGGCCTGCTCGCGCTGACCGCGGGCGGAGAGGGTGCGGTGGTCCGCCTGCTCGCCGACGGCCAGGCGGCCAAGGCCCGCGACGCGCTCCTAAGGCTCGCCGGCCTGTTTCCCGACCGCCTGTACATCGAAGTCAGCCGCCGCGGCGATGCGGCGGAGGACGCCGCCGAGGGTGCTCTGCTCGACCTCGCCTATGCTCTTGACCTGCCGCTGGTCGCGACCAACCCGGCACTCTACGCAGAGCCGCACTTCCACGCCGCCCACGACGCCATGCTGTGCATCGCCAACAGCGCCTACGTCGATGAGGCCGAGCGTCCCCGTTCGAGCGAGCATGCCTGGCTCAAGGGCGAGGCCGAGATGGCGGCGTTGTTCCAGGACCTGCCCGAAGCGCTCGACAATACACTGGTCGTTGCCCGCCGCTGCGCCGTCGCCGCACCCAAGCGCCGCCCGATCCTGCCCCGCATGGGCGAGGACGAGGACGAAGCGCTGCGAAAGGCAGCGCACGCCGGACTTGAAAAGCGGATCGCCGACTATCCGGACGAGCAGAAGCCGACCTACCGCGATCGCCTCGACTTCGAGCTCGACGTCATCGTCCGCATGGGGTTCGCGGGTTACTTCCTGATCGTCGCCGACTTCATCGGCTGGGCCAAGGCCAACGATATCCCGGTCGGTCCGGGCCGCGGATCGGGCGCTGGTTCGGCGGTGGCCTGGGCGCTGCTGATCACCGACCTCGACCCGCTCGAGCTCGGCCTGCTGTTCGAACGTTTCCTCAACCCCGAACGCGTGTCGATGCCCGACTTCGACATCGACTTCTGCGAAACCCACCGCGACAAGGTGATCCGCTACGTCCAGGGCAAATATGGCCGGGACAAGGTGGCGCAGATCATCACCTTCGGGCGCCTCAAGGCCCGCGCCGTGCTGAAGGACACCGGGCGCGTACTGCAGATGAGCTACGGCCATGTCGACCGGCTGGCGAAGCTCGTCCCCAACCACCCGACCGACCCGTGGACGCTGGAGCGTTCCCTGAATGGCGTCAGTGAGTTGGCGACCGAAGTGAAGAACGAGCCGCAGGTGAAGCGGCTGTTCGACCTGGCGATGAAGCTGGAAGGCCTGCCGCGCCACAGCTCGACCCATGCCGCCGGCGTCGTCATCGGAGACCGTCCGCTGCAGGAACTGGTGCCGCTGCACCGCGATCCGCGTTCGGACATGCCGGTGACGCAGTTCGACATGAAATATGTCGAAGGCGCGGGTCTGGTGAAGTTCGATTTCCTCGGCCTGAAAACCCTGTCGGTGCTGAAGGAAGGCCAGCGACTGCTCGCCAAGCGCGGGATCGAGGTCGATTACGCGACCCTCAAGTGGGACGACCCCGCCGTCTACGAACTCCTCCAGCGCGGCGACACGGTGGGCGTGTTCCAGCTGGAATCCGACGGGATGCGGCGGACGCTCGCGGCGGTTCGGCCGACCAACTTCGGCGACATCATCGCGCTCGTCTCGCTCTATCGACCGGGCCCGATGGACAACATTCCGCTGTTCGGCGACCGCAAGAACGGGCGGCAGGAGATCCAGTATCCCCACGCCCTGCTGGAAGACGTGCTGAAGGAAACCTACGGCATCTTCGTCTACCAGGAACAGGTCATGCAGGCCGCGCAGGTGCTGGCCGGCTACAGCCTGGGCGAAGCCGACTTGCTGCGCCGGGCGATGGGCAAGAAGATCAAGGCCGAGATGGACGCCCAGCGGGCCCGCTTCGTCGAGGGTTGCGGGCGGCAGGACATCAAGCCGGCCAAGGCCAACGAGCTGTTCGACTTGATCGACAAGTTCGCCGGCTACGGCTTCAACAAGAGCCACGCCGCCGCCTATGCGCTGGTCGCCTATCATACCGCCTGGTTGAAGGCGCATCACCCGGCCGAATTCTACGCCGCGTCGATGAGCTACGACCTCCACCAGACCGACAAGCTCTGCCTGTTCGTCGACGACCTGCGCCGAATGGGCCAGACCCTGCTGCCGCCCGACGTCAACGCCAGCGAGGCTGCGTTCGACGTGCAGGATGGCGGCGTCCGCTACGCGCTGGGCGCGCTCAAGGGCGTCGGCGAGAAGGCGATGGAAGAATTGGTCACCGAGCGGATGAAGAAGCCCTTCGCCAGCCTCGAGGATTTTGCGGCGCGGATCGATCCCAGGATCCTCAACCGCCGGCAGCTCGAAAGCCTGGCCTCCGCCGGCGCGCTCGACAGCCTTAATCCCGACCGCGCCGCGGTGCATGCCGGCGCGGAGACGATCCTTGCGCACGCCGCCAGCGCGCACCATGAAAAGACCAGCGGGCAGGGCGGGTTGTTCGGCGGCGGGAGCGACGGACCTGCGGAAGTGGTGCCGATCCGCCTTCCGCACGATGCCCGCTGGACGCTGGCCGAGCGGATGGCGGCCGAGCGCGACAGCTTCGGCTTCTATTTCTCGGCCCATCCGGTCGACCATCACAAGCATCTGCTGGCCGCGCACAAGGTGCGGCAGTCGACCGAGCTCGGCGCGGTCAGCATCCCTGCCGACGGGCGCGGTGCGGCGACCATGGCGGGCCTGGTCGAGGAAGCGCGCTGGCGTACTTCGCAGAAGGGACGCCGCTTCATGATGGCCCGCTTCAGCGATAGCGGCGGCCAGTTCGACGCCACCGTCTTCGACGACGAGGCCGCCGCGGCGGTGGAGGCCGCTGCCAAGGCGGGCCAGTGCGGACTCCTCACGGTCGAACTCGACCGCCGTCCCGGTGAAGAACAGCCGCGCGTCACCATCAAGCGGTTCCAGCCGCTAGAGGAACTGGCAAGGCGCAGCCGGGTCGAACTGACGGTGCGCTGTCCGGACGATGCCGCGATCCCGGCGGTCGTCGCCGAGTTGAAGGGCCTGCCCACCGGCAGCGGGATCGTGCGGCTGGTCGTGCCGATCAGCGACGGGCGCGCTGCGCAATTGCTCCTGCCGGGGCGCTTTGCGGTCGATGCCGAGCTTGGCGCCCGCCTGGAACGCTTCGTCGGTGAGGGCGGCGTGACCCTCGCCGCGGCCGAGCAATTGCGCCTCGTCGGCTGATACGAAAAAGCCCCGGCATTGCTGCCGGGGCTTCTTCGTCGATGACAGGGCCGCTTGGCCTCAGCTCATCTTCATGCCTTCCTTGTTCATCAGGCTGGTGATCTTGGCGTTTTGCTCCTCGCTCAGCGAGTTCTTGAAGCGCGGATAGACCTGCTCTTCCTCCATCCGGGCATGTTCCTCGATCAGGTCGCGGAACTCGCGCACGGTGGGAAGGAACTCGGGGCTGCCCTTGTCCATGTTCTCTAGGCGGTAGAGGTAGGTCTTCACATAGCCGTGCTCATGCTCGAGATGGTCGGCATCGACCGTCTCATTGGCCTGGCGCAGCGCCGGATAGACGACCTGCTCTTCCTGGTGGGCGTGCTTGTTCAGCGCATAATGCAGCGTCTTGATCAGTGCGGTGCGCTTCAGCGTCTCGTCGTCCTCGGTCGCGAGGATGAGGTCGAACTTCGCCAGGGTCGCCTTGTGCTCGAGCGCGAGGATCTGGTCCCATTCGCCGCCGGCCGCCAGCGATTCCGAGGCTTGCTGGACGAACTTGCGGACCCAGTTTGCGCCGATTCCGATCGCCGCACCCGCGGCCAGGGCGCCGAGCAGCGGCGCGGCGCCGGTGCCCTTGTCGCCGAAGCTGAACGCGCTGCGGTCGTTGCTGGAGCGATTGGTCTTCTTGGTGCCCGACGTCGTGCGGGTGCGCGTGCCGGTTTCGTTTCGAGTGGCCATGTGATGTCTCCCTATTGGGTGAATGCTTGGCCGCGAAACGGGTGGGGGAGGGCGGCCGTTCCTGTTGCGAGTGGTTTGCATGACCGGCCGCCCAGCCAGTCAGACGTCGGCGGGCTCTTCCGCCTTGGTATGGTTGACGATCAGCGCCTCGATATCGGGGATCGGGCGGCCGCTCATTTCCTTGTTGATGGTGCAGACCACGCGCTTCTCGACTTCCTTGTGCAATTCCTTGCGGAGCACGCCGAGGGCCTTGGGCGGGGCGACGATGCAGAGGTGGTCGAAGTCACCGCGAAGCGCGCGGAGGCGCAGCTTCTCGGCCACGTCCTTGACCCAATTATCCTCCTCCTGCTGCTTGAAGTCGGTTTCTTCCATGCTGGATCGAGCCGATCCGACGCTGCTGTGCGAGGTGCCGGGCGCATCGGTCTTCAGATCGCCGTCATGATTGGCATCGTCGCGCTCTTCATGCGCCTCGGTGCGAAGATCGATCTGGTTCGTGTCGCCTTCATTGCGGAAGAACAGCATCTTGCGGCCGTCGACCACCAAAACCAGCGCACGATTGGGAATGGGCATTTAAGGGCTCCTCCATGTGAGTATGGAAGAGAACGGACGGGCCCAAGGAGGGTTGCGAGATCAGTGCCAAACCACGGCGTCGAGCCTCGTTCCGGGGCAAGCCGTGACGTGCGGGCGGTGAAACAGGGAGCGCGTGCCGTGACCGGCCAGCGCTCCCCTTCGATCACTCCTCGCGGATGCCCGGGTCGACCGGCTTGTCGAGCTCCTGCTCGCCGGTGCTGGCGCCATCGTCGGGCGCGATCTCACCGTCGGCGACTTCGACCTCGACCTCGTCTTCCTCGTCGATGCGCGCGACCGAGACCACATGCTCGGCCGAACCGACGCGGAAGATCATCACGCCCTGCGTGTTGCGGCCGGCAATCCGGATCGATCCGACGGTGGTGCGGATCATCTTGCCCTGATCGGTCGCAAGCATGATCTGCTCGCCCGGCTTGACCGGGAAGCTCGCCACAACCTGGCCGTTGCGTTCCGAAGTGTCGATGTTGGTGATACCCTGCCCACCGCGGCCGGTACGGCGATATTCGTAGGCGCTGGTACGCTTGCCGAAGCCGTTTTCGGTGACGGTCAGGATGAACTGCTCATTGTCGGCGATGAAGTTGTAGCGCTCCTCGTCGAGCCCTTCGGCGCCGATGTTGTCGCGCCAGCGCGGGCTGCGCAGATAGGCTTCGCGCTCTTCCGCTTCGGTGCCGACGCGGCGCAGGATCGACATCGACATGACCTCGTCGTCCCCGAGCAGCCGGACTCCGCGTACGCCGGTCGACGAACGCGACTGGAATTCGCGGATCGCGGTCGACATGAAGCGGATCGCCTTGCCGTTGCGGGTGGCAAGCAGGACGTCGTCCCCTTCGCTGCACAATGCGACGCCGACCAGGCGGTCGGTCGCATCCTCTTCCTCGCCCTCGTCGGCGATCCCGAACTTCATCGCGATCTTGCCGGCGGTGGGGATGTTCTTGAACGCGTCCATGCTGTTGCGGCGGACCGCGCCATGGGCGGTGGCGAACATCAGGTGCAGCGCGCCCCAGCTTTCCTCGTCCTCGGGCAGCGGCAGGACGGTGGTGATCACCTCGCCTGCCTGCAACGGCAGGAGGTTGATCATCGGCCGGCCCTTGGCGGTCGGTCCGCCCTCGGGCAGGCGCCATACCTTCATCCGGTAGACCCGGCCGAGGTTGGAGAAGAACAGCACCGGATTGTGGGTCGATGTCACGAACAGGTTGGTGACCGCATCCTCGTCCTTGGTGGCGATGCCGGAACGGCCCTTGCCGCCGCGCTTCTGCTCGCGGAACACCGACAAAGCGGTGCGCTTGATGTAGCCGGTCATGGTCACCGTCACGACCATGTCCTCACGCTCGATCAGATCCTCGTCGTCGATCCCGTCGAACGCCGCCGCCAGCTCAGTCTTGCGCGGGGTGGAGAATTCGCGGTCGACCTCGTCCAGCTCCTCGCGCATCACCTCGTAGAGGCGGACGCGGTTGCCGAGAATCTCGAGAAGGTCGGTGATGATCGTCGCCAGCCCCTCGAGCTCGTTGCCGATCTCGTCACGGCCGAGCGCGGTGAGGCGATGGAGGCGCAGGTCGAGGATCGCCTTCACCTGCGTTTCGCTGAGGCGATAGTCGGCGCCGACCGCATGGGCCTCGACCGCTTCGACCAGACGGATGTAGGGGCGGATCTCGTCGCCCGGCCAGTCGCGCGAAAGCAGCGCCTCGCGCGCCTCGGCGGGAGAAGCGGAGCCGCGGATGATCCGCACCACCTCGTCGAGGTTAGTGACTGCAACCACCAGCCCGAGCAGGATGTGGGCCCGGTCGCGCGCCTTCATCAGCTCGAACTTCGAGCGGCGGGTGATGACTTCCTCGCGGAACTTGATGAAGCTCTCGATGATGTCGCGCAGCGCCAGCGTTTCGGGCCGGCCGCCGCGGATCGCCAGCATGTTGCAGGGGAAGGAGCCCTGCGCCGGGGTATGCCGCCAGAGCTGGTTCAGCACCACTTCGGGGGTCGCGTCGCGCTTCAGTTCGATGACGACCCGGACGCCCTCGCGGTTCGATTCGTCGCGGATGTCGGATACGCCCTCGATCCGCTTTTCCTTGGCGGCTTCGGCGATCTTCTCGACCAGCGCATTCTTGCCTTGCTGGTAGGGGATTTCGGTGAGCACGATCGACTTGCGATCGCCCCGGCCTTCCTCGATCTTGTAGCGCGAGCGCACCACCACCGAGCCGCGCCCGGCGGTGTAGGCCGAGCGGATCCCGGCGGTGCCGAGGATGATGGCACCGGTCGGGAAGTCGGGCCCCTTCACATGCTCCATCAACTGCTCGGACGTCACCGCGGGATCGTCGATGTAGGCGCGGCAGGCGTTGATCACTTCGCCGAGGTTGTGGGGCGGAATATTGGTTGCCATGCCGACCGCGATCCCGCCGGCGCCGTTGACCAGCAGGTTGGGAAAGCGCGCCGGAAGGACCTGCGGCTCGCGCTCGGACGCGTCGTAGTTGGGCTGGAAGTTGACCGTGTCCTTGTCGAGGTCGTCGAGCAGGAAGCCCGCGACCTTGGCCAGCCGCGCCTCGGTGTAGCGCATGGCGGCGGGCGGATCGGGATCCATCGAGCCGAAGTTGCCCTGGCCGTCGATCAGCGGCACCCGCATCGACCAGTCCTGGGTCATCCGGGCCAGCGCGTCGTAGATCGCGGTGTCGCCGTGCGGGTGGTATTTACCGATCACGTCGCCGACGATGCGGGCCGACTTGCGGTAGGGCCGGTTGTAGACGAATCCGTTCTCGCTGGCCGAATAAAGGATGCGCCGGTGGACCGGCTTCAGCCCGTCGCGCACGTCGGGCAGCGCGCGGCTGACGATGACGCTCATCGCATAGTCGAGATAGCTGGTCTTCATCTCCTCGACGATGGAGATGGGCAGAATCGCGTCGCTCGAAGGCGGGGTGCCCGCCGGGGCTTCAGTGGCCAAGAAACAACCTCAGGCTTGTGTTTATCGTTGTATGCAACTGCCTAGCAGCGCGCGCGTGTACGCGCGAGGGTTTCCTCGCGCGCCGCCCTAGTCGCGGACAAACAGCGGACGCGCCGCCGTGCTGCCTTCCGCAGCATGCTTCCAGCCGTCGCGGTTGAAGCCCTCCACCGCCTCGCGGTCGGCGATCCTTTCCTCGCACAGCCAGCGGGCCATGGTGCCGCGGGCGACCTTGGCGGTGAAGCTCTGGAACTGCAGACCCTTGGCGGTCCGGACCCGAAAGTCGGGGCTGACCAGGGTCACGCCCTTCCGGGGCAGGAAGGGCTGCACCACGGCAAAATATTCGTTGCTGGCAAGGTTCATCAGCAGGCCCGAGCAATCGCTCTTGAGGTCATCCAGCACCGCGCGGGCGACCTTGCGGCCCCAATGCTCGACCAGCTTGCCGCCGCTCGGGCTCCAGCCGGTGCCCATTTCCAGCCGATAGGGCCGCATCGCATCGAGCGGGCGGAGCACGCCGTAGAGCCCTGACAGGATTCGCAGGTGGTCCTGCGCAAAGGCGATCGTTTCCTCGTCCGCGCTGGCCGCGTCGAAGCCGCGATAGACGTCGCCGGCGAAGGCGCGGATCGCGGGCCGCTGCTCGGCCTTGCGGAAGGTCTTGAAGCGCGTGGCGTTGAGCTCTGCGAGCTTGTCGGAGATGTGCATCAGCCCCGCCAGGTCGGCCGGACCGAGCTTCGCGGCAGCGCGCGCGATGCTGGCCGCCTCGCGTTCAAAGCGCGGCGTGGTCGCCTCCTCCTCGAAGGGAGTGGCGAAATCGAGGGTCTTGGCGGGGGAAAGGAGGATGATCACAGGGGAGGGCGGCTAGCAAAGCGCAGGGGCATCCGTCCATACCGGCTGCTAACTCCTTCAAAAGCAACGGTTCAATCAAGGTTCACGCAGAATCGGCTTGAGGCTGGCGAGCGCAGCGGCAGGCGTCTACAGGACGGCCAGTTGCTTGCATTTCGAAACCAGGGAGTAGCTTCTTGATGTCGACCAAGTCCCGGGCGCTGATCGCCGCCCTTCTGATGACCGCCGTGGCCGCCCCGACCGTGGCCACCGCGCAGAAGCCTGCCGCCGCACCGAAGGTGACGGTCTCCAAGGAAGCCCAGCCTGCGCTGGCCGCGCTGGAGAAGGCCACCAAGGAAAAGCGTACCGCCGACATTCCGGCGCTCGGCGCTGCTGCGGTTGCCGCAGCCAAGACCCCGACCGATCGCTATTTCGCCTACCGGCTCCAGCTCGCTTCGCTGGCCGCAGCCAAGAACAATGACGCGCTGTTGACCGGGATCGAAGGTGTCATCGGGACCGGCATCGCGACTGGCGACGAGCTCGCCAACCTGACCCTCCTGTCGGCCAAACTCAGCTTCAACAAGGGCGCGACCGACCCTGCCATGGCGGCGCTGTCCACGACCCGCGCGCAGCAGGCCGTCCAGCTGAACCCGAACGACGGCGAAGCGCATTACATCTACGGCCTCAGCCTGAACCGTCAGAAGCGTCCGGCCGAAGCCGTTGCCTCGATCCAGAAGGCGCAAGCGCTGTGGGCAGCCGCCGGCAAGCCCTACGACCAGAACGTGGCCGATCAGATGTTCGGGATCGCCTATACCGCCAAGCTGCCGGTCGCCCGCGATCTCGCGGTTGCCCAGCTCAAGGCGGCTCCGTCTGCCAAGACGTGGCGGACGGCGATCAAGGTCACCGAGCAGTCGAGCGCCTTTGCCGCCCCCGACAAGGTCGACCTGTTCCGGCTCCAACGTGCGACCAGCAGCCTTGAAGGCGAGGGCGACTATTACCCCTATGTCGACGCGCTGATGACCCGCGGTCTCCCCGCCGAGGCCAAGGCCGTGCTCGACGAGGCGTTCGCGGCCGGCAAGCTGGACAAGAGCAAGCCGATGTGGCGCGACCTTTACAGCAGCGCGGTCACCCGCAGCGCCGGCGACAAGAGCGCCCCCAATGGCGACGTCTACCTCGGTCGCGGCGACTATGCGAAGGCCGCCGCCGCCTATCGTGCCGACGCGGCCAAGGGTGGAGCAGGCGCCGATCTCGCCAACCTTCGCCTCGGCATCGCGCTGGCCCGCTCGGGCGACAAGGCCGGTGCCACCGCCGCCCTCAACGCGGTGAAGGGCCAGCGTGCCGCGATCGCCCAGATGTGGCTCGTCTACGTGCAGTCGGCGGCCTGACACCCGTCAGGACCGACTGATGACGTTCGAGGGGTTCCTGCCAGGCGGCGGGGACCCCTTGTTCCTTCCGGCACTGGTTAACTGAACGGTAAAGCCTCTCGCCTACTTCCGATGCGGACGAAGTCTCACGTTCGGAGAATGCATGGCTACCGCGGGTCTGGAACAGGTTACCGAAGACGCGATCCGTACCGTGGCGCGCAGCTGCGGTTCGCTGTCGATCGAATGCTCGGACGTTGCCGGCTATGTCAGTGACGTGTCCAAGAGCATCGGGGCCCACCTCAAGACGCTCGACGGGCTGGAGGAAGTCACCACCCGCCTGCTGGCCGACCAGGCCCGCGTGTCGGATTCGACCGATGAAGCGCGCCTCCTTTCAGAGCAGGCCAAGGCCAAGCTGGAAGCCGGCCGCGAGGCGATCGAACAGACCATCGCCGGCTTCAAGGGGCTGACCGAACTGGTGGTCGAGCTGGGGGACCGGATGGCCGGCTTCGCGCTCGCGATGAGCCAGGTCCAGAGCGTCTCCTCAACGATCGAGGGGATCGCCCGCAAGACCAACATGCTGGCGCTCAACGCCACGATCGAGGCGGCGCGGGCAGGGGATGCCGGGCGCAGCTTCGCGGTGGTCGCGGCCGAGGTGAAGAAGCTCGCCCACGACACCCGCGCGGCGACCAGCCAGATCGGCCTCACGATCAGCGAATTGACCCGCGAGGCAGGCGCCGTCACCAGCGAGATCAAGACCGGCGTCGAGCGCAGCCGAGCCGCGCAGAAGGGCTTCGGCCAGATCCACGAAACCGTTCGCGAAGTCAGCGAGATCGTCGGCATGGTCGACCGCCAGACCGAGGGTATCGCCCATTCGACCAGCCTGATCCAGAACAGCGTCGACCGGGTCAAGGCGAGCCTGACCGACTTCGCCGAGGATGCCCGCGACAATGGCGGCGCGCTGGGCGTCACGCAGCAGCGCCTGGCCAAGCTGGAGATGCTGTCGGCGACCATGCTCGACACGCTTGCCAACAGCGGCGCCGAGATCGACGACACGCCGATGATCATCCTTGCCCAGGATGCCATGCGGGCGATCGCCGAGGTGGCCGAGCGCGGCGTGCGCGAAGGTATCATCACGATGGACCAGATCTTCGACCGCCAATATGTGCCGATCCCCGGTCGCAACCCGGTCCAGTACGACAACCAGTTCTGCGACTTTGCCGACCAGCACATCCGTCCGCTGCTCGATCGCTACAAGCTCAAGGATGCGCGGATCCTGGGGTCCGCCATCACCAATGTCGACGGCTTCCTTCCGACGCACCTGTCGGAACGGTGCAACGAGCCGGGGCCCGATCCGGTGTGGAACGACGCCAACTGCCGCAACCGCCGCATCTTCATGGACGAACAGACCCGCGCCGCGATCGAAAGCGACAAGCCGGCGATGCTGATGACCTATCGCATGGAGCTGGGCGACAAGTCCTATCCGGTGAAGAACGTCTTCGTGCCGCTGTTTGTCAACGGCCGCCGCTGGGGTAATTTCGAGCTGGCGTACCGGGAAGAGTGAGCCGCTTGCGCTGGACGCTGCTGACCAGCACGAACGACAGGATCATCAGCAGGTACCAGCTTCCGAACTTGGCCGGGCTGACCATGCTCCAGCCCGACCGCTGCTGGGGATAGAGCCAGGCGTTGGAAAAGGTGCCGATGTTCTCGGCGAACCAGATGAACAGGGCGACCAGCGCCCAGCCGAGAAGGAGCGGCATCGACCGCTCCTGCCGGTAGGCCGTGAACCTCACCCTCGTCCGCCAGAAAAGTGCGGCGGTCACGGCAAACAGGCCGATCCGGATGTCGGGCAGCCAGTGGTGGGCGAAGAAGTTCACATAGATCACGGCGGCAAGGACCGCCGCAGTCCATTGTGGTGGGTAATGGTCGAACCGGAAGTGGAAGATGCGCCAGATCCGGGCGATGTAGCTTCCCACCGCGGCGTACATGAATCCCGAAAAAAGCGGCACCGCGCCGATCTTGAGCAGGGCCGGCTCCGGATAGAGCCACGAGCCGTGTGCGGTCTTGAACAATTCCATCACCGTGCCGGCGAGGTGAAAGGCGAGGATGACCCTGGCTTCGCCCCAGCTTTCGAGGCGGAACGCCAGCATCGCGGCCTGGATGGCCAACCCGCAGAGCGTCAGGAAGTCGTAGCGCGCGATGGGCGCGCCGGGCGGGTAGAACAGGTGCGTCGCAAGCAGCAGCGCCAGCATCGCGCCGCCGAACAGGCACGCCCAGCCCTGCTTGAGGCCGAACAACAGAAACTCGAACAACAGCCGCCTGGGCCGCGAACCGACGCTGGCCGCCTCCAGCCGCAGGCGGACCCATCCGAACCGGCTGGGCGGTGAACTCAACCCTTGCGGCGGGCCATGAAGGCGAGCCGCTCGAACAGCATGACGTCCTGCTCGTTCTTGAGCAGCGCACCGTGGAGCGGCGGAATGGCCTTGGTCGGGTCGCGATCCTGAAGCACCTCGAGCGGCATGTCCTCGTGGAGCAGCAGCTTCAGCCAATCGAGCAATTCGCTGGTCGACGGCTTCTTCTTGATCCCCGGCACGTCGCGGACGTCGAAGAACAGGTCGAGCGCCTTGCCCAGCAGGATCTTGCTGAGGCCGGGGAAGTGGACCTCGACGATCCGCTCCATCGTCACGCGGTCGGGGAAGGCGATGTAATGGAAGAAGCAGCGGCGCAGGAAGGCGTCCGGCAGCTCCTTTTCGTTGTTCGAGGTGATCACCACGATTGGCCGTTCGACGGCCTTCACCGTCTCGCCCGTCTCGTAGACGTGGAATTCCATCCGATCGAGCTCCTGCAGGAGGTCGTTCGGAAACTCGATGTCGGCCTTGTCGATCTCGTCGATCAGCAGCACCGGCAGCTTGGGGGCGGTGAAGGCTTCCCACAATTTGCCGCGCTTGATGTAGTTGCGGATGTCGTGGACCCGCTCCTCGCCGAGCTGGCCGTCGCGCAGCCGGGCCACCGCGTCATATTCATACAAGCCCTGGTGGGCGCGGGTCGTCGACTTGACGTGCCACTCGATCAGCGGGGCGCCGAGCGCCTTGGCGATCTCGTGGGCGAGCACGGTCTTGCCAGTGCCGGGCTCACCCTTGACCAGCAGTGGCCGGCGAAGGGTGACGGCCGCATTGACCGCGACCCGCAGGTCATCGGTCGCGACATAGTCGGAGGTTCCGGAAAAGCGCATGGCGACGGCAGTATGAGGCCGCCGGGGCCCGTGCAAGTCGGCTCGCGGGCTTAGTCCTCGGACTCCGACGGGTCGCCGTTGCGATCGCGGGCGGCTGCTTCCGCCCTTGCCCTGCCGGCCCATTGTTCGCGGGTCAGGCAGACCTTGCGATTGAGTCGCGACCCGACGCCTTCCTCGCGGCGGCAGATCTTCCTCTCGGCGGGCGCCTCGACCTTGGGTTGAATGGCGGGCGCCGCCGGCGCGGACTGCGCGAGGGCAGGGGCGGCAGGCAGCAGCAGCAAGCCGAGGAGGAAAGGTGATCGACGCATGAAAACTAACCTTTGTTAAGATTAGCTCATCATTCCCCTATCCGGCACAGGCGGGCAAGGGGATTCTCGCGCCGATGCGCCGAACCGTTCAGACGTCCTCGCGCGCCTCGCTGCGGGCTTCGAGCAGGTCGAACAGGGCGCGCTGCTGGAGCAGCAATTGCTCCGCACCGAACCGGATCGCGCGTTCCGCGGCGACCGTGGCCGCTCCGCATTCCAGCGCGTCGGCGATCTTGGCCTCGCTGGGCAGGGCGCAAGGGGGCACCTCCACTCCTACCCGCGCCGCGACCTTGTCGAGCAGGGGGCGAAGCGCCGCCCAGTCGGCGACCAGGGCGGTCGCAGCGCCCAGCGCGCAGCCGCTGCGTTCCGATCGTGCGAGCGTTTCCAGCGCATGGCGCTGGGCCAGCAGCGCCGCCTCGGTCTCGGCCGCGCCCGGAGTGCTCGGGATCGGGCCAACGGCCGAAGTCAGCCGGACGAGGTACAGCCGCTCGCGCTCGAAGGCGGACGAAGCGCTTTCGAGCCAGGCCCGGACCGGTGCCGCGGGCGCGCTTCCGAGCGCCAGTTCGATCACCGTCGGCTGGCGGCCATAGACCGCGCACAGGAGATGCACGAAATCGTCGAGGTCACGGGCACGATAGGGCGCGAGCGGCCCGGCGAGGTCCGCGGCATGGGCGTGGGTGAAACTCCCCGCTGCGCCGAGGCGGGCGGCATGAGCCTCGGCAACCGCCGAACCCATCTGCCGAACCACTCCCGATTGCGCCATTCTTGTCCCCTCCCTGCGTACCCAGAAAATCTGAGAACGCGTCATAGTGGAGCAAGCTATACCAAGCCGCGTAAAGACAGGGTTAGCGGCGCCTTAAGGAAGTCGCGAGGATTGGCAAAGCGTCCCCCGGCGGGACGGTGGTCATCACCCGGCAAGTGCCATTGACTTAGCGCAAAATCGCTTCAACTATCTGAAACATAGGTCATTTCGTCGTTGCCGATGGGCAGCCGAGGAGAGGTTTCGCGGGAATGAGTCGAATGCGGTCCGTCCTGGCGCTCGGCGCCTTGTCCCTCAGCCTGTCGGCCTGCGTCCAGACCCGGCAGATCGCGGATCTCCAGTTCACGCCGCCGCAGGGCAATTACAAGCTGCTGGTGATGCGCCCCGACGTGACGGTCGGGTCGGTCAAGGCCGGCGGGCTGACCGAGCCGCGCGCCGACTGGACCGAAGCGGCGCGTGCCAATCTGGTCACCGCGCTGAGGGCCCAGCAGGCCGGCCGCGGCGGTCAGACGACGATCATGGATCGCCGCGATTCGATTCCCGGCGTGTCGGCCGACACGGTCGCCGAGCTAGAGCGCCTTCACAATGCGGTCGGAAGCTCGATCGCGTTGCACAAGTTCGCCGGCTACGAACTGCCGACCAAGCGCGGGCGCGGTCTCGATTACACCCTCGGTTCGGATGCGGTCCGGCTCGGGCAGGCGACGGGGTATGACTACGCCCTGTTCATGCATGCCGAGGACAGTTTCGCCGACAGCGGACGGGTGGCGATGCAGGTCGTCGGCATCGCCGGCTGCTTTATCGGTTTCTGCGCCCCCAACATCGGCGGGGGAGGGCAGAGCGCCTACGCCAGCCTGGTCGACCTGCGCACCGGCGAGGTGGTGTGGTTCAACGTGGTCCAGGCCGGAACCCAGGTGGCGGGGATCAAGATGGGCGACCTCCGCAAACCCGAGGGCGCGGCCCAGCTGGTGGACCGCCTGCTCGGCCGGATGAAGCCTGGCCGCGACGTGCGCCGGGCGCAAAGCGCCGCTGCTCGCACCGCTCCGGAGAAGAAGTGATGAGCGGGCTTAGGCGCCGCGCGATGCTGGCCGGGGCCGGCGCTGCACTGGTAGCGGCGCCCGGCTCCGCACGGATCAGCCCCAACAGCCTCAAGCCGCTGATCGGTCCCGGCTATCGCCCCGTCGACACCGACGAGAAGGGCCTGTGGCAGCAGATGGAGCGGGTCGAGGAGGAGGTCGCTGGCTCCAATCTCCTGATCCGCGACCCGGCGCTCAACAGCTATCTGCAGGGGCTGATCGGCAAGGTCGGCGGTCCGGCGGCCAAGGACATGCGCATCTATCTCGCGCGGGTGCCTGAATTCAACGCGATGATGTTCCCGACCGGGTTCACCGTCTTCTTCTCCGGCCTGCTTCTGCGCATGCGCGACGAGGCGCAGTTGGCCGGCGTCATCGCCCACGAAAGCAGCCACTTCCTGCTTCGCCATCAGATCCGAAGCTGGCGCGACATGAAGCGCAAGACCAACATCTTCGCCGGGCTGGCGATGGCGGCGGGAATGGCGGGCGGGGTCACCGGCACCTACACCGGCGACCTGGTCCGGCTGGCCGAACTCGGCACCATCCTCACCTTGTTCCGCTACAGCCGCCAGCTGGAGGCCGAGTCCGACGCGCTGGGGGTCAAGCTTATCGCCGACGCCGGCTATGCCCCGCTGTCGATGTCCGAGACCTGGGATCAGCTGATCACCGAGCTCGAATGGTCGGCCAAGGAACGTCGCAAGCGGGTCGATCGCGGCTATTCTCTGTTCGCCACCCATCCGGCCCCGCGCGAGCGGCTCAAGGATCTGGCCCTGTCGGCGCAGGAACTGACCGTGCCGGGCCGCAGCTACGACCGCGGTCGCGATCGCTATCTCAAGGCGTTGGCGCCGATCCGCGCCAGCCTGTTTGACGACCAGGTCCGGCTCAACGATCCCGGCGCCAGCCAGTACATCGTCGAGACGCTCGCCCGCGACGGTTGGAACGGAACCTTGCTCTTTTACCGGGGCGAGGTTCACCGCCTGCGCGAGGGCGTGCAGAACCAGCAGGCGGCGGCACTCAATTATGCCCAGGCCGTGACCTATCCCGACGCGCCGGCCGACGCGTGGCGCTGGCATGGCGTCATGCTCATGAAGCAGGGCAGGGTGGCGGAAGGGCGGACCGCCTTGTCGCGCTATCTCACCATGGCGCCAGGCGCCCCCGATGCGCCGTTCGTGCGCCAGATGATCCAGGGCTGACCTCCATGCGCAAGAGCATCACCAAACTCGCACTCGGCGGCACCCTTGCACTGTCCCTCGCGGCCTGCAGTTCGGTCGGTGGAGGCGGGGTCGGCCTCAGCCCCTACGGCCTCGTTCGGGCGGGCCAGGTCTACAATGTCGGGTCGGGCGCGATGAGCGTGACTTCACCGCGTGAATGGAACCGGCAGGGCGGCCTGTCCTTCACCGACGTGCGCTGGGTCGAGGACTGGACGCTCAACGGACCCTATCTCGACGGTGTCACCTTCGTCACCGGGCTGCCCGACAACAAGCGCCTGATCTGGCAGGAGTATAAGGCCGACCGCCAGGTCCCGCGGTTCCGCTCCACCATGACCGCGCCGGAAGTCGCCAGCCTGCTCGAGACGTTGTTCCGGGTCGAGGGCGGATCGGTCGAATTCAGGACCCTGGGCCTTGCGCCGCGCACCTTCCTCGGCACCAACGGCTTCCAGTTCGATTTCGAGCATCTCGACGGCGACGAGGTGTGGCGCAAGGGCAGGGCGGTCGGCGCGGTGATCGACGGTCGTCTGTACCTGGTCCTGCTCGATGCCGCGCGCGCCCATTATTACGCACAAGCACTGCCTGACTACGAAGCGATGGTTCGAAGCGCGGTGCGCCGCAGATAGACCCGTGCAACATTGTCACCTGCCGCGCCGTTGAGCGTGGCGTGACCCAATTGAAAAATTTGCCCGACATCGAGCCGGTCGTTCCTGCCGAAGATGTCGACACCGCCGTCGCCGACGCGCTCGTCCCTTACGCAGAGGATGCAGCGGTGAAGGCGCTTGGCGCGGTGGCCGAGCTTTCGGACCAGGAGCCGCTCTACGCCGCGGCGGCCGGCGTGCTGGCGACCGCGGTCGTGCTGCGCGACGGGCCGACCTGGCGGACGGGGACCCGCATTCTGGCTGCGCATCTTCTGGCCACCGCGCTTCGCGGCGTGGTCAAGGCGATGGTCGACCGGACTCGGCCCGAGGCCGCAGCCCGTCGCGGGGACTATGTGCTGCGGGAAGGCGAGCGGCAGGAAAGCGACTTCAACAGCTTTCCGTCAGGCCATACGGCAGGCGCAGTGGCGGTGGCGATGGCAGTCGGCCGCGACCATCCCGGCGCGCGCTGGCCAGCCTTCGCTCTGGGCACGCTGACCGGCGCGGCGCAAGTTGTCCGCTCACGTCATTACATCTCAGATGTCGTCGCCGGCGCGGTGATCGGCATCGCTGCCGAACTGCTCGTCGATGCCGTGATTACCAAGGCAAGCAAGATTTAGACGCCGCCATCGCCCCGGCACTGGCCAGGGCGACGGTCAGCAGGTCAGGCGATCGGTGAGATCGGTGTGGTCGGGGTTTCGGTTCCAGGCGCGCTCGGCGAGGGGACGTCGATCGGCGCCTGGGCGGGCGGCTCCTCCTGCGGGGCCGGGGTCGGCTGACCCGGCTCGCTCGGCTGGGCGGGCGGGGCAGGCTGCCCGGGTTCGCTGGGTTCGGGGGCGCCCGGCTCGAAACCGGGGGCGTCGTCGGGGAAGGGGGGAAGCTGTTGCATGGGATAGGAACGTCCGGAGCGGGTGCTTGGGTCCGGACCGGTCGCCCTTCCGCCCCAATGTCTTGCCCCAACCCCCAACGCTGCTATAGGGCCGCCCCTGAACGCTCGCGCGGGCGTGGCGGAATTGGTAGACGCGCTGGTTTTAGGTACCAGTATCGCAAGATGTGGGGGTTCGAGTCCCTTCGCCCGCACCAGTTTCCGCCCGACCGAGGGCGCACGACCTTTCAACCGATAATCCGGGATTTCTTGTCACCATGCAGCATGTCGAGATCGAGAACGAGGGCCTGAAGCGGGCCTACACGCTGACCTTCACGGCAGCCGAGATCGACAAGCGGATCGCTGGCGAGGTCAAGCGGATCGCGCCGCAGATCAAGATGCCCGGCTTCCGCCCCGGCAAGGTTCCGGCCAACCTCATCCGCAAGATGCACGGCGACGCGCTCCATCAGGACGCGCTCAACACGACCATCCAGGAAGGCGTGCAGAAGCTGATGAGCGAGCAGGGCCTGCGCCCCGCGATGCAGCCGTCGATCGAGCTCAAGGACGGCTATGAAGCAGGCAAGGACGCCGAGGTCACCATCCGTCTCGAGACCCTGCCGCAGATCCCGACGCCGCAGATCGAAGGCCTCAAGCTCGAGCGCCTGACGGCCGAGGCCGACGAAAGCGCCGTCGACGCGCAGGTCGGCCAGTTCGCCTCGAACGCCAAGCGGTTCGAGGATGCGCCGAAGGGCAAGAAGGCGGCGAGCGGCGACCAGGTCGTGCTCGACTTTGTCGGCAAGACTTCGGACGGCGTTGCCTTCGAGGGCGGCACCGGCACCGACATGGCGGTCGAAATCGGCTCCGGCACCCTGATCCCGGGCTTCGAGGACCAGTTGATCGGCGCCAAGGTCGGCGAGGAGCGCACGCTCAACGTCACTTTCCCGGACGATTATCCGGCCGAGAACCTCAAGGGCCAGCCCGCGACCTTCGACGTCAAGGTCACCGCGGTGAAGGTCGCCGGCGAAACCAAGATCGACGACGATTTCGCCAAGACCCTCGGCCTCGAGAGCCTCGACCAGCTCAAGGGCCTGCTGCGCGACCAGCAGAGCCAGGAGCTGAACGGCCTGACCCGCACCCACATGAAGCGCCGCCTGCTCGACCAGCTGGCCGCTGCGCACGACTTCGAAGTGCCGCCGTCGATGGTGGAAGCTGAGTTCGCCAACATCATCGCCCAGCTCGAGCATGAGGCCGGTCACGAGGCCGACCCGGAAGCCGCCAAGGCCGAGATCGAGAACGACAAGGACGAATATCGCAAGATCGCCGAGCGCCGCGTGCGCCTCGGGCTTCTGCTCAGCGAGATCGGCCAGAATAATGGCGTCGAGGTTACCAACCAGGAGATGAACCGCCTGATCGCGCAGGCTGCGCAGCAGTATCAGCCGGCCGACCGCGAGCGCTTCATCCAGTATATCCAGCAGGAGCCGATGGCCGCCGCCCAGCTGCGCGCGCCCCTGTACGAGGACAAGGTTGTCGACTTCCTCTTCACCAAGGCCGAGATCACCGATCGCGCCGCGACCCGCGCCGAGATCGAGGCTGACCTCGAGGCCGAGGAAGGCCACGTCCACGGTCCTGGCTGCGGTCACGACCATGCCCACGAGGCTGCGCCGGCCAAGCCCAAGAAGGCTGCCAAGGGCAAGAAGGCTGCCGCCACCGAAGACGCTCCCGCCGCCGAGGCCGTCGAGACTGCTGCCGAGGTGAAGCCCGCCGCGAAGAAGGCCAAGGCCGCCAAGGGCGCGGTCGAGGCCGAAGCGGCGACGCCCGTTCCCGCCGAGCCGGTCAAGGACGGCGCCGGCGCCAAGGCTCCGGCCAAGAAGTCGAAGAAGGCCTCGGCCTGAGGTTTTGGGCACCCCGGGCTTGACCCGGGGTGCACCACCTCTGATCCTTCCCACCGGACAATGGTGGATTCCGGATCGGGACCGGGATGACCGATGGGGGAATAATGAGCGCTGAGCACAGCCCACGCATTGCCGTGCTGCTGCCCTGCTACAACGAGGAAGCCGCCATCGGTCCGACCGTGGCCGGCTTCCGCGCCGCGCTTCCGGGTGCCACCATCTACGTTTACGACAACAACAGCCGCGACCGCACGGTGGAAGTCGCGCGGGCGGCCGGTGCCGTGGTCCGTACCGAGCGCCAGCAGGGCAAGGGCAATGTCGTCCGCCGCATGTTCGCGGACATCGAGGCCGACATCTACGTGATGGCCGACGGCGACCTCACCTACGATCCCGCCGCCGCGCCGGCGATGGTCGAAATGGCCTTGAGCGAACAGCTCGACATGGTCGTCGGCACCCGCCAGCACAATGCCAAGGACGCCTACCGGGGCGGCCACGTGCTCGGGAATCGACTGTTCACCGGCTTGCTGAGCTTTCTCTTCGCGCGCAGCTTCACCGACGTCTTCTCGGGTTACCGGGTGTTCTCCCGCCGCTTCGTGAAGAGCTTCCCGGTCCTGTCTTCCGGGTTCGAGATCGAAACCGAGATGAGCATCCACGCGCTGGAATTGCGCATGCCGGTAGGAGAGCTCGCCACCGCTTATGGCGCCCGGCCCGAAGGATCGGCGTCCAAGCTCAGCACCTTCCGCGATGGTTGGCGCATCCTCAAGGTGATGCTCAACCTGTTCCGGACCGAGCGGCCGTGGCTGTTCTTCGGCTCGGTCGGCGCGCTGCTGGTGGTGGCCGCACTGATCCTCGCGGTCCCGCTGGTCCTCACCTACCTCGACACCGGGCTGGTGCCGCGCTTCCCGACCGCCATCCTGATCACCGGCCTCGGCATCGTCGCAGTGTTGTCGTTCCTTGCCGGACTGATCCTCGACACCGTGACCCACGGTCGCAGGGAGCTTCGCCGGCTCGCCTATCTCGCCCAGCCGGCACCCGGCAGCGAGCGCTGATGACCGCGCCGCCCCTCCGGCGGCTGCCCCGTCGCCTGGTCGTCAAACTGGGCTCCTCGCTGGTGACCGATGGGCAGGGGCCGCGAGCCCGCTTCCTTGCCGACCTTGCCGGCGATGTCGGCCATTTACGGGCGCAAGGCAGCGAGGTGATCGTCGTCAGTTCGGGCGCGGTGGCGCTGGGGCGCGGCAGGCTTGGTCTTTCCCGCTCGCAACGGCTCGACCAGAAGCAGGCCGCCGCCGCTACCGGGCAGCCCCTGCTGATGCAGGCCTGGGCCGAGGCCTTTGCACCGCTCGGCCTGGTCACCGCGCAACTGCTGCTGACCGCAGCCGACACCGAGGACCGCCGCGCTTTTCTCAACGCGCGTGGGACGCTTGCCGCCTTGCTCAAGGCCGGCGCGGTACCGGTCATCAACGAGAATGACAGCACCGCCACCGCCGAGCTCCGGGTCGGCGACAATGACCGGTTGTCGGCGCGGGTGGCACAGCTTGCCGGCGCCGAGCTGCTGGTGCTGTTGAGCGATGTCGACGGCCTCTACACCGCCGACCCGCGCCTCGACCGCGACGCCACGCACATCGCGGAGGTGAGCGCGCTCACCCCCGAGATCATGGCGCTTGCAGGTGGCAGCGACCGTTCCGGCCCGGGCACCGGTGGCATGCGGACCAAGCTGGAGGCCGCTCGCATCGCCGCGGCCGCCGGATGCGCGACCCTGATCGGCAGCGGCGCGGGCGAACGGCCGCTGGCCCGGCTGATCGGTGGCGAAGCGCGCGGCACCCACATTGACGCGCAAGGCAACCCGGTCCGCGCCTACAAAAGCTGGATTGCGGGAACGCTGGCGCCGCTGGGCACGCTGCGGATCGATCCCGGCGCCGTGAAGGCGCTCGGCGACGGTGGCAGCCTGCTCCCCGCGGGCGTGCTTGCGGTCGACGGCGCCTTCTCCCGCGGAGATTGCGTCGCGGTGCAGGACGGGGAGGGGCGGGAGGTCGCCCGTGGCCTCAGTCGCTACGATGCGGAGGAAGCGGTGCGGCTGATCGGCGCTAAGGGGAGGGAGATTGCGGGCCGGCTCGGCTATTCTCGCGGCGACGCGCTGATCCACCGTGACGACCTGGTGCTGGGATGACCATCGACGAGACCATGCTGGCGATGGGCCGTGCCGCCCGGTCTGGGGCCGAAGCGCTGCGCGGCGCCACCGCCGACCAGCGCACAGCCGCCATCCGCGCGATGGCTACCGCCCTCCGCGCCCATGCCGGTGCCGTGCTCGCCGCCAACGCGGCCGACCTCGCCGCCGCCACGCGCCATCATGACCGGCTGATGCTCGATTCCGAGCGGGTCGAGGCGATCGCTGCCGGGCTCGATTCGGTTGCCGCGCTGCCCGACCCGGTCGGCGCTGAAATGGCTCGGTGGCAGCGCCCGAACGGCCTCGACATCGCCCGGGTGCGCACGCCGGTCGGTGTCATCGGCATGATCTACGAGGCGCGGCCGAACGTCACCGCCGATGCTGCCGCCATCTGCGTGCGGTCGGGCAATGCCGTCATCCTCCGCCCCGGCTCCGACTGCCTGGCAAGCAGCCGGGCAATTCATGCCGCGCTGGCGGAAGGGCTCGAAGCGGCAGGCTTGCCTGCCTGCGCTGTGCAGATCGTCCCCACCGGCGACCGCGCCGCGGTGGGCGCCCTGCTGTCCGGACTTGGCGGCACCCTCGACCTGCTGATCCCGCGCGGCGGGCGAAGCCTGGTCGAGCGCGTCCAGGCCGAAGCGCGGGTCCCGGTGCTCGGTCACCTGGAAGGCGTCTGCCACACCTATGTCCATGCCGCCGCCGACCCCGCCATGGCCGCCGCCATCGTCCGCAATGCCAAGCTGCGCCGGGTGTCGGTATGCGGATCGACCGAAACCCTGCTGATCGACCGCGCGGCCCTGCCCATGCTCCCGGCCATCGCTGATTCGCTGAACGGGTGCGAATTGCGCGGCGATGCCGAAGCTGCGGCGATCGTCCCGATGCTCCCTGCGCGCGAGGAGGACTGGCGCACCGAATATCTCGCGCCTGTTCTCAGCATTCGCACCGTACGCAACTGGCAGGAAGCGGCTTCCCATATCGCACGCTACGGCACTGGGCACACCGAGGCGATCGTCACCGAGGATGCCGGAACGGCGGAGGCCTTTCTCGCCGCGGTCGACAGCGCGATCGTGCTGTGGAACGCCTCGACCCAGTTCGCCGATGGCGGCGAGTTCGGTTTCGGGGCCGAGATCGGCATCGCCACCGGCAAGCTTCATGCCCGCGGCCCGGTCGGTCCCGAACAGCTCACCAGCTTCAAATATGTGGTTCGCGGCAACGGGCAGGTGCGGCCTTGAACTTGTCTCGCCACCCGCCGATGTAGTCACCACACCAAACGACAGGATAAGTCACTTGCCCGACCATCAAGACATCGTCTCCGGCCTCGTTCCCATCGTCATCGAACAGTCGAACCGGGGCGAGCGCAGCTTCGACATCTATTCGCGGCTGCTGCGCGAGCGAATCGTCTTCATCACCGGCCCGATCGAGGATCACATGTCCTCGCTGATCGTGGCCCAGCTGCTCTTCCTCGAGTCCGAGAACCCGAAGAAGGACATCTTCATGTACATCAACTCGCCGGGCGGCGTCGTCACCAGCGGCCTCGCGATCCACGACACGATGCAATACATCCGCCCCCGCGTCGGCACCGTCTGCATCGGCCAGGCCGCCTCGATGGGCAGCTTCCTGCTTGCCGCCGGTGAGCCGGGGATGCGCGTCGCGCTGACCAACAGCCGGATCATGGTCCACCAGCCGTCGGGCGGCGCACAGGGCATGGCGTCGGACATCGAGATCCAGGCGCGTGAAATCCTGCGCATGCGCACCCGCCTCAACAGCCTTTATGCCAAATATACCGGCAAGGAGCTCGAGGCGATCGAGAAGGCGATGGACCGCGACAGCTTCCTCGAAGCCGACGAAGCCAGGGCGTTCGGCCTGATCGACGCCGTGTTCGACAAGCGTCCCGACGCGGCCGACATGGAGCAGCTCGGCATGGGTTCGGGCGGCGCGCCGGAATAAGCCGAGGCACTTATCGGAAATGAAAAGGGCGGCTCGTGGGCCGCCCTTTTTGTTTGCCTAGAAGGCGCTGAGGCCGGTGATCGCCCGGCCGAGGATCAGCGCATGGACGTCGTGCGTGCCTTCATAGGTGTTGACCGTTTCCAGGTTCAGCGCATGGCGGATGACCTGATATTCGGCGCTGATCCCGTTGCCGCCGTGCATGTCGCGGGCGATCCGGGCGATGTCGAGCGCCTTGCCGACATTGTTGCGCTTGATGAGGCTGATCGTCTCGGGAATGAGCTCGCCGTCCTCCAGCCGCCGCCCGACCCGCAGCGCAGCCTGAAGGCCAAGCGTGATCTCGGTCACCATGTTGGCGAGCTTGAGCTGCACCAGCTGGGTTGCCGCCAGCGGCCGCCCGAACTGGTGGCGGTCGAGCGTGTACTGCCGCGCGGCGTGGAAGCAGGCCTCGGCCGCACCCATCGCACCCCAGCCGATCCCGTAACGCGCACGATTGAGGCAGCCGAACGGGCCCTTCAGCCCCTCGACGTTGGGAAGCAGCGCGTCTTCGCCGACTTCCACCCCGTCCATCACGATCTCGCCGGTGATCGACGCGCGGAGCGAAAGCTTCTGCTTGACCGCGGGCGCAGTGAGCCCCGCCATGCCCTTTTCCAGCACGAAGCCGCGGATCTTGCCGCCATGCGCTTCGGACTTGGCCCACACGACGAAGACGTCGGCGATGGGGCTGTTGGTGATCCACATCTTGGCGCCCGACAGCGAATAGCCGGTGGCGGTCTTCTTGGCGGTGGTACGCATGCCGCCCGGGTCCGATCCGGCATCCGGCTCGGTCAGGCCGAAGCAGCCGACCAGTTCGCCCGACGCCAGTCCGGGCAGATACTTGTGGCGCTGTTCCTCGGACCCGTAGGCAAAGATCGGGTACATGACGAGCGAGCTTTGGACGCTCATCGCCGAGCGATAGCCCGAGTCCACCCGCTCCACCGCGCGGCTGATCAGCCCGTAGCTGACGTAGCCGAGCCCGGCGCCGCCGTAGGCCTGCGGGATGGTCGCGCCGAGCAGGCCGAGCTGGCCCATCTCGCGCAGGATCTCGCGGTCGAACTTCTCGTCGAGATAGGCTTCCGTGACCCGCGGCTGCAGTTTCTCCTGCGCATAGCCCTCGGCGGTGTCGCGGACGAGGCGCTCGTCCTCGGTCAGCTGCTCGTCGAGGCCGAACGGATCGGACCAGTCAAAAGGCTTGAGCCTGGGCTCGTGGGCGAGGGCGGGATCAGGGGTCTTGAGCATGGCCGCGCCTTAGCCGAGCTGGCTCTCGGCTTCCACCCCGCCGTTTGCCCGCGGTCGCCCGCGGTAGAGCGACGTCAGCAATATTCCCATGGTAAGCAGGGAGGTCAGCCGCCCGACCACGATGGCCGCACCGGCCCCGACCAGGCCATGGCTAGCGGCAAGGAACGGCAGGCTCCCGACGAACACCAGCGCGCCGATGATATTGGCGACCAGCGGACCGGCGGGCCGGCCGAGGCTGTAGAACATCGCCGGCATCGGGAAGGCGAGGGTTGCGATCACCGGAAGCATCAGCAGCACCGTCAACAGGGGAGCGGCCGGGGTGAATTCGGGGCCGAACAGCAAGGTTATCAACCGCGCGCCGAAGACACCGATCACGACCCATGCCAACACCGCCACCACCGTCCCGAGCGCCATCGTCCGCAGCATCAGCCGCCAGGGGTGGGCGGAGGCGGGGTCGTGCCGCATCAGTTCGGGGTGGACCGCCTTGGCCATCAAGTCGATCGGGCTCTGCACCGCGTCGATCAGGCTGCTGGCGACCCGGTAGAGGCCGGTCGCGGCGGGGCTCAGCAGGCCGCCGACCAGCAGCCGCGCAACCGGTCCCCAGGCACTGTTGACCGACGCGGTGAGGTTGACCGTGAAGGCGAACCGCCAGCCGCCCTCGAGGCCTTGTGCCCGGATGCTCGGCCGAAGCCCCTTGAGGAGCCCGCGACGCCGCAGCTCACGGATCGCGGCGCTCCACAGGTAAAGGTCGCCGAGCAGGTCGGTCGCCGCCCAGATCACCAGATAAACGATCAGATCCTGCTTCGTGACGTAGGCGGCGGTCACCAGCGCAAGCCGGACATAAGCGTCGATCGGTGACTGCCAGGCGATCAGATCGAACCGGTCGAGCGCGCGCAGCACGCCGTTGGCTGCGCCCGAGGCCATGGTCGGAATCAGCAGGCAGTAGAGGAGGGCGGGGGTGCGCAGCTCGTCCGGAATGCCGAACCATCCCGCCAGCAACGGCAGCAGCGCCATCGCCAGCAGCATTCCGCCGATCCCGGTCAGCAGGTCGAGACCGAGAGCGAAGGACACCGCCCGGCGGAACGGCTCGGGATCGCCTTCTTCCAGCGGGCGGCTGCCGTAGCGGACGATCACCTGCCACGACTGGAAATGCGTGAGGCTGCTCGCCGCCATCGCATAGCTGTGCACCAGCAGCAGGAACCCGACCCCTGTCGGGCCGAGATCCCGCGCCGCAAGGGCGAGGACGGCAAGGCTGGCGATCGCCGCGGCGCCTTTCGACACGCCCAGCAGCGAGGTGTTGCGCAGGATCGAGCGCATCGAGCTGTCGTCGAACCAGCGCCTCATCGCGGCTCCCCGAAGCTCGCGAGGATCGCCGCCGCCGAGCGGTCCGCCGAACCCTTCAGGCTACCGAACGTCTCGGCGACCGCTGCCCGCTGCGCTTCGACGAAACGATCGGGGTCGCCCAGGGCCGTTCTGATCCCGGGGACCACGTCGGCGGGTGCGACCACCTCGCCAAGCCGCCAGAAGGCGTAATCGGGATCGCCGCTCCAGCGCACCCCATGGGCATTGATGAACAGGCAGGGGCGGGGCTTCAGAAGCAGAAATTCATAAACCTGGCTCGAGACGTCACCGAGGTAGAGATCGGCCACCGCAACATGGCTCATGTCGATCATTCGCGGCGAGCCGGTGTCGACCAAGACCCGCCCGGGCACTGCCAACGACCGCCAGCGGTCCAGATCCTCCTCCGACGCATTCTCGAAGGCGCGGATATGCGGTGCGACGATCACATTGACGTCACACCCCGCCGTGATCGCACGGACGATCGCCGGAGCCTGCGCCAGGGACGACAGCTCCGCCCGGAAATGCGGATTGTAGAGGACGGTCGGACGATCGTTATCGAACGGACGGGTCGCCGCGCGCGCCTGGTCCGCCAGATATTCGGCCTTGGGGTAACCGACCTGGCGGACGCGGTCCGGGCTGACACCATTGTCCACCATCCGCCGCGCCGACTTCGGACCGGCGACCAACACCCGGTCGAACCGGCGAAAGCGCGGCTCGAACGAGATCGCGCGGTCGCCCGCCCCGTGCGGCTGGCAGAAGAACAGCGGCCGGGTCACGCCCATCCGGCGAAGCGCGATCGTGGTGCATTCCGCGCTCACCAGCGCGTCGAATCTTCGCAGCAATCCCCGGCTTCGCCACAGCATCGGCAGCTTGGCGAGGCTCGGCCGGCCAAACCGGTCCAGCAGGCCAATACGCTTCAGTCGCCGCACATCGACCCTTGCGTCCGGAAAGTCCGCAAGCAATCCGCGCACCTCCGCTTCCACAGCAGCGTCGGCGCAAAAGGCGCTGACCTCCACATCCTCGTGCCGCGACAGCGCAGCGGCAACCGGCAGGGTATGGGCGACATGGTGGACGCCGCCCACATACAGGAAGGCGATGCGCCGGGTTTTGCTCATGCCTTGAGCAAGGGGCGAAGGCCGGCCGCCGAAGGCCAGCCCTTGATCGGAAGCAGCGGCAGGGCCGCGTCCTTGCCCAGCGCCAGCAGCCCGCTCGGGTGGCGGGCGACGAGCCGGGCCAGCCGCCCGATCCGGCTTGGATTCTTCATCACCCGGCGAAGAGCAGCCTTCATCACGATAAGGTCGAACACCGTGTTCAGCGCCGACTCCTCGTAGCAATGGTTGCGGCGGTTCGCGGCGAAGATCCGTTCGAACCAGCATTCCGACCAGTCGATCAGCTCGTCGCTGATCTGATTGCCGAACGACCCGCCAAGAATGACGTGCTTGCGCAGTTCCGCCTCGTCATGCGCCATCCCCAGCCGCGCCAGCTTGCGCGCGCTGATGATCATCTGGCGATCGATGATCCGCTCGACATTGCTGCGGATGGTCTGCCCGGCATGGATCCGCCGCGCGATCAGGAACCGCGGCAGATTCTCGGCGCAATAATCGTCGGTGAAGCGAGCAAACATGTCGACGTCTTCGCACACCGGGAAGGCCGGGTCGTAGGGCACTGCCTTGATCGCCTCGGCTCGGCCGAAGATGCTGCTCTGCTGGAACGCGGAGCGGAACAGCAGCAGGGCCCGGATCTCCTCATGGGATCGGAACGGCACCCGGCCGGCCTTCATCAGGGTCCCGTCGGCGCGGATCTTGCGGGCCGCGCTGCCGATCATGTCGATGCGCGGATGCCGCTCGAGATAGTCGTACTGCACCCGCAAGCGGACAGGATGACACAGGTCGTCACTGTCGAGCCAGGCGATATACCTGCCGGTCGCCTCCTCCAGCGCGCGGTTGCGGGCCAGCGGAATGCCTTGGTTGGGAGCGGTCCTGACCAGCCGCAGCCGTGCATCCTTGAAGCTCGCCACGACCTCCGCGGTGCCGTCGGTCGAGCCGTCGTCGACCACCACCAGCTCGTAATCGCGCAATGTCTGCCTCAGGACGCTGCGCACCGCCGCGCCGATCGTGTGAGCGCGGTTATGGACGATGATCAGCACGGAAACGGCAGGCGCACCCATTGCCGCCATCTGGCCGAACCCCTGCCGGAGGGCAAGCGCAAGGGAAGGGGCGAACTGGCGGATGGGGTGGGATTCGAACCCACGGTGAGCTTCCACCCACGGCGGTTTTCAAGACCGCTGCCTTAAACCACTCGGCCACCCATCCACGTACCAACCCGGGTTTGGTCGCGTTCAGCTTGCGCCGCCTAGACCGTTGGGACGGCTTGGCGCAAGGCGGTCTGAACGGCATCGGACGATGCGCGTTGGTGTCGCATGCATGGGGAGGACAAGGGCAACGTGGCGTTTCGGTGGAGCAGTTCGCTTGTCTGTCTGGCCGCGCTGGCGCTGACGCCGGCAAGTGCCATGCAGGAGCGCGATCCGCTTGCCCCGCTGCCGACGGCCCCGCCGCAAGCCGCCCCGGTGCCGGTCGCTCCTCGACCTGAGCCGATGCTGCGGCCAGTCTCGACCGCGCCTGTGGTCCGCTCATCCGGCTTCGAGACCTATAAGTCGCGGCTGACCGTTGCAGCGCGCGCCGCCGGCGTGCGCGAGGCCACCATCGCCGCGGTCATCCCCTACCTGCAGCAAAATGCCCGGGTCATCGCCCTCGACCGGGCCCAGCCGGGTGGGCCGCCTAACAGCAGCGTGATTCCGCCCTTCGCGCCCTATCGCGCGCAGCACGTCACCACCGATCTCATCACCCGCGGTGCTGCGCGCTTCCGCTCCTACGCCCCGCAACTCGCCTGGCTCGAACAGCGCTTCGGGGTCGAGCCGCAGGTGGTAATGGCGATCTTCGGCCATGAAACCAGCTACGGCCGGATCACTGGCAATTTCGACCTTCTGGAGGTGCTTGCGACGCTCGCCTACGAAGGCCGCCGCCGCGCCTTCTTCGAGGAAGAGTTCATCGCCGCCCTGCGCCTGGTCGATCGCGGCACCCCGCGCTCGCGGCTGAAGGGCAGCTGGGCCGGGGCCACCGGTTTTCCGCAGTTCATGCCGTCCAATGTGCTGCGCCTCGCCACCGACGGTGACGGGGACGGCAGCGCCAACATCTGGAACAGCGAGATGGACGGCCTCGCCTCCATCGCCGCCTATCTCCAGGATGCCGGCTGGAAGCCCGGGATTCACTGGGGTGTGCCGGTCACCGTTCCTGCATCCCTCAACCGCGCCTCGCTGCAGTCCAGCCTCGTGCCGCCGCGCTGCACGCAGGTGTTCCGCCGCCACAGCCGCTGGCTGACCGTTCGCGAATGGCGTCAGCTCGGCGTCCAGCCGACCGGGCGGAGCCTCCCCGACGGCGAAATGGCGACCCTGATCGAGCCCGACGGGCAGGGGGCGACCGCTTATCTCCTGACCGGCAACTATCGCGCCATCCTCGACTATAATTGCTCCAACTTTTACGCCCTGTCGGTCGGCCTTCTCGCCGATCGGATCGCGGCGGGGCGATAAGGCCTTCAAGCCTCCATCCGGGGCCGCTACGACGGGCGCCATGAATCGCACCCGCACCCTTGCCGCCCTGTTCCTCGCCACCGCCGCCAGTGCCGCCTTTGCCGCCGCGCCGCCGTTCGACACCCCGGCGCGCGTCGCTTATCTCGTCGACCTGTCGTCGGGCGCCGAGCTCCTCGCCAAGGACGCCGACAAACCGATGCCGCCGGCGTCCATGGCCAAGATGATGACCAGCGAGGTGGCGTTCGAGCTGATCAAGTCGGGCCAACTGCCCCTCTCCAAGATGTGCACCGTTCGCCCCGAAACCTGGAAGCAGTGGCACAGCGCCGGCTCGACCATGTTCCTGTCGGTGAACGAGCAGGTCAGCGTCGAGAACCTCCTGCATGGGGTGGTTACCCTGTCCGGCAATGACGCCAGCGTGGTCCTCGCCGAGTGCATTGCCGGGACGGAACAAGCGTTCGCCAACCAGATGAATGCGCTCGCCAAGCGGCTGGGCATGAAGAACAGCCGCTTCTGCAATGCCACCGGCTGGCCAGACGAGGGCTGCACGAGCACCACTGCCCGCGACCTCGCGATCCTGGCCCGGGCCTCGATCGAGCGGCATCCCAAGCTCTACAAGCAATTCTACGGCCAGCCGAAGTTCACCTGGGGCAAGACCCTGGGCTCGGGCAGCGACATCACCCAGGCCAACCGCAACCCGATCCTCGGCGTGGTGCCCGGCGCCGACGGGCTCAAGACCGGCCACACCGAAGAAGCGGGTTACGGCTTCACCGGCTCGGCCGAACAGAACGGTCGCCGCCTAGTCATGGTGCTGGCCGGCCTCGACAGCTTCAATGGCCGGATCAGCGAATCGAACCGGCTGATGAGCTGGGGCTTCGGCGCCTGGCAATCGCGCCCTCTGGTCGCCGCCAACACCCCGGTCGGCTCGGCCAAGGTCCAGCTCGGTGATGCCGCCGAAGTCCCGCTGGTCGCGCCGCGTGCCATTGCCGTCACTTATCCCGCCGGCACCGTCGGCGGTGAGCCCAAGCTGCGGATCGCCTACAATGGACCGCTCAAGGCCCCGATCGCCAAGGGTGCAGAGGTCGCGCAGCTGATCGTCACCACCCCCGACGGCACCGTGCAGCGCATGCCGCTGGTCGCTGCCGAAGCGGTCGATGAAGCAGGCTTCTTCGGTCGCCTCTGGCTTGGCCTGAAGCAGCTCGTCGGCCTCGCCTGACGCGGTGGCCAAGGGCCGGTTCATCACGCTCGAAGGCGGGGAGGGGGTCGGCAAGACCACCCAGCTCCACGCCCTCGCCGACGCGCTTCGGGGCCGCGGCCTCGAGGTCGTCACCACCCGTGAGCCCGGCGGCAGCGAAGGCGCGGAAGCGATCCGCCGGCTTCTCCTCGAAGGCGGTGAGGAGCGGTGGAGCGCGCCCGCCGAGGCGCTGCTGTTCGCCGCCGCCCGCACCGATCACCTCGACAAGCTGATCCGCCCAGCCCTGCTCGCGGGAAAATGGGTGATTTCCGACCGCTTCCTCGACAGTTCGCTTGCCTACCAGGGCGGCGCCGGCGGGCTCGGAATCGCCGAGGTGCGGGCCATCAACGCCTTCGGGATCGGCGACACCTTCCCCGACCGCACCCTGCTCCTGCTCCACCCCGAAGGCGCGGAACGCGCACTGGCCCGCGACGGCGACCAGTCCGACCGCATCGGTGGGCGCCCCGGCAGCTACCACCTAGCCGTGGAGGCCTCGTTCCGGGCGATTGCCGAGGCCGAACCCCGCCGGGTGCATCTGGTCGATGCAGCCGGCTCGCCGCAGGAAGTCACCGCACGTCTGCTCGCGGCGCTCGAGGACCTGCTGTGAGCATTCTCGGGCAGGACCGCGCAGTCGCTTCCTTTCGCGCCGCGATGGACAGCGGCAGCCTGCACCATGCCTGGTTGCTGGCCGGCCCCCGTGGCGTGGGGAAGGGGAGCTTCGCCCGTGCCGCCGCCCGCCGGATCCTGGCCCGGGCCGGCGGCCCGCCGGTCGACCTGCCCGGCCTCGACACCCCGCCCGACCACCGGATGGTCCGGCTGATCGACGCCGGCAGCCACCCCGACTTCCGCCTGATCAAGCGTGAAGCGCACGAGACCGGCCCCAAGAAGGGCGAATTGCGTCGCGGCATCAGCATCGACCAGGTTCGCAAGCTGCAGGAGCTGTTCGCCGTCGCGCCCAGCCTTGGCGACTGGCGGGTCGCGATCATCGATTGCATGGACGAGCTCGAGCCGCAGGCAGCGCAGGCGCTTCTCAAGACACTTGAAGAACCACCGGCCAAGAGCCTGTTCCTGCTGGTTTCCCACTCGCCGGGCCGTTTGCTCCCCACGATCCGCTCGCGCTGCCGTCGGCTCGATTTCGCTTCTCTCGATGCGGTGTCCATGGATGCCATCCTCCGGGAGGAGCGGCCCGCTCTCTCGGCTGACGAGCGCGCCCGCCTGATCCCGCTGGCCGGCGGTTCGGCGGGGCGTGCGATCGATTATGCCGAACTGGATCTCGGGCCGATTGCCGAGGAAGCGTTCGCCATCCTCCGCCAGGGCGATCCCGACAACATGCGTCGCTCACGGCTGGCGTCCAGTCTTGCGCTGAAGGCCGCCGCGCCGCGCTATGCCGCTTTCCTAGACATGGTCCCGCCCATGCTCGCCGCCGAGGCCCGTGCGTCCGAGGGGCCGCGCCGGCTGCGCGCAGCCGAGGCCTATGAGAAGGCGCGCGAGACCGCCACCCTGGCGCCGCGCCTGTCACTCGACGCCGCCTCGACGGTGTTTGCGCTCGGCACCATCATGGCCGGTGTCGCCCAAGGCTAGGCCGCGCTCTTCCGCTCGGGGCCGCGCGCCCCTAAAGCGCTCCCGACATGTCCGAACCATTCTACATCACCACCGCCATCGCTTATCCCAATGGCCGCCCGCATATCGGCCACGCCTATGAGGCGATCGCCGCCGATGTCATCGCCCGCTTCATGCGCGGGCAGGGCCGCGACGTGCGCCTTGTCACCGGCACCGACGAGCATGGCCTGAAGATGGTCCAGACCGCCCGCGGCCAGGATCGCGAGACACTCGAATTCGCGGACGAAATGTCCGGACATTTCCGTGCGATGTGCGACGGGCTTGCAATCAGCTATGATGCGTTCGTCCGCACCACCGAGAAGCGCCACCACGCCGCCAGCATCGCGCTGTGGAAGGCGATGGAGGCCAATGGCGACCTTTACCTCGACCGCTACGAAGGTTGGTATTCGGTCCGTGACGAAGCTTATTACGACGAAAAGGAACTGATCCCAGGGGAGGGCGGCGACAAGCTCTCGCCGCAGGGCACGCCGGTCGAGTGGACGGTGGAGGAAAGCTGGTTCTTCAAGCTTTCCGCCTACGCCGACCGCCTGCTCGCGCATTACGAGGCCAATCCGGACTTCATCCGTCCCGAGAGTCGCCGCAACGAGATCGTTCGCTTCGTCGAAGGCGGGCTCAAGGATCTCAGCGTCAGCCGCACCAGCTTCGACTGGGGGGTGCCGGTACCGGGCTCGCCCGGCCACGTCATGTATGTCTGGGTCGACGCGCTCACCACCTACATGACCGGGGTCGGCTTTCCCGACGACCGCGCTGAATACGACCGCTTCTGGCCCGCGGACCTCCACCTAATCGGCAAGGACATCGTCCGTTTCCACGCAGTCTACTGGCCGGCATTTCTGATGAGTGCCAAGCTTCCCTTGCCCAAGTCGCTGTTCGGGCACGGTTTCCTCCTCGCCCGCGGTGAGAAGATGTCGAAGAGCCTCGGCAACGTGGTGGACCCCATGGTGCTGGCCGAAACCTATGGCGTCGACAGCCTGCGCTATTTCCTGATGCGCGAAGTCAGCTTCGGGCAGGACGGCAGCTATTCGGACGAGGCGATCGTCACCCGCTGCAATGCCGAACTTGCCAACAGCTTCGGCAACCTCGCGCAGCGCACCTTCTCGATGATCGTGAAGAACCTCGACGGCGCGGTGCCGCCCGCCGGCGATGCGGTCGAGGATGCCGCCCTTCTGGCCAAGGTCGCCGAAGCCGAGGACGGCGCCAAGGCGCGTTTCGCCGATTACGATTTTTCCGCCGGGCTCGAGGCGTGGATGGCGGCCGTATTCGCCGCCAATGCCTATGTCGACGCGCAGGCACCGTGGGCGCTGCGCAAGACCGACCCGGCGCGCATGGCCGAGGTGCTGGGCACGCTGGCGGCGGTGGTCGAGCGGCTCGGCGCCATTGTCGCGCCGGTGGTCCCCGGTTCGATCGCCCGGCTCGACGCCTATCTGGCGGAGGGAAGGGCCGCTGGCCGCCTGTCGCAGCCCAGCCCAATCTTCCCAAGGCTGGAACTGGTGGCGTCCGACGGAGAGGCAGCGTGACGCTGATCGACAGCCATTGCCACCTGAATTACCCCGGCCTCGTCGAGCGCGAGGAGGAGGTGCTGGCCAGCGCCCGTGGGCGCGGCGTTTCGGGCTTCCTGAACATCTCGACCCGCCAGCGCGAATGGACCGAGGTTGTCGCCGCGACCGAGCGGCACGCTGACGTCTGGGCCTCGATCGGCGTCCATCCGCACGAGGCCGACGCCCATCCCGACCTCGGCACCGCCGCGCTGGTCGAGGCTGCGACGCATCCGCGGGTCGTCGCCATTGGCGAATGCGGGCTCGATTATTATTACGATAAGTCCGACCGCGACAGCCAGAAGGCCCGCTTTCGCGCCCAGATCGACGCGGCGCGGCAGGCCGATCTGCCGCTCATCATCCATACCCGCGACGCTGAGGAGGATACTGCAGCGATCCTTTCCGAGGAGGCTGCGAGGGGAGGGGTGAGGGGGGTGCTTCACTGCTTCACCGGAACCCAGTGGCTGGCCGATCGGGGGCTGGAGATCGGCTTTTACGTTTCGCTATCCGGCATCGTGACCTTCAAGAATGCCAAGGACTTGCAGGCTGTCGCGAAGACCATTCCCGAAGACCGCCTGCTGGTCGAGACCGACTCTCCGTTCCTGGCCCCCGTGCCCCATCGCGGCAAGCCGTGCGAGCCGGCGTTCGTCGCCGACACCGCCGCCTTCGTGGCCGGGCTGCGCGAGGTTTCGCCCGAGGAGCTCGGCGCGAGCACCACCGCCAACTTCTTCCGCTTGTTCAACAAGGCGGCGCCTGCTCGGTGAAACTCCGCATTCTCGGATCGGGCACTAGCTCGGGTGTTCCCCGGATCGGCAACGACTGGGGCAGCGCCGATCCCGCCGAGCCGAAGAATCGCCGCCTGCGGGCCTCGGCGCTGGCGACCCTTGGCGAAACCCGGATCCTGATTGACGCCGGCCCCGACCTTCGTGAACAGCTCAATGCCGCCGGAATGGGGGAGGTCGAGCGGGTGATCATCACCCACGATCACGCCGATCACATCCACGGTCTCGACGATCTTCGTCAGGTCGCCCACAACCGCGGCGACCAGGTCCCGGTCCACGGCCGCGCCGACCTGATCGAGCGTCTGCACGACCGCTTCCGCTATCTGTTCAACGGCAACGCACTCTATCCGGCGGTCTGCCGGACCTACATCATTGACGGGGAGTGGGACGTCGAGGGCGTGCGCGTGCGCTTCGTCGACCAGCCGCATGGCCGGATCACCAGTCTCGGCCTGCGCTTCGATGAGGGCGCGAAGAGTCTCGTCTACGCCATCGACTATGTCGAGCTGACCGACGCCATGGCGTCACTTTATGAGGGCGCCGACATCTGGGTGTCTGACTGCCTGCGCCGCCGTCCGCACCCGACCCACGCCCACCTCGACGCGGTGCTCGGTTGGGCGCGCGACCTCAAGGTGGGGCATCTTGTGCTGTCGCACCTCGACAACAGCATGGACCATGCCCAACTAGTGTCTGAACTGCCCGACTGGGTCGAACCGGCCTTCGACGGGCTCGAATTGGAGCTCTGATTTCAACGCGATGGACGACGGCCAGCTACCCAACGCACTGATCCTGCTGGTCATGCTGGTATTCATCGCAACCAGCCTGATCGGACGCGGCCTCAGCGCAGGCAAGGCGGCACGCATGGGCTTCGCCTGGCTCGGCATTTTCGCGGTCGCCTTCTCACTTTTCGCCTTCCGCGGTGAGTTCGGAACGCTGGGCGCACGGCTGAAAAGCGAGGCGCTTGGCGAAGCGCCGGCGGAGGTCAGCGGTGGCGCCTTGCGTATCGCCAAGCGCGACGACGGCCACTTCTGGGTCGATGGCAAGGTCAACGGGCGCGAGGCGCGCTTCCTGGTCGACAGTGGCGCCACCACCACCACCATCTCAGCCGATCTCGCCGCCGCCGCGGGTCTCAAGCCCGGCATGCGCGGCAATGTCGTCAGCACCGCCAACGGCACCGTGTTCATGCCGCGGGTGACGGCAGGCCTGATCGAACTTGGTCCGATCCGCCGCGTCGACAAGTCGGTTAACATCAACCCCAATGATGGCGTCAACGTGCTCGGCATGGATTTCCTGTCCAGCCTCGACAGCTGGGGCGTTCAGGGTAACACCCTGGTCCTGCAGCCCTGAATGGTCACCAACGACATCCAGCTGGGCGGGCTCTACCTGCTGATGGCGGTGATGCTGGTCGCGGGCGCTCTGATCGGGCGGCGTGCACCGCTCGCCAAGGGCATTACCTCGGTCCTCGCGTTCCTGGTGATCTTCGGCGCGGGCTTCATCGTGTTCAGCTTCCGTGACGACCTCAATTACGTCGCGCAGCGGCTGGAGGCGGAGGCGACCGGGAAGCCCGTCCAACTCGCCGGCGACGTCATCCGTGTGCCGTTGGCGGTAGACGGCCACTTCTGGATCCAGGCGGAGGTGAATGGTGTGCCGGTCGATTTCCTGGTCGACAGCGGCGCGACGATGACAACCGTCGGCCGGAAGACCGCGATGCTCGCCGGGCTACCGGTCGGTGGCCAGCGCAATCAATTGGTCCGTACCGGCAACGGCCTGATCCGCGTAGCAAGCGCGAGGGCAGACGCAGTCACGGTCGGCGACATCCAGCGGCGCAACGTCCGCATGTTCATCGCCGACGGAGACGAGCTCAACGTGTTGGGAATGAACTACCTCACGAGCCTGACTCGCTGGAGCGTGGAGGGGCGCTGGCTGGTGCTGGAAGGCTAAGCTTCTGACCCACTCGCGCTTTACATAATACATATTATCATACTTGTCGTTGGATGGGTTAACTCAACGATCAAAGCCATTGGCCCCAAGACCGATTGCGTCTGTTCCGTCTTGCCCTCAAGAACCCCTCATGACCGAGCGAACTTCCGCACAGCCCGACGCTTCCGCTGCCCTTGCGCGCCTCATGAGCGTGATGGCGCGACTGCGGGACCCCGATAAGGGCTGCGAATGGGACACGGTCCAGACGTTCGCGACCATCGCGCCTTATACGATCGAGGAAGCCTATGAGGTCGCCGATGCGATCGCCCGCGGTGACCTCCACGACCTCAAGGATGAACTCGGCGATCTTGCTTTGCAGATCGTCTTTCACGCGCAGATCGCGGCCGAAGCCGGTCACTTCACTTTGCACGAGGTGCTCGACGGCATCAGCGACAAGATGGAGCGCCGCCATCCGCATATCTTTGGTGATGATGCCGAGGGGGGGCATCATCGGTGGGAAGAGATCAAAGCCTCCGAGCGTGCGGCCCGCGCCGACGATCCCAGCGTGCTGGCCGGCGTTGCGCTTGCACTTCCGGCGCTCGAGCGCGCGGCCAAGTTGCAGAAACGGGCCGCGCGCACGGGCTTCGATTGGCCCGACGTCTCAGGTCCGCGCAACAAGATCCTGGAAGAACTGGAAGAAGTCGCCACGGCGGCGAGCGACGAAGAACGCGAGGAGGAAATCGGCGACCTGCTGTTCGCGGTGGTCAACTTGGCGCGGTTCCTCAAGATCAATCCCGAGGAAGCGCTCCGCAAGGGCAATGCCAAGTTCGAACGTCGTTTCCGCGCCATCGAAACTACTCCAGGCTTCACAGACATGACCCTTGAGGAACAGGAGCAGCTCTGGGCCGCGCAGAAGCAGCGCTGACATGCGGGTCGCGCTTTTCGAGCCCGAGATTGCCGGCAACGTCGGCGCCGTCCTCCGTTTGGGCGCTTGCCTGGGCGTCGCGGTCGACCTGATCGAGCCGATGGGTTTCGCCTGGGACGACCGCCGGGTCCGGCGAACGGCCATGGATTATATCGACCATGTCGAGTTCGTCCGTCATCGCGACTTCGCGGCTTTCCGGGCGGCCAATCCCGCCGGACGGCTCGTTCTGTTTTCCAGCAAGGCGACGATCTCGCCTTATCACCAGGCCTTCAAGCCCGATGATATCCTGTTGTTCGGCAAGGAAAGTGCAGGTGTCCCCGACCATGTTGCCGCGCAATGCGAGGTACAATTGCGAATCCCGATGCGACCAGAGGTTCGTTCGCTCAATCTCGCGACATCCGCCGCGCTGGCGGTCGGCGAAGCGCTGCGGCAGACGGGCAGCCTTCCGCTGGCCTGAAGAAATCCAAATTCAGCGGCCCCGCCGCTTCAGAGGCCCTGCCAGCGCTGCCAGTTCTCGGGGCTGAGCCGCACGACCACGAACATTTCGTCGCCCTCGTTGCGGCTGTCGAGAACCTCGCCGCGGCTGTGCAGCCAGGCGAGCTTGCCGCCCTCACCGGCCGACAGTCGCAGGTGATGGACCGCGGCGCCCTCGCGCAGCAGATCGGCGACACGAGCCGCCAGCCGGTCCTCCCCTTCCCCGGTCAAGGCGGACAGAGTGATGACATCCTCTCGCCGGTCGGCTTCATTCTCGACCGCGGCGCGTTCTTCGCCCTCGATCAGGTCGACCTTGTTCCACACTTCGAGGCGCGGTGGACCGTCCTCCCCTTCTCCGAGCCCGAGGTCGGCGAGCACCTGTTCGACGTCGGCCTTTTGCGCGTCGCTGTCGGGATGATGGATGTCGCGGACGTGGAGGATGAGGTCGGCCGAGGCGACCTCTTCCAGCGTGGCGCGAAAGGCCGCCACCAGCTCCGTCGGGAGGTTCGAGACGAAGCCCACCGTGTCCGACAGGATCGCCTTGTCGAAGCCCGGCAGCTGGATTTCGCGCATGGTCGGGTCGAGCGTCGCGAACAGCAGGTCCTCGGCCAGTACGGTAGCGCGCGTCAGTCGGTTGAAGAGCGTCGACTTTCCGGCGTTGGTGTAGCCGACCAGTGCGATGACGGGCCACGGGGCGCGCTTGCGGCGATCACGATGCAACGCGCGGGTCCGCTTGACCTGCTCCAGTTCCTTGCGGATTCGCGCCATGCGATCACGGATCAGCCGGCGATCAGCCTCGATCTGGGTTTCGCCCGGCCCGCCAAGGAAGCCGAAGCCGCCGCGCTGGCGCTCAAGGTGGGTCCAGCTGCGCACAAGGCGCCCAGCCTGGTAATCGAGGTGAGCAAGCTCGACCTGCAGCCGGCCTTCCGCCGTTGCCGCGCGCTCACCGAAGATCTCCAGGATCAGGCCGGTGCGGTCGATCACCTTGGCCTTGGTCCCGTCCTCGAGGTTCTTCTGCTGCACTGGCGTGAGCGCGGCATCGACCACCACCACCTTCGCCTCGACCGCTTCGGCGCGCGCGGCGATCTCCTCGACCTGACCCTTGCCGAACAATGTGGCGGGGCGCGGCTGGCGGATGCGGAAGGACATGCGCTCGACGACATCGAGGCTGATCGCCTCGGCAAGGCCCGCCGCTTCGTCGAGCCGGGCCTCGGTCGTCCGCGAGTTGGTTTCGCTGGAGCGATCGGGAAGGACCACCAGCGCCCGTTCCCCGCGGCGCAGTCCATCGCCGCCGGCGCGATCGAAGCCGGTGCTCAAGGCCGCAGCTCCCGGCCAAGGTCATCACTGTCGGGATCGGCGGCCCCAAGCTGAAGCGATGTCGCGGGCTGCATCGTCGATACCGCATGCTTGTAGACCAGCTGCACCTGCTGGCCGCGACCGAGCAGCATGGAGAAACGGTTGAACGCCACGACCTCACCCTGCAGCATCACGCCGTTGACCAGGAACACCGTCATCGCTGAGCGCTCGCGAATGGCGGCAGCAAGGAACAGGTCCTGCAGGGTCGCCCTCCCCTCCTCCAGACCGTCACCGCGGAAGCTGATCAGGTCGATGTCGTCGGGCGCCTCGCTCGGCAGGATGGTCGACATGGCATGCTTGTAGATCAGCTGCGCCACGCCCTCGCGGCGCAGAAGCAGCGAAAAGGCATCGAACCACGTGATGACGCCGGTCAGCTTGACGCCCTTGACCAGGAAGATGGTCACCGGGGTCTTGGAACGGCGCAGGCTGTTGAGAAAATGATCCTGCAGACTGAGGGACTTGGACGGCATTGTTTGCTGTTCTTTTAATTATCGTTGCGAGCCTGGAGGTCTTAACGCTCCTCCTCGCCATTCTGTCCCTTGTCCCCGAGGCCCAGTGCCTTGAGCTTCCGGTGCAGCGCCGAACGCTCCATCCCGATGAAGCTGGCGGTGCGGCTGATGTTGCCCGAGAAGCGGCGGATCTGGACCCGCAGATATTCGCGCTCGAAGCTTTCGCGGGCCTCGCGCAGCGGCGAGCCCATGATCGAGAGGGTGGCCGACGACAACCCGCCCGAGCCCCCGGTGTCGAGCACCTCGGCCGGAAGCATGTCGACGTCGATCCGAGCCAGCCGGTCGCCGGGCGCCATGATCACCGTCCGTTCGATGATGTTGCGCAACTGGCGGACGTTGCCCGGCCAGTCGTGGGCCTGGAGCGCCGCAAGCGCCTCGTCCGAGAGATTGGGGGGCGGCATCCGACGCTCGGCCGCGAACCGCGCGAGGTAGTGCGCGCTCAGCTCCGGAATGTCCTCGCGCCGTTCGCGGAGCGGCGGGATGCGCACCGGAACGACGTTGAGGCGATAATAGAGATCTTCGCGGAAGCGGCCCGCGGCGATCTCCTCCGACAGGTTGCGCGAGGTGGCGGAGAGAACACGGACGTCGACCTTGACCGGGCGCTGCCCGCCGACCCGGGTGAAGCTCTGGTCGGTGAGGACGCGGAGGATCTTGCCCTGCGTGGTGAGGGGCATGTCGGCGATTTCGTCGAGAAACAGTGTCCCGCCATGCGCCTGCTCGAGGAAGCCGGGCCGGGCGACGCCATCGCTGTCCGACCCGAACAGCTCCTCTTCGACCCGGTCCGGGTCCATCCGTGCCGCTGCGACGGTGACGAAGGGCCCGCCGGCGCGGGTACTCCAATTGTGGATGGTGCGAGCGGCAATTTCCTTACCGACGCCCGCGGGCCCGGTGATCAGCACCCGGCTGCCGGTCGGCGCCACCCGCTTGAGCGTCGCCCGGACGGTATTGATGGCGATCGAAGAACCATTGAGCTGGTCGTCGCTCCCGACCCGCATCTTGAGATCGGCATTCTCGCGCCGAAGCCGGTCGGTTTCCGTCGCACGCCCGACCAGATGGAGCAGGCGGCTGGCCTCGAACGGCTTTTCGATGAAGTCGATCGCGCCTTCGCGAATGGCGGCGACCGCGGTGTCGAGATTGCCGTGGCCGCTGATCATCAGCACCGGCAGCGACGGATCGCGCCGCTTGACCTCTTCCAGCAGCTGCAACCCGTCCATCCGTGAGCCCTGCAGCCACACGTCGAGCAGGACCAGGCTCGGCCGACGGCTTTCGATCGCATCGAGCGCCTCGGTCGAATTACCTGCCGAGCGCACTGCATAGCCCTCGTCCTCCAGCACGCCGGCGACCAGTTCGCGAATGTCGGCCTCGTCGTCGACCACCAGCACTTCAAGTGCCATATCAGGCTGACTCCTCGTCTTGGGGTTGTTCGGCCGCCTCGGCGAGCAGCGCCAGGCGGGCAAGGTCAAAGGCGATGCGGACATGGGTTCCGCCGCCCGCACGATCGAGGAAGGCGATCTCGCCGCCATGTTCCTCGACAATCTTCTTGACGATGGCGAGGCCGAGGCCGGTGCCCCGGACCCGCGTCGTCATGTAAGGCTCGGTCAGCCGCTCGCGGTCCTGCGGCAATCCGATGCCGGTGTCGTTGAGGTCCATCACCAGCTGCCTGCTATCCTTGCTGAGACGCAAGGTGACACGGTCGCCCTCCAGACTATGTTCGCCGCGATTTCTTCTGCTTTCAATGGCTTCCACGGCGTTCTTTACCACATTTGTCAGCGCTTGGCCAAGTTGGCCACGGTCGCAGACCATGCGGATGTCTCCCTGCGGCGGGACCAGGGTGAAAGTGATGCCGGGGTGAGCGACCTCGTGCAGGAACAGGCTGGTGCGGGCGATGTCGTGGACATTCTCCTCGCGGAACTTGGGCTTGGGCATGCGCGCGAAATTGCTGAATTCGTCGACCATTCGGCGCAAGTCGCCGACCTGGCGGACGATGGTTTCGGTCAGGCGGCTGAACGTCTCGGGATCGCTCTGCACTTCCTTGCCGAAGCGGCGCTGGATGCGTTCGGCGGCAAGCTGGATCGGGGTCAGCGGGTTCTTGATCTCGTGCGCGATGCGCCGCGCGATGTCGGACCAGGCGGCGCGGCGCTGGTCGGCCAGCTGTTCGGTGATGTCGTCGAAGGTCAGCACCCAGCCATCGGCATAGCGAACGCGTTTTACCGCCAGCGTGCGCTGCCCGCCCTCGGCCCTGACCAGCACATCGGCCTCGCGCTGGTCGCCGCAGAGGAATTCCTCGAGCTCGTGGCTGACCTCGTGGAGCGTGCGGTCCTCGATCCCTTCGGCCCCTTGCTGCAGCAGCGCCTCGGCCGAGCGATTGGTGAGCAGGATCCGGCGGTCATCGTCGAGAGCGATGACGCCGGCCGTGACCGATCCCAGGACCGCCTCGATGAAGGCGCGGCGGGTGTCGAGCTGCGTGTTGACGGCCTTGAGCGCCCCGGTCTGCTCCTCGAGACGTCCGGTCATGCGATTGAAGGCGGCTGCCAGCACGCCCAGTTCGTCATCTTTGCGATTGACTTCGACCCGTGCGGAGAAGTCGCCTTCCTCCACGCGGCCGGCGGCTGACACGAGGCCACCAAGCGGTCGGACCAGCCGATCGGCCAGCCGCAGCGCTACGAAAATGGCGAGGCCGACGATGACCAGCGCGCCAAGAAGCAGGGCCGCGTTAAAGCGCAATTGCAGCGCGCGCGCGCGTTCCAGCGTCCGCCGATAGCCTTCCGCGGCCTGGCTCGCCTGGCGCACCGCACCAACCGCGGCGGCGTTGATCTCACGCGCGCCGTAGAGGAACACCGGTTCGTCCGGGTCGAGGCGGATCAGTCCTTCGATCCGGTCCGCCTTGCCGATCTTGATCGACACCTGCCCGGCCTTCAGCCCGCGCCCCTCGTTCGGCGTGAAACGCTGCTCAATCGGGCGATTGTCGAAATTGACCACCGCATAGGTGATCCACTCGCCGCGATCGCTCAGGGTGAAGAGAGCGGCTTCGCGCAACTGGCGATAGGCGACCTGCTGGTAGAGCACGGTCTGGAAATCGGTCGACGTCGGGCCGAAGGCGTTCAAGCCCCGCACGACGTCCACTCCCATCGCTTCCATGTCGCTGCGCAGCCGCTCCCGATGCTCGCGCTCGTAGATGGCGGCGGTGCTTTGGGCCTGCGTGAGCACGGTCTGCGCCCGGTTCGAGAACCAGAATTCGAGGCCGAACTGCAGGAGGAAGGAGGCGAAGATCGCCACCAGGACGGTCGGAACCGCGGCGATGATCGAGAATAGGGCGACTAGGCGAGTGTGAAGACGGCCGGTCCCCAGGCCCCCTTGCGCCGCACGCCGGACCGCGAGGTGGCGGGTCAGCAGCACCATCAGGAGGATGGCCGGAATGAGGTTGCCGACCAGCAGCAGCGCGATCAGCGGCGGCGACACCATCTGTGTCGGGTCGCCGGACGACAAAGCGGCATAGCTGATCGCAAGCATCGCAATCAGTGCGGCGGTCGCGACCAGTTCCATCACGCGATAGAAGCGACCGTTCGCGCGTTCCGACGCCAGCCAGCGCTTCAGGCTGGGTGGCTGATCAAGAGTGGAAGCGGCCGACCGTGCATCCATGCGGGTGCCCTAGCATGGACTTGTGGCGCAAAGAACACAGTTTGTGGCGGTCGGCGTTAACTTATTTTCGTGCCGCCCGCGGCGTTGTCTCGCTCAGGCCGCGGCCCTGCTCAACCACGGCGCGTAGAAGTCGCGCAGCATCTGGACGACCACCTTGGGATCGTCCTGCGTGTTCACCTTCTGTCGGAATTCGGCCGAGCCGTGCAGGCCCTTGGTGTACCAGCCGATATGCTTGCGGGCGAGGTTCACGCCCGTGACCGTGCCATAGAGTGACTGCATGGCGTCATATTGCTCGAGAATGATCGCCAGCTGCTCGTCGAGGCTCGGATCGGGCCGTTCGCCCCCGGCGAGGTCCGCCAATACCTGGCCGAGAAGCCAAGGACGGCCATAGGCGCCGCGGCCGATCATCACCCCGTCGGCGCCCGACTGCGCAAGCGCCTCGCGCGCGTCGGCGCGGCTGTTGATGTCGCCGTTGACGATCACCGGCAGGGTCACTGCGTCCTTAACCTTGCGGACGAACGACCAGTCGGCCGAGCCCTTGTACATCTGGTTGCGGGTGCGGCCGTGGACGGTGATCATCTGCGCGCCGAGATCCTGCGCAATGCGGGCCAGTTCGGGCGCGTTGAGGCTGTCGTGGCACCAGCCCATCCGCATCTTCACGGTTACCGGGACGCTCACCGCCTTGACGGTCGCCTCGATGATCGCGGCGGCGAGCGGCAGGTCGCGCATCAGGGCCGAGCCGGCGTCGCCGTTGACCACCTTCTTGACCGGGCAACCCATGTTGATGTCGATGATCGCCGCGCCGCGCTGCTCGTTCAGCCGCGCCGCATCGGCCATTTCCTTCGGGCTGCAGCCGGCAAGCTGGAGGCTGACCGGCTCCTCGCTCGGATCCCACAGCGCCTTCTGGAGGCTCTGGCGCGTCTCTCGGATCGCGGCCTGACTGGCGATCATCTCGCTGACCGTGAGGCCGGCGCCGAAGCGCTTGACGATCTTGCGGAACGGCAGGTCGCTGACGCCCGTCATCGGCGCCAGGATAACCGGCGCGTCGATGCGGACCGGACCGATCGAGATAGGCTTGAAACTGTCCATGGGAGCGGGCGCCTTTACAGGAGCGGCCACAAACGGGCAAGGCGCCGCTCGTGGATCAGGTTACCGCCCTCATCGTCGCCGCCGGCTCCGGCACCCGCATGGGCGGCGACACTGCCAAGCAATATCGTCCGCTCGCCGGAAAGCCGCTGCTTCGCCATGCGGTGGAAGCGCTGATTGGGCACCCGCGGATCAGCGCGGTCCGCGTCGTCATCGGCCAAGGCCAGGAGGACCTGGCCAGCGCAGCGCTTGCCGGCCTCGATGTCGGTGCGTTTGTCATCGGCGGCGCCGAGCGGGCCGACAGCGTCCGCGCCGGGCTGGAGGCGATCGGCAGGGGCGTCGTCCTCGTCCATGATGCCGCCCGCCCCTTCTGCCCGCCCGAGGTGGTCGACCGCCTGCTCGATGCGCTGGGCAAGGCCGACGGCGCGGTTCCGGTGCTTCCCGTCGCCGACACGCTGGCCAAGGGCGACAGCGAACTGCGCGGCACGGTCAACCGAACGCAGTTGCTGCGGATCCAGACCCCGCAGGCCTTCCATCTCGAGGACCTGCGCTACGCCTATGACGAGGCCGGAAGCAGTGCGCCGACCGACGAATCCACCGTCATGCAGCATGCCGGGCTCAAGGTCGCAACGGTCGCAGGCGATGAGATCCTGCATAAACTCACTTCGCCAAGAGACTGGGAACGCGCCGAAATGATGCTTGCTGCTCGCATGATCAGCCGTTCGGGCACGGGCTTCGATGTCCATGCCTTCGACGGCCCCGGTCCGCTGATCATGGGCGGCATCACCATCGACCATCCGCAGGGCCTTGCCGGGCACAGCGACGCCGACGTGGTGCTGCACGCCATTACCGACGCCCTGCTCGGCGCGGCGGCGCTGGGAGATATCGGCCAGCACTTCCCGCCTTCGGACCCGCAGTGGAAGGGCGCGGCGAGCGACCGCTTCCTGCGCCACGCCGCCGACCTGATCACTGGCAAGGGCGGGATCATCGATCACGTCGATTGCACGGTGATCTGCGAGGCGCCCAAGGTCGGCCCCCACCGCGCCGCCATCCAGGCGCGGGTCGCCGAGATCCTTGATCTCAGGCCCGAGGCGGTCAGCATCAAGGCGACCACCACCGAACAACTAGGTTTCACCGGCCGCCGCGAAGGGATAGCGTCTTCGGCGATTGCCACCATTCGCCTGCCAGCCTGAGGTTCGCCCATGGACTCGCTGCTCCCGTTCGAACTGGTCGCAAAGGCCCGAGACATCGTCGAAAAGAACCGCGCCGCCGGACGCCGGGTCGCGGTGGCCGAAAGCTGCACCGGCGGCCTCGTCAGCGCGGCCTTGACCGAGGTGCCAGGCAGTAGCGCGGTGTTCGAAGCGGGTTACGTCACCTACGCCAATGAGGCCAAGATGTCGGCGCTGGGCGTGTCGGAGGACGTTCTCAGTACCTTTGGCGCGGTCAGCGTGGCGACCGCCTGGGCGATGGCGAGGGGTGCCCTGCTCCGCTCGGGCGCCGATGTGGCGGTCGCGATCACCGGCATCGCCGGACCGGACGGCGGAAGCGCCGCCAAGCCGGTCGGGACCGTGGTCTTCGCGAGAGCCGAGCGCGGGCACGAGGACGAGGCGATCATCGCCGGCACCAAATGCTTCGACCCGGCCTCGGGCCGGAGCAACATCCGCCTTCAGGCAGCGCTGTGCGCGCTGGAGTTGCTCGAACCGTAAAGCGCGTTCGCCCGCTCCTCGAAGGCGGCGGTCATCTTGCGCAGCGCGCGGTCGAAGACCTGCCCGGCCACCGCTTCGAAGATCCGGTTGCGGAACGCGAAATCGACCGTGAAGCCGAGGTTGGTCCCGCCCTCCGCCTGCTCGAACCGCCATTCGTTATGGAGGAACTTCAGCGGCCCCTCGACATAATCGACCTCGATCCGGCCAGGCCGCTGCTTGGTCACGCGGCTGGTGAAGCGCTCGCGAAAGGCGCCAAAGCCGACGATCAGGTCCGCCACCATCTCGGTCTCGCTCGACGAGCGAACCCGCACCGCGGTGACCCACGGCAGGAATTCGTCATACCTTTTGACGTCCGCGACCAGATCGAACAGCTGGTCGGGCGTGTAGGGCAGAAACCGTTGCTCGCTGTGGCGGGGCATCGGGACTAGCGGGCAAGCCGCTCCGCGCGCGCGGCCTGCATCTTCTTGAAATCGTCGCCGGCGTGGTAGCTTGACCTAGTAAGCGGCGATGCGGCTACCAGCAGGAAGCCCTTGGCCCGCGCGATCGCGGCGTACGAATTGAACGCCTGCGGGGTGACGAATTCTTTCACCGTCGCGTGACGCGGGGTCGGCTGGAGATACTGGCCCATGGTCAGGAAATCGATGTCGGCCGAACGCATGTCGTCCATCACCTGGTGCACTTCGAGCCGCTGCTCGCCAAGGCCGACCATCACGCCCGACTTGGTGAACACCGCCGGATTGCGGCGCTTGACGCTCTCAAGCAGGCGCAGCGACGCGTAATAGCGCGCGCCGGGGCGGATCGTCGGATAGAGCCTCGGCACCGTTTCGAGATTATGGTTGTAGACGTCGGGGCCCGCATCGACGATCCGCGCGACGGCATCCTCGCTCTTGTTGCGGAAGTCGGGGGTCAGGATCTCGATCGTGGTCTTGGGCGTCTCGCTGCGCAGCGCCTCGATGACCTTGACGAACTGGCTGGCGCCGCCGTCGGGGAGGTCGTCGCGGTCGACGCTGGTCACGACGATATGCTCCAGGCCGAGCTGGGCCGCGGCGATGGCGGTATTCTGGGGCTCGAACGGGTCGACCGCGCGGGGCATGCCGGTCTTGACGTTGCAGAAGGCGCAGGCGCGGGTGCAGGTGTCGCCAAGGATCATCACCGTGGCGTGCTTCTTGGTCCAGCACTCACCGATATTGGGGCAGGCCGCCTCCTCGCACACCGTGGCGAGCTTGAGGCTGCGCATCAGGCGCCGGGTCTCGGCATAGCCTTCGCTGGTCGGGGCCTTGACCCGGATCCAGTCGGGCTTGCGGACTCGCGGGGGATTGGGGACGGGCAGATCGACAGGCGCGTTCATGGCCCGCCATGTAGCGAGGAGGGGCGGCATCTGCCACCCCTCCCCATCCCACTTAGCAGCGGGTCGTGTTGTCGTAGATCGGCTGGCCGTTGCGATCGACGTAATAGCAATAGCCGCGCGTATCGCGATAATATTGGCGACCGTTGACCACTGCGCCGATGACCGCGCCGGCAACGCCGCCGGCGACCGCGCCGCCTACCGTCGAGACACCCGGAACGACCGCACCGATGACGCCGCCGGCGACAGCGCCAACCGCAGCACCCGTCGCAGCGCGGCTCGCCGTGCTGCTGCGGTTGCCGTAATAGGGATCGTTGTAGCCGGTCGTGGCGCAAGCGCCGAGCGAAAGGCTGCCGACGAGAATGGTCGCCATCATTGCCTTCTTCATGATCTGTCTCCTGAGTTTACTGCGGACATAGCGCCCTTGACCGCCCCGAAGTTCCATCGGCACCCGATTGCCAACCCCCCGCGCCTGTTCTAGCCGCGGGAACGAACGAGGTTCGCTTGCTTTCTGCCGGTTTTTTCAAACGAGCTGCCATGTCTGAATTCCTTGCCCTCCTTCGCGGTTACGGCCGCTTCCGTTCCAACGGCTATCGCGATCAGCACCGCCGTTGGGAAACCCTCGCGGCCGGTCAGGAACCGCCGGTGATGATCATCGGATGCTGCGACAGCAGGGTCGATCCCGCGACCATCTTCGACACCGTGCCGGGCCAGGCCTTCATCCTGCGCAACGTCGCCAACCTGGTCCCGCCGTTCGAACTGGGAGGCGGCCTCCACGGCGTGTCGGCGGCGCTCGAATTCGCGGTCACCAAGCTCGAGGTGAAGCATATCGTCATCATGGGTCACGGCGCGTGCGGCGGCATCAGCGCTGCGCTTGCCGGGCACGGCGAGCCCGACCGGATCTTCATCGACAAGTGGATCGGCCTTCTCGACCGCGCCCGCGACCAGGTGCTCGAGGCAGCGCCGCAGGACCCGCAGCATGCGCTCGAGCTGGAGGGCGTGAAGGTCAGCCTCGCCAACCTGCGCACCTTCCCGTTCGTCGCCGAGCGCGAGGCGGCCGGGCAGTTGCAGCTGCACGGCTGCTGGTTCGGAATCGCAGCTGGAACGCTGTACGAGCTCGATGAGCAGGCTGGACACTTCCAACCGGTCCCGGAAGATGCCTGAGCTTATGGACCGCGATCGCAACATTGCTTTGCTGATCGACGCCGACAACGCGTCGCCCGATCACCTCGACGAAGTTTTGCTGGTGCTTGGCGAGCTGGGCGCGATCAACGTCCGCCGCGCCTATGGCAACTGGTCGAAGCCCGCGCTCAAGGGGTGGGGCCAGCTGACCACCCAGCATTCGATCCAGCCGATCCAGCAGTTCGACGTGGTCAAGGGCAAGTCGGCGACCGACATGCGGATGGTGATCGACGCGATGGACATGCTCTATCGCGGCGGCCTCGAGGGGCTGGGCATCATGTCGAGCGACAGCGATTTCCTCCCCCTCGCGCAGCGCATCCGCGAGGCCGGCATCCCGGTCTACGGGTTCGGCACCGCCAAGACCCCGATCAGCTTCCAGAACAGCTGCACCCGCTTCTTCGATGTCGCCGCGCTCGCCCAGAATGGTGAGCAGACCGACGCCGCCGCCAACGAGGCACGGGCGGCCGACGATTCGCTGCTCGAACTGCTCGGTGCCGCCTGGAAGCAGAGCAAACGTGACGGCGAAGGCTTCGCATCCCTGTCCGAGGTCGGCCAGCGGGCCAAAGCGGTGCAAAGCTTCTCGGTGCGCAACTACGGTGCGCGCTCGCTCAGCGAACTGGTTCGCGGCATGCCCGAGTTTCAGGTCAGGGAAACCGATGGCGGCGGGCTGCTCGTGCGCAGGGTTCGCTGACGCCAAGAAGGAACCCTCGCTTTCCTCCTCCGTTCCGCCAGTCGAACCATCATTGGGAGACTGTCACGTGGCCGATGCCGAGCGCGCCGAGGAACTGAAAGAGCTGTTCTGGGAGGAGCTGAAGGACAGCCCCTTCGTCATGATCGGCCTGCAGGGGGTCGAGGACAGCCGCACGCGGCCCTGGACCGCGCAGGTCAACTGGCAGGACGACAAGGAACTCAACCGAGGCGGCGACATCTACTTCTTCGGCGCCAAGTCGGAAGCGATCGTGAAGGGCCTCGGCGAGAATAACCGCGTCGTCTGCACCTTCGTGTCGAAGGGCCACAAGGTCTTCGCCCACATTCACGGCACGCTGCACCTGGTCAACGACCGTGCGCTAGTAGACAAGTTCTGGAACCCGTTCATCGCCAGCTGGTACAAGGACGGCAAGGACGATCCGGAACTCCAGTTGCTGCGCCTCGATACCTCGAAGGCCGAAATCTGGAAGGCCGAGGCGGGCGCAACCCTCGTCGCAGCGGCGCTGAAGATGCTCGGGCGGGATCCCGGCAAGGATCACGAACACGAGAACCAGGCGGAAGTGGCCCTGTAGATAGTTGCAGATCAGATACAGTTCTTCGCAGTTTCGGCTGCGAAGAACTTTGTCTGGAACCGGACATAGGATTTCCCGTTCATCCGCCACGTCCCGGACGACCGGGCGTGCATCGTTCTGAACCGTCGACGGAATCTTTGCCTTGGCTACCGACCCAACTCGTGAATCGGACCGAATCATCGGCGACCATCAGGATCCCTGCCAAGACCCGGGCGTGCTGCAGTCGAAAGCCGATCGCTGCCGGCGACTCGCCGCCGGGATTTCCGACCGGCAAGCGGCCGACGTGCTGAAGGGCATGGCCCAAAGCTACCAGGAAGCCGCAGATCGCCTTGGCGTCCCCGATCGGAACCGCTGACCGGCAGGGCTGGCGCCAGCACCGCCTCCTGGTCTAGCGCCCGTTTATGGCGCGCTCCCCTTCCCGCTCCCTCGGCAGGCGTCGATCGCGATCGTTGCCGGCGCGATTGGTGCTCGGTCTGGTCAAGCTGATCGTCGGCCTGCTGATCCTGTCCGCCCTCTGGGTGCTGCTCTATCGCTTCGTCAATCCGCCGATCACGGCCACCATGATGGCTGACGTCATGGCTGGGCGGGGGGCGGAGCGGGAATGGATGGGACTCGACGAGATCGACCGCGACATGGTGCGGGCGGCAGTCGGCGGCGAAGACAGCAAATATTGCGCCCATTCGGGCTTCGACTGGGACGCGATCACCGACGCGGCCCGGCGCAATGCCAGCGGCGGCCGCATCCGCGGCGGTTCCACCATCAGCCAGCAGACCGCCAAGAACGTCTTCCTGTGGCAAGGCGGCGGCTACGTCCGCAAGGGCATGGAGGCCTGGTTCACCTTTCTGATCGAGCAATTGTGGGGCAAGCGCCGGATCATGGAGGTGTACCTCAACGTCGCGGAGACCGGCATCGGCACCTATGGCGTCAACGCCGGCTCGCACCGCTATTTCGGTCACGATGCCAGCGCGATGACCCGTACCGAGGCAGCGCGCATGGCCGCGGTCCTGCCACTCCCCAAGGGCCGCGATGCGATCGCTCCGCGCGGTTTCACCAGGCGTTATGGCAACAGCATCGCTGGCCGGATCGGCACCGTCGCCCGCGATGGCCTCGACAATTGCGTCTACGCCGGCACCGCCGCACCGCGCGATCGCACGCCGCCGCCGAGCAAAGGTCCGGTCACCCTGCCGGGCTCGGACGTCGAGACCTCGACCCCGCCCCCTCCGCCGCCGCGCGAGGTGATCGACCAGTTGCCCGCCGCGTCGGAGACCCTGCCCGAAGCACCGCCGGAAGAGCCGGTCGGCGACGAGCTTGCTCCTGCCGAACAGCCGAGCCAAGCCGAGCCCGCGGCGGAGCCCGAACAACCCGACAACGGCCTCTAGGGAAAAAGGTGCTCGACCTCGACGTCGGGCAAGGCTTCACGGATCAGCATGCTGCGGTGACACCCTTCGGGCTGCCGCTCGAAACACAGCAATGCCGAAGGCTTCTCGCGCACCAGCTGGGCAAGCTGCGCTGCTGCCGCCATCGCCTCCGGCAGGAGAAGCTGGCCGGCGTAGATCCGCTCCATCTCCGCCGTCCGCCCCTTGCGCGCGGCCTCGCGTCCGTCGGCCGGTGTCCCAAGCGCGCGCAGGTGGACATAACCGATGCCCTCCTCTTCCAGCGCCAGTCGCAACGGGGTCTTGGAAAAGCCGGGGCGCCGCGACAGCGGAAGCGCGCGGACGTCGATCACCTGCGCCACACCCGCCCGTTTCAGCGCCGCCACGAACTCGCCCGTGGTGGTCGCCTCATAGCCGATGGTGAACACCTGAGCCGTCAGACCGGCCCCACCAGCGCAAAGCTCGGAATGGCGACATCGAACCCGCGTCCGTCGTCGTCGACCATCTGGTAACTGCCCGTCATCCGCCCGGTCGGAGTGGGAAGCGGGCATCCGGAGACGTAATCATAGGATTGCCCCGCCGCGATGCGGGGCATCTCGCCGACCACCCCTTCGCCGCGAACCTCGTGAACCGCGCCGCGACCGTCGGTGATGGTCCAGCTGCGGGCGAGCAATTGCACGCTTGCTTCGCCATGATTCTCGATGCGAATATGATAGGACCAGAACCAGCGCCCGCTCGATGGAGCGGATTGCTCGGCAAGGTAGCTGACCGCCACCCGTACCGTGACGTCACCGGTGACCGCTTCATGCGGGAAGAGGATCGCCATGCCGAGTGACTTCATCGGGTCACGCTACCACCCCCGCCGCCCTGCGCAACCGAAGTGTGAGGCGTTCACGCGCGTCCCAGGTCGAATCGCCCGGACGGTCGAGCAGGTCGCGGCGGATCCTGCGGCCGGTCACCGCAAGCCCGGTCAGCCAGTCGGACGCCGCGCGGGTGACCACTTCCTGCTCGAGGCCGAACCCAAGCTCGGCCAGAAGAAGGATTTCGTAGGCCAGCAGCGCCGGTCCCCACCCGCTGGCCGACGGTGCGGCGGCGACTGCCTCGAGCAGCCCGTCCAGCGCGTCGTAAAGCGACGGATAGGCCTGATGCTCCGGAAGCACTTGCGCCGTGAGCGCAGTCGCCCACAGGATCGCGGCGGCGGGCAGCGGCTCGGTCATCAGCGTCGCCCTGCTGCGGGTAAGCTCGACCTCGCCCTGCGGGAGTTGCGCCTCCGTGCGCGCCGATAGCCGTGCTTCCACCGCATTGCCGGCCAGCAGCACGGGCCGCATCCTGCGCCCGCGCGCGCCGCGGACATAGACCGCGACCAGCCCGTGCCGCGGTGTCAGCAGGCGAACCACCGCACCCTGTTCGCCGTGGACCCGCAGCGACAGGATGATGGCCGGCGTGGTCAGGCGCACGGCGTGGCCCGGCCCGGATCAGCCGCTTGCATGGAAATAATCGTAGATCTGGCGCGCCGTCGCCTTGCTGATGCCCGGCGCCTTTTCGAGATCCTCCAGCGCCGCGCCCTTGACCGATCGCGCAGTGCCGAAGTGCATCAGCAGCGCGCGCTTGCGGGTCGGCCCGATGCCCGGCACTTCGTCGAGCGACGAGGTCGTCAGGCTCTTGGCGCGCTTGGCCCGGTGGGTGCCGATCGCAAAGCGGTGGGCCTCGTCACGCAGGCGCTGGAGGTAGAATAGCAGCGGCGCATTGACCGGAAAGGTCATTTCCCGCCCGTTTGGCAGGTGAAACACCTCGCGCCCCTCGCGGCCGTGGTGCGGTCCCTTGGCGACCCCGACCACCGGCACGTCATGGACCCCGGCATCCTCCATGATCTCCAGCACGGCGTTGAGCTGCCCGCGTCCACCGTCGATCAGGATGAGGTCGGGCCACTCCCCGCTGGAGCGGTCTGGATCGTCCTTCTCCAGGCGCTGGAAACGCCGTTCGAGCACTTCCTTCATCATCCCGAAGTCGTCGTCGGTCGCCGCCTTCTTGATGTTGAACTTGCGATAATGGTTCTTGAGGAAGCCCTGCGGGCCTGCGACCACCATGGCGCCGGTGGCGGCGGTGCCCATGATGTGGCTGTTGTCGTAGATCTCGATCCGCTTGGGCATCTCCGCAAGCTCGAAGGCGTCGGCAAGCTCGCGCAGCAACTTGGTCTGTGTGGTGCTTTCGGCGTGGCGGCGGTCGAGCGCTTCCACCGCGTTGCGGCTGGCCTGGTCGACCAATTTCTTGCGGTCGCCGCGCTGGGGACGCTCGATCAGCACCTTGCGCCCGGCCTTCTCGCTCAGTGCGTCGGCGACCAGTTCGGCTTCGGCCACCTCGCGATCGATGAGAATCCGCCTGGGTGGCGGCATGTCCTCGTAGAACTGGATCAGGAAGCTGGCGAAGACCTCCTCTTCGGGAACGTCTGCGGTGTGGGCCGGGAAGAACGCCCGGTGGCCCCAATTCTGGCCGCCACGGATGAAAAAGGCCTGGATGCACATGCTCCCGCCCTTGGCCGCCAGGGCAAAGATGTCGGCATCGCCAAGGCCTTCGGCATGCACCGTTTGCGTGCCCTGGATGTAGGTCAGCGCGCGGAGGCGGTCGCGGAAGATGGCGGCGAGTTCGTAATCCTGCTTTTCCGCGGCCTCGGCCATCTGCTTGGACAGCCGGGCCTGCACCCCGGTCGACTTGCCGGCCAGGAAATTCTTCGCGTCGCCGACCAGTTCGGCATAGGCATCGGGCTCGATCCGCCCCACACACGGGCCCGAGCAGCGGCGGATCTGGTACAGCAGGCAAGGCCGCGAGCGATTGTTGAAAAAGCCGTCGCTGCAGGATCTTAGCAGAAACAGCTTCTGGAGCGCGTTAAGTGTGCGCGTGACCGAACCAGCGCTTGCGAAGGGCCCGAAATACTGACCTTGTACCCGCCGCGCACCGCGATGCTTCTGCACGCGCGGATAGGCATGGTCTTCCCGCAGCAGGATGAAGGGGAAGCTTTTGTCGTCGCGCAGGAGGACGTTGTACGGCGGCCGGAAGCGCTTGATCAGCTGCGCTTCCAGCAACAGGGCCTCGGCCTCGGTGTTGGTGGTAACGATGGTCAGCGAGCGGGTTTGCGACACCATCCGCTGCAGCCGCTTCGACAGCCGCGACACCTGCGTGTAATTGGTGACCCGGTTCTTCAGCGCCCGCGCCTTGCCGACGTACAGCACCTCGCCGCGCGCATCCTGCATGCGGTAGACGCCCGGTCGCACCGGCAAGGTCTTCACGACATTGCGGATGGCCGCGACGCCGGCCTCGAGGTCGGGCGCCTCCCCCGCCCCGGAAACGGTATAGGTGGCGGCATCCTCATTGAAGCGCTCGGTCGCGCGCGGGTGGTCCGGACGGTCAGCCGGTGTGCGGTTCATGCCCCGCATGTAAGGAGTCGGCGGTGGGAGCGAAAGCGCCAGCATCGGGGAAATCCCTGCTGTTGAGGAAGCTGGCGAGCGAAAAGGCGGGGAGAAATTGCCCGATCCAGTAAGACAGGTGGCGCATGTCGGTACGCCGCTCGGTCGGCCACCGGTTGGCCGCTTTGGCCAGGCGGTCAAGATCGATCACTTCGCGACACTGGGCTGATGCGCGATACCGCTCCACGGCGGTTTCGAGGTCCGTGCGGTCAAACGCAGCATGGAAGTCGACATTCTGCTGGCCCCGCTTACGTGGCCTCGAGACTTCCTGGGGCACCAGATCGCCGAACGCCTCCTCGAACAGGAGCCGCCGGTCGGGCGCACTCACCAGCATCGCGCTTGGGATCGACAGCACCAGTTCGAACAATTCTCGGTCGTTCCACGGCGCGAGCAATTCAACGCCAAAGTCGAACCTGCCCAGCGGCATGGGATTGCAGCGATTGGCGGCAATCTCCTGCACCAGGGCGCGAGCGGACGTAGGCGGGCGGGGATCCTCATTCTGAGGGGAGATCGCCTGAAGCTTGCCGCGCATGGCTTCCTTGAAGAATGAGAAGTCGTTGGGAAGGATCGAAGGCTGCCCGCGTTTGCGGCCCGCCTTGTACAATGGCAGCGGAAGCGAACCGCCGAAGCTCTCTCGCACAAGATCACGCATCGTGACCCCGCCCGAGCGCACGACCTCCGCGCTGGCACGAAACCAGGCAACCAGACCTTTCTCGCGCCAGACATCGGACAGATTGAGGAGACCGCCGGTACTGACCGTGAAGTTTCCGCTATCCCCCGTCAGCAGCGTTGGAAGACCCAGGTCCGAGCAAAACGAAAGCTGAGGCCATATCCATCCAAGCGACACCGGCTGATGGATCGGCTCGCCGATCCGGCGATGAAGCTTATCGAGAATGGTCGCGAGCGGCAGCGGCTCTGGCCTGAAAAGATGATGCTCGACGTTGCGAAAGCGAGCGGCGGTAGCAGCGGCGGCTGACCCTTCGTCGAACTGGTAGCGCTCGTCACCATCGGGAAGGTTCGCGCTTGGCAAGGCGGTGAGCGCGTGAACCGTCCGGCCTTCATCCGCAAGCTGGCTGGCGGTAAGCGCGCAAAGAACGCTGCTGTCGCGCCCTCCGCTGAGGTGCACGCCGACCGGACCATCAGCGGGAAGGTTACGGCGCACCACCGCTTCTGCGATCCGGCGAAGCTCTGCCCCTGCCCGCTTCAAGGTCAGATCGTGGTGAATCGCCAGCTTGCGCGGTTCCCACCAGCGGCTGACAGCAAGCTGTCCAGCGCAGGCTCGAACCTCGTGCCCTCCGATGATCCGCTTGATGCCGCGAACCACGGTATCGGAGCTGTCGACGGTAAGGGCTCCGACGAACCGATCGGCGAGCGCGTCGGGATCAACGTTTGCCTGTGGGAAGCCTTGCTGCAGGAGACCTGCGACCGTGCCCGAGAGCAGCAGACCGCCGTTTTCGTCCAGAGCCGCAAACAGGTCGAACGACGATGCCGGAGCGAGCGAGACCAGCCACTCGTCTCCTTCGCGAACGACGACAAAACCATCTTCGATGACATCGGGCCAGCGCCGCAGCGCCTGTGCCAGATCCTCGGTCGTGATCGAGCAAAGATCGTTTCCGGCCTCGCGTCGCCTGACCACCAAGGCTTGCGACCGGTCGGGCAATCGCAGGACGCGCCATTCCATCATCGCGGAGCCAGCGCTATCGACGGTAAACAAAGATCGCGCCGGCGCCTTCACGGCGCCGGCGCGGATCAGGAAATCTAAAGTGGATTCAGGTCGCGGGCCCGCCCCGAGGGTCAACCTGGACAGATCATCAGCTGAAGTTGAGACCGCCATTCCCGTTCGGCGTGGCGTCAGTCCGACCGGCCTTGAGCCGCGATTCCGCTGCACCGGCGACCAGGCGCCGCAGTTCCGGCTTGTTCCAGACCTTCTTCATATACCACCTCTTACGCGCATCATCGATGACTTGCTTAAACCGGGGCCTAACCCAGCTGTTCCCGATGCGCAATCACCCCGTGCTCATTCTCAGGCGGCTGCGGCGATCTTGCCATCCTGGTGATCGGCGAGGATCCATTCCACCGCCTTGCGGGCGTGAAGCGCTGTGGTGTCATAGACGGGAAGGACATTGGCGCGCGGATCGACCGCGAGCACCAGCTCGGTGCAGCCAAGCACGATCGCTTCCACCCTCTTCTTGCCGAGTTCGGTGATCAGGGTCTTGAGCTTGCGCTGGCTTTCGCGAACCACCCGGCCGGCGGCCAGCTCCTCGTAGATGATCCGGTCGACTTCGCTCACCCAGCTTTCCTCGACAGAGGCGAGCTGGATGCCGCGCGCTTCGAAGTGGATGCGGACATGCGGTTCGGTCATGGTGACTCGGGTCCCCAGCAGCGCCACCGAGCGGCGCCCGTCAGCGGCGATCTTCTCCGCCGCGGCTTCACCGATGTGCAGGACGGGCAGCGACAGTGCGGCGACGACCGCATCGTAATGCTTGTGCATGGTGTTGGAGGTCAGGATCAGCGCCTCGGCACCCGCCGCCGCGAGGCGCTTACAGGCGGCGATCACAACCCGCTCGCCGCCAGCCCAGTCGCCGCGGCGATGGAAAGCGGCATAATCGTCCTCGCAATCGAGGCTCTCGATCACCATCCGCGCGCTGTGCAAGCCGCCGAGCCGGGCCGCGACGCCCTTGTTGATATGCTCGTAATAGAGCGCAGTGCTGTTCCAGCTCGCCCCGCCGACGACACCGAGCTTCCTCACGTCTTATCCCCTCGCCCGCTGCCACGATCCTGCAGCGCAATAGTTAACAAGGTTCTTGTCTCGCATGCGGCCCCGCCCGGCAAGCGGGTTAGCCGAGATTCTTGAGTAGTTTAACGCGGCAAAGACGGACTGTTGCGGCGCGGCGACAAAGCGTTGCGGAAGCAAGTGAATGGCCGGTCAGGCCAGTGCCTTGACGATCTCCTCCACCATCTTCTTGGCGTCGGCCAGCAGCATCATGGTGTTGTCGCGATAGAACAGCTCGTTGTCGACACCGGCATATCCGGCGCCCCCCATCGAGCGCTTGATGAACAGCACGGTGCGCGCCTTTTCCACGTCGAGCACAGGCATTCCGTAGATCGGCGAGCTCTTGTCGGTCTTGGCCGCCGGGTTGGTGACGTCGTTGGCGCCGATCACGAAGGCGACGTCGGTCTGCGCGAACTCGCTGTTGATGTCCTCGAGCTCGAACACCTCGTCATAGGGGACGTTGGCCTCGGCCAGCAGCACGTTCATGTGGCCGGGCATGCGGCCGGCGACGGGGTGGATGGCGTATTTGACCTTGACCCCTTCCTTCTTGAGCTGGTCGGCCATCTCGCGAAGGATGTGCTGGGCCTGCGCCACCGCCATGCCGTAGCCGGGGACGATGATGACCTGGTCGGCCTGCTTCATCAAGAAGGCGGCATCCTCGGCAGAGCCGCGCTTGTAGGGGCGGTCGATGACCTCTCCCCCGCCGCTGCTTGCCACCGCGCCGAAGCCGCCGGCGATGACGCTGATGAAGCTGCGGTTCATCGCCCGGCACATGATGTAGCTGAGGATCGCGCCCGAGCTTCCGACCAGGGCGCCGGTGATGATCATCGCGCTGTTGTGGAGCGTGAAGCCCATCGCCGCCGCGGCCCAGCCCGAATAGCTGTTCAGCATCGACACCACGACCGGCATGTCGGCGCCGCCGATCGGGATGATCAGCAGGAAGCCGATGGCGAAGCTGAGGGCGAGGATGGTCCAGAACACCCACGGCGCCTGGTCGCGGGTGAAATAGGCGACCAGGCCGAGGATCGCGACGAGCGTGCCCAGGTTCAGCACGTGCCGCCCTGGCAGCAGGATCGGCGAACCGCCCATGTTGCCGTTGAGCTTCAGGAACGCGATCACCGACCCCGAGAAGGTGATGGCGCCGATCGCAACGCCAAGGCCAAGCTCGATCCGGCTGACCGGGTTGATCATCAGCATCGAGGGTTCGGCGATGGGCGTGATGCGGGTAGCGATACCGAACGCCTCGGGATTGAGGAAAGCGGCGGCGCCGACCAGCACCGCGGCAAGGCCGACGAGACTGTGGAAGGCGGCGACCAGCTGCGGCATCGCGGTCATCTGGATCCGCCGCGCGCCGACGATGCCGATCACCCCGCCGATGGCGATGGCGGCGGCAATTTCGGGAAGCCCGGCGATGTCGTGCGTCGCCAGCGTGGTGACCACGGCGATCGCCATGCCGATCATGCCAAGGCGATTGCCGCGCTGGCTGGTGGCCGGGCTCGACAGGCCTCGAAGGGCGAGGATGAAGCAGATTCCTGCGACGAGATAGGCCAGCATCACCCAGGCCGGCGTCTCGTGCAGGGCGGCAGCGTCGGGAACGGCGGGGAAGCTCACTCGGGCCGCTCCTTCTTCTTGTACATCGCAAGCATCCGGCTGGTCACCGCAAAGCCGCCGAAGATGTTGATCGAGGCCAGCACCACGGCCAGCAGGCCGAGCCACTTAGACACCGGGCTGCCGGCGGCAGCGGCGGCGATCAGTGCGCCGACGATGATCACCGAGGAAATGGCGTTGGTCACCGCCATCAGCGGGGTGTGAAGTGCCGGAGTCACCGACCAGACTACGTAATAGCCGACGAAGCAGCTCAGGACGAAGATCGACAGAATGGAAATGAAGTCCATGGACCTCCCCTCAGGTGCGCCTGGACTGTGTGGCACAGCAGGGGCTCGCTGCTAAGAGCAAAAAACACCCGGCTTTTCTGTCGTTCACCGGACACGAGTTTCCGAATTAATAACCTTTCTGCGCGACAGGGAGGCATGGGCTCGGATCCCGCCAGCACGAAGAAAGAACAAGCGCGGCCTTGGCGGCTGCTGCTGTGGTCACTTGGCGCTGCCCTGTTTTGCTGGGCGGCACAGCTCGGCTTGCCGCTCGAGGTTTATCTCCGGGTTCTGCGCATCACGACCCATCAGAGCAATGCGAGTGGTGACATCGTTTTTGTCGGGATCGACGACAAGAGCCTGTCTGCGGTCGGGGTCTGGCCATGGCCACGGCGCGTGCAGGCCCGCCTGATCGATCAGGCGACCAAGGCCGGTGCCAGCAGCATTCACCTCGACATCATCTATGACAGCCCCTCCAACCCTTCCGACGACCGAATCTTCGCGGATGCGCTGAAGAAATCTTCCCGGGTTGTCCTCGCCGACCGCCATATGCTCGGCACGTCGGGCAATCTCAAGCAACCCGAAACGCGCCCGTTGAGCGAGTTCCGCAAGCATGCGCGCACCGCCAGCATTTCGTCGGTGTACGACTTCGGCGGCATCATCTGGAACAGCACTCTGACCGGCGCCATCGACGGGCGCGAGGTCCCGACCTTCGCCGCCAGCCTCGCGCAACGGTTCAACGAGCCCAACCGGCAATTCTGGATCGATTATTCGATCAGTCCGGAAACCATCCCCTACCTGTCGGCTGCCGATCTCATCGCCGGTAAGTTCAAGCCGGGTGCACTTGCCGGAAAGCAGCTGATCATCGGGCTTAACGCCGATCAGCTGGGCGATCAGTTCTGGATTCCGGGATCGGGCCGAATGGCCGGGGCCAACGTCCAGATTCTCGGGGCCGAGACCCTGAAACGTGGAACGCCAATCTCGCTCGGCACTGCCCCAGGCATGATCCTTGCTCTGCTCGCCACGCTGGCAGCGCTATTCGCCAAGCGTCCGCGCAGCATCGCTCCCCTCGCCCTCACCGCCGCGCTGCTTGTCCTCCTGCTTGGACCACTCGCGCTTGAGCGCTTCTACATTTCGGCCGACATCGTGCCTGGCCTTTTGATGCTGACCATCGTCAGCAGCCGCCTTGCATTCCTGCGCTGGAAACGGCGCGGCCGGGTTCATGAGCAGACCGGCCTGCCCAACTTCGCTGTGCTGCGCTCGTCAGGCAAGATCGACCGCGCCCTGGTCCTCGCCAAGATCCACAACCATGCCGAGATCACCAGCGCGCTGACCGAGGCTGAACAGCAGGATGCCTATCGCCAAGTGGTGGCCCGGCTGTCGGCTGGCGCCCGCAACGACCTGCACCAGGGCGACGACGGCACTTTCGCCTGGACGCTTCCGAACGGCGCTCCAATCGGCAACCACCTCGAAGCGCTCCACTCGATCTTCCGCTCCCCCGTTCAGGTCGCCGGCCGGCAGATCGACATCGCTGTCACCTTCGGGGTCGAGCTCGGGGTTTCGCGGACCCTTCCCAACCGCATCGGCAGCGCGGTGCTCGCGGCCGACGAGGCCTGGGCCGAGGGCCTCCGCTGGAAGCTGCATGACCCTGCCCGCCAGGAAGAGGTCAATTGGCGCGTCTCGCTCCTGGGCGAGCTCGACCAGGCGATCGACCAGGGCGAGGTGTGGCTGGCCTATCAGCCGCAATTCGACATCAAGCAGGGCAAGATCACCGGAGCGGAGGCGCTTGCCCGCTGGACCCACCCGACCAAGGGACCGATCAGTCCCACCGAGTTCGTAGCCGCCGCCGAAGCCAATGGCCGCATCGGCAAGCTGACCGACTTCGTGCTGGACCGCGCGATCAGTTCGGGCGCGGCGATCAATCGCCGGGGCATCGAGTTCCAGATCGCGGTCAACCTGTCGGCCCGGCTGCTCGCCGATCGCGACCTGTTGGGTCGGATCGAAACGATGCTGTCCGCTCACGGCCTGCCGGCCTCGCGGCTGACGCTCGAGCTGACCGAGACCGCCGCCCTCCAGGATGCGGAGAGCGGCCTCGCTACCCTGACGGCGATGCGTGACCTCGGGATCCGGATCGCCATCGACGATTATGGCACCGGGCTGTCGACCCTCGAGTATCTGAAGAAGATCCCGGCCAGCGAGATCAAGATCGACCAGAGCTTCGTCAAGTCGATGCGGGTCAACCGCTCCGACCTTATCATGGTCCAGTCGACCATCGCCCTCGCCCACTCGCTGGATCGTTCGGTGGTGGCGGAAGGCGTCGAGGACCAGCAATGTCTCGACGATCTGCGCAAGATGGGCTGCGACATCGCCCAGGGCTTCGCCATCGGCCGCCCGATGGGCGTACGCGAGCTCGTGCAGCGGCTGCAGATCCGCTCGACCCGCCGGGCCGCTTAACCTTTAACCCCAGACTATTTCGATCGCTGTTGCCAGCGATGCTGTTCGTGCGCGCCAAGAATATGGCTAATCGACATGCTTAATTGTTTGCTAACCGTATCGATTAGGGTTAATACTGCTCCCAGAGCGACGCTCATCGTCGCGCAACAGGGAGCAGAACCATGTGGAATTTCTGGAACTGGGTGTGGGGCTCTGGCGCTGCGAGCACCGGCGGCCGCGGCTGATTAAGCCTCGGTTTTAGCTAGCTAAAACTTGCAACTTGAAGCGCGTCGCGACCCTGGTCGCGGCGCGCTTCTGCGTTGTGGCGGGATGCTTAACTAGCTGCTGCCCGTGAGACGGCACCCGATTCGCTCGGGATCGTCATGCTTAACGTGAAGGCACGTCCGGACAGACGGCGCAGGTCCTTCAGGCCTTCTTCAGCGCGCCGGCCTTGTGAGCCGCCTGCTTGCCGTCATCGGTTTCGACCAGATACTCGGGATTGTCCTTGCTCGCCGCCACATGGTGGCCCTTGATGTCCGTCGGGCTGGTGATCTTCTTGACCACCTTGCCATGCGCGGTCCCGCCATGGCTCGACCAGCTGACCTTGTCGCCCGCTCTAAAGCTCTTTTCGGTCACTGTGCACCTCCTCGTTCCTGTTTTCTTGGCAACGAAGCGCCTCCCGGCTTGGCTCCCGTTCGAGGCTACGGCACAAGGGCGGCATGGCGGGGGAACTGGGCGGACAAGGGTTACACGACGCGCTGGTGATCCTGGGCGCAGCCGGAGTGGTTATCCCGGCCTTCGCGCGGTTCCGGATTTCGCCCGTGATCGGGTTCATCCTGGTCGGCGCCGCGGTCGGTCCGGCCGGGCTCGGGTCGCTTGCGGACGAACACCGCTGGCTTGCCGCGATCACCATCGCCGACCGCGAAAGCATCGAACCCTTCGCCGAAATCGGCATCCTGATGCTGCTGTTCGGCATTGGCCTCGAACTGAGCTTCCGCCGCCTGTGGGCGATGCGGGGCCGGGTGTTCGGGCTCGGCGGGCTGCAGATGCTTCTGACAGGCCTGCTGTTCAGCGCTGCGCTGATGATGGTCGGCGCCCTCGAGCCCCTGCCCGCGGCCGTGCTGGGCCTCGCCCTGGCGATGAGCTCGACCGCCCTGGTGATGCCGCTTGCCGGCACCGCGACCACCACCGGGCAAACCGCGCTTGCCATCCTGCTGCTCCAGGATCTCAGCCTGGTCCCACTGCTGCTCCTGCTCGATGCCAAGAGCAGCCCCGACGCGCTGATCGGCGTCCTGGTCGGCGGCGTCGCCGTGATCGCGGTGCTGCTGCTGGTCGGCCGCTTCCTCCTGTCGCGGCTGTTCGCGCAGGCTGCCCGGACCAAGAGCCCGGAGTTGTTCCTCGCGATCAGCCTTCTCACCGTCATGCTGGCCAGCCTTGCCACCGGCTCGGTCGGCCTTGGGGCGGTCGCGGGCGCGCTGATTGCCGGATTGCTGATCGCCGAAACCGACTATCACGCCGAAGTCGAGGTCATTACCGCTCCGTTGCGTGGGCTTGCACTCGGCATCTTCCTGATCACGGTCGGGATGCGGCTCGACCTTGCCGAACTGATCGCGGGCTGGCCGCAGCTGCTTGCGGCGACGGTTGCGGTGCTGGTGGTCAAGGCGCTGGTGATCGTCGCCCTGCTGCGGTGGCGGCGCAGCCGGACCGGCACGGCGGTGGAGACGGGCCTGCTGATGGCGAGCCCGTCCGAGCTGACCCTGATCGTGCTTGCCAGCGCGCTTGCGGCCGGGGTGCTGGGCCCCGGAACCGCGGCCTTCTGGACGCTAGTGACCGCGATCGGGCTGACGCTAACGCCCCTGCTTGCCGCAGCGGGTAGGAGGATGGCGCGGCGGATCGATCCGCAAGCTCTCGCCAGCGGCGCGTCGGACACCAGCGGCGTGACCCTGATCTTCGGGTTCGGCCGGGTCGGGCGTATCGTCGCCGACATGATGATCGAGCATAACCGACCCTATTTTGCGGTCGACGGCGACATCGACTGTGTCGCTGCAGCGCGCGAGCAAGGCTACAAGGTCATCTTCGGCGATGTCGCCCGCGGCGATGTGATGGACCGGTTCCACCTGTCCGAGGCGGCCGCACTGGTGTTGACGATGGACGACCCGGTGCTGACCGTGCGGCTGTCACGCGACATCAGGGCAAGCTGCCCCGACCTGTCGATCGTCGCCCGCGCCCGCGACGGCGCGCATGCAGCGCAACTCTATCGCGCGGGAGCCACCGATGCGGTTCCCGAGACGATGGAAGGCTCGCTGCAGATGAGCGAGGCGGTGCTGGTCGACATTGGCGTCGCAATGGGCCCGGTGATCGCCTCGATCCACGAAAAGCGCAGCCAGCTTCGCGCGCAGATCCGCGAAGCCGGTGAGCTGACCGAGGAGCCGGCGCTGGGGCGCAGGCGCTAGGCCGACACCTTCGCCAGCGCCTCGCGGATGGCGGTCAGGGCCTGGTCCGCTTTGCTGCCGTCCGGACCACCGCCCTGCGCCATGTCGGGGCGGCCTCCCCCGCCCTGCCCGCCAAGCGCCGCGACCGCCGCCTTGACGAGATCGACGGCGTTGACCTGGCCCATCAGGTCCGAGGTGATCCCGGCAGCGACCGACGCGCGGCCATCGTTGACCGCGATCAATGCCGCCGCTCCGCTACCAAGTTGCTTCTTCATCGCGTCGATTTCGCCGCGCAAATTCTTGGGATCGAGCCCCTCGACCACCCGGCCGAGGAACTGGATGCCGGCGACGTCTTCCGGACCGCTCGCATTACCGCCTGAACCACCGCCGAGCGCGATCTGGCGCTTGGCATCGGCCAGCTCCCGCTCCAGCCGGCGGACCTGTTCGGCCATGGCGGCCACGCGCTGCGGCGCTTCCTCGGGCGAAGCCTTGAGGCTGGCAGCGATGGCGCGCAGGCGATTGTCGCGCTCGATCAGCCACTGCCGCGCGCCTTCACCGGTCAAGGCCTCGATCCGCCGCACGCCGCTGGAGACAGCGCTTTCGGACACGATCTTGAACAGGGCGATATCGCCCAGCGCAGTGACGTGCGTACCGCCGCACAGCTCGACGCTGTAGGTGCCGTCATCGGCCTTCCCCATCGAGAGGACGCGAACCTCGTCGCCATATTTCTCACCGAACAGCGCCATGGCGCCTTCGGCGATGGCTTCGTCCGGGCTCATCAGGCGGGTCGACACCGGCTGGTTGTGGCGGATGTGGGCGTTCACCTCGGCCTCGATGGCGGCAAGGTCGTCGGGGCTGAGCGCGCTGTTGTGCGCAAAGTCGAAGCGCAGGCGGTCAGGCGCCACCAGGGAGCCTTTCTGCGTGACGTGCGCGCCGAGCCGGTGGCGCAGGGCGGCGTGGAGCAGGTGGGTCGCGCTATGGTTGGCGCGGATCGCACGGCGCCGCTCCTCATCGACCTTCTGGGTCAGCGTGTCGCCGACCTTGAGACTGCCCTTGGCAATCCTGGCGCGCAGCAGGTGGAGCTTGCCGAGCTGCTTCGAGGTGTCCTGAACGTCGGCTTCGAAGCCGTTGAGGCTGCTGAGCTTTCCGGCATCCCCTACCTGTCCGCCGCTTTCGGCATAGAAGGGGGTCTGGTTGAGGAGCAGTTGCACTTCCTCGCCCTCGCCTGCCTGCTCGACCCGGGCACCGTCACGGACGATGGCGAGCACGACGCCCTCCCCGTCATGTCCGGCGTAACCGGTGAATTCGGTCGCTCCATGTTCCTCGACGAGGTCGAACCAGACTTCTTCCGACGCGGCCTGCCCCGAACCCTTCCAGGCGGCACGGGCGCGAGCCTTCTGCTCGGCCATGGCGGCGTCGAAGCCGGCGCGGTCCACCCCCAGGCCCTGCGCGCGCAGCGCGTCTTCGGTCAGGTCGTAGGGAAAGCCGAACGTGTCATAGAGCTTGAACGCCGTCTCACCCGGCAGCGTCCCGCCTTCGCCCATCGTGGCGGTCGCTTCGTCAAGCAGGCGAAGACCGTTCGACAGGGTCTGCCGGAAGCGGGTTTCCTCTTGGCGGAGCGTGGCCTCGATCAGCGGCTGGGCGCGGATCAGGTCGGGGTAAGCGGCGCCCATCTCGGCTGCAAGCGCGGGCACGAGGCGGTGCATCAGCGGCTCGGCCGCGCCAAGGAGGTGCGCGTGGCGCATCGCGCGGCGCATGATCCGGCGCAGGACGTAGCCGCGCCCCTCGTTGGCCGGAAGCACGCCGTCGGCGATCAGGAACGAACAGGAGCGCAGGTGATCCGCGATCACCCGGTGCGACGCCTTCTGCTCGCCCTCCGCGCGCGTGCGGGTCAATTCCTCGGAGGCGTGGATCAGCGCCTTGAAGGTGTCGGTGTCGTAATTGTCGTGCACGCCCTGCAGCACGGCAGCGACGCGCTCCAGCCCCATTCCGGTGTCGATCGACGGCTTGGGCAGGTCGGAGACGATGACGTCATTTTCCTGCAAGTGCTGCATGAAGACGAGGTTCCAGATTTCGACGAACCGGTCGCCATCCTCGTCGGGGCTGCCCGGAGGACCACCGGGGATATGGTCGCCATGATCGAAGAAGATCTCGCTGCAGGGGCCCGAGGGACCGTCGGGGCCCATCGCCCAGAAATTGTCCTTGGTGGCGATGCGGATGATCCGCTCTTCCGGCAGCCCGGCGATCCGTTTCCACAGCGACGCGGCCTCGTCGTCGGTATGATAGACGGTGACCGTCAGCCGGTCCTTGGCGAGACCCCACTCCCCCGTCAGCAATTCCCAGGCAAGCGTGATCGCCTGGTCCTTGAAGTAATCGCCGAACGAGAAATTGCCGAGCATCTCGAAGAAGGTGTGGTGGCGCGCGGTGTAGCCGACGTTGTCGAGGTCGTTGTGCTTGCCACCGGCGCGAACGCACTTCTGCGAGGACACCGCAGTCGAATAGGGCCGCGTCTCCAGCCCGGTGAAGACGTTCTTGAACGGCACCATGCCGGCGTTGACGAACATCAGGGTGGGGTCGTTCTGCGGCACCAGCGGCGCCGAGGGCTGGCGGCTGTGCCCGGCGCTCTCGAAATAGTCGAGGAACGAGCGGCGAATGTCGTTGGTCGAAGTCATGCGCGCGGCTGTATCACGGCGATGCTGCGCTGCGAAAGAGTGAGAAAAGACACCGCCCCGCGCCGTCAAGGATCGGCGCGGGGCGGTCGGCAGGCTTCAGCGGGCCAGCTTCTTGTAGCTGGTCCGGGTCGGACGGTCCGCTTCCGGGCCGAGGCGGCGCTTCTTGTCTTCCTCATAGGCTTCGAAATTGCCTTCGAACCATTCGACGTGGCTGTCGCCCTCGAACGCCAGGATGTGCGTCGCCAGACGATCGAGGAAGAAGCGATCGTGGCTGATGACCACCGCGCAGCCAGCGAAGTTCTCGATCGCTTCCTCGAGCGCGCCAAGGGTTTCGACGTCGAGATCGTTGGTCGGTTCGTCGAGTAGCAGGACGTTGCCGCCCTGCTTGAGCATCTTGGCCATGTGGACGCGGTTGCGCTCACCGCCCGACAGCTTGCCGACGTTCTTCTGCTGGTCGGGGCCCTTGAAGTTGAAGGCTCCGACATAGGCGCGGGTGGATGTGTCCTGCCCGTTGACCTTCATGTAATCGAGGCCGTCGGAAATCTCTTCCCAGACGTTCTTCTTGGGATCGAGATGATCGCGGCTCTGGTCGACGAAGCCGAGCCGCACCGTTTCGCCCACCTCGACCTTGCCGGCGTCGGGCTGCTCCTTGCCGGTGAGCATCTTGAACAGCGTCGATTTGCCCGCGCCGTTGGGTCCGATGACCCCGACGATCCCGCCCGGCGGAAGAGTGAAGCTGAGATTCTCGAACAACAGCTTGTCGCCATAGGCCTTGGTCAGGTTATCGACCTCGATCACCTTGCCACCAAGGCGCTCGGGGACCTGGATGACGATCTGGGCCTTGCCGATGCGGCGATCATCCTGCGCGTCCTGAAGCTGCTCGAACTTGCGGATACGGGCCTTGGACTTGCTCTGGCGTGCCGCGGGGGTCTGCCGGATCCACTCCAGCTCGCGCTGCAGCGCCTTCTGCTTGCCGCTCTCCTCGCGGCTTTCCTGCTCGAGGCGTTTCGCCTTCTTTTCCAGGTAGGTGGAGTAGTTTCCTTCGTACGGATAATAGGATCCGCGATCGAGCTCGAGGATCCATTCCACCACATTGTCGAGGAAGTAGCGGTCGTGGGTGATCATCAGCACCGCGCCGGCATATTCCTTGAGGTGGTTTTCCAGCCACTTGACGCTTTCGGCATCGAGGTGGTTGGTCGGTTCGTCGAGCAGCAGGATCGACGGCTTCTGGATCAGCAGGCGGGTCAGCGCGACGCGGCGCTTTTCACCGCCCGACAGGTCGGTGACCGGGCTGTCCGATGGCGGGCAGCGCAGCGCTTCCATCGCGATCTCGAGCTGGTTGTCGAGCGTCCAGCCGTCGACCGCGTCGATCTTGCCCTGAAGCTCGCCCATCTCCTCCATCAACGCGTCGAAGTCGGTATCGTCCTTGGGATCGCCCATCTCGGCCGAAATGGCGTTGAAGCGATCGACCATGTCGGCGACCTCGCGCGCGCCGTCCTTGACGTTCTCGAGCACCGTCTTGGAGGTGTCGAGTTCGGGCTCCTGCTCAAGGTAACCGATGGTGATGTTCTCGCCCGGCCAGGCCTCGCCGGTGAAGTCGGTGTCGAGGCCCGCCATGATCTTGATCAGGGTCGACTTACCAGCGCCATTCGGTCCGACGATGCCGATCTTGGCGCCCTGGTAGAATTGCAGGTTGATGTTGCTGAGGGTCGGCTTGTTCGCGCCGGGGAAGGTCTTCGTGAGACTCTTCATCACGAAGGCGTATTGAGCGGCCATGGGGTCGCGTGTCCTTATTCTTCAAGCTGGTTCGGGGTTGCGAGCCAGATAGTCCCTTCGCGCGGCTTTGCCTAGCGTCAGGGCTCACCCTGCGGCCGCGGGAGCAGCAGCGCGAGGAGCTTGGCCCGGCACTCCCCATCGATCACACCGTCGATGCAGTCAGGCCGGAAGCGGCGCTGGAACGCGATCACCGCCTTCCAGCTGTCGCTGACGTCATAGCCGAACCGCTCCAGCGCGAGGAGGAATGCGGCGTCGGACCAGTGCGGATCGATGAGGTTGCGGGTCGGGCTGGGCAGCGCCAGGCGACGCTTGGCGAGCGCTTCCCACGGGAACAGCTCGCCCGGATCCTCCTTGCGGGTCGGGGCGATATCGGAATGGCCGACGACGTTGCCGCGGCCGATGCCGTGGCGATCCTTGATCCGGGCGACCAGCGGGATCAGCGTCGCGATCTGCTCGTCGGGGAAGGGACGATAGCCGAACTCGTGGCCCGGATTGACGATCTCGATCCCGATGCTGGCGCTGTTGATGTCGCGGGTGCCGCGCCAGTAGCTTTTGCCGGCGTGCCACGCGCGGCGCTCTTCAGGGACCAGGCTGTAGAGCGTCCCGTCCTCGTCGAGGCAATAATGGGCGGAAACCTTGGCTTCCGGTGAGCAGAGCCGGTCGAGGGCCCCTTCGCAGGTCGGCATGCCGGTGTAATGGAGCACGATCATCGACACGGGCGCGGCGCGCTCGTCATGGTTCGGCGATGGGCGAGAGATGGCGTCCACGGGCCCCAAGGGACAGGCCGCGGCGCCGAAGGTCAAGCGTCTTGTGTTCAGGCGGCTTTCGTCACCTGGTCACGGTGACGGTAAAGGCCGCGCATGTCGCGATCGGCCTCAAGCGTGGGGGCCTGCCCGATTACCGTCTCCCCTGCACCAAGCATCAACCAGCCGTCGGGCGCGAGCGCCGACGACAAACGTTGAAAGGCATTCTTGCGCGTATTGTCATTGAGATAGAGCAGGACGTTACGACACAGGATCAGGTCGAATTTGCCTGGATGCGGTGCCGGCTCGAGGATGTTGTGCACCTGGAAGCGGAGCGACTTGCGCAACACCTCTGCCGCGCGCCACCCTCCGGCCCCTTCCTCGAACCAGCGGATCATCTGCTGAATGCCAAGCCCGCGCTGGACCTCGAACTGGGTGTAGGTGCCTTCCCGGGCGCGACCGACCATGCTTTCGCTGACATCGGTGCCGAGAATGTCGATCGTCCACCCGGCCCACCGCGCCGGATCTTCGGCGAACAGCATGGCGAGGCTGTAGACCTCCTGCCCCGCCGAGCAGCCGGCTGACCAGATGCGGATCGTCCGCGTGGATTCGCGGCGCCGGATCAGTTCGGACAAGGCGGTCGTGCGAACCAGGTCGAACGGCGTCCGATCACGAAAGAAGTAGGTTTCGTTGTTCAACAGGGCCTCCACCACCCGGGTCGAGAGACTGGGTTCACGGCCCATGACGAGGATGGTGATGAGCTCGTCGATGCTGGTGATGCCTCGTTCGCGGAGGAGCTGGGACAAGGCCGTCTCCAGCCGCCAGCGCCGGCTCATCGTTAGCTGCTGCCCTGTCCTCGCCTCCAGCAAGCCGGCAAGAATGCGCGAGCTGGAGTCACTTATCTGCATGAAAATGACCAATCCGGGACGCAACACGGCGAGCGAGCTTTTCGGGGGGCAGGATGGCCGAGGCGAGGCCAGCATCGGCAACCGCCCGCGGCATGCCCCAGACGGCGCTGGTCGCTTCATCCTGGACCAGCACCGATCCGCCCGCGCGAACCATGGCCGCCGATCCTTCGACGCCGTCGCGGCCCATGCCGGACAGGATCACGGCAACCGCTCCGGTCAGGCCTGAACCAGCCACCGACGACAGCATCGGGTCGACACTCGGAAGACATCCGCTTGCCGCCCGCCCGCGGACCAGGTGGACCCGGAGCGAGCTTGGTGAAGTGCCTTCGATCGTCAGATGCGCGTCACCCGGGGCGATGACGATCTCGTCGGGCACAAGCGTTGCGCCTTCCACCGCGATGCGCGCCGGGCGGCGCGCGGCGGCGCTCAGTTGACGCGCGAAGACGTCCATGAACGGTACCGGCAGATGCTGGGTGACGAGGATGGGCACGCCCAGGACCGGCGGAAGCTGTCCGAAGAAGCGGCCAAGCGCGTGGATTCCGCCCGTCGACGCGCCGATCGCGAGAAGCGACAAGGGATCGACCCCCATCGCCTGCAGCGGAGCGACCCGCGCGGTCCGGGCCGACGCTGGGGCTTCCGCCTCGACGTGGCCAAGGGCCCGAATCTTCTCGATCAGGATATCGGCGAAGCGGCCCTGGATGCGCCCAGTTCCCGGCTTCAGCAAGGTGTCAGCGGCGCCTTGGGCCAGCGCCGTGACGGTCGCCGCGGCCCCGTCCTCGGCAAGGCTGGAGACGACCAGCACGCGCGCGCCGCGGGCGGCGGCGATGATTTCGGGAAGTTTGCTCAGGCCCCCGGCGCCGGGCATTTCCAGGTCGAGCAGGATGACGTCGACGGAAACGCGGGCAAGGGCTTCGACCGCATCCTCGGCGGTCCCCGCGACGGCGGAAATCTCGATCCCGCCGCCAAGCTCGACCATCCGGCTGAGAACCGCGCGGGCGACCATCGAATCATCGACGATCATCAGCCGCAGATTGCGCCGGTCGGACGCCGACGCCGCAGTTCTATGGGCGAGCGCCGGAGCCACGGGTCAGGACCTCAGGCGACGCCGACAAGCTGGAGCTTGATGTGCAGCGTTTCGCGGTCGAACGGCTTCATCACATATTCGTCCGCACCGGCTTCAAGCGCCGCACGGATGTGGGCCATGTCGTTTTCGGTGGTGCAGAAGACGACCTTGGGCTGATCCTCGTGGCCGCGCTGGCGAAGGAGCTTGAGGAATTCCATCCCGCTCATCACTGGCATGTTCCAGTCGAGCAGCACCACATCGGGCATTGACGCCTCGCAGCGCTCCAGCGCTTCGCGTCCGTCGCCGGCCTCCTCGACGCTGAATTCGAGCGTTTCGAGGATGTGGCGGGCAACCTTCCGGATGACCTTGGAATCGTCGACGATGAGGCAGGTCTTCATGGGGCTGGGCACCGTGGTTTAGGTCCTGACTTGAACTGGTTGAGCTTGGGATACGCCGCCAAGCGTTAAGAAAGGGCTGTCACGCCGCCTGGCGCACCGCATCGGGGCCGGTCACCAGGCTTTCGACGTCGAGCACCAGCAGCGCGCCCTCCTCCGTTTCGACCATGCCCAGCGAGACGCGCTCCCACCCCTGGCCCATCGCTGCCCGGACCGAGGCCGGGTCGCTGGTCGCGGTCAGCACGTCTTCCACGCCGTCCACGATCAATGCGTAGTGATGACCGTCCACCTCGGTCACGGCGGCTTCGAGAATGCTGTCCTGCACGTCGGGCATCGGCAGACCGAGCGAACGGCGGCAACAGACGACCGTGAGAACCCGGCTGCGCAGCGCCGACAGGCCGGCGATATGCTCTGCTGCGCGCGGGACGGGGATCAGCGTGTCGAGCTCGACCACGCTTTCGACCTTTGCCGCCGGAAAGGCGACGCGCTGGCCGGCGATTCGGACGACAAGAAGAAGTTCGTTCATTTAGCGAGCCTTTCCGGCGGCCGCATCGCGCAGGGCCAGCAGCAGGCCCGCGCGATCGTAGCGATAAACGTGGTTCTCATTGGCGGCTCCCTCGGCGTCGGGGCTTAGGAACAGGGTCCGTCGTGCCGACTGCGCGGCCGCCGACCCGGCCCAGGCGATGGCGAGATCCGCTTCCCCGTCACCCTCGGCAGCGACGACCCGGTAGCCGGCAGCCTCGACGATCGGGCGCAGCATGTTGCGCACCCACGGATCCTTGAGGTCGAGCCGGCAGACCGGAAGCCTGTCCGACCCGCCGCTGGAGAGGCGGGCAGCTCCAGCGAACAGCCAATGGGCATCGACCAGCTCGGCCGGCTCGCCGGCGACCAGGGTCACGCCCTCGACCATTCCCGGGGCATCCGAAGCAATGATGTGATCGGCGATCGCGTCGAGGTCGATCACCTCGCGGAAAGCGAGGCCGATCTGTGAAGCGCCATCGCTAAGTCGGAACAGCCGAACCTTGGCATCCGCGTCGGGCAAGCAGTTCAGCCCCTCCAGCGGGAGGATGTCGTCGCCAAGCTGTACCCTCACCCGTCCGGCGGACTGGGACACGTTGCAGCCCCGCACTTCCTCGATCCGGTCGACGACGCCAAGACGGATCGCACGGCGGGAGCCGGCGCAGTCGCGGAACAGCAGCACTGGGGTCGCGTCCTCGGTCACCACCGCCGAAGCGGCATCGTCGAGCAGGCGGACGCTGCGCTCTTGCGCTTCGAAGCGGACACCGCCGACTCGGGCCAGCCCTGCGGGATCGAACAGCAGGATGGGCGAACCGTCGTCGGCAAGCGTGGTGCCGGCGTAGAGCCCGGTCGCCATGACGGCGGGTGCGGCGGGTTTCACCACCAGTTCCTCATGGTCGTGCACGCGGTCCACGCTCAAGGCATAAACGTCGCCACCGGCGGGCTTGAGCACGATCAGGGTCCGCTCGTGGCCCGGCAACGGGCTGTCGAGGCCGAGAAGGTCGGCAAGCACGAGTTGGGGAACGCGGCGGCCACGGATGGTGACGATGCCGGCGCCGCCCACTTCAGACAGCTGCACGCTGTCCCCGCTGGCGCGCACGATCTCCTCGATCGCGACCCGCGGAATGGCGAAATGCTGATTGCCGATCGAGACGGTCAGGGCCGGGATGATCGTCAGGGTCAGGGGAACGCGAAGGGTCATGCGGGTCCCCTGCCCCGGCGTCGAATCGACCTCGACCACCCCTCCGATCCGCTCCACGTTCGATCGCACCACGTCCATCCCGACGCCGCGGCCGGAAATGCTGGTGACGGCCGCAGCGGTCGACAGGCCTGCTTCGAAGATCAGGTGCAACTGCTCCTTGGGGCTGAGCCGGGCGGCCTCGCCGCGGTCGAGGATGCCAGCCGAAATGGCCTTGTCGACCAGTCGCTTCCCGTCGATCCCCCGCCCGTCGTCGACGATATCGATCAGGATCTGGTTGCCCGACTGGCGGGCGGACACGCTGAGGAGGCCGATCTCGCGCTTGCCCGCCTTGAGGCGTTCGGCCGGCGCCTCGATCCCGTGATCGACCGCATTGCGGACGATATGGGTCAGGGGATCGCGGATCATCTCGATCATCTCGCGGTCGAGCTCGACGTCTCCGCCGTCGATGTCGATCAACACTTGCCGGCCAAGCTCCGCCGACAGGTCGCGCACCATGCGCGGCAGGCCCACGAACAGGCTCTCGATCCGCTGCATACGCGTGCGGGTGATGGCATCGCGCATTTCGGCGATGATGCCGCTCATCCGCTCGAAGGCGCTGTCGACGGTGACGTCGGTGCTGCTGTCGCGAAGGCGGCGGGCAAGCTCGTTGCGGGCGAGCACGAGGTCCGACACCCCGCTCATCATGCGGTCGAGGAGATCGACCGACAGGCGAATGGTGCGCGGTGCGGCCTGCGCCTGCGGGACGGCGCTTGCGGCGCTTGCCACCGGCGCTGCGGCGGGTGGCTGCTCGGCGCCGGGCTTGAGCGCCTCGATCAGGTCGTCGTCATGGCCTTCGGGAATGGGCGAACCGGCGGCGATGATCTCCACCATCTCGCCGATGCGGTCGATCACGGCGAGGACGGCGCTGACCAGCATCGGGTCGGGCTGCCGGCGTCCGGCGCGCACATCGGCGAGCGCGTCCTCGGCCGCATGGCTCAGCGCCTCGAGGCGCGGGAAGTCGAAGAAGCCGCAATTGCCCTTCACCGTGTGGACAAAGCGAAAGATGCAGTCGAGGCGCGAGCGATCCTGCGGCGCCGCCTCCCAGGCGACGATTTCCCCACCGAGACTTTCCAGCATGTCCCGGCATTCGGAGACGAAATCGGCAATCAGGTCGTCCATGGCCCCACTTCGCGTCTGTGACGGGAGTGTGGGTTAGCCCGCGAGGGTTAAGGGGCCGTTAGTGGCCCCGCGCCGTCAGGCCAGGAAGACCGGGTCAAGCGTGATGCGGCCGTCCTTCAGGTCGGCGATGCCGGGCCTGAATGGGATCAGCGACTTCCTGCCGCCGTCCAGTTCGACCTCCAGCAGGTCCCCGGCACCGAAGTTCTCGACCGCGGATACGGTACCGATGGCAGCACCGTCCGGGCCGACGCAGGCAAGGCCGAGCAGGTCGGAATGATAATATTCGCCGTCATCCAGTGGCGGCAAGGCGTCACGCTCGACCTCGATCAGCGTGCCGCGCAGCCGCTCGGCCGCCGTGCGGTCCGCGACACCCTCAAGCCGGGCGGTCGGGCTCTTGGCGGTGCCGCCGACATGCAGCAGGCGGCGCGACACCCCGTCTACCAGCACGATGTCGTGTGCCGTCAGCGCCTCGGTGCCATCGGCGAACAGCTTGAGGCGCACGTCGCCGCGGACGCCGTGGGCGCCGGCGATGGCGGCAAGGGTGATGCGGCTGGTCATCGCAGAAAGCGGTTCGGCTTCGCCCGGACAGACCCGAGCGAAGCCGACCCTGCAGGCTTACTCGGCCTTTTCGGCGCCTTCGGCCGGAGCGGCCTCGTCGCTGCCCTCGGCGGGCTCGGGCTGGGTCGGAGCGCTGACTTCTTCGGTGGTGGCTTCAGCGGCCGGAGCCTCTTCGGCAGCGGGCTCTTCAGCGGCAGGCTCTTCGGCCGGCGCAGGAGCAGCGGCGGCGGCGGCAGCGGCCTCGGCGGCTTCAGCGGCCTTGGTGGCACGCTCTTCGGCGCGCTCGGTGGCCTTTTCGCCCGGCTTGCCCTTGTTCGGGTTGCTGCGCGCGGCGCGCTCCTTGAGGCCGGCGGCGTCGAGGAAGCGGGCGACGCGGTCGGTCGGCTGGGCGCCGACGCTCAGCCAGTGCGAGATGCGGTCAGCGTCGAGCTTCACGCGCTCGGGCGAATCCTTCGCCAGCAGCGGATTGTAGGTGCCGACCTTCTCGATGAAGCGGCCATCGCGCGAGTTGCGGCTGTCGGTGACGACGACGCGGTAATAAGGGCGCTTCTTGGAGCCACCACGAGCCAGGCGAATTGCTACTGCCATTTGTTCAATCCTTCTCTTAGATACTTGTTATTTCTTGCCGAATTTGTGACCGCCGGGAGGCAGTCCGAACGGGTTGGAGCCGCCGGGCAGGCCCGGGAGGCCGGGTGCACCGGCGCCGGGCAGCAAGCCGCCCATCGCGCCTTCCATGCCGCCCTTGCCGAACAGCGCCGCAAGCTTGCCGAGGCCGCCCATCTTCTTAAGGCGCTTCATCGCGCCTTCCATTTCCTGGTGCATCTTCAGGAGCTTGTTGACGTCCTGAACGGTGCGACCGCTGCCCTTGGCGATGCGGATCTTGCGCTTGGCATTGATCAATGCCGGCTTTTCCCGCTCCTTGGCCGTCATCGACGACAGCATGGCTTCGAGGTGGACCAGCGCCTTGGTGTCCTGCGCCTTCTCCATCGCGCCCTTCATGCCCTTCATGCCGGGCATCATGCCGGCCAGCGCACCGAGGCCGCCCATGCGCTTCATCTGGTCGAGCTGCATGCGAAGGTCGTCGAGGTCGAACTTGCCCTTGGCCATCTTGGCCGCGAGCTTTTCGGCATCCTCGACCTTGATCGTCTCGGCCGCGCGCTCGACCAGGCTGACGACGTCGCCCATGCCGAGGATCCGGCCCGCGACACGGCTGGGATGGAACGGCTCGATCGCGTCGAGGCCTTCGCCGGTGCCGGCAAACTTGATCGGCTTGCCGGTGACCGCGCGCATCGAGAGCGCCGCGCCGCCGCGGGCGTCGCCGTCCATGCGGGTCAGGATAACGCCGGTGAGATCGATCTGGTCGGAGAAGCCCTTGGCGACGTTGACCGCGTCCTGGCCGGTCAGGCTGTCGACCACCAGCAGGGTCTCGGCCGGACGGCTGACCTCGGCCACCGCCTTCATCTCGCCCATCAGCGCATCGTCGACGTGCAGGCGGCCGGCGGTGTCGAGCAGCAGGACGTCATAGCCCTGCAGCCTGGCCGACTGGAGCGCCCGGCGTGCGATGTCGACCGGCGCCTGGCCGGGCACGATCGGGAGCGTGTCGACGCCGGCCTGGCGGCCCAGCACGGCCAGCTGCTCCTGGGCGGCCGGACGAGCGACGTCGAGCGACGCCATCAGGACCTTCTTGCGATCCTTTGTCGACAGCCGCTTGGCCAGCTTAGCCGTCGAGGTCGTCTTGCCCGAGCCTTGCAGGCCGACCATCATCACGATCGCCGGCGGCGAGACATTGAGGTCGAGTTCGCTGCTGTCGGCGCCGAGCATCTCGACCAGCGCGTCGTTGACGATCTTGACGACCTGCTGGCCCGGCGTGACCGACCGCAGCACTTCCTGGCCGACCGCGCGGCTGGTGACGGTCTCAACGAAGTCGCGCGCGACCGGCAGCGCGACGTCCGCCTCGAGCAAGGCGACACGGACTTCGCGCATGGCGGCGCGGACGTCGTCCTCGTTGAGGGCGCCGCGACCGCGAAGCTTGTCGAACACGCCGCCAAGGCGGTCGCTCAGGGTCTCGAACATCAAAACAACTCCGGTACCGACGGGCGCAAAGCGAAAATGCGCCGGCGGGCGAAACCTCGCCGGCCAGCGTGCCCCGAAAGGCGCTCATCGATGTGTGTCACTTGAGGACGGGCAGGCGCTTAGCGGAAGGAGCGCGCAAGTGCAACCGCGGCGCCCCGGTTGTCACCGGGGCACTGCCGCTTCCCTCACGCCGCCGCGTCGTCCTTTTGTTCGCGATTGGCGTAGACGCGAACCGGTTCCTTGGTTCCGGCCACCACGTCCTTGTCGACATGGACCTTTTCGACGCCGTCCATGCCGGGCAGATCGAACATCGTGTCGAGGAGGATCGCCTCGAGGATCGAGCGCAGGCCACGGGCGCCGGTGCGCCGTTCGATCGCCTTGCGCGCGACCGCGTTCAGCGCGTCGTCGGAGAAGGCCAGTTCGACCTCCTCCATGTCGAACAGCTTGGCATATTGCTTCACCAGCGCGTTCTTCGGCTCGATCAGGATCTTGACCAGCGCCGCCTCGTCGAGGTCCTCAAGCGTCGCGATCACCGGCAGACGGCCGATGAACTCGGGGATCAGGCCGAACTTCAGCAGATCCTCGGGTTCGCAATTCTTGAGCACCTGCCCCGTCTTCCGCTCGTCCGGGCCGGCGACATGCGCGCCAAAGCCGATCGACTTGCCCTGCAGGCGGTCACCGATGATCTTCTCGAGACCAGCGAACGCCCCGCCGCAGATGAACAGGATGTTCGTGGTGTCGACCTGCAGGAATTCCTGCTGCGGATGCTTGCGGCCGCCCTGCGGAGGCACCGAGGCGGTGGTGCCTTCCATCAGCTTCAGAAGCGCCTGCTGGACGCCCTCGCCCGACACGTCGCGGGTGATGGAGGGGTTGTCCGACTTGCGGCTGATCTTGTCGATCTCGTCGATGTAGACGATCCCGCGCTGCGCCTTTTCGACGTTGTAGTCGGAGGCCTGGAGCAGCTTGAGGATGATGTTTTCGACGTCCTCGCCGACATAGCCGGCCTCGGTCAGCGTGGTGGCGTCGGCCATGGTGAACGGCACGTCGAGGATCCGGGCAAGCGTCTGCGCGAGCAGGGTCTTGCCGCAACCGGTCGGCCCGATCAGCAGGATGTTGGACTTGGCGAGCTCGACTTCGGCGCCGCTCTTGGAGCCGTGATTGAGCCGCTTGTAATGGTTGTGGACGGCCACCGACAGAACGCGCTTGGCGCGATTCTGGCCGATGACATAGTCGTCGAGCACCTTGCAGATCTCGGCGGGCGTCGGAACGCCGTCGCGCGTCTTCACCAGCGCCGACTTGCTCTCCTCGCGGATGATGTCGTTGCACAGCTCGACGCATTCATCGCAGATGAAGACGGTCGGCCCGGCGATGAGCTTGCGCACTTCATGCTGCGACTTGCCGCAGAAGCTGCAGTAGAGGGTGCTCTTGCCGTCGCCACCGGAAAGCTTGGTCATAATCGTCCTTGTGTCGCCAGGCACCGCAGCGCCCGGACGGGCAACCTAGCCCGCTTGTCTGCCGGATACAAACTCTCCGAAGGCTTAACGCGTTGCGTCGCCAGAGCGAGGATGTGGATGAGATATGGCTTCCGGGTCACGGTCCGGCAAGGGCCCGACGCCCGGAACCCCTTGTCCGCCAGCAACTTGACCCGTTTTCAGGGCTGCTGGCTGGGGCGGCAGGATTCGAACCTGCGAATGCCGGTACCAAAAACCGGTGCCTTACCACTTGGCGACGCCCCAATGCGCGGGCGGCTTATAGCGAAGTAAATCGGCTCGGGAAGCCTCTGCCTCGCGCTGCCGCCCGGCTCAGTCGAGTTGCTTGCGGTGGGTCTCCGGAAGCCAGATGGCGCTGACGATGAAGGCCATCACGACCACCGCGATCGTGTACCAAAGACCGGCGTAGGCATCGCCGGTGCGGACCACGATATACTGGCTGATCAAGGGCAGAAAACCGCCGAAATAACCTGATCCGATGTGATAGGGCACGCTCATCGAGGTGTAGCGGATGCGTGCCGGGAACATCTCCACCAGGATCGCCGCGACCTGGCCGTAAGTCATTGCCGACAGCGCCACCATGACCGCCACGGCCAGGATGATCTTCCATGGCTGCTTCTCGGCCGGGTCGGCCTTGTCCGGATAGCCGGCGGCCGCCAGCGTGGCAGTGTAGGTGGCCTGGTCGAAACCCTCGACCCGCTGATTGCCGACCCTCAGGGCGACCGTCCCGGAATCCGCCTTGGCGTAACTGACCCCGCGCTTGGATAGGTAGTTGAGCGCCTGGGCGCAGGGCGTGCGATGCTTGGGCGCGAAGACGTTGAAATCGCAGTCGGCGGGCATTTCCAGAGTCACCGGATTGGCCTGCGTCGCGCGGGCCAGCGCCGGGTTGGCGCCGTCGGCCATCAGGTGGAACAGCGGAAACAGCAGCACCAGCGTCAGGCCGTAGCCGATCAGCAGGATCTTCTTGCGCCCGACCCTGTCCGACAACGCTCCGAAGCCGACGTAGAGCGGCGCGGCGAGCGAGGCGCCGGTGGCCATGTACAGCAGCGCCTCGGTCTCGCCGACGCGGGCCGTGCCCTGCAGGAAGTAGAGCGTGCCGAACTGGCTGGTGTAATAGATGACCGTCAGGCCCGCGGCGACGCCGAACAAGGCGACCAGCACCCGCTTGATATTGCCGGGATAGGTCAGGCTGTCCTTGAAGGGATTACGGCTGGTGGTGCCGGCTTCCTTCATCGCCTTGAACACCGGGCTCTCGCTGAGCTTCATCCGGATGTAGAGCGAGATGGCGAGCATGATGATGCTGGCGAGGAACGGGATGCGCCAGCCCCACGCATCGAACTCCTCGGGCGTCAGCGCGGCGCGACAGGCGAGCACCATGACCAGGCTCAAGAGGAAGCCGCCGACCACGCTGACCTGGATCCAGCTGGTGTACTGACCGCGCTTGGTGGGCGGGGCGTGCTCGGCGACGTAGATCGCTGCGCCGCCATATTCACCGCCCAGCGCGAGACCCTGGAGCAGACGAAGGCTGACCAGCAGGATCGGCGCGAGCAGGCCGGCGCTCTCGTACGTCGGAAGGAACCCGATGGCCGCCGTCGCGCCGCCCATCAGGCTGATGGTGATGAGGAAAGTGTATTTGCGGCCGACGCGGTCGCCGAACCAGCCGAACAAGAGCGCGCCGAGCGGTCTTACCCCGAAGCCGGCACCGAAAGCGGCCAGGCTGGCAAGGGTTGCGGCGGTGGGATTGTCGGCAGGGAAGAACAGGCGACCAAGCAGCGCGGCGAGGATGCCGTAGACGAAGAAGTCATACCATTCGAACACGGTTCCGAGCGCGCTGGCGGTGATGACCAGCCGGTCGCGCTTCGGGTCTACGACATATTCATCCGCTGAACCGGCGGCTGTGGCCATGGCAAGAATTCCCCCTCGCCAGCGGTTCTAGCGAGGCGAGGAGGTACGGCAAGCGCCTAGTCGAGGCGGCCGTTGACCAGGTCGTCGTAATCCTTTGCCAGCTGCTGCTGAAGCGAGCCGATCTCGAACCGCCACGGGCCCGCCGACTGGACAAAGGTCACTTCGGCGGCCGAGCCGGTCAGGAAGAAGCCCTCGAAGCTCTCCAGCTCCTCCGGCCAGATCGCGCGCTCCTGCACTTCGATCCCCCGGCGCTTCGCCAGATCGATTAAGGTCTGGCGGGTGATGCCATTGAGGAAGCAGTCGGGCGTCGGAGTGTGGATGACGCCATCGCGGATGAAGAAAGCATTGGCGCCGGTCGCCTCTGCCACCTGGCCGCGCCAGTCCATCATCAGCGCATCGTCGAAGCCGCCGGCGTCGGCCTTGGCCTTGGACATGCTGGCGATCATGTAGAGGCCCGCAGCCTTGCTTTGCGTCGGTGCGGTATAGGGCGCGGGACGACGCCATTCGGCAAGGTCGAGGCGGATGCCCTTGGCGGCCTTTTCGGGCGGGTAATATTTGCCCCAGTTCCACGCGGCGATGGCGAGGTGCGGCCGGGTGCCGATCGGGTTGACGCCCATGCTCTCGGACCCCCGCCAGGCGACCGGGCGCATGTAGGCATCGACGAGGTTGTTGGCGCGCAGCACTTCCTCGCAGGCCGCGTCGATCTCGGCGACGCTGTAGGGGACTTCGAAACCGATCAATTCTGCGGAACGACGGAGCCGGGCGCTGTGGTCGGACAGGCGGAAGATCTTGCCGCCATAGGCCCGCTGGCCCTCGAACACGCTCGACGCATAGTGGAGGGCATGGGTCAGGACGTGGACGTTCGCCTCACGCCAAGGGACGAGCTTGCCGTCGAACCAGATCCAGCCGTCGCGGTCGTCGAAGCTCACGTGTGTCCCCTTGGGTTTGCCTGGGAGCCGCTTAGGAGCCGCGCGTCTCCGCCGCAAGTTCGGCCGAGCGGGCGGTGGCTGCAGCCAGCGTGCGATCGATCAGCCCATGCAGTTCGGCGTCGAGCACCTTGAGGCCGGCCTCGGTGGTGCCGTTGGGACTGGTCACCCGGCGGGCGAGCTCAGTCATCGGCTCCCCGCTGCTCGCCGCCAGCCAGGCCGAGCCGAGCACCGCTTCACGCGCCGCGGTAAGCGCGAGGCCAGGGTCGAGGCCCCTTCCCTCGCCAGCGGCGGCGAAGGCGGCGATGAAGCGGGCGACATAGGCCGGGGTGGAACCGGCAACGAAGCCGATCGCGCCGAACTCTTCCTCGGACAGGCACCAGGGCGCGAAGCCGAGCATGGAGAACCAGGGCTGAAGTTCCGACTGAAGCGCCGGATCGGAGCACAGCAGCGGAAGGACGCCGCGGCGGACCGAGACCGGCTGGTTGGGCATGACCCGGACGACGGCGCGGGCGCGGGGGAAATAGCCTTGCAGGGTCGCCATGTCGGCGCCGGCGAGCATCGAAATGACCGTGGTGCGCGAGGTGACCCAGCGGGCGACGTCGGGGGCCAGGTCGCGCAGTTGCTGGGGTTTGAAGCCGAGGACGATGCGGTCGGGGATCATGTCGGCCTCGCCCACCGAGCGGACGGTGCGGATCCCGGGGACCGGCGTGCCGCTGGGGCGGACGGCAGTGAAGCTGGCCGGGTCCTCGCCCGCCATCAGCCATCCGGCGACCATCGCCGAACCCATGTTGCCGCAGCCAATGAAGAGGGTCGTTGCCATGATCACCCTTGAGCGAAGTTCTCGAAGTTCACATAGGGCGACCGGGTAAAATCGCCGGTTTTCCGCCCCTTTCGCGAGTCGGTGCTTCGTCAGGTGACGAGGAAAGCCGAGCAGGCGAAATCCTACTTTGCAAGCCCGATCGGTCAGGCCTCGCCGGCGGTTTCGATCAGCGCGGCCTGGATCGCCTCGGTCGGGCTCTTGCCGCCCCACAGGACGAACTGGAATACCGGATAGAAGCGCTCGCACTCCTCCAGCGCCGCTTCGCTGAGCGATTCGGCCTGTTCGAAGCTGAGGCCATCGTCGCCGCCGTCGACCAGCGCGGCGTAGCGGAAGACGATCAGGCCGCTCGACGACCAGAGTTCGAAATGGCCGAGCCAGAGCTGCTCGTTCACCAGGCCCAATGTCTCGTACATGGCGGCGCGCTTGTCGGCGGACACCTTGACGTCGGGAAAGGCGAGGAACTGGAGGACCTGATCTTCGGGCCGCCAGACGCCGCGCAATTCGTACTGGGCCCAGCTGCCGGGCGCGGAGGCGACGATCTCGCCGTCGCCGGTGCGCTCGCACGGCCAGCCGCGCGCTTCGAAATAGGCTTCGAGCACCTCGATCGGAGCGCCGTCGTCGCGCTCCTCGGTCGCATTGTCCTCGTCGCGGGCGGGCAAGCTCACTCCTCCGGAGTCTCGATGCCGGTGGTTCCGACCGGGGGAGCCTTGGTGTCGCCTTCGGGCGACTTGCGACCGAACTTACCGCCCTTGAGCGCGGCGACCTCGGCCTTGAGCGCCTCGACCTCCTCGCGTGCGGTGGCGGCCATCGCCTTTACCGCTTCGAACTCGTCGCGCGACACGAAGTCCATGCCGGCAACCCATTCCTTGGCCCGCTCGCGCATGCCGTCCTGCGCTTCACGGGTCATGCCGGCCACGGTGCCCGCGGCACCGTTCATGATCTTGACGAAATCCTCGAAGAAGCGGTTCTGAGACTGCATCTTTTAACCCCCAGTGATACCCAATGGCGCCCGGTCGGCGCCCGGATTGAGGCGGCCGATCTCGAAGTTGAGCGCGGTCGCCAGGCACAGCCACGCCAGATAGGGCAGAAGCAGCAACGCCGCCACCTTTTCCACGCGCCAGAACAGCGAGATGGTGAGGCACAGCGCGACTGCCATGGCGATGATGATCAGGAAGCCGAAATCGATCGCACCGGCGCCGAAAAAGACCGGCGACCACAGGTAGTTGAGGATCAACTGGGCGAAGAAAAAGCTGAGGCCGCGGCTGCGCCAGGACGAATCGGGCGCGGAAATAACCATCGCCACCGACAGGCCCATCAGGGTGTAGAGGGTGGTCCACGCCGCGCCGAACACCCAGCCCGGAGGCATGAAGCCCGGCTTGCGGACCGCGTCGAACCACGGATTGCCGAAGCCCGAATTGGACAGCAGGCCGGACAGGTTACCGAGCACCACGATCACGGGCACGGTCACCAGCGCCACCTTCCACCAGGCTTTGCGTTCAGTCGCTTGGGCGGTCACGTTCAGGCTCCTTCCGAGCTGCGAGGAGGAATTCGACATTGCCTTCGGGCCCGGTGATCGGGCTTTCGATTACCCCGATTACGCGCCAACCCCGGCTGGTGATCCATTGCGCCGCCTCGTCGCAGACGCGGGCGTGGATGAGGGGATCGCGGACGACCCCGCCCTTCCCCACTTCGCTTCGGCCCGCCTCGAACTGCGGCTTGACCAGCAGCAGGGCATGTCCGTCGGCGCGCACGAAATCGATCGCCTTGTCGAGCACCTTGTGGAGCGCGATGAAGCTGGCGTCGCAGACGAGGAGGTCGATCGGCTCGGGGATCTGTTCTGCGGTCAGGTGCCGGGCGTTGAACTGTTCGAGCACGACCACGCGCGGGTCCTGGCGAAGCTTCCAGGCGAGCTGGTTGGTGCCGACGTCGACGGCGTAGACCCTGGAGGCGCCGCGGCTGAGCAGCACGTCGGTAAAGCCGCCGGTCGACGAGCCCACATCGAGGCAGGTGGCACCCGCGGGGTCGATGGCGAAATGGTCGAGCCCGCCGACCAGCTTCAGGCCGCCGCGGGAAACCCAGGGATGGTCCTTGCCGCGCACGTCGAGCGAGGCGTCGGCGGCGATCGTTTCGCCCGCCTTGGCGACCTTGCGCTCCCCGGCGAAGACGAGCCCGGCCATGATCAGGGCCTGCGCGCGGCTGCGCGTCTCGACCAGCCCGCGGTCCACGAGCGCCTGATCGACGCGCTGCTTGGCCAATGGCTTAGGCCCGCGCCCCATTCTCCACGCCGACACTGTTGCGGCGCAGGGCCTTCAGGACGGTGTCGACGATATGCGGGGCGTTGAGGCCGGCTTCGTCATATTGCTTGGTCGGATTGTCCTGGTCCTGGAAGGCGTCGGGGAGGCGCATGGTGCGGAGGCGGAGGCCCCCGTCGATCAGGCCCTCGTCGCTGGCCATCGTAAGGACGTGAGCGCCCATGCCGCCGACAGCCGCTTCCTCGATCGTGACCGCGACTTCGTGGGTGGTGAGGAGTTTGCGGATCAGCGCTTCGTCGAGCGGCTTGGCGAAGCGGAGGTCGGCGACGGTGGTGCTGAGCCCCATGCTCTCGAGCTGCTCGGCAGCCTTTTCGGCTTCTTCGAGGCGAGTACCGAGCGAGAGGATGGCGACGGTCTTGCCTTCGCGCACCACCCGGCCCTTGCCGATCTCGAGCAGCTGGGGCTCGGCTGGCAAGGGGAGGCCGCGGCCGTTGCCGCGCGGATAGCGGACCGCGATGGGGCCGCTGTCGTGCTTGGCCATGGTGTGGACCATGTGGGTGAGCTCGACCTCGTCGGCCGCGGCCATCACCACGAAGTTGGGCAGCGTGCAGAGATAGGCGAGGTCGAACGAGCCGGCGTGGGTGGCCCCGTCGGCCCCGACCAGTCCCGCGCGGTCCATCGCGAAGCGGACGGGCAGGTTCTGGATGGCGACGTCGTGGACGACCTGGTCGTAGGCGCGCTGGAGGAAGGTCGAATAGATGGCGCAGAACGGGCGGAAGCCTTCGGCGGCGAGGCCGGCGGCGAAGGTCACCGCATGCTGCTCGGCGATGCCGACGTCGAACATCTTGGTCGGATGCGCGGCGCCGAACACGTCGAGGCCGGTGCCGCCGGGCATGGCCGCGGTGATGGCGACGATCTTGTCGTCCTTGTCGGCCTCGGCGACCAGGGCGTCGGCGAACACGCGGGTGTAGGCGGGCGGACCGCCGCCGGGGCCCTTTTCCTGCTTGCCGGTGATGACGTCGAACTTCACCACGCCATGATATTTGTCGGCGCTGCTTTCGGCCGGGGCGTAGCCCTTGCCCTTCTGAGTGACGGCATGGATCAGCATCGGGCCGTGGTCGCTGTCGCGGACGTTCTCGAGGATTTCGACCAGACCGATGATGTCGTGGCCGTCGACCGGGCCGACGTAATAGAAGCCCAGTTCCTCGAACAGGGTGCCGCCGGTCATCATCCCGCGGGCATATTCCTCGAACCGCTCGGCAGCGTTGCGCATCGGCTTGGGCAGGTGGCCCGCCAGGCGCGCGGCGAGCTTGCGGGGGCTGAGATACTTGTTGCTCGACACCAGCCGGGCGAGCGCGTTGCGCAAGTTGCCGACCGGCGGCGCGATCGACATGTCGTTATCGTTGAGGATGACGATCAGCCGGCTTCCGCCCGCCTCGGCATTGTTCATCGCCTCGAACGCCATGCCGGCGGTGGCGGCGCCGTCGCCGATCACCGCGATGGCGCGGCGGTTGGCGCCCTCCAGCTTGGACGCAACCGCGAAGCCGAGCGCAGCCGAAATGCTGGTCGAGCTGTGAGCCGCCCCGAACGGGTCATATTCGCTCTCGGTGCGCTTGGTGAAACCGCTGAGGCCCCCGCCCATGCGCAGGGTGCGGATGCGATCGCGGCGGCCGGTGACGACCTTGTGAGGGTAGCATTGGTGCCCGACGTCCCACACCAGCTTGTCGCTGGGGGTATCGAACACATAATGGATGGCGACGGTCAGCTCGACCACGCCGAGGCCGGCGCCGAGGTGGCCGCCGGTAACCGAAACGGCCGAGATCACCTCCTGGCGGAGTTCCTCGCACAGCTGCGGCAGCTGGCTCTTGTCGAGGGCCCGGATGTCGGCCGGATAGTGGATCGTGTCGAGGAGCGGGGTGTCAGGGCGCGAATTCATAAGGATGTTGCCCTACAACCAGCTGCACGCGAAGTCGAATAGGGCTTTGAGGCCGATCAGGCTTCCGCGCAATCCTCACAGGTGCCGCGGACTTCGATCACCGGGCGGGTCGGTGCGAAACCGCTCTTTTCGGCGGCCTTGCGGACGCCGTTGGAGATGCTGTCGTCGTCGATATGCTTGGCCTGGCCGCAGGTGTCGCAGATCAGAAAGATGCAATCGTGCAGGCAGCCCGGGTGGTTGTTGGCGACATAGGCATTGGCGCTCTCGACCCGGCGGGCGAGATTGGCGCCGACGAACAGGTCGAGGATGCGGTACACGCTATTGGCGGCGACCCGGCGGTCCTGCGCCTTGCTGACGGCCTCGGCGATGTCATAGGCGCTGGCCGGCCGGTCGAAGCCGGCAAGGGCGTCGAACACCGCTTCGCGCATGCCCGTCCATTGCTCGCCGCTCTCCGTCAGCCGGTCCCGCGCGGCGCTTTTGAGGTCCGCGCCGCCGTGGTCGTGATGATCGTGCCTGGCCATGCTCGTATATAGGCGCGCGGGACGCGGTTCCACAAGTGAACCAGTGGGCACCGTGGCCCGTTGCGACCCCATGTCGACTCCCCTCGATCCCCAGGCGCCGGTCCGGCGCGACGACCATGAGGGCGAAGGCGCGACCCGCGGCACCTCGCGGATGGAGGCGTTCGCCGACGGGGTGTTCGCGATCGCTTTCACCCTGCCCATCTTCAACGTCGCATTGCCCTCGCTGCAGGGCTCGGGCGCCGGGTTCGGGGCACGGCTGCTGGAGGGCTGGCCGGAAAATCTCAACTACCTGCTCGCGAGCATGGTGATCGGCTTATACTGGGTGCACCATCATTTCTCGGGCGCGATCTACCGCACGACCGGTCATTACTTCCTGCTGGCGACGGTGCTGTTCCTGACCATGATCGGCTACATCGCCTTTCCGGTGCGGGCATTTACCGAAAGCCTGCTGCATGCCGAGGCGGTGCCGGATTCGGCGGCATTCCTGTCCTGCAGCCTGGCGCTGACGTCTTTGACCTGGTTGCTGAAATGGACGGTCGGCAACGCGCATGGCCATGTCGATTCCCGGTTGGACCCGGCCTATCTGGCGCGGCTGACCCGCCGTTACCGGGCGATCACGGCCTGGAACGTCCTGGCGGCGGTGCTGGTGTGGCTGTGGTGGCCGGTCGGGATCACGATGAGCTGGATGGGAGTGCTGGCCAAGCTCCAGCCGCCCGAAACGCCGCGCTACCTGACCGAGGCGCCGGTCATCGAGGGCGAAGGCTAGGCCCGGCGGCCGAACGGATGAGCGGTGCCACGGCGGTTGAGGTCGTGGCCGAGCGCGAGGATCAGCACGCCGAGCATGGTCGCCACCGCCTCGGTTCCGTCATGCGGCAAGGTCAGCGAGCCGGCCATGACGCCAAGCCCCATGCCGCCGACCGCGCTGGGCATGACAAAGCCATGCTCGAGGATGCCGCGGCCAAGCGCGAAGGCGCCGAGCGCCATCGCCAGGGTCAGGCCGATCTCATGGATCCAGTGCGAGCCGAGCAGGCCGCCGAACGCCGACATGAAGGCCAGCAGCACGGTGGTGGCGATGCAATGGACTAGGCACAGCCCGGACAGGCCGATGGCCATCCGGTCCCACAGGTGAGTCGAGGCGTGTGTGTCACTCATGATCGCGTGCCGATGTTATAGTGCAACATTGGACAGGTTACAACGTCTCGCGATGCTTTTGTTGCTCCGATCGGGTGGACAATTGGTCCGCTTGCCCGCGTTCCGCGAGGCGACCATATGGCCGCCCTGATGACCGACGCCGCCCTGCCCCGCCCTACCGCTCGCCCGCTTGCCGTCTCGAACTGGCTGCTGAGCCTGTGCGCGCTGATCTTCGTCATGGTGGTGGTCGGCGGGATCACCCGGCTGACCGAAAGCGGGCTGTCGATCACCGAATGGAAGCCGATCAGCGGCGCGATCCCGCCGATCACCGAGGCCCAGTGGCTGCGCGAGTTCGAGCTCTACAAGCGGATCCCCGAATATCAGCAGATCAACAATGGCATGAGCCTGGCCGACTTCAAGAACATCTTCTTCTGGGAGTGGGTGCATCGCCAGCTTGGCCGGGTGATCGGGCTGGTCGCCTTGCTGCCGCTGCTGTGGTTCGCGGTGAAGAAGGCGATTCCCCGCCGTTACGGCTGGCGGACGGGCAGCATCTTCCTCCTGGTCTGCGTGCAGGGCGCGATCGGCTGGTGGATGGTGGCGAGCGGACTGACCGAGCGGACCGACGTCAGTCACGTCCGGCTGGCCGTACACCTGCTGACGGCGCTGCTCATCTTCGGCTTCACCCTGTGGACCGCGCTCGACCTGCGCTCCGAGGGGGCGGTGCCGCGGCGGATTCCGACGATTGGGCTGTGGGCATTTGCGGCGCTGGCCCTGCAATTGCTGTTCGGGGCTTATGTTGCCGGGCTGGACGCCGGCTACGCGTTCAACAGCTGGCCGCTGATGGGCGACGAAATCTATCCCAGCGCTGCTCCGTGGCTGGAGCCCTTCTTCCGCAATTTCGTCGACAATCCGATCACCGTGCAGTTCATCCACCGCTGGTGGGCGTTCGTGGTGCTGGTGTTCGCGGTCGCCCTTGCCCGCCGCGTCCGCACGCTGAGCCGGCGCCATTCGGCCGCACTGCATGCGGCGATCGGCCTGCAGATCCTGCTCGGCATCGGGACTTTGCTGTCGGGAATGAACCTGCATGTCGCGGTGGCGCACCAGGCGACCGCGGTGCTGGTGGTGGCAAGCTTCGTTGCGGCGGTCCACCGTCTGGCAGGTGCGCGCGCGACTGCCTCGACCCTGCCCGGCACCAGGGGCTTCGAGGATGAACCCAACTTTCCGCTGGTCCCAAGCGAGGCAGAGGCACGATGAGCATCGCCACCGTCTATTGCGTGTTCGCCGACGATGAAGAGGCGCGCCGGATCGGACGGCTGGTGGTCGAGGAAAGCCTCGCCGCCTGCGTCAACATCATGGCGCCGTGCCGGTCCTTCTACCGATGGGACGGCCGGGTCGAGGAGGCGCGCGAGGTCCCTGCCCTGTTCAAGACCACCGACGACGTGGCCAACCGGCTGGTCGAGCGCCTGACCCTGCTCCACAGCTATGATGTCCCGGCGATCACCGTCTGGCCGGTCGATCGCGCGCTGGACGGCTATGAAAAGTGGGTCGCGCGAAGCGTGCTCCAGGCATAGGGTAACATTTTACCCGCCCGAAAAGCCGCCGTTTTGCTTGACTTTCGGCCCCCTCGACGCGATTAGGCCCGCACAAGCGCTGCCCGGACGGGTGGCGTTTTCCTGTTTGAAAAAGGGTTTTCAGCCATGAAGGCGCTGATGAAGACCACCAAGTCGGCGAAGCCGGCTGAGGTCGAGAAGAAGTGGCATCTGATTGATGCCGAAGGTCTGGTCGTTGGCCGCGTGGCCACGCTGATCGCCAACATCCTGCGCGGCAAGCACAAGCCGAGCTTCACCCCGCACGTCGATTGCGGCGATCATGTCGTCGTCATCAACGCTGACAAGGTGCGCTTCACCGGCCGCAAGCTGCAGCAGAAGATCTACTATAAGCACACCGGTTATGCGGGCGGCCTCAAGGAGACCACTGCGGCCAAGGTGCTCGAAGGTCGTTTCCCCGAGCGCGTCCTCGAAAAGGCCGTCGAGCGGATGATTCCGCGCGGTCCGCTCGGCCGCGACCAGATGCGTGCCCTGCACCTCTACAACGGGACCGAGCATCCCCATGCCGGCCAGGACCCGCAGACGCTCGACGTCGCGTCGATGAACCGCAAGAACAAGGTGGGCGCATAACATGGCCGACAAGAAGTCCCTCTCCGATCTCGCTGCGCTGACCAGCCAGCCGGCTCCGGAAGCCGAGAGCGCTGCTCCGGCCGAGAACGCCGGCACCGAAGGCGCCGAAGCCGCTGCCCCGGAAGCGAATGACGAGCCGCAGCCGTTCGTGCCGGCCGTGTCCGACGCCCCGCTGCGCGAGCAGCAGCTCGACAAGTATGGCCGCGCCTATGCGACCGGCCGCCGCAAGGACGCCGTTGCGCGGGTCTGGCTGAAGCCGGGTTCGGGCAAGATCGTCGTCAACGGCCGCGACCAGGAAGTCTATTTCGCGCGTCCGACCCTGCGTCTGGTCATCAACCAGCCGTTCGGGATCACCGATCGTGCCGGCCAGTATGACATCATCGCCACCGTCAAGGGCGGCGGTCTGTCGGGCCAGGCCGGCGCGGTGCTGCACGGCATCGCCCAGGCGCTGTCGCGCTACGAGCCGATCCTGCGCACCACGGTAAAGCGGGCCGGTTTCCTGACCCGCGATTCGCGCGTCGTCGAGCGCAAGAAGTACGGCAAGGCGAAGGCCCGCCGCAGCTTCCAGTTCTCGAAGCGCTAAGCGTCTCCCATCCTCATGCCGGAAAGGGCGTCCCGTTCGCGCGGGGCGCCCTTTTCTTTTGGTGGCGTCAGCGCTCGGCCTTGGCCCAGCGCTCCTGCAGGGCCGGATATTCGTCGCTGCGGGTCTCCGGCAGACCTTCGGTGTTGAGCCAGGGGCGGTGTATGCTCTCGGCACCGAAGTGATAGTGCGGCGTGAAGACGCTCGGGTCGTCGAACGAGGCGACGGTCAGGTCCATCTTCTCAGGCGAATCGATGTAGCGAAATCCGAGGCTGGTGCCGCAGGTGGCGCAGAACGGACGCTCGGCGATGGCGCTGCTGCGGTACCAGTCGGGCTCGCCGTCCCATTTGATCGTCGCGGTGGGGAGGACGACCATCGCGATGCTGACGTTGCCGGTGGCGCGCTGGCACAGTCGGCAATGGCAGAGATAGGCCTTTTCCTCGCCCACCTCGGCCGTGAAGCGTTTAGCACCGCACAGGCAGCCGCCGGTCATGGTTGTCATCTCTTGCTCCTTCCGACGAGCGACAGCGTGGCCAGCGCCAGGATGTTGCCGGCCAAGGCCAGCGCCATATCCTTTTGCGCGTCGAAGCCGTCGCCCTGCTGGCCATTGTAAGCCTCGGCGGACTCAGGTGCCATGAGGAGAGCGAGGCTCCACTCGAATATCTCGTAGACGGCGCTGACCGATTGCACGGCAAGGAAAGCGAACAGCAGCGCCTTTCCCGCCAAATAGCCGGCATGGCGCCGCGCAGCCTCGGCCAGTGGTAACGTCCACAGCAGACCGAACAGGAAATGGATCAACCGGTCGAAGTGGTTGCGCCCCTCCTCCGCCAGCCCAAGCCATTCGCGATAGGGCACGAAACTGTAGCTCCACCGCGCCGCCAGCAGGTGGAGGCCGATGAACAGCGCCAGGCAAGCCACCGAGGCTGTCGACAATGGCCAGCGCCGCAACGCCGCCCAAGCAGCCGGCAGGAACAAGGCGACCGGCCCGACCTGCAGCCAAGTGTTCTGGGGATAGAGCGCTCCCCAGGCGCTCAGCGGAATGCCGAGCGCGAGAAGAGCCAGTAACGCTTGCTGAGAACGCGGGAGGGTCAGGCTCAGCCCTTCTGCAGGTGCTTGCGGCCCAGCAGCTCGGCGATCTGCACCGCGTTCAGCGCGGCACCTTTGCGCAGGTTGTCGCTGACGCACCACAGGTTGAGGCCGTTCTCGACCGTCGGATCCTCGCGGACGCGGGACACGAACGTGGCATAGTCGCCGACGCACTCGACCGGGGTGATGTAGCCGCCGGGCTCGCGCTTATCGATCACCATGACGCCGGGCGATTCGCGCAGGATGTCCTGCGCTTCCTGGGCGCCGATCTCGCGCTCGAACTCGATGTTGATGCTTTCCGAGTGCCCGACGAACACCGGGACACGGACGCAGGTCGCCGTGACCTTGATCCTGGGATCGAGGATCTTCTTGGTTTCGACCACCATCTTCCATTCCTCCTTGGTCGACCCGTCATCGAGGAAATCGTCGATGTGGGGGATGACGTTGAAGGCGATCTGCTTGGGATAGAAGGCGGACTCGGCGCTGTCGCCGACGAAGATGTTGCGCGACTGGTTGAACAGCTCGTCCATGCCCTGCTTGCCGCTGCCCGACACCGATTGGTAGGTCGAGACGACCACCCGCTTGATCCCGGCAGCATCGTGCAGCGGCTTCAGGGCCACCACCATCTGCGCGGTGGAGCAATTGGGATTGGCGATGATGTTGCGGGCCTTGTAGCCGGCCAGCGCCTCGGGGTTCACCTCGGGCACGATCAGCGGGACGTCGGGGTCCATCCGGTAGAGCGAGCTGTTGTCGATCACCGTGCAGCCCGCCGCCGCTGCACGCGGAGCATGGGCCTTGCTGGCAGCCGATCCGGCGGCGAACAGGGCGATGTCCCAACCGGTGAAGTCGAAGTTGTCGATGTTGACGACCTTCAGCTCCTCGCCGCTGTCGCCGAAATCGATGATGTCGCCCTGGCTACGGCTGGAGGCGACGGCCGCGACCTCGTCCAGCGGGAATTGCCGCTCGGACAGGATCTGCAGCATTTCGCGCCCGACATTGCCCGTCGCGCCGACCACGACGACCCGATAACCCATGCTTGTTCTCCTTGGGGGCGGCCTTATCCTGAGCGCTGGCATGTGGCGAGGGGTGACGGATGCGCAAGATCTGGTTGCTGGCGCTGATCGTCACCGGATTGCTGCTGGGGATGGCGGCGACCCGCTGGCTGAGCCTCCCGCCTCCGCTCCGCACCGAAGCCGCCGCCGGCCAGTTCGACGCGGTGCGGGCAAAGGCGCGGCTGGCGCGGGTGCTGGGGAACGAAGCGCCCCACCCCGCCGACAGCGCCGCGAGCGACGGCGTCCGTGAGCGGCTGGCCGCCGAGATCCGCGCGCTGGGGCTGGAGCCGAGGGTCGCCGACCGGTTCGCCTGTAACAATCTCCAGAAGTCGAGCGGCGTATCCTGTTCCAGGGTGCGCAACGTCCTGGTGACGATCGGCGGTGGGCTTCCAGGCAAGCACCTGCTGGTCAACTCGCATTACGACAGCTCGACGGTCGGCCCGGGCGCAAGCGATGCCGGGCTCGGGGTCGCCTCGATGCTGGAGGTGGCGGCGCTGCTGAAGGACCGCCCGCTGCGGCGCCCGGTCACCTTTCTCTTCAACGAGGGCGAGGAACTCGGGTTGATCGGTGCCCGTGCCTTTCTCGATGCCGATCCGCTGAGCCGCAACGTCGATACCCTGATCAACCTCGAAGCACGCGGCACCACCGGGCCGGTCAACATGTTCGAGACGTCGGAGCCCAATGCAGGGGCGGTGGCGCTGTACCGGAACGCCGTTCGGAGCCCCGTAGCCAACAGCCTGGCGGTCAGCGCCTATCGGCTGATCCCCAATTCGACCGACGTCAGCACCTTTGCCGAGGACCGGCAGTGGCTGACCCTGAACTTCGCCCCGATCGGCAACGAGACGCGCTATCATTCGCCTGGCGACGACCTGGCGGCGATGGATCCGGCGACGTTGCAGCACATGGGGGACCAGGTGCTGCAGGTCGCGAGCGCGGTGGCGGGACAGGATGGCGTCGACATGAGGAAACGAGACGGTGAGCGTCTCTTCATGAACGTCGGCACGCGTTGGCTGATCAGCTTTGCGCCGCCATCCTTGTTCAGCCTCGCGGCGCTGGTCCTGCTGGTCGCCAGCACCTCCCTGCCGGGGCGCGGGGAGAATGGCCGCGGGGTGCTGCGCGGTGTGTTGACCGCCCTTCCGCTGCTGCTGATCGCGCCGCTCGCCGGCGCGGCGGTCGCCTGGATCGGCGTGACATTGGTCGGAAGCGTCCGCGAGGGACAGTTCTGGCGGGCCCACCAGCCGCTGAGCGAGCTGGCGATCTACGCCGGGGTCATCGCCGCCGGAATCGCCCTGCTTGCAGCCATGCGCGGCTGGACGGTGCCGCAGCTGCGCCGAGCCTGGTGGCTGCTGTTCGTCCTCGTCGGAATCCTGTTCAGTGTGTTTGCGCCGGGGGCGATGGTCTATTTCATCATCCCGCCCGTGATCTTCTCGCTCGGAAGCCTGCTCGGTCGTCGCTGGCCCGGGGTCGAGACTGGGGTGGCCGTGCTCGCCGCGCTGGCCCTGTTCGTGACGATGGGCGCCGCGCTGGGACTGATCCAGGATCTGGTCAACTCGGGACCGCTGTGGATCCTCGCGCTGTTCGGCGGGATGGTGCTGATGCCGTGGCTGATCGAGGCGAAGCCGTTGCTCGGAAGCGCGCGCTGGTCGCGGGTGGCGGCCGTGGCGGCCGCTTTTGCCGCGCTGGCGTGGTTGCCGGCAGCGCTTGCTCCTGCCTACAGCGCCGACCGGCAGCAGCAATGGACGCTGCAATATGTCGTCGGCGCCGGGCCGGACCAGCCGTTCTGGTCGGTGGTCAACGACCGTAAGCCCTTGCCCGAAGCGTGGAGAGAATTTGGCCAATGGCGGCTCGGCACGCTGCCACTCGGCACGCGCCAGCGCTGGCTGTCCCCGGCTCGGCCAGTCGAGGGATTTGTCCCGGCTCGCGCGCTGCCCGCGGAAGCGGTGGCGCGACCGGGTGGGCGGCGGGTGCGGCTGCGGCTTCAGGCCAACGGTGCCGACAGCATCGTCCTGCTCGCGCCCGAGGGGGCGGCGATCGCCGGGCTCGGCATTCCAGGACAGGTCCGCGCAATCGACTCCAAGGGCACCAAGGGCCCTTACACCCTCAGTTGCACCGGTCGTTCCTGCGACGGCCAGGTGGTCGAGCTGCTGGTCGGGCCGCAGCCCGTGAAGCTGCAGGTGACGGGCACGCGCTGGGCGCTGCCCGCCGCCGCTGCGCCGCTGATGGCCGCGCGGCCAGCCCACGCCCGGCCGCAATATCAACCGGATGCCACCATCACCATCGAACGCATCCGGATCTGACGCGCACAAGAAAAAGGGCCCGGCCATGCGGCCGAGCCCCTGTTTCTTGCCTTGAGCGGCGCCTTACTCGGCGGCTTCGGCAGCCTTCTTGGCCGGACGCGGATCGCGGCGCTCGGCGATACGGGCCGACTTACCGGTGCGGCCACGCAGGTAGTAAAGCTTGGCGCGGCGCACGACACCGCGGCGAACGACGGCGATCTCTTCGATCGACGGCGAGTAGAGCGGGAACACGCGCTCGACACCTTCGCCGAAGCTGATCTTGCGAACGGTGAAGTTGGAGCCGATGCCCTTGTTCGAACGGGCGATGCAGACGCCCTCGTAGTTCTGGACGCGGGTGCGCTCGCCTTCGACGACGCGGACGCCGACGCGGAGCGTGTCGCCCGGGCGGAATTCCGGAATGGCGCGCTTGGCGGTGAGCTCGTCGATCTGCTCACGCTCGAGGGTCTGAATAAGGTTCACTTCGATCTACCTTCGTCTCGTTGCCGCGCACCAGAGGGCGACGCCTGCGAGACGCCCCCATGGCGCTCGTACAGGTCCGGCCGCCGTAGCCGTGTATCCTCGATTGCCCGGGCCTTACGCCATGCGGCAATCTTCGCATGATCCCCCGATCGCAGCACTTCGGGGATCGTGCGCCCTTCCCACTCTTGCGGTCGGGTATAATGCGGATGTTCGAGCAGCCCCGTTTCGAAGCTCTCGTCCACACCGCTGTCGGGGGCGCCCATTACGCCGGGAAGCAGCCGAACGCAAGCATCGAGCAGCACCATCGCGCCGAGTTCGCCGCCCGACAGGATGTAGTCGCCGATCGAGACGGGTTCGACGGCACGGGCCTCGAAGATGCGCTCGTCGAAGCCTTCGAACCGCCCGCACAGGATGATCGCGCCTTCGCCCGCCACGAAGTCACGGACGCGGCCTTGCGTCAGCGGGGCGCCGCGCGGGCTCATCGCGAGGATCGGGCGGCCGTCTGCCACGCTGTCGATCGCGGCCGCGAGCACGTCGCAGCGCAGCACCATCCCCGCCCCGCCGCCGGCCGGCGTGTCATCGACGGTGCGATGCTTGTCGATCGCGAAGTCGCGGATGTTGGTGGTGTCGAGGCTCCACTTGCCCGTGTCCAGCGCGCGGCCGGCAAGGCTGGTCCCGAGCGGCCCGGGAAACATGTCGGGGTAGAGGGTGAGGACCGAGGCGCGGAAGGTCACCGGCGAATCCCTGCGACGACCAGCGACGCCGATATTGCCCCCGCGATAAGCGTGAAGGCGGTGCCGAGCAGGCCGACTGTCAGCAAAACGGCCTCGAGCAGCGAATCGTCCCAAGGCGAAACCAGGAGCAACGTCGTCGTCGCGATCGCGCAGAGGAGCGGGAGCGGCAGGGTGGCGGCAAGAACCAGGCGTTTGGCCGACCAGCCCGCCCGCCTGCGCTCCATGAAGGCAGCGAGCAGGCCCGCGAGGATGACCGCAAGCGCGACCACAGTCAGGCCGAACGGATGCGTCAGAAAGAGGCGGATGGGCTCGATCACGCGACGCTACTAGACATCGCCTAAGGAACCGCCAAGGCATGCCGCTCATTGCGGCGCTCATGGCATCCCAAGAACCTCACGACGTCCTGATCATCGGCGGCGGCCCGGCCGGTCTGACCGCCGCCATCTACCTTGCCCGCTTCCACCTCGACATCGTGGTGGTTGACGAGGGCAAGAGCCGGGCGAGCTGGATCCCCTGCTCCCACAACCATGCCGGCTATCCCGACGGGATCAACGGCAAGGAACTGCTCGAGCTGATGCGCACCCAGGCGCAGAAATATGGGACGAAGATCGAGACCGGGCGGGTGCACCGGCTGGACAAGGACGAGGACGGGCTGTTCACCGCCGATTGCGGCGGCGGGCCGCAACGGGCGCGCGCGGTTTTGCTGGCGACTGGGCTGACCAACCGCAAGCCGCCGATGGACCCCGAATTGCACGACGAGGCGATGGCCCGCGGCCTGATCCGCTATTGCCCGATCTGCGACGGCTTCGAGGTCACTGACAAGAAGGTCGGCGTGATCGGATCGGGCAAGGGCGGGGTTGGCGAGGCGATCTTCCTGCGTTCCTACACCGCCGACGTGACGTTGATCGCCCCCGACAAGAAGCTCGAGATCAGCGCCGAGGACCGCGACAAGCTCGAACAGGCCGGAGTGACCCTCGTCGACGGCCCGGCCGAAGCGATCGGCTGCATCGAGGAGTGCATCACGGTCGACACCGCCGAGGGGTTGCTGAGCTTCGACAGCATCTATCCGGCGCTGGGGTCCGACACCCATACCGGCCTGGCGGAAATGGTCGGGGCGAAGATCAACCCGGAGGATTGCTGCCTGGTATGTGACGAGAAGATGCGGACCAGCGTCGAGGGGCTGTATGCCGCCGGCGACGTGGTCCACGGTCTCGACCAGATCAGCCACGCGATGGGCGAAGGCGGGCAAGCCGCCACCACCATCCGCAACGACCTTGCCGCCAAGCGCCCCATGTTGCGCCAGCCGGTGGTGCCGGCCGACAGCGATACAAAGCGGGAAATGGCCGAAACCGGAGAGGGCTGACCGCCCTAGAAGGAAGCGCCGATCATCAGCACCGGGCTGTCGGCTGGCGAGATCTGCAACTTGCCGCCCGCTTCGCTGATCAGCGCATGGGCGAGCCACGCACCGGCGGCCCGCGGCTCGACCGTGCCGGCGGCCCCGCGCTCCAGCGTGGCGCGGAGGTTAGGGTCGAGCAGCAGGCGCGGGCCTTCGGCGCGGATCACGATCTCGGTCCCGCTGGCGCTCTTCTCGGCACCGATGTCGAGCTGACCGCCGCGGACCAGCGCATCGCCGGCGACCAGCGCAAGGTTGAGCAGCACCTTGACCGCTTCCTTGGGCAATTTGTCGGCGGCGACCATCCAGCCAAGTTCGATCTTCTTCTCGGCCCCGAACAGGCCTTCGAGCGCGGTGCGCGCCTCGCGGGTGTCAATCTCTTCTCCGAAGCCGCCCGCCGCACCGAAGGCGAGGCGGAAGAACTTGAGCTTCGAGGCGCTGGCCTTGGCGCTCTCCGCGAGCAGCTCGAGGCAACGTTCCCGCATCTCCGGGTCCTGCTCGTCGGCCATCAGCTCGAGGCCATTGTTGAGCGCCCCGACCGGACTGAGCAGATCGTGGCACAAGCGGGAGCAGAGCAGACTGGCGAGTTCGATCGCGTTCATGGGCGCGTGTCGTGGCTGATGACGGTCATTTGTTCAACCCAATGCGTGGCGACCTTGAAAGTAGCGGGGCGGTTCCTAATTTATCCTATCCAATGACCGGGGGGTCCGACATCATCGACGTGGCGCTGGACGCCGGACACGCGGGCTGGCGCCTCGACCGCGCGCTTGCCGACGCCCTTCCGACGATGAGCCGCGAGCGACTGAAAAGCCTGGTCAAGGCTGGCGCGCTCGACCGTGGCGGGGCCCTGGTTCGCGATCCCGCGCTCAAGGTCGACGGCTCCGAACAGTTTCGCCTGACCGTGCCCCAGCCTGAACAGGCGAGCGCTCCGGCGCAGGACATTCCGCTGGTCATCGTCCACGAGGACGATCACCTGCTGGTGGTCGACAAGCCCGCCGGGCTGGTGGTGCACCCTGCCGCCGGCAATCTCGACGGGACGTTGGTCAATGCCCTCCTTCACCATTGCGCCGGCCGGCTCAGCGGCATCGGCGGGGTGGCGCGGCCGGGGATCGTCCACCGCATCGACAAGGATACGACCGGCCTCCTGGTAGTGGCGAAGACCGATGTCGCCCACGAGGGGCTGGCGCGGCAATTCCAGGCGCACACCATCGACCGGCGCTACCTGGCCGCGGTCGGCGGCCGTCCGGCCAGGATGGAAGGCAGCGTCGATGCCGCCCTCGCCCGCTCGCCGCATGACCGCAAGAAGATGGCAATCGTCGATGCGGATCGCGGCAAGCGCGCGGTGACCCACTATAAGGTCCTGGGGGTGAACAACGTCGCGGCGAGGATCGAATGCCGGCTGGAAACCGGGCGGACGCACCAGGTGCGCGTCCACATGGCCAGTATCGGCCATCCGCTGCTCGGCGATCCGGTCTACGGCCGCGCCCCGGCGCAGAAGCTGCGTGAATTATTGAACAGGCTCAACTTCCGGCGCCAGGCGTTGCACGCTGCACGGCTTGGCTTCGTTCACCCGGTGACGAAGGACCGTCTGTCGTTCGAGAGCGCCGTTCCGCAGGATATGCAGGAACTGTTCAGAGCGCTTGGGGTATAGGATTTCAGGTGTCAGAGTGGTGGGGAAAGCCGCTCCGACAGGCAAGGACGTGATTTCAAGATGGCACAAGCAAAGGCATTATCGATCCCAGCGGGCGCCGGCGAAGTCGGACTCAACCGCTATCTGTCTGAGATCAAGAAATTTCCGATCCTTGCCCCGGAAGAAGAATATATGCTCGCCAAGCGCTGGCGGGAGCATAACGACACCGACGCCGCGGCCAAGCTGGTGAACAGCCACCTGCGACTCGTGGCCAAGATCGCCATGGGCTATCGCGGCTACGGCCTGCCGGTCAGCGAACTGATCAGCGAGGGCAACATCGGCCTGATGCAGGGCGTCAAGAAGTTCGAGCCCGACCGGGGCTTCCGCCTGGCGACCTACGCCATGTGGTGGATCCGCGCGAGCATCCAGGAATTCATCCTGCGCTCGTGGTCCCTGGTGAAGATGGGCACCACCGCCGCGCAGAAGAAATTGTTCTTCAACCTGCGCCGGATGAAGAACCAGATCGACGCGTTCGAGGAGGGCGACCTCAAGCCTGCCGACGTGACCAAGATCGCGACCGATCTCGGAGTCACCGAGGAAGAGGTCATCTCGATGAACCGCCGCATGTCGATGGGCGGCGACACCAGCCTCAACGCGCCGCTCAAGGGCGACGAGGGTGCCGAGAGCCAGTGGCAGGACTTCCTGGTCGACAACGGCCCGCTGCAGGACGAGCTGGTCGCCGACGAAGAGGAAAAGCAGGTCCGGCACATGCTGCTGACCAATGCGATGGAATCGCTCAACGAACGCGAGAAGTTCATCCTCACCGAACGCCGTCTGGCCGACGATCCCAAGACGCTGGAGGAATTGAGCCAGGTCTATGGCGTCAGCCGCGAGCGGATTCGCCAGATCGAGGTCCGGGCGTTCGAGAAGCTGCAGGCCGCGCTGATGAAGAGCGCGACCGAGCAGCGGCTGCTTCCCGCCGAATAGTCACCACTCGCTAACCATGATGGAGTAGTGGAGCGCCTCATGGGCATCCACACTCCGTTCTGCCGCTTTCTCTACACGCTGGAAGTGCCGCGCCTCGGCGGCAAGCCGGCCCAGGCCGGTGCGCTGTGCTGGCGCCGCCACGAAGGGCGGCTCGAAGTCCTGCTGGTCAAGGCCAAGTCGTCGGGGCGATGGGTCCTCCCGGCGGGCTGGGCCCTGCGTGGCCGACCCCTTGCCGCCACCGCGGAACGTGAGGCCTGGGAGGAGGCCGGGGTCAGCGGCACCGTCGCCAACACCGTCCTGACGGTGGTCCCCAAGCGCAAGCGCTACCGGCTGGCGGGCGAGATCGAGTGGCAGATGGCGGTGTTTCCGCTGCGTGTCGAAAGCGTGGCCGAGGATTATCCCGAAGCCGACGAACGGCAGCGCGGCTGGTTCGCGCCCGAGGAAGCCGCCAAGCTGGTCCATCCCTCCTCGCTCGGCCCCGTCCTGCGCGACATCGCCGCGGGGCGCTAGCGGCGGTTCAGCAGCGCAAGTCCGGCAGCGGTCACCAGCAGCAGCGCACCGGCCTTTTCCGACCCGCGCTTCCTGAGGAACCCGAGGCCAAGCGTCGCCAGCCCCGAACTCAGCATCGAGATCCTGCGTGCGCCGGCCAGCTGTCCGGTGCGTGAGGCGAGGCGGCTGGCGAGATAGGGATGGCCCCTGTCGTCTTCCCGCTGCGGTGCAACGACTTCAATCGGGCGGGCGTCGACCGGCGGCCGCTCTTCATTTTCCTTCTGGACGACGTGATCGGCGCCAAAGGTCCCGCGCGCACCCGGCGATTGCTCGCCCGGTTTTGCGAATGTGTCTCTGGCGGTCTGGTGCTCGACCTCGCTGTTGAGCTCGGCACCGAAGATCAGGACATAGCTCGAGAGGTAGAGCCAGGTCAGCAGCACCACCACGCTCGACAGGGCGCCATAGGTCGCTCCGTAGCTGGCGAAGTTGCGGACGTAGAAACCGAACCCCAACGTGAGCAGCAGCCACACCACCGCAAAGAATAGCGAACCCGGGGTAAGCCAGGTCCAGCGGGCACGCTGGCGGCTCGGCCCGTAGCGATAGAGCGTCGCCGCGGCCGCCGCGGCCATGGCGCCCAGCATCGCATAAGTGACGGCCGAGAACAGGAAGCGCCCGACCGGTCCGGCGGCGGGAAGCAGCCTTTCGACCGCCGCCAGAATAGCGATCGCGACGCCGACCACCCCCACCATGATGATCGCGCCAAGCGTCATCGCCAGCGCCAGCATGGTCGATTTGACGATGCCGCGCTTCTCCTCCGCCCCGTAAGCAATGTTGAGGGCGGTGACGATCGCGCCCGCGGCGTTGCGCGCCCCCCAAAAGGCGACCGCGATGGCGAGGAGGAGGCCGAGGCCCTTCTTCTCTCCCGACGTCTCGACGACGTTCAGCATCTGCTCGCCGATCAGCTTGGCGGCTCCGCCCGGCAGGAAGGCGGTCAGCCCCTGCGCCTGTCGGACCACCGCCTCCGGCGTCGTGAACAATCCGTAGGTCAGCACCGTCGCGCCGAGCAGCGGGACCAGCGCCAGGAAGAAATAGAAGCCGACTCCCGCCGCGACGATCCCGACATTGTCCTTGCCGACCTGACTCCACGTCCGCTTGGCGATCTCGATCCAGCCCTGCGAGGGAATGTCGGTCGGCGATGTCGCGGATCGGCCCTTGTCGCGGGCTGCGGCGGCACTGGCCATGAGGGGCGGAACTCCGGGGGGTCAGAAACGAAAATACGATAATCGCCCAACCGCCGGTTTGCGGCGACCGTTCCCCTTGCCATCCATGTCCAACAGGCAGACCCTTGCCCTCCCCTGGCGCGTGAGGCGCCCACAGCGACTCAGCGCGCCGCAACCCGGACGCAAGGAGAGTTGCAACCATGCATGAGGCCATCACAGGCACGAGAGCCATCGCGCTGGTCGGTCCGGCGGGCGCAGGCAAGACCTGCCTTGCCGAGGCGATGCTGTACGCCAGCGGCACGATCGACCGGCAAGGCGACACCGCCGCCCGGAACAGCGTCGGCGACTGGAGCCCGGAAGCTCGGGCGCGGGGCGGATCGACCGAACTCAACCTGATGGGGTTCGACTGGCTGGGCGAGCATTTCGCGCTGATCGACGTACCGGGCGGAACCGGCTTCCAGGCCGATGGCGCCCGCGCACTGGCGCTGGCCGATCTGGCAGTGGTGGTGGTCGATCCCGATCCCGCCCGCGCACCGCTTGCAGCGCCGATGCTCCGGCTGCTCGACGAGCTTGGCCTGCCCCACCTCATCTTCGTCAACCGGATCGACGGCGCGCGGGCCTCGATCGGCGAGCTGCTGGAAGCGCTGCAGCCGCTGAGCGTGTCGCCGCTGATCGCTCGTCAGGTGCCGATCACCACCGGCGACAAGGTCACCGGTTTCATCGACGTCGCGCTGGAACGCGCCTTTCATTACCGCCCGGGCAAGCCGTCCGAGCCGATCCCGATGCCGGCCGAACTGGACGCGGTCGAGGCCCAGGCCCGCACCCGCCTGCTCGAACAGCTTGCCGACCATGACGATGCCCTGCTCGAGCAGGTGCTGATGGACGAGGTGCCGGAGCCTGCCCGCGTGTTGGACGACCTTGCCCGCGAAACCAGCGAAAACCTTGGCGTGTCGGTGCTGTTCGGGTCCGCCTCGAGCAGTTTCGGAGTGCGGCGGCTGATGAAGGCGCTGCGCCATGAGGCACCCGCTCCGTCGGCGACTGCCGACCGGTTGGGAGTGGATCGGCCCGCCGTCCATGCAGTCAAGGTCAGCCATGCCCACCAGCTTGGCCGGCTGGTCATCGGCCGGCTGCTCGGCGGCCCCTTGAGGGAGGGGCAGGAACTGGCCACCGCCGACGGCCGGACGCTCAAGGCAAGCGCGATGTTCGCGCTGCAGGGCGAGCGCAACCAGCGCCTGGGCGAAGCGCCCGAGGGCGCGGTCGTGGCGTTTGCCAAGGCCGACTCCCTGCACGCCGGCGACTGGGCCGGAACCGGGCCGCTGCCCCCTGCCCTCGATGTGCCGCTGCCCTCGCGCAACATGCGGGCCGCGATCCAGCCGGCCGACCGCAAGGACGACGTCAAGCTGTCGGGCGCACTCCACAAGCTGGCGGAGGAGGATCCCACCCTCCATGTCGACCATGACGAAGAGGATCACGCTTTGGTCCTGTCGGGGGTCAACGAGGAGCAGCTGGGCGTCGTCCTGGCCCGGCTCAAGCGGCGGCACGGGGTCGAGGTCACCCAACGCACGCCGCGGGTCCGTTACCGCGAATCGATCCGCCGCGGCGTGACCCAGCGCGGACGGCACAAGAAGCAGTCTGGTGGCCATGGTCAGTTCGGCGACGTGGTGATCGATCTGTCCCCCCGCCAGCGCGGCGAGGGCTTTGCCTTTGCCGAGCAAATCCACGGCGGCGCCATTCCCCGCCAATATGTCCCGGCGGTCGAGCAGGGTGTTCGCGACGCCTGCGGCAAGGGCCCGCTCGGCTTTCCGGTGGTCGACGTTGCGGTGACCCTGACCGACGGCAGCTATCATAGCGTGGATTCAAGCGAGCTCGCGTTCCGTACCGCCGGCAGGATCGCGATGCAGGAGGCGCTTTCCGCCGCCCAGCCGCATCTCCTCGAACCGGTGCACAAGGTGATCGTGACGACGCCCTCCACCGCCGCAAGCAAGGTCGGAAGCGCGCTTGCCGCGCGGCGCGGGCAATTGCTTGGCATGGTCCCGCGCGACGGCTGGTCCGGGTGGGACCGGATCGAGGCGCTGGTGCCCGAAGCTGAACTGCAGGGGCTCGAGGGCGAACTGCGCAGCCTAAGCCACGGCCTTGCCACCTATGAGGCGGGCTTCGATCATCTCGCGGAGCTCAACGGCCCGCTCGCCGAGAAAGTGGTCAGGAACGGGCAGGTCGAATTGGCCTGAGGTTCGAAGGCGGGGGCCCGGGACGAACCGCTCCGGGCTCCCGCACCGGCCTCAGCCCTTGCGTTCGCCAGCTTTGGGCTTCAATCCCGGGCCAACTGTCGTTGCAAGGACTTTCCCGCGTGGCCAAACGCCTGACCTGGTACATCCTCTTCGCCCTCGTTCTCGGCCTGATTACCGGCTGGGCGATCAATGCGGGGGTCGGCGACGCCACGCCCGAGGGCAAGGCGCAGCTTGAAGCGATCGCCGGCTACTTCGGGATCATCACCACCCTGTTCCTGCGCCTGATCAAGATGATCATCGCGCCGCTGGTGTTCGCAACGCTGGTCGCGGGCGTGGCGCATATGGGCGATACCGCGGCGCTTGGCCGGGTCGGGGCGCGGACCATGGCCTGGTTCATCACCGCCAGCCTGATTTCGCTGACGCTCGGCCTGATCCTGGTCAATACGCTGCAACCGGGCGTCGGGCTCAACCTGCCCTTGCCGCCGGTCAATGCGGCGAGCGGCGTCGACACCTCCAACTTCGACCTCGCCAAGTTCGTCACCCACGTGGTGCCGGCGTCGGGCATCGAGGCCATGGCCTCGAACGAGATCCTGCAGATCGTGGTCTTCTCGCTGTTCATCGGCGTCGCGATCACCGCGGTCGGCGAAAAGGCCAAGCCGCTGGTCCGCGCGGTCGAGGGCCTGGTCGAGGTCATGCTGGTCGTCACCGGCTATGTCATGCGCCTGGCCCCGTTCGCGGTGTTCGCCGCGGTCGCCGCCTCCATCGCCGAAAACGGACCGGGGGTGATCATCACCTTTGGCCAGTTCATCGGCAGCTTCTACCTTGGCCTGGTCATCCTGTGGCTGCTGCTGTTTGGCGTGGCGTTCGTCGCGGTTGGCAGCCGGGTCACCCATCTCGCGCGGTACATTCGCGATCCGCTGGTCCTGGCCTTTTCCACCGCCTCGTCGGAAGCCGCCTACCCGCGCACCTTGGAAGCGCTCGACAAGTTCGGCGTACCGCCGCGCATCGCGAGCTTCGTCCTGCCGCTGGGCTACTCGTTCAACCTCGACGGCTCGATGATGTACATGACCTTCGCGACGATCTTCATCGCGCAGGCCTATGGGATCGATCTGTCGATCGGACAGGAGATCCTTCTGCTGCTGACCCTGATGGTCACCAGCAAGGGCATCGCCGGGGTTCCGCGCGCGAGCCTGGTGGTGATCGCGGGCAGCCTGGCGATGTTCAACATCCCGGAGGCCGGCCTGCTGCTGATCCTGGCGGTCGACCATTTCCTCGACATGGGCCGCTCGGCTACCAACGTCGTCGGCAATGCCGTGGCGAGCGTGCTGGTCGCCAAGTGGGAAGGCCCGCTCGACGTCGAGGAATCGCCGATCATCGAGCATCCGGCGGCGCCGAGCCACATGCCGCCGCCACCACCCGAAACCTGACCGCCGGTGGACCTCAACGCGCTGCCGGACCGCTACCGGCTGATCCTGTGCGACCTGTGGGGCTGCGTCCATGACGGCTTCGCCATCTTCCCCGGCGTGGCAGACGTGCTGGCCGCATGGAAGCAGCAGGGACGGACGGTGCTGTTCGTCACCAATGCGCCGCGCAGCGCCGACGCGATCCGGGACCAGCTGCTCCGCCTCGGGCTCGATCCGGCGCGTAACGACGGAATCGTCACGGCGGGCGAAGCCGGACTTGCCGCGGTACGGGGGCGCCCGGTGGGATTTTGCGGGACGGCGGCCGATCTCGCCGACCTTACCGCGCGCGGGCTGGTCGTCGCCGATGGCGGATTCGCCGAACTGGCCTGTGCCGGCCTGGATGTCGGCGAAACGGTGGAGGATTATGCCGGCCGCCTTGCCGAATGGCGGGCGGCGGACGTCCTGATGCACTGCCTCAACCCCGACCGCATCGTGCATCACATGGGCGAGGTGATGGTCTGCGCCGGTGCGCTGGCAGACGCCTACGAGGCCTTGGGCGGGCGGGTGATCTGGTACGGCAAGCCCTATCCCGCCATCTACCAGCACGCGCTGAAGCTGGGCGGCGACCCTGACCGGGGCGCGGTGCTGGCCATCGGCGACGGGCTCCAGACCGACATGGCGGGCGCCGCGGCATTCGGGATCGACGCAATATTCATCGCGGGCGGCATCCATGCCGGCGAGGAAGCCCGCTTCGCCGATGGCTGGCGGCCGATCTCCACGGTGCCGAGCCTTGGAACCAGCACCCCCGGCGGCGCGTAGAGCAGCCTTCCCAATGGTCTCCCTTCATCACCCCTCCCCGCTCGGCTCCGGGCCCCGTCCCGGCGCGCGCGAGACGATCGCGCTGCTCGCCGCGCTGATGGCGCTCAATGCGGTGGCGATCGATTCGATGATCCCGGCGCTGGAGGATATCGCCAGCCACCTTGGCGTGACCGACGCGAACCGCCGCCAGCTGGTGCTGATCGTCTACACCTTCGGGTTCGGTGTCGGGCAGCTGTTCTGGGGCCCGCTCGCCGACCGCTTCGGGCGCAAGCCGATGCTGACCATCGGCATTTCAATCTACGTCGTCTTCGCCTTCCTCTGTTCGGCCGCGCCGACGTTCGAGATCCTGATCCTCGCCCGGGTGTTCCAGGGCGCCGCCGCGGCCGCCACGCGGGTGATCGTGCTCGCCATGGTCCGCGACCTGTTCGAAGGCGAGGCGATGGCCCGGGTGATGAGCCTGGTCGCGATGGTGTTCATGGTCATCCCCGTGCTTGCGCCGAGCATCGGGCAGCTGATCCTGACCGTCGGCCCGTGGCAGGCGATCTTCTGGGCGCTCGGGTTGTTCGGCATCGTCGTCGGGGTGTGGGCCTTCCTGCGCATCCCCGAGACGCTGAAGGACGAGCATCGCCGGACGCTTGGGCTCGGCGACCTGCTGGAGGGCGCCCGCGCGGTCGTCACCGATCGCCAGTCGCTTGGCTACACCCTGGCCCAGACCGCCCTCTTCTCGGGCCTGATCGCCTACATCGCTTCGATCCAGCAGATCGTCTTCGACGTCTTCCGTCGTCCCGAACTGATCGGCATCGTATTCGGCGCGGTCGCGGCCCCGATGGCACTGGCGAGCTTCACCAACAGCAAGCTGGTCGGCCGCTACGGGCTGCGGCGCGTGGCGCACACCGGCACGGTGGCCTTTTCCCTGTTCGCGCTCGGCCATGCCACGATCGCCACCTTCTACGGCGAGGACCTCACCGGCTTCGTGATCGGCCAGGCGCTGGTGCTGGCCAGCTTCTCCTTCTGCGCGGCGAACATGAACACGCTGGCGATGGAGCGAATGGCGCCGCAGGCGGGCATGGCTTCGTCGATCCAGGGGGTCGTCAGCACCGTGCTTGCCGCGCTTGCGGGCTTTGCCATCGGCCAGGCCTTCAACGGCACCCAGATCCCCTACCTGTGGGGACTGGCGATTTGCGGGGCGAGCGGGCTTACCCTTGTCCTGCTGACCGATCCGCGTCGTCTGTTCGAGCGGTTGCAGCCCGCGCGTGATCAAGCAGGGCGTGGCCCAGCCCATCAAGCTGGCTGAGGTCGCGCGGGCGTTCGAGGCTGAAGACCGGGACCGAGGCCGCGATGCGCGCCACGGCCTGCCAATGCCCCGCCGCGCCGCCGACCTGTTCGACATAAGCACCGCGATAAGTGTGGTCGAACAAGGCTCCGGCCGCGGCCGCGCCGCCCAGGCGGTGGATCGCGATGCCCGGCCCGTCGCTCAGGACATAGATGCACCCCAGCGGCAATTCGTCCGCTTCATGGTCGCTGAGCGGGACCGGCAGGTCCCACTTGTCGAAACCGGGATCGACGTAGCTAGGCTCAAGGCCCTCGCTGCCCAGCCCGAAGGTGTCGAGCGACTGGCGCCACAGGCGAACCCGCGGCGGCCCGGGCAGCGCGACCATTCCTTCGCCGGTCGGCTTGAGGGCGATCACGTCGTCCCCGACCAGCCCGAGCCCCTGCCGCGAGAACCAGGCGGCAAGGGTCGACTTGCCCGCCCCCGTCGCACCGGCGACCGCAATCGCCCGGCCGTCTAATGCCACGGCATTGGCGTGAAGCGGGAACAGCCCGCGCTGATGCAGCAGCAGCCCCATTGCGCTGCCAAGCAGGAACAGGCGCACGTTGCGCTCGGGAATGCCGGGCAGCGCATCGACGATGATCTCCCGCCCGGCGCGGACCACGAACGAGCCGGCCTCGGGGATGACGAGGTCGGCCTCGGCTCCGACCGAGCCGCGGCAGATGGTCACGTCGACCGCCGAGCCCTCGGGCGCGGCGACCAGCCCCGGTAGCGGCAGTTCGCTGGACAGGGTCAGTCCGAACAAGCGAACGAGACTTACCATGCACGGCCCCGGTGGCTTTCGCCCGCGCCGCCGCTAAGGACTGCGGCATGGAGCCGATGCTCGCCCTTCTTGCCGATTGCTGCCGCCCCGGGCTGAGCGATGCCGACCTTGCACTGCTCGGACCCCGGCTGGCCGCTGCGGACGGCGCCCGGCTGGCGACGCTCGCCAGGCGTCACCGTGTCGAAGGGCTGGTTTGGAAAACGCTGACCCGGGCAGGTATCGTGCCGCTGGGTGCCCAGCCGATCGGCGCTGCGGCGCGGCGGATCGCGGCGGACGGTTTCGCGATGGTGGTGGAGAGCGGGCGCGTTCATCACGCCTTCGCCAGCGCCTCGCTGCCGCATCTTTTCGTCAAGGGCCAGACGCTCGGCGCGCTGGCGTGGGGCGATCCCCTGATCAAGCAGCAGCTCGACATCGACCTGCTGGTGCCGCCAGGCGCCATTGGCAAGGCGGCCCGGCTGCTCGATGCGCTGGGCTACGTCCAGCAGGTGCCCGACCCCTCGGTCGATCCGGTCGACTGGCATCGCGCCCGCAAGGAAAGCCAGTGGCGCAGCGACGATGGAATCCTGCTCGACCTGCACAGCCGCCTCGGCGACCATCCGTCGCTGCTGCCGGGCGCGGTGGCGACGGTCACCCCGCGAATGGTGGAAGTGCGCGGCAGGCTCACGCTGCCGACCCTGCCCGAGCGGCTGCTGCTGCCCTATCTGGCGGTGCATGGCGCTTCCAGCGCCTGGTTCCGCCTCAAGTGGCTGGCCGACTTCGCCGCCCTGGCAGCGCGGACCCCGCCCGAACAGCTTGCGGCGATCGCCGACCAGGCTCCGCGCCTCGGCGCCGGTCGGACGGTGGCGGCCGGCCTGATCCTCGCCAATCGGCTGCTCGGGACCAGGCTTCCCGACGGGCTCGAGGGCGATGGCGCAACGCTGCGACTGGTTCGGATCGCGCTGGGGGCGATCACCAATCCCGGGGAGCCGACCGCACAGCGCTTCGGCACAATCCCGATCCATCGCTCGCAACTGCTGATGGTCCCGGGATCGCATTACTTCCTCAGCGAACTCACCCGCAAGTTCGGGCTCCTGCTTACCCGCTGAGAGGGCCATCGTCGTCCAGCGTCAGATGGCGGGGCGCACGGTCCTGCCCACGAGAGCGCGACCGGCTTTCGCTCGAATGGCTGCGCGGCTCCGCCATGAAGGCGAGCGACAGGGCAAACACCGCCTGGATCGCCGCATCGCGGAGCGGATAGTCAACCAGGCTGTGGGCCAGGATCGCGCCCGACGCGATGGTCGCCGCCAGCGCCGTGAGGTCGGGCTTGGGCGCCCGCCACAGGCGAAGCGCACGGGTCCCCCACCACAGCAAAAGCGCGCCGAGCAGAAGCGCCCCGAGCAGGCCGGTTTCGAGGATCCATTCCAGCGGATCGCTGTGGGCGTGGTTGATGAAGAAGGAATCCACCAGCGCCGGATTTTCGTACAGGCGATAATAAGTCTGGAAGCTGCCCAGCCCGGTCCCGGCCGGGAAGGTATCGCCGATCGCGGCAAGCGTGATGCGGTAGATGTCGGACCGGGTGGCAAGCGAGGTCGCATTGCTTCCGGCGTCCGTCAGGACCCCGATCCCGACCATCGCCGCCAGCATCAGCAGCAGCGCGACCCCGGCGAGCAGCCGCGGGACCTTGCCGGTGTTGGGCAAGGCGACCGCAAGGCTGGCGAGCCCCACCGGCAGCAGCAGGCCAAGCCCGGCCATCGACCCATTGAGGATGATGCCAAGGAGGATCACCGCCACCGCGCCCAGCGCGATCACGATCCGGCCAAGCGCCGCGGACTGGCGCTTGCGGCCCTCCTGCTGCTGCTGGCCGATCAGCGCGCCGAGGAACGGCAGGGTGGCGAGCAGGAGGGTCGCCTGGTGGTTGCTGTTGGCGAACAGCCCGGTTGCCCGCTCGGTATTGTAATTGTCGAACAGGTAGGGCCCGCCCTGGCTGAGCTGGACCGCGCCGAGCAGGACCGAGACACAGGTCCCGCTGACCAGCGCCGCCACTGCCCAGCGCGAACGATAGGCACCGAGCACGACCACCGCCGCGATCACGCCGAGGGGGACCGCAAGCAACGGGAGGGTCGACAACGTCTGGGCCGGAGCGAGCGACAGCGGAAGCCACGGCAAGGGCTCGCCGCGCAGCACGAAGCCTTCCACCGCCGGGGCGCGGCCCGGCAGCACGCTCCACCATTGCGGGGGAAGCGGTATGAGCTGGAGAAGGACCAGGGCGAACCATAATCCGCCCAGCCACAGCAGGAGGCGACCGGCGCTGGTCGGATGGCTCCGCCGGCTCGACAGCAGGGCCCAGGCGATCAGCGACAGGCCGCCGACCTGCAGGATCAGGTTACGCCAGATCCCCTGCGGACTGCCGCCAAGCAGCAGGCAGGCGATCAGGAACAGCGGCACCGCCAGGTGGCGAACGGTCATGCTCATGGCGTGGCCATCACCGGATTGAGGGCGACCCGGACAAGTTCTGCGGAGGTCGTGCGCGGGAATTCGCCGAGACGTCCCCACAATGCCACGCGCTGCGCCGGGCAATCGGCGGGAACGTCCAGAAGTTGTGCGCTCGCGGGCGCGGAGACCGGCCAGGTGGCAAGCGGGCGCGCGCCCTGCAGGCAGGTCACGCGCCATTCGAACGTGCCGGGCGGGGGCGTCCCGGCGAACTGGGCCTCGAAGCGATAGCGGCCAGCCGGCAGCAATAGCAGGTGGTCGGCAAGCGAAGCATCGGCCCGGCCATAGAAGACCAGCCGCAGCGGACCGCCCGAGACCGGCTCGACCACCCCGTCCGACGTCGCGGGCAGGCGCCAGGACAGCGGCCCGGCCTCGTCGCCGGCGGACCAGGGCGTGAGCGCCGTGCCGCCGCCGCGAACCCGCGCGGCGGCGAGCAAGGCGCGTGCCCCGCCGACGTTGCCACCCGCGAGTTGCCGCTCGAAGGCGTTCCGGAACCACTCCTCCCCGCTGTCCCCGCGCCCGGTCAGCAGGCGCAGCGAGGTGGCCGCGGAGGGGTCTTGCGAGAGGTTGATCATGACCGACTTGCGAAGCGCCGCATTGCCTTGCAGCATCGGGCGCACCTCGGCGATCTTCGAAGGATCGCGCAGGTAGATCGCAAGCGCCGCCGCGAACGGCTCGGCACCGCCGCCGCGGATCCGGCGGCCGAGCACCCCGACATGGACCAGCGCGTCGCCGACCCGCTGCTCGCGGACGTAGAGGTCGGCCAACAGGAAGTGGGCGGCGGACGAGCGCGGCTCGCGGTGGAGCGCGGCCTTCAACAGCTTTTCGCCCTCCTGCCGGTCGCCGGCAGCAAGACGCGCGGTCGCCGTCACCAGCAGCGGATCTACGGCAAGTGGATCGGCCCGCCCGACGCTGCGGATCTGCTCCAAAGCCTGCGCGTCCGGCGCCCGGCCTTCGCGGGCCGCGGCACCGATGCTGGCAAGGGCGAGGGTCGCTTGCGGCACGGGATGCGAGGGCCACACGGCGTGCGCCGCAGCCGGACGTCGCTCACCTTCGGCGGCGACGAACGCCGAACGGCCGGCCTGCACCGCAAGCAGCAGGACCGCTGCGAGCCCCAGCCATTCCAAACATGATCGCCGAGCCGACGCGGCCCCCTCTCCCCGCATCACCCTTCCTGATGATGGGGAATAAGGGCGATCCGCTCCCGCTTGTCGGCAAGCTCGCCGTAGCGATAATTATAGTAGCTGTAGTTGCCATTGGCCTCGCTGGCCTTGGTCAGCAGACCGCCCAGCAGGTGGGCGCCGGAAGCCTCGAGGTTGTTGAGCGCCTCGGCCGCCTGCCGGGTGCGGGTGCGGGCGCTTTCGACCACGAACAGCACATTGCGGCAGGTGTGGGCGATCAGCGGCGCATCGGCGAGGCCCATCACCGGCGGTGAATCGACCAGCACCATCTGGAAGTGCTGCAGCGCTTCCTCGATGATCATTCCGAACCGCGCGGTGGCGAGAAGGTCGGCCGGGTTGGGCGGCAGTGTTCCGCACGGCAGCAGCGACAGATTGTCGAACTGGGTCGGCGCGACGTGGCCGAGCAGTTCCTCCTCGTTGGTAAGGAGCTTGGTCAGCCCGATCTCGTCATTGGCGGCACGGAAGGCCGGCTTGCGAAGATCGGCATCGATCAGCAGCACGTTCACCCCGCGGCGGGCGAAGTTCTGCGCCAGCGCAAGCGCCGACGACGACTTGCCTTCGGCCGGCGAGGTCGACGTGACCATCATCACCCGCGGCGCGCCATGTTCGGTGGTAAAGCGAAGCGCCGCAGCAGTGGCGCTATAGGCTTCGGACACCAATGAACCCGGATCCTTGAGGTCCTCGACGAAATCGCCCTTGGTCTGGCGCTTGGGGATCTGGCCGATGCAGGCGAGCCCAAGCTTGGACCGCATGTCCTCACGGGTGCGGATGGTGTCGCGCAGGAGATCGAGGCCAACCGCTGCCCCAAGCCCGCCGATCAGGCCAAGCGCAAGGCCGGCCAGCAGGTTCTTGGGGAGGTTCGGCTTGAACGGCGAGCCTGCCGGCTCGGCCCGATCGACGATCGAGATCGGCGAGGTGCCGATGCCGCCGGCGACGCCGATTTCCTTGTAGCGGCCAAGCAGCGCATCATAGAGGCTGCGGTTGGTATCGACCTCGCGCTGCAGGATCCCGTAGCGGACGCTGCGGCCGCGCAGGTCGAGGACCTGGCCCTTCAAGGAATTGACCCGCGCCTGAAGTGCCCGCTCGGCGGCTGCCGCGCCGCGATATTCGGCCGCCAGCGTGTTGTTGACGCCGGCACTGGCCTGCGCGCCTTCGCGGGCAATCTGCTGGTTCAGTTCGGCGATCCGTTCGCGCAGGCTGATCATCTCGGGGTGATCGGGCTGAAGCGACGCGCGCTTTTCGCTATATTCCGCCTCGACCTGGGCGCGGCTGGCGCGGAGGGCCTGGGTCGAGGCCGTGACCGCGCTGCCCGGACCGGATGCCGCGGAGGCGCGATAGGCACCCTCGGCCGCTACCCGGCGTGCAGTCGCTTGCGCCAAAGCGGCGTTGATTGCGGCCAGGCTGTCCCCCTGCAACGAGTTGCCGGCCTCTGGCGAACCCGAACTGCCCTGCCCGCCGCCGCTGAGCGTGATGATCCCCTCCGCCTGCGCATAGCGGGCAAGCGACTGCTCGCTCCGCTCGAGGTCGCCGCGGGTCTTGGTGATCTGCCGCTCGAGGAACTGGCGAGCATAGGCCGAGCTTTCAAACCGGCGCTGGAGGCCGGCGTTGATGAAACTGTCGGCAACGCCATTGGCAATGGTCGCAGCAAGCTGCGGATCGGTCGAGGTGTAGGTGTAGCGGATCAGCGTGCCTTCTTCGGGCATGGTGACGTTGAGGCCGCCGGCCACCACGCTGGTGGCGCGGGCCAGTCGGTCCTGCAGCGAACCCTCGGTTCCGGCGACGGCCGGATTGGCCGCGAGGTTCAGGTCCTGCGCGGTGCGCTCGGCCACGGCGCGGCTTTGCAGCAGGCCGACCTGGGTCGCGATGAAGTCCCAGCTCTGGAAAGACTGGCTCTGCGAATCGTCCTTGTCGAGCACCTGCACCTGCGGCGGATTGACCTCCAGCGTCGCCACCGCCCGGTAGAGCGGCGTGGTCAGCATGGTGAGGATGATCCCGCCGGCCAGCCCGAGCACCATCGCGGCAAGGATCAGCCAGCGCCATTCGCGGACGATGCGAAGCAGGCTCGCCAGGTCCAGCTGGTTGTGATGCACGGCGGTGCGGGCGCGGTTGACCGGCGCCGCGGCGCCCGGCGGAAGGTCGCCAGGAGCCGCCGGAAGGCGCCCGTTGGGACTGAAGGCGAGATCACGATTCAAGATTGCTGTTCCTTTGCGGCAGCCCGACCCCGGTGGGTCAGAACGGCCGGAAAATGGAGAGGATCGGGATGTTATTGAGGATCCGCTTCTGCGTGTCCTTCACGCCCGACCCGTCGACCACCACGATATCGCCCGCATAGATGGGCGGATCGACCGCCTGTCCACGGCGGATCTGCTGGAGATCGAAGGCGGCCGCCTGACGCTGGCCCGACACGGTCCGGAACACCGCCACCCGGCGCAAATTGGCGTCTTCCGACGCTCCGCCGGAAAGGGCGATCGCCTGCAGCAGGGTCAGGGGGCCGTTGATCGGGTAGGAACCGCTGGACTTCACCGCGCCATCGACGGTGACAGCGCGCCGGGTCGACGACTTGACCCCGACCGCGACGTCCGGATTGACCAGATATTTCTTGGCGTAGGCGGCGGTGACCTTCTGGTCGAGCTGGGCGGTGGTAAGGTCCACTGCTTCGATCGATCCGATCAGCGGCATGCTGATCCGGCCGGTCAGATCGACCTCGTAATCGCCCGACAGGTCCTTCTGGCGGAACACGTTCACCGTCACCGTGTCGAGCGGCGCGATGCGATAATTCTCTTCCAGGCTGAGGGCGCGCGGCTGGTCCGGCGGCGCAAGCGTCACGTTGTACGGGATTGGGCCACCCGGCTTGTCGGCGCAGGCGCCGAGCGCCAGGGCAAGAGAGCCGGCCGCAAAGACGGGCAATTTCAACGTTGAACGCATGTTCGGACCTTTTTTACTCCAAACTCGCCATGACCTTAAAGCATCGGCCGGGCAAGCAACAGGCTCAATCCCGCTTCCCGGCCGCCTGCGCCAGGTACCAGGGTAACGCCTCGGCAAGGCCCGCAGCGATGTCATGGGTGGGGGCATAGCCGATAACCCGCGCCGCCTTGCCGATATCGGCTTCGCTGTGGCGGACGTCGCCCGCCCGGAACGGCCCGTAGCTCGCTTCGCCCAGCGCATTGCGGCCGTGCCGCGCTAGTCCGTCCGTCAGCAAGGCGAACAGCTGGTTGAGGCTGGTCCGCTCTCCGACGGCGACGTTGAAGACCTCGCCCTGCGCCTCGTCGGGGGCAAGCGCGGCAAGCAGGTTCGCCTGCACGGCATTCGCCACGAAGCAGAAATCGCGGCTCGTCTCGCCATCGCCATTGATCACGATCCCCTCCCCCAACAACAGGGAATCGACCCAGCGCGGGATCACCGCGGCATAGGGGCCATGGGGGTCCTGACGCGGACCGAAGACGTTGAAATAACGCAGGCCGGTCGCCTTGAAGCCGTAGCTGCGTGCATAGACGGCGGCGTACAGCTCGTTGACCAGCTTGGTCACCGCATAGGGTGACAAGGGGTTGCCGATCCGCTCCTCGCGCTTGGGCAGATTGGGCTCGTCGCCGTAGGTGCTGGACGAAGCGGCATAAACGAAGCGGGACACTCCGGCGTGGCGAGCGGCGTCGAGCATCTGGACGAAGCCGGTGACATTCACCTCGTGGCTGGTCAGCGGATCGGCGATCGAGCGCGGGACCGACCCCAGGGCGGCCTGGTGGAGCACCACCTCCGCCCCGGCACAGGCCTCGGCGCAGGTGCGCGCATCGCGGATGTCGCTGACCATCATGCGGAATCGCGCGGCCTGGTTCGGGCTGACCGCTCCCAGCAATTCGTCGAGATTGCGCTGGTGGCCAGTGGCGAAATTGTCGAGCCCGACGACCTCTTGGTCGAGCCGCAGCAACGCCTCGACGAGGTTGGAGCCGATGAACCCCGCCGCACCGGTGACCAGCCAGCGGCGCGGGCGGGCCCGCATCTCGGCCACGTGAGGCGCGAGGCCGGGGGCGGAAAACAGCGCGTCAAACAAGGCTCTTCTCCGTTTCGTGCAAGCCGTCCACCGTATCGATCAGCCAGCGCCGGTCGCCCTCGATGGCCAGCGCCGTCAGCCGACCGGTGGCATAGGCACCGGTGTCGATCCCGATCCGCGAACCGACGGCCTCGACCCGTTCGCTGATGGTGTGGCCGTGGACCACGACCATCCCATGGTCGCGGGTATCGGTAAGGAAAGGTTCGCGGATCCAGCGCAAGTCGCGCAGGCTTTGCTGTTCGGGCGGGACGCCTGGGCGGATGCCGGCGTGGACCAGCAGGAAGTCACCGAACCGCATCGAATCCGCCAGTTGCTCGAGGAAATGACGGTCCTGCCGCGGCACGGCCTCGGCGATCCGCCGCTGCGCGGCCGCCGGGCTGAGCGCTTCAAGCTCCTTCGCGTCGACGCCGTAGCTGAGCAAGGTTTCGGCCCCCCCGAACCGAAGCCAGCCCGCCACCTCGGTCGGGTCACCGGCGAGGATCTTGAGCAGCACTTCCTCGTGGTTGCCGGCCAGGCCGACCAGGCGGAAGTCGGGCCGGTCGAATTCCCGCAACCGCTTGAGTACACCGGCGGAATCGGGGCCACGGTCGATCAGGTCGCCAAGCAGGACGATCAGTCCTCGCGCGGGTCCACGCAGGGCATGATCCTCGGCGATGTCGGCCAGCAGCTTGTCGAGCAGATCGAGGCAGCCGTGCACGTCGCCGACGACGTACGCGCGCCAGCCGGACTGGCCACGCGCGGCGGCGCGGGGCGATTGGAAGAAACGGCGAAACATCGCCGCGCCCCCTAGCGACCTTTTCCTGTCAAGGCGATGACTGCGCTTCGATAAGCGTCGATCACCAGCCGCTCGTCATATTCCCGCTCGGCGATTTCGCGTGAGCGCAGCGCCCACGACCGGCGCTGTTCGGGCCCGGCGGTAATGAAGCGCTCGATTGCCGAAGCGAGCGCTTCTTCCGAACGAACCTCGAACAGCAGGCCATTGTCGCCGTCCCGGACGATCTCCCGGCAACCGGGCACGTCTGAGGCCAGCAGGGGCCGGGACATCGCCGCCGCCTCAAGCAGGGCGCGGGGCATACCTTCGCGGTAGGAGGGCAGGATTACGGCATCCGCGGCGGCGATGAACGGACGAACGTCGTCGGTGCGGCCGGCATGGGTCAGAAGCCCCTCACCCACCCAGCCGTCCAGCTCCTGCCGCGAGACGGCGGTTCGATTGGCCGCTCCGAGTTCGCCCACCAGGGTCAGCGAGAGGCCGGGATAGCCCGGCTTCAGGCGCCGCATGGCCCCGGCCAGCTCCCGCACGCCCTTGTCGCCGAGCAACCGGCCGACGAAGACGAGCTTCAGCCTGCCGTCGCTGCGCGGCTTTGGCGGCGGAGCGGTGAAGGCGCGGCAATCGACTCCCGAGCCCGGGATCAGCGCCACCTGACGGCGGGTGACCAGCCCCATTTTCTCGAACAGGGCGGCATCGTCCCGGTTCTGGAAGAAAACGGTGGGAAGCCCGCGAAACGCCTCGCGATAAAGGGCGGCCTGGATCTTCAATAACAAGCCGCCGCGGATGAAGCCGGTACCCAGTCCCGAAACATTGGGCAGGAACGGCCGCCGTGTGGCCCGGGCCGCCAGGCCGGCATAGATGTTGCCCTTGGGCGTGAAGCCGAGGACGATCCCCGGGCGGACCTGGCGAAACAGCGCGATCAGCGCCACCAGGCTCTTCAGCTCGGCGCGCGGGGCGGTACCGTCGGCGACCAGGGGCACCTGATAGGTCGGGAGCGAGCCTACCGGCGGATCCCCCAGCGGCACCACCGCCTCGAGCGGCCAGCGGCCCTCCGCCTGGAATGCGCGGATCAGCCCGCCGCGCTGGTGCGAGAGATTCCAGCTGCTGTTGGCGACAAGGAGAATGGGGGGAGTGTCGGTCACGGTGGCCAAGCCGCTTAACCATGCAGCCGTGACATTCAAGTCACGCTCCCCGCCAGACTTCTTAATCTCGCCGATGCAGGGGAAAGGATGCAACTGCCGTGGGCGAAGCGCGTTCTGTCGGGTGATTGCTCCCAGTAGCTTTACCGGGGCCGCGCGTGCGTCGAGGGGATACTCGCATGATTTCTAGTCGTTCCAAGTTCGTCGCAGCCTTCTGCAGCCTGAGCCTGCTGGCCGCGGCACCCGCCTCCGCCGCTGCCCAGGCGACCGCAGCCGTCGATTACAGCCCGTGGGCTGCACTCAGTGCCTTCGCCGCTCCGTCGTCGAGCCAAGCCCTGTGCGGCTCGGCCGCCGCCGCCGCTGCCGGTGCCGCCGTTCAGGGCGCTTCGGGCTGCGTGTTCCCGACTCTCGACGCGCCGGTCGCCCCGCCGGTTGCCGACGCCGCTCCGATCGCCACGCCTGCAGCCGTTGCGGCTGGCGGCGGGGTTGGAATCCTTCCCCTGCTCGTCGGCCTTGCCGCGCTGGGTGGCCTTGCCGCCCTCCTGCTGGCGGATGGCAACAACACTCCCGACCAGATTTCCGTCAGCCCCTGAACGGATTGAAGCGTCGCAACGAAAAAGGTCGGCCTGTCACGCGACGAGCCGGCCTTTTTCTTGTTCGTCGATGGCTCAGTCGTGGGCGGCGATGAACCGCTCGACCACCGGCGCGATCTTCTCGCGCCATTTGCGGCCGTTGAAGATGCCATAATGGCCCGCGCCTTCCGCGAGGTGATATTTCTTGTTCGCGGCGGGCAGCTTGGTGGCGAGCTTCAGCGCCGCCTTGGTCTGCCCCACGCCCGAGATATCGTCGCGCTCGCCTTCGATCGCCAGTAGCGCGGTCCGGGTGATGGCCGCCGGGTCGACCCGCTGGCCGCGGTGCATCATCTCGCCCTTGGGCAGCAGGTGGCGCTGGAATACCACGTCGACCGTCTGGAGGTAGAATTCGGCGGTCATGTCGCAGACCGAGCGATATTCGTCGTAGAAGTCGCGGGTCGCATCGGCCCCTTCCTCGTCGCCGTCGACCAGATGCTTGAACATCTCCCAATGGCTGACGAGGTGGCTGCCGAGGTTCATGGTCATGAAGCCGGCGAGCTGCAGGAAGCCCGGATAGACCTTGCGGCCACCGCCCGGATACATGGCCGGAACGGTACACACGACGTTCTGCTGGAACCAGGCATGCGGACGCTCGGTCGCGAGCGTGTTGACCGCGGTCGGCGCTTCGCGGGTGTCGACCGGGCCACCCATCATCGTCAGGGTGCGCGGCGTGGCCGGATGGTTGTCGGCATTCATCAGCGCAGTCGCGGCATAGGCCGGGACGCTCGGCTGGCACACGGCCAGCATGTGCGCGCCCGGGCCAATCTTGCCGAGCCAGCCAATCAGCGTGTCGACATAATCGTCGAGGTCGAACGTGCCCTCACTGAGCGGCACCATCCGCGCGTCGCGCCAGTCGGTGATGTAGACCTCATGGCCGGGCAACAGCCGCTCCACCGTGCCGCGAAGCAGCGTCGCATAGTGGCCGGACATGGGGGCAACGATCAGCAGCCGCGGCTGTCCTTCGGGGGCGCCTTCGCGAACGAAGTGCTTCAGCTGCCCGAACGGCATCCGGTCGACGATCTCTTCGCGGACCGGCAGCGACTTGCCGTCGATGGTGACGGTGTCGAGCCCGAAAGCCGGCTTTCCGCGCGTCGCGGCGGCATGGGCGAAGACGTCGAGGCTGGCCGACACGATCCCGCTCATCCCGTGATAGCTCAACGGGTTGGCACTGTTGCTCAGCCAATTGGAGGAGAGGTTCGCAAGCTGTCCTGCACCGGCCAGCCAGCTGCGCTGCACTTCATACGCGTCGTAAAGCATCCACTCTCACTTATGATCTTTCGCCCACCAACCGGTGTGGAACCGAAAGGGTCCGCTGGCAAGATAGGCGAGGGCTGTCCCACGCCGGGGCTTTGTGTCCGCCGTTGCCCCTGCTAACCGCTGCCCTCATGGCGAGCGGGTCCGACGACAAGGAAAACATCAAAACCGGCCGGAGCATCGGCAACCTGAAGCTCGTCTTCAAGGCTGCCGGCAAATATCCGGCACGGATCCTCGCGGCGCTATTCTTCCTCGGCGTGAGTTCGGCCGCGACGCTGGCAATCCCCTATGGCTTCAAGCAGGTCATCGACCGTGGGTTCGCCGGCGGGTCGGTGAGCGGCGACGCGGTCAGCCAGGCTTTCCAATACCTGCTGATGATCGTGATCGTGCTGGCGCTCGCGACCGGCTTCCGCTTCTACTTCGTCTCGTGGCTGGGCGAGCGCACGGTCGCCGACCTGCGCCGTCAGGTGCAGCGCAATCTCCTCACCCTGCCCCCGCGCTTCTTCGAGGAAAACCGCCCGAGCGAGATCGCCTCCCGCCTCACCGCCGATACCGCGGTGCTAGAACAGGTGGTCGGTACTTCCGTGTCCTTTGCGCTGCGCAATCTCGTCACCGGGATCGGCGGGATCATCTACCTGTTCGCGCTCAGCCCCAAGCTCGCCGGGCTGCTGCTGATCGCCATCCCCCTGCTGTTCGGTCCGATCATCCTGTTCGGCCGCAAGGTCCGCGCACTATCGCGCGCCAGCCAGGACCGGATCGCCGACGTCGGGGCCAATGTCAGCGAGGTCCTGGGCGCGATGAAGATCGTTCAGGCTTTCGGGCAGGAGCGCCGCGAAGAAGCGCGCTTCGCCGAGGTGGTCGAAAACGCCTTCACCACCGCGCGCACCCGCATGCGCCTGCGCGCCATCATGACCGTGGTGCTGATCGCCCTGATGTTCGGCGCCATCGTGATGGTCATCTGGGAAGGTGCGATCGACGTTGCCGCCGGCCGCATGACCGGGGGCGAGATCGCCGCCTTTGTCTTCACCGGCGTACTGGTCGGCGGCGCTTTCGCCGCCTTGAGCGAAGTCTATGGCGACCTGCTGCGCGGATCGGGTGCCGCCGGGCGCCTTGCCGAACTGATCGCAGCCAAGGCCGAGATCAGCGCTCCCGCCGTCACCAAGGCGCTGCCCGAACCGGCGACCGGAGCGCTCGCGTTCGATGGCGTCGACTTCCGCTACCCGACCAGGCCCGACACCAAGGCGCTGGATGGGCTGACCATCAGCGTCGCGCCGGGCGAGACCGTCGCGGTGGTGGGACCCTCGGGCGCGGGCAAGTCGACCCTCTTCCAGCTCGCGCTGCGCTTCTACGACCCCCAGGCCGGCGCCGTGTCGTTCGACGGTGTCGATGTGCGCGACCTCGATCCTGCCGACCTTCGCCGCCACATCGCGCTCGTGCCGCAGGAAACGGTGATCTTCGCCGCCAGCGCCCGCGACAACCTCCGCTACGGTCGGTGGGACGCGAGCGAAGCCGAGATCGAGGCCGCTGCCCGCGCCGCCAATGCGCATCAGTTCCTGTCCGCGCTGCCGGACGGCTACGACACCTTCCTTGGCGAAAGTGGCGCGCGCTTGTCGGGCGGCCAGCGGCAGCGGATTGCCATCGCCCGCGCGCTGCTGCGCGATGCGCCGCTGCTGCTGCTCGACGAGGCGACCAGCGCGCTCGACGCCGAAAGCGAGGCGGCCGTTCAGGAAGCGCTCGAACGCCTGATGGAAAGCCGCACCACCGTGGTCATCGCCCACCGCCTGGCCACCGTCCGTGCGGCCGACCGGATCATCGTCATGGACGAGGGGCGGATCGTCGAAGAAGGCACCCACGCCACGCTGACGGCCCGCGGCGGCCTCTATGCGCGTCTCGCCCGCCTGCAGTTCGACGTCGCCGCATGAGCGAGCCGATGAACGTGGAGAGCCAACTCTGCACGTCCTGCGGCCTGTGCTGCACCGGCGCGTTGCACGACGGTGCCAAGCTCGAACCGGACGAGGTCGAACCCGCCATCGCCGTCGGCCTTCCCGTTCTCGAAGGAACGGCGCCGACCTTGTTCGCCCTGCCCTGCCCGAAGCTCGAGGGAGCGACCTGCACCATCTATGGTTCGCGCCCTAGGGTGTGCGCCGCTTACGCCTGCCGCCTGCTCGAGGAAGTGCGCGGCGGTCGGCATCTCGACTCCGCGTTGCCGCTGGTGGCGGAGGCGCGGCGGCTCGCCGGGGAACTGCAGGCGGCGCTCGCCCCCGGGGCGACGTTTCCCGACAGCCGGACCGAGCGCCGCGCGGGAAGCGGGTCGGCCGAGGTGCTGATGCGATCCTTTGCACTCGACCATTATCTCGACCGTCATTTCCGCAACCGGAGTGAAGGTCCCATTCTCAGTTCGGAGTCCGCGTCATGAGCGCCACTTATCGTCGTACCGCCGCCACCATGTCGACCGACGTCGGCGACGACGTGGTCGCGCTGCAGGCCGACCGGGGGTTCGCCTATGGCATGGAGGAAGTCACGGCGACGGTCTGGCGCCTGCTGGAAGAGCCGCGCGGCATCGACGACCTCGTGGCCCGGCTGACCTCGGAATATGAGGTGGACGACGCCCAATGCCGGGCCGAGGTCGTCGCGCTGCTGGAGCAGATGACGAGCGAAGGGCTGGTGGAGGAGGTCCGGTGAGCGAACCGGCCATCCTCTATGCCGAGAAGGATGGCGTCGCGCGGATCACCCTGAACCGTCCCGATCGCCTCAACAGTTTCACGGCCGCGATGCACGCCGAACTGCGCGACGCGCTGGACCGCGCGGCGGAAAGCGCGCGGGTCATCGTCCTGACCGGCGCCGGGCGCGGTTTCTGCGCGGGGCAGGACCTCAACGACCGCGCGGTCGCCCCCGGCCAGGCGGTCGACCTTGGCGAGACGGTCGAAGGGAGCTGGAATCCCCTGGTTCGCCGACTCGCCAGCCTCGATCAGCCGGTCATCGCCCGGGTTCAGGGCGTCGCGGCCGGTGCGGGCGCGAACATCGCGCTTGCCTGCGACCTGGTGGTTGCGGGCCGCTCCGCCAAGTTCATCCAGAGCTTCGCCAATCTCGGCCTCATCCCCGACAGCGGCGGCAGCTGGCACCTGCCCCGGCTGGTCGGCCAGGCCCGCGCGCTCGGCCTCGCACTGACCGCCGAGCCTCTGCCGGCGGAAAAGGCCGCCGATTGGGGCCTGATCTGGAAGTGCGTCGAAGACGACGAACTCGACGGCCAGGTCGATGCGCTGGCAACCAGGCTGGCCGGTCTTCCGCCGCTCGGTCTCGCCGCGATCAAGCGGCTGATCCGCACGTCGGGCGAGCGCACGCTCGATGCGGAGCTTGATCTCCAGCGCGACGAAATGCGGCGCCTCGGCTTCACCGAAGATTATCGCGAAGGCGTTGCGGCGTTCCTCGAAAAGCGTCCGGCGGTCTACCGGGGGCGCTAGGCACCGCGGCCGCGCTTGGCCTCGGCACTGACCCTGCCTAGGGTGTGCCCATGAAAACCCAGCAGCTTTTGAACTACGCCCGCGGTGAATGGACGCCGGGCGACGCCGGCAGCCTGACCGAGCTTCCAAGCGCCCTCGACGGGTCGCCGGTGGCGCTTACCGGCTCGGGCGGGATCGATTTCGGTGGCATGGCGCGCTTCGCCCGCGAGGTCGGCGGCCCGGCGCTTCGGGCGCTGACCTTTCACCAGCGCGCCCGGATGCTGAAGGCGCTCGGCCTCGCCATCCTCGCCCGCAAGGAAGAATTGTACGAGCTCAACTACGCCACCGGTGCGACGCGCAAGGATGGCTGGATCGACATCGAAGGCGGCGCGGGCACGCTGCTGTCCTTTTCCAGCAAGGGCCGGCGCGAGCTGCCCGATGCGCACGTGCTGCTCGACGGCCAGCTCGAACCGCTAAGCAAGTCGCCTTTGTTCCAGGGCCAGCACATCTATACGTCGCTGCAGGGCGTCGCGGTCCACATCAACGCGTTCAATTTTCCCGTCTGGGGAATGCTCGAAAAGCTTGCCCCGGCGCTGCTCGCGGGCGTTCCAGCGGTCGTGAAGCCCGCCAGCGCCACCGCCTGGCTGGCCGAGGCGGCATTCCGGGTGATGATCGAAGCCGGCGTGCTGCCGGACGGCGCGGTGCAATTGGTGGTGGGCGGGGTCGGCGACCTGTTCGATCACCTGACCGGGCAGGACGTGGTCAGCTTCACCGGCTCGGCCCAGACCGCGCTCAAGCTCAGGACCCATCCCGTCATCCAGCGCGAGAGCGTCAAATTCATCGCCGAGCAGGACAGCCTCAACGCCTCGGTCCTCGGCCCCGATGCCGCCCCCGGCACCCCCGAGTTCGAATTGTTCGTGGCCGAGGTGGTCAACGAGATGACGGTCAAGGCCGGGCAGAAGTGCACCGCGATCCGCCGCGCGATGGTTCCTGCGGCGTTCCTCGGCGCGGTGGAGGAGGCGCTCGCCGCAAGGCTCTCGGCGCTCGCGGTGGGCGATCCGCGTGACAAGGCGACCGGCATGGGTGCGCTCGTCAGCCGGGCCCAGCGCGACAGTGTGCGGGAAGCGGTCGCCGCCATCACGGCTGACGGCGCGCGCGTCGGATGGGGCGATCCCGGCGCCGCAACCGGCCCCGACGGGGGCGCCTTCATGTCACCCGTGCTGCTGTGCGCCGACGATCCTTGGGCCTGCGAGGCGGCGCACGACGTCGAGCCATTCGGCCCGGTCGCGACCCTGATGCCCTACACGGACCTTGCCGACGCGGTCCGGCTCGCCAACCGCGGCAAGGGCAGCCTCGCGCTGTCGCTGTTCACCCATTCCGGCGATGTGGCGCGCGACTTCGTCCTCGGCGCCGGGGCGTTTCACGGCCGGATGCTGGTGATCGACCGCACCAACGCCGCCTTCTCGACCGGGCATGGCAGCCCCTTGCCTGTCCTCGTCCACGGCGGGCCGGGCCGGGCCGGCGGCGGCGAAGAGATGGGCGGCATCCGCGGCGTCACCCACTACATGCAGCGCACCGCGCTCCAGGGCTCGCCCGAAATGATCGCGGCGATCACCTCGCAATATAGTCCCGGCGGTCCCAAGCACGTCGTCCAAACCCATCCCTTCCGCAAACGGATGAGCGAGCTCCATATCGGCGATACGCTCAAGACTGGCAGCCGGACGGTAAGCGTCGAGGATATCGAGCATTTCGCCCATTTCACCGGCGACACCTTCTACGCCCACATGGACGAGGAAGCGGCCAAGGCCTCGCCCATCTTCGAGGGCCGGGTCGCCCACGGCTACCTGATCCTGAGCTTCGCCGCCGGCCTGTTCGTCGATCCCGATCCGGGCCCCGTCCTCGCCAACACCGGTCTGGAAAATCTCCGCTTTCTGACCCCGCTCTATCCGGGCGATTCGATGCGGGTCGAGCTCACCGTCCGTTCCAAGTCGCTGAAGAGCGAGGAAACCGGCGTTGTCCGCTGGGCGGTCGAGATCTTCAACCAAAAGGATGAACTGGTCGCGACCTACGACTTGCTGACGGAGAACGTCCCTTGATGCAGTCGATGTCGGTCCTGACGCTGGCCACCGACGATCTCGATCGGTCGAAGGCCTTTTACCGTGACGGCTTCGGCTGGACCCCGGTGTTTGAGAATGACGAGATCGCCTTTTACCAGATGAATGGCTTCGTCCTCGCCACCTGGAGCAAGGCGGGGCTGGAGGAAGACAGCAATCGCAAGGGACTTGCGAGCCCGGGCGCCTTCGCCCTCGGCCACAATGTCGGGAGCGAGGAAGAAGTCCGGCAGGTCATCGCCCGACTCGTCGCTGCCGGCGGCCACCTCCTGCGCCCCGCCGATGCCCCGCCCCACGGCGGCTTCCGCGGCTATGTCGAGGACCCCGACGGCCACGCATGGGAGATCGCCTTCAATCCGGCCTGGCCGATCGACGCGAATGGCCACGTGACCTTCGGGGTGTAGGAGGGTCGCGCATCTGTCCCGCCCTACGCTCCGCGAAGATGCCCCCCACCGCGTTCTGATATTCCAGATGGCGATGGGTACGGGACTCGGATGCACGAACGGTCGCAACGCATCGAGCAAGGACGGCTACCAGGTGTGACCCCCAACCGATCGACGATCTTGTGGTGCCGGCGGAGCTGAAGGATCGACCTGCAGGAGCGCATTGCCGCCCGCGGCAAACAGCTCACGCGTATGGGTCGCTCGCCACTGGCTGAACTGAGGACCCGGACTCCATATGCGGTAGTCCGCCGACGTCGTGACGATGAATCGCCCGCCGTTGGATTTTGGCGCGTGGTCGAGGCTGTAGAGGGGCCGTCCGCTCAGCAGGACTATCGGCATTGAGGTTTCAAGGGCAAGCGCCTCGATACGCGCGCTCGGAGGCAGATTGGCGACCATTTGCGCCTGCTTCCTCTGGAACATGAAGTCGAGCCCCATAGCTTGGTGAGGAGCAGCATAGCGGGGACTCATGCCCATGAACTGATAGGCTAGAATGCTGCTGTCACTGACTATCAGGGCCCTGACGTTGCTTGCGAGCGACCCGACGAACGCGAACGCTACCAAGAGGTGCAGCATTGTCCGGGGTTGGCGCTTTTGCTGGCTGTTGACCCAGTCGAGCAGGACAAGGATGCCGCCGGTCCACAGGCATGCTGTCGCGGGCCACAGGTAGCGCAGGTGGGGGATGGGCGCTCGCACCAACCATGCGAGCGCCATTACTCCTCCGACGGCGATCAGCAGCGCGGCGAGATCGTTGGCGCGGACACCTTCATCGCTCCGGGGATTGGTGCGGCGGAACAGCCAGACCAGGGCAATTCCCCCTGCAAGAAGGAAGGGAAAATGCTGGTTTGCGACTTCAAAGGTTTCCAGCAGGTACGGCAGGTTGCGGACGGTGCGTGCGCCAGTCGCGGCACCGAGTAGTGCGGCCTCTCGCTCGCCCAGCCCGCCGCCACCAAACCAGTAGTGAAGCGCGGTCATCGCTCCATTCACAACAAGGGCGACCACCAGTGCTAGGGCAGCACGGCGCAGCTTGGCCCAGTCACCCGGGTGAAATACCGCCACGAACAGCAGAAAGGCGCCGAGCCCCGCGAGGAGGTTGATCCGGGTCGCGCAGGCAAGGCTGAAGAGAAGGCCCGTGACCAGCGCCGCCGAGGCCGAGTTGCGGCCACGCCAGGTCCAATGTGCGGCGGACGCCAGAAGCAGCGCGAAAGCCATGACTTCGCCCAGGGCGAGACTTGCCTGGAGCAGGATGCCTGGCGTCGCGGCCAGTAGCACCGTCCCGGCAAGCGCCAGGCCATGATCGTTGCCCGCCGCGCGGAAGATGCGAAAACCAAGGAAGAGCAACGCTATGCTGGCAGCAATCGTGATCATGCGATGCGCGAGAACGTCGAGGCTGAGCAGCGCCAGAATGCCGTGGGTGATCAGGTGCAGTCCGCCGGTGGTAATGGTCGGAAGGCCCGTCGCGATGGTTCGGGGAACTTGGACACCCCAGGTTTCAGCCGTGCTGAGGAGTATCCACGCCTCGTCGGGCTCGACCGTCAGCCGCATGCTTGCGGCGACCCAGCTCCCCACCAAAACGGCAAGGGCGGCGACGTGCATATGGGTGAAGCCAATCCTCCCGTCGGAATCTACGGCGGACTGCCTGGCGGAGTCGCCATTGCCGCCAGATTCACTGGCTGCCCTCACCACGTCCACGCTTGTACTCCCCCCGGTGTCAAACCTTTATCCAAAGTCCCCCGCACCGGCGCAAGGGCGTCTGACGTCATCATTGTTTTAACCGAGTTGCTTCTATAGCCCTCGCCAGTGGGGGAGTAGAGGAATGCCGCAGAGTTCCAGCATGCGATTGCAGTTCAACCGCTTGCCTGTCGAGGAACCGCACGCAGTGGTGGCTCCGCATGACGCGTCCATCCCCTTCAACCGCCCTTCGATCGTCGGCCGGGAGCTCGACAACATCGTGCAGGCGATCCGGCGCGGTCAGCTGTCGGGGGATGGCCACTTCACCGCCGAGTGCAACGCCATCATCGCACGGCTGACCGGCTCCGCTTCCGCGCTTCTGACGCACAGCGGTACAGCGGCGCTCGAAATGGCCGCCATCCTGTGCGACCTCAAGCCCGGCGACGAGGTCATCCTCCCGTCCTTCACATTCGTGTCGACCGCCAATGCGGTGGTGCTTCGCGGCGCGACCCCGGTGTTCGTCGACATTGATCCCGTCACCCTCAACCTCGATCCCGCCAAGGTCGCGGACGCAGTCAGCCCGCGAACACGGGCGATCTTCGCCGTCCATTATGCTGGATTCCCGGCAGATATGGATGCGCTCGCCGCCATTGCCGACGCGCACGGATTGCTGCTTGTCGAGGATGCCGCTCAAGCGCTTGGTTCAACTTATAAAGGCCGGCCAGCCGGCAGTCTTGGCGACATGGGCGCCTTCAGCTTCCACGAAACCAAGAACATCCTCAGCGGCGAAGGCGGTGCGCTCACCCTCAATGCTCCCCAACTCGCTGACCGCGCCCGGATCATCCGCGAGAAGGGAACCAATCGCAGCCAATTCATCGACGGCCTGGTCGACAAATACACTTGGGTGGATCTTGGCTCCTCCTATCTTCCAGGGGAGCTGATCGCCGCCTTCCTGCACGGCCAGCTGGAGCATGTCGGCGAGATCACCCGGCGGCGGCGGCGACTGTTCGACCGGTATCTCGAAGGCCTCGCAGCCCTCCCGGAGAGATACGGCATCGGCCTTCCGCGCTGGAACCCGGCGGTGCGCGGCAACGGGCACATGTTCTACCTCCTGCTGCGGAACGCGGCGCAGCGGAGTGCCTTCATCGCGGCCATGCGTGAGGCAGGGGTTGGCACGCCGTTCCACTATGTTCCGCTCCATTCTTCTCCGGGCGGCCAGCATTTTGGGCGCACTGCCGGAGAGATGGAGCATACCGACCGGACTGCCGAGCGGTTGGTCCGGCTGCCGATGTTCTTCGACCTGGAGGACGGGATCGAGCGGGTGATCGATACCTGCCTGCAGGTAGTGACAAGGCTGGACGGATCTCGCGCCTCATGCTGATCAGCGTCGTTTCTCCCGTCTACAATTGCACCAACTGCCTACCGGCGATCGTTCGGCGAGTGCGCGAGACCCTCGACGGGCACGACATCCGCTGGGAGGTCCTGTTCGTGGATGATCGCGGGCCGGGCGAGCCGTGGCCGGTGATCGAGGCGCTGGCAGCCGCGGACGAGCGGGTGCGCGGGGTGCGACTGATGCGCAATCACGGCCAGCACCTCGCCATCTGGGCCGGGCTGGCGCACGCCCGTGGCGATTGGGTAGCGGTCATTGACTGCGACCTGCAGGACGATCCAACCATGTTGATGCGGATGGTGGACGTGGCGCGAGAAGGTAACTGCGACGCGGTCATTGTCGATCGGGGCGAATGGCGCGACACCTTGTGGCGCCGGGCCGCTTCGCGCCTGTTCACCGCCCTTCTCCGCGCAATAACGGGCATGAAGGTCGGAGTGAACGCCGGCAATTTTGGCCTCTACAGCGAGCGCATGGTCAACAATCTGCTGGCGTACCGCGACAAAGAGGTTTTCCTTCCCGCAATGACCGTGATGACGGGTCTGGAGCGGCGGTCACTGGTGGTCCCGCGCGCGTCGCGGGCAGAGGGGCGTTCATCCTACGGTTTCCGCCAGCTGCTGCGCCTGGCCGTCGCGCTGATCATCCGCTTCTCAGACCGGCCGCTGAAGCTCAGCGTTGTTGCGGGCTTGGCCCTGTCGGGCCTGTCAGCAGGTGTCGCGCTGGTCGTTTTCGTCGCGTGGGCATCCGGGGTGATCAAGGTCGCCGGCTGGACCAGCCTGATGCTATCGATCTGGTTCGTGGGCGGGCTGATCCTGTCAGCGCTCGGGGTGCACGGTTTCTACATCGGTCGCATCTTCACCGAAGTGCAGGACCGCCCCCGGATCCGTGTTATGCAAACGACGGCAAATCTGACTGCGACGAAGCAACCGCTGTGACGCTCGATTGGATGAGTGAGTCAGTCCGTGCCGCTGATAAACTGGTGCTCAAGATCGAGCAGATCGCGCCTTCGCGATTTTAGTCGCCGTGCCGGTACCCCCGAATAAATCATCCAGGGTTCCGTCGATTTGGTCACCATCGATGCTGCGCCGACAGCGGTTCCCTCGGCAAGGGTTACACCGGGCAAGATGATCGAAGAGGTCCCGACAATGCTGTGTCGGTCGATGAGCACTGCCTTGCGCGTCTCATTCTTGAATCGGTTCGGAACCGTAGGGTTGGTCATGGTTCGTCCGCTGTAATCGTCACTTTGCGAAAAGACGTGGCATCCGTACGCAAGGCCCGCGAAATCCATAATTGTCACGCCCTCGGTGCCGCCTGCGACGTTGCAGAAGACAGCGACGTGTACGTTGCGACCGATCGTAACCTTTCCCGAGACTACGCAAAAGTCGTCAATCCGGCTGTAGTCGCCGATCGAGATCAACTCGCAATTATAGAGCGATGCCTTGTCACTGATCCGAACACCCTGACCGAGATGCCGAAAACCGAGAGCCTCGAGCTCAAGTTGCGAAAGGAACGGCATATGGCGAGCTTGCCTATAGCGGTAACGGATCTTTGACTAGCCAGGTGACGGTTCGGCCTAGGTTTCAAACCTGAAGCTATGCAGCGGTCCGCTTTCCACCCATTGCAGACATCTCAGCGCCACGAAAAAGGCCGCCGGATCGCTCCAGCGGCCTGAATTTCGCTTGCCGTGATTACGCTTAGCGGATGCCAGCGATGGCCTGGTCGATCAGGGCCTTGTCGCTGGCGCCGTCGTGGCGGTCGGCGATGATCTTGGCCGCTGCCTTGGACGCCGCATCGGCGGCGGTGGCGCGGAGCTGCTGAAGCGCGGCGCGCTCTTCCGCAGCGATCTTGTCCTCGGCCATGCGGGTGCGGCGCTCAACCAGAAGGGCGGCGTCGTTCTCGGCCTTGGCGCGGATCGATTCGGCCTCGTGACGCGCCCGCTCGAGCATGGCCGCAGCCTCGCCTTCGGACGCGGCCGCCTTGGCCTCATACTCGGCCTTGATCTTCTCGGCCTCGGCACGCAGCGCGGCGGCTTCGTCGAGCTGGGCACGGATGCCCGCGATCTTGCCGTCGAGCGCCTTGCCGATCGCTGCCGGTACCTTCTTCCAAAGGAGAAGGATGACGACGACCGCCATCGACAGGCCGACCAGCATGGTCGCGTCAAAGCCCAGCGCCACCGGATCGGTGTGCACTTCGGACCCGGCCTCGACTTCGGTGTGAAGTTCCTGCTGCACGTTGTCAGCCACGGACCAGCTCCTGCTTCACGGCCGCGCGGGCCGCGTCTTCGTCAACGGTCAGGCCGGCGACCCGGGCGACCATCGCCGCAGCCGCGTCGGCGGCCACCGCCTCGACTTCGGCCTCGGCCGACAGGCGCGCTTCGGCAATCCGCCGCATCGCGTCTTCGATCCGAGTTCCGGCCGCGGCATCGGCTGCCTTGACCCGGGTTTCGGTGGCCTGCGCAGCAGCGGCCTTGGCCTCCGCCGCGACAGCCGCCGCTTCCGACCGGCTCTTGTCGAGCGCGGCGCGGTGCTCCGCTTCAAGTCGGTCCGCGGTTTCGCGGGCGCTTGCAGCGGTCGCGAGGTCGGCTGCGATCCGCGCATCGCGGGCGTCCACCGTGCCCTGGATCTTGGGCACCATGCCCAGACCCACGACAAAGAAGATCAATCCGAAGCTGATCGTCAGCCAGAACAGCTGCGATGCGAAGATCTCCGAGATTTGTGCGATTTGCGGCACAGGCCGACCTCAGTTCTGCAGTGTTGTTAGGCGACGAACAGCAGGATCATCGCAACGACGAACGCCAGCAGGCCGAGAAGTTCGGCGGCGGCGAAGCCGATGAAGAGACGGCCCTGCTGGCTGTCGGCGGCAGCCGGGTTGCGCAGCGCGCTCGCGAGGAACGAGCCGAAGACGTTACCCACGCCGAGGGCGGCCATGCCAACGCCGATGGCGGCGAGACCGGCACCGAGCAGCTTTGCGGCTTCTGCGTCCATGTTCAAACTCCCTTTGGTATCTTGTTGTGAAGGTTAGTGAAGGTTGATTGCGTCGTTGAGATACAGGCTCGTCAGCAGCGCGAAGACGTAGGCCTGGATCGCGGCCACCAGCAGCTCAAGCGCGCTGATGCCGATCATCAGGATCAGGCTCGGCAGGCTGACCACCGGGGCGACCCAGAAAGCTTCGGCGTTGAGGCCGTTGATCACGAAGCCCGCCAGCACCTTCAAGAGGATGTGGCCGGCGGTCATCGCCACGAACAGTCGCAGCGCCAGGCTGAATGGGCGGACCATGAACGACACGAATTCGACCGGGATCAGGATAGGGAGCATCCACCACGGCGCGCCGTGCGGCACGAACAGGCTGAAGAAGTGCAGGCCATGCTTGGCAAAGCCAACCGCGAGCACGATCCCGAAGGAGACGATCGCCAGCACGGCGGTGATCGTCAGATGGCTGGTGACGGTGAAGGGATGGACGCCGGGGATGATGCCGACCGGAAGCAGGCCGAGCATGTTGGCGAACAGGATGAACATGAACAGCGAGAAGACGTAAGGCACGAACTTGCGGCCGGCTGGCCCGACGTTCGTTTCCATCATGTTGGAGATGAAGCCGGTGACCCCTTCGACCGCGGCCTGCCAGCGACCGGGCACGAGCTCGCGCTTCATTCCGCCAAGCATGAACAGCCACACCGCGACGAGGGTGATCAGCATCCACAGCGAACTGTTGGTGAAGGCGATCGAATGGCCCGCGACGGTCCAGTCCTGGCCGAACAGGGGTTCGACCTGGAACTGATGCATCGGATCGATCTTGCCCGATTCGGCGGCCACTAAAGGTCCCTCTTCGTCTTCGTGTTCGAAAGCTTGATGATGCTCCAAAACCCGCTGGCGGTGCCAAGCACCATCAGCGTGATAAAGAGCGTCGGCCACGTTCCCAGCAGCTTGTCGAGAAGCCAGCCGATGAGCGTGCCGCCGAGCAGTCCGCCGATCAGGAGGCTAAGCACCTTCTGCCCCATCTGCTCATTGGCATCCGAGGCCGGCGCCGTGCCGGTCCTGACCGCTTCCTTCCGTTGCGCTTCGGCCACTCTTCTTTCGAGGTGGTCGAGACGAGTGTCGGCGGGAAGCCTGTCGTCCTGCCCCGGACCTTCTTCCACCATGCTCAACTCCTTCATGTGCGTGGCGAAGCTCCGGAGGGGAGCGGCTCACGCGGTTCAGGCAAGGAACATGGCGGCGTCAGAGCCCGCCAAGGCGCGGCCCCTTTAGCAGGGCAGGTGACGAGGTCAACCGTTGCGGAGACACACTTGCGCCCGAACCGCCACGTTCATAGCTCGGGACGATGCCGATCCTTGCCGCCCTGCTGCTCGCCGCCGCGCCCGTCGCCATCACCAGCGACACCAGCGACCTCGACTTCACCTACGCCTGGCCGGCCGAGGCCGAAGCCATCCCTGCCCTGTCCCGCCGCTTCCGGGCCGATGCCGGCGTCCGGCGGACCGAGATGCTGCGCATGGCCGCGGCCGAAAAGGCGTTCCGGACCAAGGAAAAGATGGACTGGAACGGGCTTCAGTTCAGCCGGAAGTGGGAAACCGCCGGGCAGAGCCGACAATTGCTGTCGCTCGTCAGCACCACGTCGGCCTACACCGGCGGTGCGCACCCCAACACCAATACCAAATCGCTGCTCTGGGATCGCCGTTCGGGCCGGGAGATCGGTCTTGACGCGCTGCTGCTGACCGGAAAGAGCTGGGACGGCGCGATTCGCCAGCCATTCTGCATCCTTCTCAACCGCGAGCGCGCCAAGCGGCGGGGAGAGCCGATCACGCGCAAGGACTGGCCGAGCCAGTGTCCTGCCTTGAAGGAGCTTTCGCTGGTGCTGGCCGACCGGGACAAGGACGGTCGCTTCGATCATGTCGACGTCACTGCGGACGCCTATGTCGCCGGCCCCTACGCCGAGGGCGCGTATGAGATAAGCCTGCCGCTGACCGCTACCATGCTGACGCGGCTGAGGCCCGCCTATCGCGCCGGTTTCGAGCCTCAGCCCCCGGTGCAATAATCCGGCACGGGCGCGGGCTGGCCCGCCGAACGCCGCCGCCATTGCCCGTCCGCCAGCATGTAGCTTTCGCCCACGGCGACCCGGCCAAGCAGGGTGCAGCCCGCGGTGATCCCGACTTCCGAAGGGCTTGCGCCACGGCGCTGGGCGAGATCCGAATAGAGCGCGCGGCGGCGAATGTTGATGGTCTCGGTCTGGGCCCGCGCCCGTGGGCTCGGCTGGACCTGCGTATAGCCGAGATAGCCGTCGAAGCGTTCGCCCACCTGCCCTGCCGCGCGCGCGTCGAAATAAGCGCCCTGCGCCACCGCCGCTCCGGCGACCGCGGCCAGCAATAACCCCGCCCAGCGAATCATCGCTGCCTCGTGGCGCCCGGAGTCGTGCCCGCGGGAGGCTGCGGAAAGGCTTCCGGATTCTGGTTGATCAAGGTGTCGACGTCGCGCTGCATCCGCACCAGCACTTCCTGCCGGATGGCGACGTTGAGATTGATCTCGATCGGCTTCTCGGGCGTGCGGACGTTGACGCAGCCGGTCAGCGCGGCGCCAAGCGGGACGGCGATCAGAATAAGCCTTCTCATGGGCGGCTACCTTGTTCTTCGACGGGGGTCTGGGTCTGGGTGGAATCTTCCTCGCGGCGACGAACCTCGGTGACGATGCCGGGGATGTTGCCGAGCGGGCGGTCGAGGGTGGTGTCGATCAGGGTGCGCGGATCGCGCAGCGACTTGGCGGTCCCGATCAGGGCGCGGAAGGGCCCGCGGATCGAGACGTTGAACTTCAGCGGGATGCGCCCGACGAAGCGGCTGATCAGCTTTTGAGTGCCGTTGGTTCCGGCAAGGCCGACGCCATCGATCACCAGGGTCGTTCCGAATTCGCCCGCAAGGTCGCCATCGAGGCGAATAATCATCGAGCGGAAGCGCAGGTCGCGCAGGGCGTTGAAGGCGAGATTGCCGGCGGTGCCGAGGTTCGCCTTGTTCACCGCGCCGGTGTACGACAGGCGGCCGCCGGGGGCGCGGCTGTCGAGACGGCCACCGACGATGCGCCCGCCATTGTCGTCGAAGATCATCGGCAGCACGCCGTCGAAGCGTCCTTCGGCCTTGATGTCGTTGAATCCGAAGCTGCTCACGAACATGTTGGCGTCGAGCCCGCGGACCTCGAAGGTCAGGCGCTTGGGGCTTGGCCGCCCGAGATTGAGCACGGTTTCCCGCAGGATCAGCTCGCCGCCCATGAAGGGCCAGCGCCCGGCCTGAATGCGGACCAGCTGGCCGGGCAGCAGCTGGTAGGTGACGACCCCGTTCTCGACCAGGATACCGGGATTGATCGTGGCGACGCTGACGGTCTGCCCCGGTGCCGTCTCGAGCCCGAGCAGGTCGGTGAAGCGGATGGTGCCCGACAGGCCCGTGATGGGGCCGAACGCGGCTGCGAGGTCGGTATTGGCGGTCGAGAATTCCCCGGTCGAAGTGACCTCGCCGGAGCCGTTCCAGGCGATCCGCCCCTGCCCCGTCACCGTTCCGTTGACGAGTGCGATGACGCCTTCGGTCAGGCGGGTGATCATTTCCGGCTGCAAGCCATTCTGGGCGAAGCGAAGGCCGGGCACGTCCAGCAGTGCTTCGCCGGTGCCCCGTCCGAGATCGTGCCGGATCGCCACGTTGGTGACCAGCGCGCCCGTTCCCGGATGGCGAAGCGAGCCGCCGGCGCGAATGTCGTTGCCCTGCAGCGAGAAGCTGAGGTCCGTCGAGCGAAGCGGGTAGAAGCGCGGTTCGGGCGAGCCGATGTCGCTGGCCGTTGCAGCGCCGTTCACCGTCAGGCGATTGCGGTAATAGAGCCAGTCGCCGCCGGCCTCGGTCAGCTTGATCGGCACGCGGCCGATGGTCGCATCGGCGCCCGCGAAGGTGCCGCTGATGCCGCTTCCCTTGAAGGTGCCTGCAAGCCGCCCGGCATTGAGCAGGATCGGCGCCTCCGGGTTGCCGAGGCGAGCGGCGACCGTGGTGAAGTCGAACCCGCGCGACCCGACCAGGGCGCCGCGCACCGCCCGCGCGGAAAAGGGCGATGATCCAAGCCGCCCGTTGAGCGCGAGATCACGGGTGAAGGCCCGCACCGCGATGTCGCCGTCGGGCTGGCGGAACACCACGGCCTGCCCGACCGCGCAGACTGGCAACTGGGTCCGTCCAAGCTGCAGCGCGCCGAGGCGCAGGCTTGCAAAGGCCAGCGGCACGCAGCCTTGCCCGAAGGCGAGGCGCTGACCCGGACCGACCGTTCCGCTGACCGGCACGCGGAGGCCGGTGATCCTGCCCCCCGACAGCGGCCCGTCGAGCAGGGCGACCGTCTCGATCCGGGTTGCGCCGCTTTCCAGGGCGGCGAAGCGCACCGGATCGAGCGCCAGCCTGGCCCCTCCGGCGGTATAGGGCTGCATCACCAGCCGTCCGCTCATCGGTCCTCCGCCGCGGGGCATCGACAACGCGAGGTCGGCGGTCGGCAGGCCGCCGCCAGCGGTGCGCACGCGGCCATCTACTCGCAAGCGGTTGGTCGGCCAGTAATAGGTGATCCCGTCGCCCCCGCCGCCGACCAGCACCCGGGCACCAGAGGCGCTGCGGACGTCGGCCGTTTCGACCCGAACCGCGCCGCCGCCCGCGACATTGACCAGGCGCAGCTTGCCCGCGGCGCTCATGGCGCGGGTGGCGCGGTCGAAGCTGTCGCGAAGGGCTGCGGTGATCGGCTCCAGCGGCGTGCCCGCGGCGCCGCCGAGCGCCCCGGTGAGCGGCCGGGTGAGGCTGGGGTCGAGGTCCACACCGTCGGCGCCATAGTCGGCGACGAGCGTGATCTGCCCGCGGGCGGCGTTGAGCAGGTAGCTTCCGTCGAGGCGGGTACGGGCGGCGGTCAGCTGCGCCATGCGTGCGCCCGCGGCGCTGAGCTTCACCGTGCCGAACAATTGCGTCGGCTGGCCTCCGAAGGTCAGGTCGGCGTTGAAGCGATCGAGCCTGTTGACCCCCGCCGCCAGCGCCATCGCGCTCATCCGCCCGCGCCCGGTGAACCGACCAAAGCCCTCCGAAAAGCGGCTGTCGATGTCGAACCGGGGCTGCGCGATCGCGATGTTGCTCGCCGGGCAGGCGAAATTCGACGCACTCAGCGGTCCGCTCACCTGCGGGCGGCGGGCGGCGACCGAGACGGCGAGCGCGGCGCGCATCCCGGTGAGCGTGCATCGCCCGGCGTCGAGGCTCGGCGAGGCTGCCGCAAGCCGACCCTTGAACCCGCCGGTGAGCTTGCCCGCCCCTTCGACCGCGACCCCGATCGGCCCATAGGGCGTGGCGACTGCGATCGACGTGTCGGCAAGATCGACGCTGATGTCGGGAAGCGAGAAGGGCTTGCCCGACGGCGGCGGGAGCAGCCGGTCGACCTGTCCCCAGCTGACCCGGTTGCCGACCACCCGTCCGTGCAGCCGCACGCCGCGCGCCACCACCCGGTAGAATTCGACCTGCCCGTTCCACTTGATCCGCATCTGTATCTGCGCCAGCCGCGCGGTCAGGTCGGGCCGCCGCGGGTCGCCGATCACCAGGTTGGAGACCTGCTGGGTGCGGAGCCCGATCCGGTCGAGCGTGAAACTCGCCTGCACGCCGCGGCGCTCCAGCTCCCGGCTGAGTATATTGGTGGCGATCGGACGGCGCTGGCTCCACAGCACGATGGCGGCGACCACCAGCAGGACCAGCAGGGCGACCAGGACAATGCCGATAAAGCGAGGCACGCGACGGCGGCGGCGTCCGGCGATCGGCCCCGCTCCTTCCCCGTCGCTACTGGCCGTCGCTTCGTTCGTCACAGACCCGTTCTAACCTTCCGTGTCGCAGCTCGTTCCGCAAGCGACATGTTGCAAGACGAACCGTGCCGGCATAGCCTGTCGTTCATGGGCGACAAGCCGAATGGCGCCGACGGGCATCGCGCGCGCCTTCGGCATCGGCTGCTGGACGGCGGCGGCGACGCATTGCTCGACCACGAGCTGGTTGAATATCTGCTGACTCTGGCGATCCCGCGCCGCGACACCAAGCCTTTGGCAAAGCAGCTGATTTCCGCGTTCGGTGGGCTTGGCCCACTGCTCGAGGCACCACCAGAGGTCCTCCGCCGCGAGGGGCTGACCGACGGCGTCATCGGCGCGCTGGCGATTGCCCGGGCAACCGCGCTGCGGCTGCTCGAGACCAGGACCGAGGGTCGTCCGCTCCTGTCCAGCTGGGACGCGCTCGGCGACTATCTCCAGGCCGCGATGAGCCATTCGCAGGTCGAGGGAGTCCGCGTGCTCTTCCTCAATGCCAAGAACGTGCTGATCGCGAACGAGGCGATGTGGCGCGGCTCGGTGGACGAAGCGGCGGTCCACGTCCGCGAGGTGATCGCCCGCGCCATTGCGCTCGGCGCCACCGCGATCATCCTTGTCCACAACCATCCCAGCGGCGATCCCACCCCGAGCCAGCAGGACATCCGCCTCACCCGCGATATCGTCGACGCCGGGCGGCACATGAAGATCGCGGTCCACGACCATGTCATCGTCGGCGCACAGGGCCGCAGCAGCATGCGGGCCATGGGGTTGATGTGAGCCTTGCCCCGCCCCCTCGACGGATCATGATCGTCGGCCAGCCGGGGAGCGGAAAAAGCAGGCTCGCCAAGGAGATCGGAGACGTCACCGGCCTGCCGGTGATCCACATCGACCGCATCCACTGGCAGCCCGGCTGGGTCGAGCGGACTCGGGCCGAAAAGACGCGCCTCTGCCTTGAAGCCGGAGCCGGCGAGCGCTGGGTCTTCGAGGGCGGCCACAGCCGCACCTGGCCGAGCCGGCTGGCGCGGGCCGACCTCCTGATCTGGCTCGACCGGTCGACGAGCGTGCGGCTGTGGCGGGTCGTGCGCCGCTCCGTCACCCAGCATGGCAGGTCCCGGCCCGACATGGCCGACGACTGCCCCGAGCGGTTCCGCAACCTGCCGGGCTTCCTCACCTACATCCTGACGACGGCCCGGTCCCACCGCGCAGCCACCGCGCGACTGGCGGCGTCGGCCGGTTGCCCGGTGGAGCGGCTGCGCAGCGACGAGAAGGCGGCCGCGCTGGTCGAGCGCCTCCGCCTCGCCTTTGCCACACAATCGGTGTAGGCGCGCGTCATGCTGACCATCAATGGAATCACGGTGCGCCTTGGCGGGCGGACGATCCTCGACCGCGCCACGGCGACCATTCGCCCGAAGAGCCGGGTCGGGCTGATCGGCCGCAACGGCGCTGGCAAGTCGACGCTGATGAAGGTCATGATCGGCCAGCTCGAAGCCGACGACGGCGAGATCGAGATGCCCAAGCGCACCCGGCTCGGCTACATCGCGCAGGAAGCGCCGAGCGGCGATGCGACGCCGTTCGACACGGTGCTTGCAGCCGACACCGAGCGCGCCGAACTGATGCTTGCGGCCGAGGACTACAGCGACATGGACCGGCTTGGCGAGGTCCATGAGCGGCTGCTGGCGATCGACGCCTATGGCGCGCCGTCGCGGGCGGCGCGGATCCTGCTCGGTCTCGGCTTCGACGAGGAGATGCAGGGCCGCCCGCTCGACAGTTTCTCGGGCGGCTGGAAGATGCGCGTGGCGCTTGCCGCGCTGCTTTTCTCCGAGCCCGACATCCTGCTGCTCGACGAGCCGTCGAACCACCTCGATCTCGAAGCGACCCTGTGGCTCGAGAACTTCCTCAAGGATTACAGCGGCACGCTGGTGGTGATCAGCCACGAGCGCGACCTCCTCAACAACGTCGTGGACACGATCCTTCACGTCGAGGGAGGCCGGCTGACGCAATATGCCGGCGGCTATGACGATTTCGAGCGGCAACGGGCTGAGCGCGCGGCGCAGCTGGCGGCGGCCAAGGCCAGCCAGGACGCGCAGCGCGCTCGGCTGCAGGATTATATCGCTCGCAACTCGGCCCGCGCCTCGACCGCCAAGCAGGCGCAGAGCCGCGCCAAGATGCTGGCCAAGATGCAGCCGATCGCGGCGATGGCGGACGATCCGTCGCTGAGCTTCGCCTTCCCTTCCCCAAGCGAACTCAAGCCGCCGCTGATCACGCTGGAGATGGCAGCGGTCGGCTACAGCGAGACGCCGATCCTTCGGAAGCTGAACCTCCGCATCGATCCCGACGACCGGATCGCGCTGCTTGGCCGCAACGGCAACGGCAAGACCACGCTGGCGCGCCTCCTGGCCGCGCAGCTAACGCCGATGGAGGGCGGGATGACCGCCACCGGCAAGATGCGGGTCGGCTATTTCACGCAATATCAGGTGGAGGAGCTGCACGGCGACGAAACCCCGCTAGTCCACATGAGCCGGGCGATGGAGGGACTCTCGCCCGCCGCCGTCCGCGCGCAGCTCGGCCGGTTCGGCTTCTCGGGCGACAAGGCGACGACGCGGACCAGCAAGCTGTCGGGCGGCGAGCGCGCCCGGCTGGCCCTGGCGCTGATCACCCGCGAGGCGCCGCACCTCCTGATCCTCGACGAGCCGACCAACCACCTCGACGTCGATGCGCGCGAGGCGCTGGTCCAGGCCCTCAACGACTATGACGGCGCCGTCATCCTGATCAGCCACGACCGCCACATGGTCGAGCTCACCGCCGACCGGCTGGTGCTGGTCGATGACGGACGTGCGGTCGACTATGCCGGCAGCATCGAGGATTACATCGACTTCGTCCTCGGCCGGAACCAGCCCAAGACCGAAACCAAGCCCAAGGCAGCCAAGCGCTCCAAGGCCCGCGAGGATGCCAAGGCGCTCAGGAAAGCGACCGACGAGGCCGAAAAGGAAAGCCTGCGCCTCGCCGAACAGCGCTCGGAACTGGACCGCGCGATGTTCAATCCGGCCGGCGCCGATCCGCAATACGCCCGCCTGTCGATGAGCGAGCTGTCGCAACGCCGGGCCAAGGTCGCGGCCGCGCTGGAGGAAGCCGAGGCGCGCTGGATGGCGCTTGCCGAAAAGCTGGAACGCGAAGCGGCCTGATTGCCGCCTCGGCCCGCCCCTGCTAGCGGGCGCGGCCATGGTTCCTCGCTACTCACGCCCCGCTATGACCGCCATCTGGGCGGCCGAAAACCGCTTCCGCATCTGGTGGGACATCGAAGTCTTCGCCGCCGAGGCGATGGGCCAAATCGGAATGATCTCGCGCGAGGATGCGGCGAAGATCGTCGACGCCCACGGTCGCGGTGTGATCGATCCGGTCGACGTGCCGGCGATCGACGCGATCGAAGCGGTCACCAAGCATGACGTTATCGCCTTCCTGACCTGGGCCGGCGAGAAGCTGGGCGACGAGCGCCGCTGGCTGCACCAGGGCATGACCAGCAGCGACGTGCTCGACACCGCGCTTGCGGTTCAGCTGGCGCAGGCGAGCGACATCCTGATCGAGGACCTGAAGCAGCTACTGGCGGTGCTGGAACGGCGGGCGTTCGAGCATAAGCTCACCCCGACCATCGGCCGCAGCCACGGCATCCATGCCGAGCCGGTCACCTTCGGCCTCAAGCTCGCGCAGGCCCATGCGGAGTTTGCGCGCAACCTGAAGCGGCTCGAAGCGGCGCGCGAGGAGATCGCTACCTGCGCCATCTCGGGCGCGGTCGGTACCTTCGCCAACATCGATCCACGGGTCGAGGAGCATGTCGCCAGGCGCCTCGGCCTGACCCCTGAGCCGACCTCGACCCAGGTCATCCCGCGCGACCGTCACGCCATGTTCTTCGCGACGCTCGGCGTGATCGCGTCGAGCATCGAGCGGCTAGCGACCGAGGTGCGGCATCTGCAGCGGACCGAGGTGCTGGAGGCCGAGGAATATTTCTCGCCCGGCCAGAAGGGGTCGAGCGCCATGCCGCACAAGCGCAACCCGGTGCTGACCGAGAACCTGACCGGCCTCGCCCGGCTGGTCCGCAGCGCGGTGACCCCGGCGATGGAGAATGTCGCGCTGTGGCATGAACGCGACATCAGCCATTCGAGCGTCGAGCGGTTCATCGGACCGGACGCGACCATCACCCTCGACTTCGCGCTGGCGCGGCTGACCGGCGTGATCGACAAATTGCTGGTCTATCCCGAGCGGATGCGGAAGAACCTCGACCGGATGGGCGGGCTGGTCCACTCGCAGCGGGTGCTGCTGGCGCTGACCCAGGCCGGGCTGAGCCGCGAGGACGCCTATGCCAAGGTCCAGCGCAACGCGATGAAGGTGTGGGAATCGGATGGCGCGCTGTCGCTGCTCGACCTCCTCAAGGCCGATCCCGAGGTCACCGCGGTGCTACCGCCCGCGAAGCTCGAGGAGAGCTTCGACCTCGGCTATCATTTCCGCCAGGTCGACACGATCTTCACCCGCGTCTTCGGCCGCTCCGCCTAGCGCTTGCGGGCGGGCTGGAGCTTGGGCTTCAGCTCGTCGTACATCGTCTCGACGAACCGGTCGGGCTTGATGAAGCCGGTGGTCGAGACCTTGCCGTCATAGGGCGCGGTCGGCCTGGACGCGATCACCTGCGCCTTGGTCCGCCCGGCGCGGATCCCCGCGGCGACCTTGGCACGGACGTCGACCAGCATCGCATGATAGGCCTGCAAATCCTCGCGGGTCGCGATCGGACCGTGGCCGGGAATGACCTTGCCGCCCGGCTTGACGATGCCCAGCCCGGTCTTTGCCGCGGCAATCATCCCGTCGATCGACCCGCCGCTCTCCCGGTCGATGAAGGGATAGGTCGCCTTGAAGAAGAAGGTGTCGCCCATGTGGAGGACGTTGGCGCGGGTCCAGTAGACCAGCGCGTCGCCGTCGGTGTGGGCGTTGTCGACGTGGGTAACCTGCAGCATGTCGCCGTTGAGGTGGAAGTTGACCCCGCGCGAGAAAGTGACCACCGGCAGCGCCGCCTTGGGCGAGGCCTTGATGGTCTCGTTCATCTGCTTGGAAAAGACATCGGCGCTCATCCGGCGGCGGACATTGTCGTGCGCGACGATCACCGCACCGGCCTTGCCGAACGCTTCGTTGCCGCCGGTGTGATCGCCATGCCAATGCGTGTTGATGACGAAGCGGACCGGGTCGGGATCGACCGCCTTCACCGCCGCCGCGATCCGCGGCGCCAGCGGCGCATATTGATCGTCGATGATGACATTGCCGTCCTCACCGTAGCTGAGGCCGATATTCCCCCCCGCACCGAACAGCACCGCAACCCCGGGCGTCACCCGCTCGACCTTGATCTCGACCCTGGACATGTCCTGCTGCGCAGCGGCAGGAGTGGCGATGACGGTGGCAAGCAGAACGAGAGCGCGTCGCATGGTCATTCTTCCCTTCGGATAGACAGTAGCCGAGCAGATGCTGTCCGAAAGCATCATCCAAAGCAGGTATCGCGCTGCCTGGCCCGGATCGAGCTTTTAGCCTCGCCGCTTCAATTCGCGAAGAAATCCCTTGATGGGCTCGACGACTTCCATGCGGGCAAAAAGCTCGGGAATTGCCTCGTCAGCCAGATGCGTTCGTCCGATCCGGCGGGGATTGCTGAGGCGGTTGAGCCCGCCGACTTCGGCAACGCTTTGCAATCCCTGCTCGCGTGCGATCCTGGCAGTGGCGGGGCCATGATGCCCGAACGGATAGGCCAGCGAAGACGTCATCGGGAAGCGGCCAGAAAGGACGCGCTGGGCTTCGCCAATCTCATGCGCCTGCTCCTGCTCGGTGAGGCGTTCGAGATTGGGGTGGGTCATGGTGTGATTGCCGAACGTGATGTGGTGAGCGGCCATCTCGTTGATCTCGCCTGCCGTGAGATAAAGCGGGCCATCCTCAATATCGGCACTGTCGATCGCTCGCAGATGCTGCAGGAGATCGGCGATCATCCCGGGATCGAAATTGAGGCGACAATGATCGACGATTGACGCTGCCGAGCTGTCGTCGGGCAATCCCAGCCTTTGCGCCGCTTCCTTCACGGCTTGCGGACCAGTCATCCGCAACCGCCAGTTGAGTTCGTTGACCCAGACCAGCGATCGATCGTCGATCACATCTGCGATCAGGTAGATCGTCGCCGGGATGCCGCGTTGTTTCAACGCTGGAAAAGCGCCGGTGAATACCGAGCGGTAGCCATCATCGAAGGTGATCGCGACTGCGCCCCGTGGAGCCCGTCCGACAACGATATCCTCGATCGAGACGATGGTGTGATGCGCCGCCAGATAGTCGAGGTGCTGAGCGAAAACGGTTGGCGGCGTGGTGCAATTGAGGTCTGCGGTGAACGCCGTCTCGGCATCTGCACAGTCGTGATAGAGCAGCACCCGGGGATGATTGCGGCCAAGCCAGCGGACCACTGCAGCAAGGCGCAAATGGTACAGCGCCAGGCCCAGCAGCAGCAGGCTCCTCGTCAGAATTCTTCCCGGCACTCGGCCACTCCCCCCTTCAAGAGGCCGTCGCCAAGCCGGCGCCGCAAGGTCCGCTCCGCGCCCATGCTACGCTGCACCGAACGATATTCCTTGCCGCTTGCCAGATCCTGCTCGAGCGGTTTCGTTTCGCCGCGCGCTTCGCGCCGCGCCGCAGACGCGAGCAATTCCGCGCCCAGCTTGACGCCCTTGGCGAAAATCGTCGGCTCATCGTCTCCTGCTTCGATCCGAGGTCGCCCACGGGCAAGGATGGCTCCAGCGTCGACGGCTGGCACCAGCCGGTGCACCGTCACCCCGGCATAGTCGGGCTCTCCATTATGGAGGGCCCAGAACATCGTGTCGGAGCCGCGGTAGAGAGGTGACCACCCGGTATGGAGGTTGATCGGGCGCGCGCATGCCGCGATCGTCTTGGCGCTGATGATCAGCGTCCCGTACACCAGCACCACATCTGCGCCGAGCCGCGCCAGCAGCTGCCGGCATTCATCACTATTGTGTGAGGCGATCCGGTGCAGGACCGGGCCGCCGGGCATTCGCCCATCCTCGCCATCCGGAAACAGGACGCGGGTCAAGGCCTCCTGCCGCAGAACGTCTCCGCCACTCAGCCGGCGATGGAGACGAACGGCGATGCGCGATGCGATCTGTGCCGCGGAATAGCGCTTGCACCATGCGACGAGCCGTTGGCGCACAGGCTTCCGGATGCCGGTTGCAACGATGATTCCAACCAGGTCGCCTCCGAATTCACGCAGAAGATGCGTGGCGACGAACCGGTGCTGGACCTCGCCCTCCTCGGAGTGCGCCGTGAGGAGGACGACCCGCATTCTTACTCCGCCTGTCTTGACCCGCCGTGATCCTGGCCCGGTCTAGACGCTCTCGATCCATTCGAGAAGCTTGCAACCAGACACGTCGGGATCAGCGAGTGTCCACCGGACCTTAGCCCAGCGCGTCCTTGATCCGGGAGAAGAAGCTCTTCGCGTTGGGGCATTCCTCGCCGGTTTCGGTTTCGCGGAACTGGCCGAGGATTTCCTTTTGCTTGGCCGACAGGCGGGTCGGGGTTTCGACCAGGATGCAGGCGACGAGGTCGCCGCGGCCGCGGCCGTTGAGGACCGCCATGCCCTTGCCACGGAGGCGCAGGGTTTCGCCCGACTGGATGCCGGCGGGAATCTTCACCTCGATCTTCTCGCCATCGATGCCGGGAACGGTGATCGACCCGCCCAGCGCCGCAGTGGTGAAGCTGACCGGGCAATCGGCAACAAGGGTCGTGCCTTCGCGGCTGTAGATCGAATGCCGCTTCAGGTGCACGAACAGGTACAGGTCGCCGTTGGGCGCGCCGCGCACACCCGCCTCGCCTTCGCCGGCAACGCGGATGCGAGTGCCTTCGTCGACCCCGGCCGGCACCTGAATGGTCAGCGTGCGGCGCTTGAGCGTACGGCCTTCACCCTGACATTCGGGGCACGGGTCGGCGATGGTGACGCCGTGGCCGTGACAGGTCGGGCAGCTGCGCTCGACCACGAAGAAGCCCTGCTGGGCACGGACCTTGCCGGCCCCGCCACAGGTGTTGCAGCGATCGGGCACGGCGGCGCCGCGCGCGCCATCGCCTTCGCACGGCTCGCACGGAGCCATGGTCTCGATCTCGATCGTCGCCGACTTGCCGGCGAAGCTTTCCTCCAGCGTCAGTTCGAGGTCGTAGCGGAGGTCCGCGCCGCGCGCCGCATTCTGCCGGCCGCCGCCGCCACGCGGGTCCATGAACTCGCCGAAGATCGACGAGAAGATGTCGGAGAAGTCGGGGCCACCGCCGCCGAACCCGCCGGCTCCGGCACCGCCGTTCTGGAACGCGGCATGACCGAAACGATCATAGGCCGCGCGCTTCTGCGGGTCCTTCAGGCAGTCGTAAGCCTCGTTCAATTGCTTGAACTTGGCAGTGCGCTCCGGACAGCCGCCATGGCGGTCGGGATGGCATTCCATCGCCGCCTTGCGGAACGCGGCCTTGATAGCCTTGTCGTCGGCGCCGCGCTGGACGCCGAGCATTTCGTAATAATCGATGTGGACGGTCATGACGCAACCTCAAGCCGTCGTCCCCGCCGAGACGGGCCCAGCGGGGACGACGTAATCATCACGCCTTCTTGTCTTCGTCGACTTCGGAATATTCCGCGTCGACCACTTCCTCATCGGACGCCTGGGCGTTCTCGGCCGTATCGGCCTGGGATTGGTTGGTCCCGCCGCCCTGCTGGCTCTCGTAGATCGCCTGGCCAAGCTTCATTGCGGACTGGGTCAGCGCATTGGCCTTGGTCGTCATCGCGTCCGAATCGCCGTTTTCGATCGCGGTCTTGGTTTCGGCGATTGCGGTCTCGATCTCGGTCTTGACCTCCGGACTGACCTTGTCGCCATGCTCGGCAAGCTGCTTTTCGGTCGAGTGAACGAGGCTCTCGGCCTGGTTCTTCGCCTCGGCCGCGGCGCGACGCTTCTTGTCGTCCTCGGCGAACTGTTCGGCCTGCTTGACCATGTTGTCGATGTCGGAATCCGACAGGCCACCCGAGGCCTGGATGCGAATCTGCTGTTCCTTGCCGGTGCCCTTGTCCTTGGCCGACACGTTGACGATGCCGTTGGCGTCGATGTCGAAGGTGACCTCGATCTGCGGCACGCCGCGCGGCGCCGGGGGGATGCCGACCAGGTCGAACTGCCCGAGGACCTTGTTGTCCGCGGCCATTTCGCGCTCACCCTGGAAGACCCGGATGGTGACGGCGTTCTGGTTGTCGTCGGCGGTCGAGAAGACCTGGCTCTTCTTGGTCGGGATCGTCGTGTTGCGATCGATCATCCGGGTGAAGACACCGCCCAGCGTCTCGATGCCGAGGCTCAGAGGAGTGACGTCGAGCAGCAGCACGTCCTTGACGTCGCCCTGCAGGACGCCGGCCTGGATCGCAGCGCCGATGGCGACGACCTCGTCAGGATTGACGCCGGTGTGCGGCTCCTTGCCGAAGAACTCCTTCACGACCTCACGCACGCGCGGCATGCGGGTCATGCCGCCGACCAGCACGACCTCGTCGATCGCGCTGGCGTCGAGACCAGCATCCTTGAGCGCCTTCTTGCAGGGCTCGAGGGTGCGGTTGATGAGGTCGGCGACCAGCTTCTCGAGGTCGGCGCGGGTGATCGTCTCCACCAAGTGCAGCGGGGTGGTCTGGCCACCCTCCATGCGGGCGGTGATGAAGGGCTGGTTGATCTCGGTCGTCTGGGCCGACGACAGCTCGATCTTGGCCTTTTCCGCAGCTTCCTTGAGGCGCTGGAGGGCGAGACGATCCTTGCGGAGATCGATGCCTTCCTTCTGCTGGAACTTGGCCGCCAGATGCTCGACGATCTTGGCGTCGAAATCCTCGCCGCCAAGGAAGGTGTCGCCGTTGGTCGACTTCACCTCGAACACGCCGTCACCGATCTCCAGCACCGACACGTCGAACGTGCCGCCGCCCAGATCGTAGACCGCGATCGTCTTGCCGTCGTTCTTCTCAAGCCCGTAGGCGAGCGCCGCGGCAGTCGGCTCGTTGATGATGCGAAGCACTTCAAGGCCGGCGATCTGGCCGGCGTCCTTGGTCGCCTGGCGCTGCGCGTCGTTGAAGTAAGCGGGAACGGTGATCACCGCCTGGGTGACCGTCTCGCCGAGATAGGCCTCGGCCGATTCCTTCATCTTCTGAAGCGTGAAGGCGCTGATCTGCGACGGGCTGTAGTCCTGCCCACCGGCATTGACCCAGGCGTCGCCGTTCTGGCCCTTGACGATCTTGTAAGGGACCAGCTCGGTGTCCTTCTTGGTCACCGGGTCGTCGAAGCGGCGGCCGATCAGGCGCTTCACCGCAAAGATGGTGTTGTCGGGATTGGTGACCGACTGACGCTTGGCCGGCTGGCCGATCAGTCGCTCGCCATCCTTGGTGAAGGCGACCACCGAGGGAGTGGTGCGCGCGCCTTCGGCATTCTCGATGACCTTGGGCTTGCCGCCCTCCATCACCGCAACGCAGCTGTTGGTCGTGCCGAGATCGATCCCGATCACTTTCGCCATATTCTTCTACCCTTTCACTCGCCCCCGGACGCCCATTCGAAGGCGCGTCCGTGTCATGTTTCTGGCGGCGATATAGGGAGGGTGAAAGCGGCGACAAGGAGTGGGTGTTGCACGGACGCAATACGGCCTTGCGAACAGCATCAGTGCGCGGGAACCATTCGGGCGCGGGCGCCCAGACCAGCGCCGGGGCGCTTGTCGTTGGGCGTCAGATCATCGCCATGCCGCCGTTGACGTGCAGCGTCTGGCCGGTGACGTAGCCGGCCTCGCGGCTGGCGAGATAACAGACCGCGGCGGCGACATCCTCGCCGGTGCCCATCGCACCGCTCGGGATCTTGCCGAGGATGGCGGCACGCTGCGCCTCGTTCAGCGCATCGGTCATGGCCGAGGCCATGAAGCCCGGCGCCACGCAGTTCACCGTGATATTGCGGGTGGCGAGCTCCTGCGCGACCGCCTTGCTCATGCCGACCAGGCCGGCCTTGGAAGCGACGTAATTGGCCTGACCCGGATTGCCGGTCTGACCGACCACCGACGTCACGCTGACGATGCGGCCGAAGCGCGCCTTCATCATCGGCTTGGCGGCGGCGCGCATCAGACGGAACGCGGCTTCGAGATTGATCGCGATAACGCTTTCGAATTCCTCGTCCTTCATCCGCATCAGGAGATTATCACGGGTCACGCCGGCGTTGTTGACGAGGATGTCGAGCTTGCCGCCGAGCGCCTCGACCGCCTGCGGCACGAGCGCGTCGACCGCCGCTCCGTCGGACAGGTTGCAGGGCAGCGCGACGTGATCGCCGCCGAGACCGGCGCGGAAGCTTTCCAGCTTGTCGGCATTGGAGCCGCTCACCGCCAGCCGAGCGCCCTGGGCAGCCAGGGCTTTTGCAATGGCGCTGCCAAGCCCGCCCGAAGCGCCCGTCACGAGCGCGGTCATTCCTTCCAGCGAAAACATCATGCAATCTCCTTGGCGAGCGCTTCGACGTCTTCCATCGTCACCACGCTCGTGATCTTTGCGTCGGGGGCGATGCGCTTGACCATCGCGCCCAAGACTTTGCCGCCGATCTCGACGAATTCCTCGACCCCGGCGGCGTGCATTTCCAGAACGCTTTCGCGCCAGCGGACCATGCCGGTGACCTGCTCGACCAGCAGTTCGCGGATACGGGCCGGATCGCTGACCGGCGCGGCGATGACGTTGGCGTAGACCGGGACGACCGGGGCCTTGATGTCGGTACCGCCCAGTGCATCGGCCATGGCGTCCGCGGCCGGCTGCATGAGCGGGCAGTGAAAGGGCGCGGACACCGGCAGCAGCACCGCGCGCTTCGCACCATGATCCTTGGCGATGGCGATCGCACGCTCGATTGCGCTGCGGTGGCCAGAGATCACCACTTGGCTCGGATCATTGTCGTTGGCGACGGTGCAGACCTCGCCCTCGGCCGCGGCAGTCGCGATGGCCTGCGCCTTGTCGAGATCGGCACCGAGCAATGCAGCCATCGCCCCCTCACCCACCGGCACCGCCGCCTGCATCGCCTGACCGCGCTTCTTGAGCAGCCGCGCGGTGGTCGAAAGGTCAAAGCTCCCGGCGGCGCAGAGCGCGCTATATTCGCCGAGGCTGTGGCCGGCGACGAAGTCCGCCCTGGACGCCAGATCCAGCCCGAGCGTCCGGAGCACCGCAATGCTGTGCGCCATGATCGCGGGCTGCGCATTCTCGGTCAGCGTGAGGTCGGCTTCCGGCCCCTCGCGCATCACCCTGAAGAGATGCTGGCCGAGCGCTTCGTCGACTTCGGCGAACACGTCGCGCGCGGTGCTGCTCGCGTCCGCAAGGGCCGCGCCCATGCCGACCGACTGGCTGCCCTGGCCCGGAAAAAGAAAAGCGCGCATCAATCGTCCTGTAGCTGCTAACGGATTGCCCGGGGGGCTAGGCGCACGCGGCGCCGATGCCAAGATGGCAGAGGCTAAGCGAATGCACGACCACGTCGAGAATCTGGTGGACCTGGTCGAGGATGCCCCGCCGCCGCCGCCTCCCCCGCCGCCGGCCAAGCGCCTCGGCCGGATGATGAGCCTGGCGATGGTGGTCGGCACCATCGTCGGGTCGGGCATCTATCTCCTCCCGGCGCAGGTCGCGCCTTATGGCCCCAATCTGGTCGTCGCCTTTGTGCTGACCGGGGTCGGGACGTTCCTGCTCGCGCTGTCGATGGCGCGGCTTGCCGCAGCGCTGCCCGGCGGCCCCTACAGTCATATCGCATCGGCCTTTGGCGACCGCGCGGGATTCCTTGCCATGTGGAGCAGCATGCTGTCGCAGGTGACCGCCGCCGCGGCGACCGCCATCGCGGTCGGCGGTGCGATCGGCGAGGCCTTTCCGGGGTCCCGCACGCCGATGTCGGTGACGGTGATCGGTATCTGCGCCTTGCTCGCAATCGCCGCGGTCCAGTCGCGTGGCGCGCGGTCGGCGGGGCGGTTGCAGGTTACGGCGGTATTGATCAAGTTACTTCCGCTGGTGCTGGTGCTGGTGCTCGCCCTGGCGCTGGTGGCGCGCGGTGGAAGCGTCCAGCCACTGGCGCCGGTTCCGCTCAGCCTCGGCGCCATCGTCGCCGCTGCGGCGCTGATGCTGTTCGCCTTCACCGGTTTCGAAGCCGGTTCGATCAGCGCCAACGTCACCGACAAATCGCAGGAATCGGTTCCTGCCGCGACGATCAACGGCACCGCCTTCGTCGCCGTTCTCTACCTTGCCGCGACGCTAGCGGTGCTGTGGTTGCTGCCGAGCGCCATCGCCGCCGCGTCCCCCACCCCGATCGCCGACGCCATCGCGCCCAGCCTCGGCGCCTCGGCGCGGACCATCGTCGCGCTGGTCGGCGCGGTGAGCGCGTTCGGGACGTGCAACGCACTGATCCTGCTGGCGGTGGAGACGGCGCGCGCGCTGGCCTTCGCCGGCGACCTCCCGCAGTCCCTTGCCGCGACCGACCGCAACGGCGTCGCCCGTACCAGCCTGATCGCCAGCATCGGCCTAGCCGCGCTGATGGTCGTCGGAAGCATGAGCGAGGATTTCCTCGCAACCTTCAACTTCGTCGCCCTTGTGTCAGCGGTCGGAGCGCTGGTGCTCTATCTCGCCTGCGCAGCGGCGGCGTGGCGGTTGCGCGTCGTCGGGCCGCTGATCGCCATCCCTGCCCTCGTCTACTCGCTGGCGATGTTCTGGGGATCGGGCGGCGAGGCCGTGCTGTGGGCGGCGGTGCTGGCCGTCGCCGGCCTCCCGGTCCGCTGGATCAGCCGGCGACGGGCGAACGAGGAAGCCGTGCCTCCGGCACCAGCCGCCTGAGCTTTCGCGCAAAGCTGCGCAGCGCGACTTCGGACCGGCCGAGCGGGCCCGGCTCGTAGGAAGGCGAGCGCATCCCCGCCTGCACCCGGGAAATCAGCTCGGTATCCTCGGCATTGACCCGGCGATTGATCCGCCAGTTGAGATAGCGGGCGGCCTTCATCTCGCGCCGGTCGTCGGGGAGAGCGTAGCTGATCTCGCGGATGACCGTCCGCTCCCCCGACAGCGGCAGGAACTGCATGAAGTCGACCTGATCGGGGTAGATGTCGAAGGCGAGGTTTGGCCAGAACTTGAAATACAGCCACTTGCGGCGATGGCTCGAGGGCAGATGCGAGGCCTCGGGGAGAAGCTGCTGATAGGCCCGTTCCGACAGGTTCGAGGACGGCTGCTCGACCAGATCCCCCTCCATCCGGTCGACATGCTCGAACGCATCGACCTTGTAGCCCTGGCCGAACAAGCGGGTCAGGCCGGGGTGGCCGACCGGAATATGCAGCGCGTCCGAATAATTGTCGGCGATGGTCTTCCAGTTGAGCGCGCGGGGCCGCAGCGTGACCCGCCCGATCGCGCGTAGCTGCGCGAAGCGATAGGGAGCGATCTCGGCCTCATGCTCCGCCATCATGGTCGCCACGGACGGAGCGCCGGGTTCCAGCGTGACGAACAGGAAGCCGTGCCAGCGTTCCAATGCGACGGGCTTGAGGCCGAGGGTCGCAGGATCGAGGCCCGGATAGTCGGTGCGGTGCGGCACGCCGACCAGGCGCCCGTCGCGGGCATAGCTCCAGGCATGATATGGACAGGTCAGGACCTTGGCGCAGCCGCCCGTCCCGTCCACCAGCCGCGATCCGCGATGCCGGCAGACGTTGGCAAAGGCGCGCGCTTCCCCGTCGTCGCCCCGGATGACGATGATGCTTTCGCCGAGATAGTCGAGCGTCCGCCAATCGCCCGGCGACGCGATGTCGCTGTCGTGGCACACCACCTGCGGCGCGGCACGGAGGAAGGCGCGCTGTTCGGCCGCGAAGAAGCCTTCGTCCCAATAGACCCAGCCGGGCAGGCTGAGATCGTCGAGCGGGTCGGCGACGGGGCGGAGCTGGGTGGCCATGGCGCTGGATGCCATGCACCACACGTGCCGGTCCAGCCTAGCCCTTGCCCATCAGCGCCAGCACTTCCTTGCGGCTGCGTTCGTCGGAGCGGAAGGTGCCCATCATCCGGCTGGTGGTCATGATCACGCCGGGTGTATTGACGCCGCGCGCCGACATGCAGGCGTGGGTTGCCTCGATAACCACCGCGACGCCCTTTGGCTGGAGGTGCTCGCAGATGCAGTCGGCAACCTCGGCAGTCAGCCGCTCCTGCACCTGCAGGCGACGGGCAAAGCCATGCAGCACGCGTGCCAGTTTCGAGATGCCGACCACCCTTGTGTTGGGAAGATAGGCGATGTGCGCCTTGCCGATGATCGGCGCCATGTGGTGCTCGCAATGCGACTGGAAGGGAATATCCTTCAACAGCACGATCTCGTCATAACCGCCGACCTCCTCGAAGGTGCGGTAGAGATGCGCGGCGGGATCCTCGCCATAGCCGCGGGCATATTCCTTCCACGCCCGGGCAACGCGTGCCGGGGTGTCGAGGAGGCCTTCGCGGTCCGGGTCGTCGCCGGCCCAGCGGATCAGGGTCCGGACCGCCGCAGCAACCTCGTCCGGGACCGGGATCTTGGGAGGCGCCGCGACGAGGTCGCCGTCATCGGGGGTGTCAGACATGGCTGGGCTGGTCCTTCTGGATGTCCGCCGCGACGGCTTGGGCCTGGTGGCGGATATCGGGCACTGCGACGATCTCCCAATACCGGCCTTTGGTCAGCGGACCGAGTGCCCATAGCCGCTCCCCCGCCCGGCTGCGGTCATCGACATCGAGACCCATTGCAAAGGTGTCGGTGCGGATGGCGCCTTGGTCGAGGAGGCTGCGAAGAAGCGGGTCGGCTGTGCGGCGAAGGTCGCCAAGCGGGCCGGTGCAGTTGAAGGCGGCGCCGACCTCGCGGACGACCTTGCGGCCGTCGCGCCTCGAGATCGCGACCTTCAGGCGACCATCAACCGCTTCCATTAGTCCGACCCGTCCGGCGACGATCTCGAGCCGTCCGGCCGCGACAAGCTCGCGAAGCTGCTCGGCAACCTGGGGGGCGATGCGGTGGCGGTGGACGTCCCACCACGGCCGCGCATGTCGCATGAAGCGGCGTTGCTCTTCCGCCGGAAGCTGTTGCCAGAGGGCGTGGCTGTGCGGACGAAGAGCATCGATGACGGCCCTGAAGCCGACCGCGGCGGAACGGGCGCGAAGCCAGCGCCAGAGCGCCAGCACATTGCCCTGGGGAACCTCGTTCAGCTCCACGGGCGCCGGTGCGGCGGGCGGATGCACATGCGCCCGCGGGATCAACCCGCGCCTCGACAGGGCGGTGATGCGGCCCTGGTGGCCCGCCGCGACGAGCGACAGCACCGTATCGACCATGGTCAGCCCGGTGCCCAGGATCAGGACGTCCGAACCTTCAGCGGCGACCCGCTCGACCCCGGCATGCGCCGCGTCGCTCCACGGGTTGTTGAAGAACAGCTCCGGAGGAAGCGCTGCCGAACCCGGGAATGGCGTCGGAGGCTGGTTGCCCTGGGCCAGGACCAACGCCGAGGCCGCGATCCGCCGGCCGTCGGACAGGGTGACGTCCCACCCGTCATCCTGCCGGCGCGCATCCAGCGCCATGGCTTTGACCGCGTCGACCCCCGGTGCAGCGGCAAGCTGTTCACCAAGGTAGCGCCCGAAGGCGCGGCGCTCGACAAAGGTCGCGCCTTCCTCGTCCCCGCACCATCTGGCGAAGTGGTCGGGCTGATCGGGCCAGGCACTCATCTTGGCCGAAGCGACATTGAGCAGGTGCACCGGCTCTGTGGTGGAATAAGCGACGCCCCTGCCAAGGCGCCCCGACCCGTCCACCAGCACCACCGGGACGTTCCCTGCGGCGAGGTGGGCGGCGGTCATCACCCCCGAGAAGCCACCACCGACAATGACGACAGGACGAGCCCCCTCCGGCTCAGATCTCATAATCGGGCCAGGCGTGGGGATCGGGCGCGTCCGCCTTGCGGCGCATCATGTAATCATGGAGCCCGCTGACCGTTCGGCCAGCGGTTTCGGTGAACAATGCGGGTACGACCGCGTGGACCAGACAGGCGACCCCGCCGCCGATCATGCGCAGTCCGATCATCACGGCACCTGTGCCGTGACCTGCCCAGCCCATGCCAAGCGATCGGGGATGGTCGAGGAACAGCCGGCCAATCACATTCGCCTCCCCTGGCGTAGTTGGTGACCCCGACTGGATTCGAACCAGTGGCCTACAGATTAGGAATCTGGCGCTCTATCCTGCTGAGCTACGGGGCCTTGCCGCACCCTTTAGAGGATGGCGGCGGTGAAGATCAACGCAGCGTGGGAGTCAGCGCTGCTCGACCGGCGGAATGGAGCGGCGATGCTTCAGCGCCGGCACCCGGCCGCGGACCTCCGCGATGCGGGCGGGATCGAACTCGGCGAAGGCCAGACCCGGCGACCCGTCCATCAGCAGCAGCAGCTCGCCCCACGGATCGGCGACCAGGCTGTGCCCGTAGGTCGCCCGGCCGTCTTCATGGGCACCGGCCTGCGCCGCCGCGATCACGAACAGCCCCGCCTCGATGGCCCGGGCCCGCAGCAGCACTTCCCAATGCGCCTGACCGGTGGGCACGGTGAACGCGGCCGGCACGGCGATGGTATCGGCGCCCGCTTCGGCAAGCGCGGCAAACAGCGCCGGGAAGCGAATGTCATAGCAGATGGTGAGCCCAAGCCGCCCGACCGGCGTGCCGTCGACCACCACGGCGGTCGTTCCCGGCGCATAGCTGGCCGATTCCCGCCAGCTTTCTCCCGTCGGCAGGTCAACGTCGAACAGGTGCAGCTTGTCATAGGTCGCGCGCACCTCGCCCGCCGGATCGATCACGAACCCGCGGTTGGCGAGCAGGCCGTCGTCGCGCTTGATGGCAAGGCTGCCAAGATGCACCCACACGCCTTCCCGGGCGGCGGCATCGCGCACCGCCCCCAGGACCGGGTCATCCGCTTCGGTCCTGAGGTTGCCAGCCGCCCGCGTCCGGTCACGGTCAAGCAGCCCGCTCATCTCCGGGGTGAACAGCATCGCCGCGCCGCCGGCCCGCGCCTGGTGCACCGCTTCGACCAACGCCTGGCCGTTCCGTGCGGGATCGATCCCGGTCTGCGCCTGAAGCAGTGCGATCCGGCTCATGCCGCGAGCAGGGTGTCCAGCCGTCCCTCACGCTCGAGCGCGAACAAGTCGTCGCAGCCGCCGACATGGCGGCCGTCGATGAAAATCTGCGGCACGGTCATTCGGCCCGACCGCTCGATCATCTCGTCGCGCTTGGGCCCGCCAGCGTCGAGATTGTAGGTCACGGCCTCGATCCCTTTGGCGCGAAGCAGCGCCTCGGCGCGCACGCAGTAGGGGCAGGTGGTCTTGGAGTACATTTCGACGTTGGCCACGGTATCTTGCTCTCCGGCTGTGCTGGGTCTTGGCCCTAGATAGAACTTCAACCGCCAAGTGCCAGACTTGGTGCCCTCACTTCAGAACCCTGGCGAAGGCGAGCAGCTCGACCGAGCCCGCCCCGGCGCGGCGAAGCAGCCGGGCGCAGGCCTCGGCGGTGGCGCCCGTGGTCATCACGTCGTCGACCAGGATGAAGGAGCGGCCCCTGATCTCCGCCCCGGGGCGGATCGCGAACGCATTCTCGACCGTCTTGCGGCGCTGGGCGGGATTGAGCCCTTTCAGCCGCGGCGTGGCGCGGGTCCGGCGCAGGAGGTCGGGATCGTAGGTCCGACCAAGCGCGCGCGCCAGCAGCACCGACTGGTTGAACCCCCTCCCCCACAGGCGCCAGCGGTGGAGCGGAACCGGAACCAGCAGCGCCTCGGGATCAAGCTCGGCGAGCGCCCGCTTCATCGTGCTGGCCATGGTCCGCGCCAGCGCGATCTTGCGTCCGTATTTGAGCCGCATGGCGATCGACCGCGGAATCTCGCCATAGGCCAGTCCCGCCCGGATCCGGTCGAGCGGCCCGCGCGACCCCTCGCACTCCAGGCAGAGGTCCTGCACCCCCGCCGCAAGCGCCAGGCCGCAGCGATCGCAGCCGCCGCCGAGGAAATCGAGGGTGCTCCAGCAGCCGCCGCAGAAGAGATCGACTGCCGGCGTGATGTCTCCGCAACCTGGGCAGCGTGGCGGAAGCGCAAAGTCGAGCAGCCAGCTTCCCGCTGTCCGCACCCCGCGCAAGGCCCCCGCCTGGATCATCGCCCCTTGTCCGTCAGCTTGGGCGATCCCACAAGGGGGCATGGCCGAAACCCTGTTCGACGAGCCGGCACGCCGCCGGCGCCGCCAGCGCGCGCTTTCCCGCGACCCGCGCCCATTCCTTGCCGAACGGATCATCGACGAGTGGCTGGAACGGCTCGCACCGATCAGCCGCCGCTTCGGACAGGTGCTGGTGACCGGCGTCCCCGCCGCGCTGCACCCCCGGCTGGCGATGGTCGGCGACATGATCCGCTTCAGCGACACGATTGACGCGCTTGCCGAGGAGGAAGACGCGAGCCTCGACCTGATCCTGGTCATGGGCGAGATCGACTCCCGCGACGAATTGCCGATGCTGCTGCGGATCATCGCCTCCCGCCTGGCGCCGGGCGGCCTGCTTGCCGGCGCCATTCCCGGTGGACAAAGCCTGCCCGCGCTGCGTGCCGCGCTGCATGCCGCGGACCGCGACGGCGGCGCCTTCGCCGCCCGCAGCCATCCGCGGATCGAACCCGGCGCGCTTGCCGGTTTGTTGTCCGAGGCTGGCCTCGCCGATGCCGTGGTCGACATCGACCGCCTTACCCTGCGCTATCGCTCGTTCGAGCGGCTGATCGGCGACCTGCGCGACCACGGCGCCACCAACACCCTCAAGGCGCGCCCGCGCCAGGGGCTCGGCAAGGCCGGGCTCCATTCCGCGCGATCCGCCTTCGCTGCCGCCGGCGACGGCACAGCGACGACCGAACGGGTCGACATCCTTCATTTCGCAGGGTGGAGCCGGACCGGATAAAAAAGGTCCTTAACCGGAAAGCAAGAACATGCTGCGACTGTTTCGTTAACCGCGCAACACTAGCACCATCTGCGTGGACGTGGACCAGAGGAGGGTGGCTTGGACGCTATCCGAACGATGTTGCGCAGGTTGCGCGCTGACCAGAGCGGCGCAACGGCGATCGAATATGGATTGATTGCAGCCTTGCTTGCAGTCGCCTGCATTACGGGCATGTCTGCCCTTGGGGGCGGCTCGAACGGCATGTGGGGCAAGATCGGGGACTTCGTCGGTACGGCCACCAACAAGGTCAACTGACAGGCGTCGTTCTCTGGTCGTGAAGCAGCCGGTGCCCTCCAGAGGCACCGGCGTCATGCATCGCGTCCGCCGATCAGCGGCGCTGGCCGAACACCACCAGCTTGACCTTCTGGCCCGGGACCAGGCGCGCGTTCGCGGTGAGTCCGTTGAGCGACAGGAACCGCTCGGCCTGGAAATCGCGATACGCCATCCGCCCTGCCAGGCTCTGCACCGTGTCGCCATTGCGGACGGTGTAGACGTCGATCACCCGCGGGCGGATCGCCGATGCTTCCTGCGCGGTGACCCGGCGCAGCGAATTCACCATCGACGTGAAGGGCCCGACGCCCTGCCCGCCGCGGGTCAGCATGGTGAAGTCGTAAGCCGTATTCTGGTTGAACGCATAGGCGAACACACTGACGTCGACGACACCGTTCGAGGTTTGCGCGCGCCCGACCACATATTCGACCGGGATGCCGTTCACCGTGGTGCGATTCTGGTCGACGAGCTGGATCTGGGTCCGTCCACCGGTCAGCTCCTGCAGGCGCTGCTGGATGTAGGCCTGGAGGTTGCCCGAAAAGCGCCCGGTCTTGAACTGGGCCTGGCCGCCCGATCCCTGGATGGACACGGCGTCGGTGCCGTTCTGCATCAGGTAGCCGGTCGGCACGGTGAAGGCGAGGCGAAGGTCCGGATGCACGAAAGTGCGCCCGTCGATCACGCCCTGCGCCGGATCGTCGTCGACGAACACGCCGTCGAGCTGCGCCAGGAACTGATCGCGATTTCGCAGCCCGGTCCCGGCCCGACCCGTCTGGCGGGCAAGCTGCGAGGCCTGAGCGACGCGGTTGTCGCTGTTCGGATGGGTCGTCGCCCATTCCGGCGTGGAGCGGTTCTCCTTACCCTGCACCCGCGCCTCGAGCGCGGTGGCGCGGCCGAGCGCGGCGAGCATGCTGGCCGACGCCGCCGGGTCGTAGCCGCCGCGGGCGAGATAGCTGATGCCAAGCCGGTCGGCGTCATATTCCTGGCTGCGGCTGAAGCGCAGGGTGTTGAGCTGCGAACCCTGCTGGGCGAGCTGCCCGATCGCACTGCCGATCCCGCCACCGATCACCGACCCGATGATCGCGCCGAGGATGCCGCTGACGGCATTGCGCTGCGCCGCCGACTGGCGGGCCTGGGCATGGTTGGCGGCGACGTGGCCGGTTTCATGGCCGAGGACAAAGGCGAGCTCGGCCTCGTCGTTCATCAGGCCCATCAGCTGGCGGGTGATGTAAATGTAGCCGCCCGGCACCGCGAACGCATTCTCGACAGCCGAGTTCAGCGTGGTGAAGCGGAACGCGCCCGCATTGACGCCCGAATAGCTGGCGACGCGGCGGCCGACGCCCTCGACATAGGCCGCACGCGCGCCGGTCTCGGCGCCGCCGAATTCCTGGATCACCGCCGGATGCTGCTGCTGCGCTTCCTGCACGTAGCGCGTGGCAAGGCCGCGGCTGGCAGTCTGGGCGGACAGGGCGACAGGAGCGGCCGCGACCGCCGCTGCGCTCAGGAGGAAAAGGGTCTTGGGCATGAAGATATCCGTACAGAAGGTGGTTTTCGCCTTCCTGAACGGAACGGGGCCGGTCCGGTTCCGGCCATGGGACTGCTGCAGCGGCGGCGCTTAAAGCCGGCCGTGCTGGTCCTCGGTCTGGAACATCCGATCCACCTCTGCGACCAGATCCTTGAGATGGAACGGCTTGCTCAGCATCTTCGCTTCGGGCGCAGTCCGCCCGCTCTGCAGCGCGACCGCGGCAAAGCCGGTGATGAACATGACCCGGATCGAAGGGTCGATCACACCGGCCTTCTGCGCCAGTTCGATCCCGTCCATTTCCGGCATGACGATGTCGGTCAGCAGGAGGTCGAATGATTCGGCTTCCAGCAGCGGCATCGCCTCGGTCCCGCAGCCGACGGCTTTCACGCTGTAGCCGACGCGCTCCAGCGCACGCGCGAGATATTCGCGCATCGAACTATCGTCTTCGGCAAGGAGAATCTTGATCATGAGGAGACACTCTTATGCCCGGAAGCTTTAAGATTTTCTAGGCGGAACAACGCCAGGCCGCTCCGGATACGAAGAAAATAGGCACCGCAGCGACTTGGCCTTATCACCCCCTGCAACTTCATTGCGCCGTGACGGAGCTTCCGCCTTGATCCCCCGCCCCACCGAAGCCGGACGCCTCGCTCCTCCGCGCCTGATCCCCGGGACCGGGCGGTGGCCGATCCTGCTGTCGGTGCCCCATGCCGGCTGCAACTATCCCGACTGGCTGGTCCGCCTCAGCCGCCGCGGCCGGGACAGCCTGCGGCCGCTGGAGGATCCGCTGGTCGACCGGCTGGTGTGGCGGGCGCAGGCGCTCGGCATCGCCTGCGTCATCGCCGATGCCCCGCGCGCCGCGATCGACTGCAACCGGGCCGAGGACGAACTCGACCCGGCGGTGATCAACCTGCCACCTGGAACGGGGCACGACGGCTGGCGGGTGCGGTCCGGGCTGGGGCTCGTTCCCGGGCGGCTGGCCGGTGCGGGCGAATTGTGGCGCAGGCGGATCGGCCGCAACGAGCTGGAGGCCCGGCTCGACACGGCATGGCGGCCTTTTCACCGGCTGGTCGCCGAACAGCTCGCCCTGCTGCACCGCGCGCACTCCGAGGTGCTGCTGCTCGACTGCCACTCCATGCCGTGGCGGGCCGGCCAGGCCGAGCTGGTGATCGGTGACCGCCACGGAACGACCGCGGCGGGATTCGTTGCCGACCTCGCTCGCCAGGTCGCCGAACGGGAAGGCTTCCGCGTCGCCTGCAACGACCCCTACGCCGGCGGCCATGTGGTCGCGGCCCATGGCGCGCCGGTGCGGGGCATCCATGCACTCCAGCTCGAGCTGGACCGGCGCTGCTACCTCGATGCGTCGGGCCGCGAGCCCGGCCCCGGCTTCGACCGCTCGGCCCGGCTTATCCAGGCTCTCGCCGAACGGCTCGGCTCGGCACTGCTCGATCGCCAGGCCCCGCCCCTCGCCGCCGAATAAAAAAAGCCCCCGGCCGAAGCCGAGGGCTTGTAGTTCAAGGGGAACGCAGCCGGTCCGCGAAAAATCACGCTTTCCGGTGCCACCCCAAGGTGGTGGCGACGGCGGGGTGGGGCAAGCCGGGCCGGCCCTCACCCTGCCGCGCTTGAATCACGCCTCGGCGGACTGCAGGGCCGGGCTCGCCACGCCGGCAGGTCCCTTGCCCTGCTCGACCTGGCGGGCGAAGATCTCGCGGGTCTGCGACAGGCTGAACAGGTGCGCGAACAGCAGCGGCAGCAGGCCGCTCTGGTTCATCTTGCGCAGTTCGTCGCCGCGAAGCTCCCGCAGCTTCTCTTCGTCGACCATCTGGAAGCCGCGATAGATGAAGGGCTGCTCGGCGCCTTCGGGCTGGATCGCGACTTCGCCGTCCATCAGCAGGCCGGCCTTCTTGAGCTCGGCCATGAACAGGCCGGTGCGCTGTCCGGCTTCCTCGAACTGCTCGCAGAACTGCAGGATCGCCTTGGTCGCCTCGCTCGGCTGGTCCCCGTCGAACAGCGGCTGACCGTCCTCGAAGTCGCCAACCGCGCCAGACGTCGGATCGACGCACAGCGACAGCTCGTCGCCTTCGCTGTTCAGGCGGGCGAGGAGAAACGGATAACGGCGCAGGTAGGCCGGGAGGTAGGTCTGGCGATCGATCGGCTGGCCTTCGGCGTCGATGAACGTGTTGACGCCCTCGTTGAGCCCCATCAGCGCCAGCGGAACGGGGTCCTCGCCGGCCGAGAAGATGATCGGATAATGGCGCTGGGCGAGCGAAAATTCGTCCACCGTCAGCGGAATGGCGTGAACGTTGGCGGCCCCGGGCAGCGACTGCAGGCCGCGCACCTTCAGCTTGCCATGCTGCTGGCTGCTGACGGGTTCGAGCTGATTGTAAAGGAGCGGAAGGCCGGTGTTCGGCGCAGCGGAAGCCATTGAACTCTCCTGATATCCTGGGATGGGGAAGGCCCGCCAGCCGGCCCCGCTTTAAGACGTGGTGGGCCGCGCTCCTATGCGGGCTTGCGGGTGCTTGCAAGTGTGGCACCATCCTGTGCACAAAAGCCACGCAAGTTCAGCCTGAGTTCAACGCCCGGCACCCAGTTGCATGATCAATCCCCCGGCGCTGCCCGGCGCTTCACCACAGGTGTCCCAAACCTTCATGCTGTTGTCCTTTCCCCTGCTTGCCTGGCTCGCCTCCTTCAGCGGGGTGGCGGAAATGCAACCGGTGGCGGTGACCCGGCTGGTGGTGCGCGAGGAAGTGATCCTGCGGGTACCGGTGATCAGGCCCCGGTTGCGCCGGCCGATGCGGTGGGAAGAGAAAAAGGGACCCAAGTGCATCGGCGCCGACCAGATCGTCGCCGCTGCCCTGGGCGACGAGCGATCGGTCGACTTCCTGCTCAGCGATCGCAGCCGGATCCGGGCGCGGATGGACGAGGATTGCCCGACCCTCGATTTCTACGGCAATTTCTACATCCAGCCCGAAGACGAACGGGTGTGCGCCAAGCGCGACGAGATTCGAAGCCGGATCGGCGGTTCGTGCCGGATCGAGCGCTTCCGGCGGATGGTCCCGAAACCCCTCTGACACCTGCTCCGCCGACCGTTTTCTTGACAGGAACGGCAGTTTGGCCCACGGCGCGAAGCGCCTCGCCTGCCCTTGTTGCACAGCTGGCCTTTTCTCTTATCCGGATATCTTGATGCCTTTTGCCGATCTCGGCCTTTCCGACGACCTGCTGCGCGCCATTGGCGATAGCGGCTACACCGAGCCTACCCCGATCCAGGCCGGTGCCATCCCCCCCGTGCTGATGGGCAAGGACCTGGTGGGCATTGCCCAGACCGGGACCGGCAAGACTGCCGCCTTTGTGCTGCCGATGATCGACATCCTGGGCGAAGGCCGCAGCCGCGCCCGCATGCCGCGCAGCCTGATCCTCGAGCCGACCCGCGAGCTTGCCGCCCAGGTCGCCGAGAATTTCGAGAAGTACGGCAAGTATCACAAGCTTTCGATGGCGCTGCTGATCGGCGGCGTGCAGATGGGCGACCAGATCAAGGCGCTCGAGAAGGGTGTCGACGTGCTGATCGCCACGCCGGGCCGGCTGATGGACCTGTTCAGCCGCGGCAAGATCCTGCTGACCGGCTGCGACCTCCTCGTGATCGACGAAGCCGACCGCATGCTCGACATGGGCTTCATCCCCGACATCGAGGACATCTGCACCAAGCTGCCCAAGCAGCGGCAAACCTTGTTGTTCTCGGCGACCATGCCGCCGGTGATCCAGAAGCTGGCCGCCAAGTTCCTGACCGATCCCCGGCGCATCGAAGTGTCGCGCCCGGCCTCTTCCAACCTCAATATCGAGGCGCGACTGGTCGAAACCCGCAGCGACAAGAAGCGCGACGTGCTGCGCGACCTGCTGCGCGCCGAGGACGTCTCCACCGCGATCATTTTCTGCAATCGCAAGACGACGGTGCGCGAGCTGGCCACCAGCCTCAAGCGTTCGAACTTCGCCGTCGGCCAGATTCACGGCGACATGGAGCAGGCCGCGCGCATTGCCGAGCTCGACCGCTTCAAGGCCGGCGAGATCAATATCCTGGTCGCCTCCGACGTCGCCGCCCGCGGGCTCGACATCAAGGGCGTCAGCCACGTCTTCAATTTCGACGTGCCGTGGCAGCCCGACGATTACGTCCATCGCATCGGCCGCACCGGCCGCGCCGGGGCCAAGGGCAAGGCGTTCACCCTCGCCACCCGTGAGGATGGCGAAGCCGTGTCGCAGATCGAAAAGCTGACCGGCACCAAGATCCAGCGGCTCGGGCAGGACGCCAAGGTGGGAGGCGACGAAGAGCCGGCGCCGGCGCAGGAAGAGAAGCCCAAGGCCAAGCGGCCGTCGCGGCGTTCGGGCAAGGCGGAAAGCGATCGTCCGGGCAAGGCGGAAAGCGACAAGGCCGAGGCCAAGCCGCAGCCCGCGCCGCGTGCCAGCGAGTCGGTGCCCGAGGAAGAGAAGGCACCCTCACCCCGCGCGAGCGAGCCCAAGCGCCGCGAGGAGCCGAAGCCGGCCCCTGCGCCGCGCAAGCCCGCCCCTGCACCACGCGCCGCGGACCCCGCCGGTGACGACGACTGGAACGGCCCGATGCCGAGTTTCCTGTCGGTGTCCCTCGGCAGCTAAGCCATGGACGTCACCGTGTACCACAACCCGGCATGCGGGACGTCGCGCGGCGTCCTCGCCATGCTCGAGGAACGCGGGATCGCGCCGCACGTGATCGAATATCTGAAGACCCCGCCGAGCCGCGAGGAAGTGAGGACGCTTGCAGCGAATGCCGGCGTCCCGCTCCGTGCGCTGCTGCGCGAGAATGCGCCGCCGTATGCCGAGCTCGGCCTTGCCGACGAAAGCCTGCCGGACGACGCGCTGCTGGACGCGATCGGGCAGCATCCGATCCTGCTCAATCGCCCGATCGTGGTGACGCCCAGGGGCACCGCCCTGTGCCGGCCCAAGGAGCGTCTGCTCGACCTGCTTTAAGCGTTATCGCGGCCGTTAACGCTCCACCATCGCCGGCCCGCGCCGAGCCGAGCTTCCCCTCCCCGCGCCGCCGTCTATCTCCATTCTCTCAAGGAGATAGACATGGCCTGGAACATCGCCCGCTCGGAAGCCCTCGCCGATCCCGACGCCGCGCGCCGAAAGGTGCTGGGGCGGCTGCAGCGCCTCAGCGAGCTCGAGGATGCGGAGCTGCAGGTGGTAAACATCCTGATCGACGCGGTGCTGATGGCCGAGGCCTATCGCGGCGCCCGGCACCAGGTGACGTTCCTGCCTGAGATGACCCGCAGCGTGGACCACCTGCTGCGCGACCTCGCAATCCTCGACAAGGCGGACGAGCTGGCGTCGGCCTGAGGCGGCGGACAATCTGCTAGGCGTTCGCCGCCTTGCGGCCCATGATGCCCGCTCGGGGTTCGGGGGGGCAGACGAAATGAAAACGACGATCGCGCTGGCAATCGCAGCGCTGGCACTCGCGCCTCCCGCTTCGGCGAAGAAGGCGGCGCAAGCGCCCCCGGCCCGCGCCTGGAGCCTGCCCGACCGCGAACTGATGGTGCCGGTCGAAGGGGGCCGGGTGTGGGTCAGCATCAACGGCGACCTCAACGCCGCGGCCGCCCCGGTGATCTTCATTCACGGCGGGCCCGGCTCGACCCATACCGCCTTCGGCGGGCTGACGGCGCTTGCCGACCATCGCGCGGTCATCCTCTACGACCAGTTGGACAGCGGCATGTCCGACCATCCCGAAAACCCCGCGAACTGGCGGGTCGAGCGTTTCGTCAGCGAGCTGGAAGCCATTCGCAAGGCGCTCAACGTCGAGCGCTGGCACGTGGTCGGGCACAGCTGGGGATCGGCCATCGCGCTGGAATATGCCGCGCGATATCCCACCCATGTGGCCTCGACCGTGCTGGGCGGCACGTTCATCTCCGCGCCGCACTGGATCCTCGGGACCAATCTCCTGATCCGCGATCTTCCCCTGGAGGTGCAGAAGGATATCCTCGCCTGCGAAAGCGACAGGCGTCCCCCCGCCGCGACCTGCCAAGCGGCGGAAACGGCTTTCTATGCCGCGCACAACGGCCGCCCCGACGCGCCGCCGCCGTCACCCGAAGCCCGCGCTTATGTCGAGCGAACCAAGGGCAAGGGCTTCAACGGCAAGCTCTACAACGCGATGTGGGGGCCGAGCGAATTCTCGGCGCAAGGGATGCTCGCCACCTATGACGGTACCCCGCTGCTCGCCAAGCTGGACGGCAAGCGCACCTTATTCATGGTCGGCCAGTTTGACGAAGCGCGCCTCGACACCGTGCGCGATTACGTGCGGCTGACCGCGGGCGCCGAAATGGCGGTGGTCCCGGGGGGATCGCACGCCTTCTACGCCGAGCGCCCGGCGGAGACGGCAGGCCTGCTGCGCGGGTGGCTGTCGCGCAAGGACGCGAAGTGAGCCTGCCTTCTTAATCAGCCCTTCCGGCCGGCCCGGTAGCGCGCGAGAAAGTCCCGGGCGTGGGCCGCCAGCCGCCCTTCGCCGATCGCGTCGCGCAGGCCCTGCATCATCCGCTGGTAGAACCACAGATTATGCTCGGTCATTAGCATTGCGCCGAGGATCTCCTGGCTGCGCACGAGGTGGTGAAGATAGGCGCGGCTGTAGGTCGAGCAGGCCGGGCATGGGCAGCCCTCTTCCAGCGGCCTCTGGTCCTCTGCGTGGGCAGCGTTGCGGATGTTGAGCGGCCCGTCGGCGGTGAACGCCTGGCCGGTGCGGCCGGAGCGGGTCGGGAGCACGCAGTCGAACATGTCGATGCCGCGGGTGACCGCTTCGACGATGTCGTCGGGTTTGCCGACGCCCATCAGGTAGCGCGGTTTGTCGGCCGGTAGCTGCCCCGGCGCGAAATCAAGGCAGCGCAGCATCGCTTCCTGCCCCTCGCCCACCGCAAGCCCGCCGACCGCATAGCCGTCGAAGCCGATATCGATCAGCGCGTCGGCGCTTTCGCGGCGCAGTTTCTCGTCGAGGACGCCCTGCTGGATCCCGAAGATGGCATTGGCGTCGGCATGGGCCTCGCCGCGGTCGAACTCCTCGCGGCTTCGGCGCGCCCAGCGGATCGAGCGGCCCATCGCCTCGCGCTGTTTCTTCTCGGGCACGTCGGGGCGCACCAGTTCGTCGAACTGCATCACGATCGAGGAACCCAGCAGCCGCTGCACCTCGATCGAGCGTTCGGGGCTGAGAAGGTGGCGGGAACCGTCGAGGTGGCTCTTGAAGGTCACCCCTTGCTCGGTGACCTTGTTGAGGTCGCTGAGGCTCATCACCTGATAGCCGCCGCTGTCGGTCAGGATCGGGCGGTCCCAGCCCATGAAGCGGTGCAGCCCGCCCAGCCGCGCCACCCGCTCGGCGCCGGGGCGGAGCATCAGGTGATAGGTGTTGCCGAGGATGATGTCGGCCCCCGCCGCGCGCACGCCCTCGGGCTTGACCGCCTTGACGGTGGCGGCGGTGCCGACCGGCATGAAGGCGGGGGTACGGATCTGCCCACGCTGCATGGCGATGGTGCCGAGCCGGGCGCGGCCGTCGGTGGCGTGGATGGTGAATTGGAAACGGGAGGACATGGCGGAGCCCCTATCCGGTTGCCCCGAGCCAAGTCGAGGGGCGAGGTTCTCGACTTGGCGCGGACCGAGCGGCTACGGGCGGAGGCGTGATCGACCTCTGGCTCTATCCTCTTCTCACCGGAGTCGCGCTGATCGCGGGCTTTATCGACGCCATCGCCGGGGGCGGCGGACTGATCATGATGCCGGCCCTTCTGGTCAGCGGCGTGCCGCCCCTCCAGGCGCTCGGCACCAACAAGCTGCAGTCGATGTGCGGCACCTTCGTCGCGATGCGCAACTATGGCGCCAAGGGGCTGATCGACTGGCGCGCAAACCTGCCGACCGCACTAATCGTGTTCGCCGGATCGGCCAGCGGTGCCCTGCTGGTGCAATATGTCGAGGCACGCACCCTGGCGCTGGTGATTCCGCTGCTGCTGCTCGCCAATGCCGTCTACATCCTCGTCAGCCCGCGGATGAGCGACGAGGACGCCCACCAGCGGCTCAGTGCCGCCGGCTATGCCCCGGTGGGCGGAGCGATCGGGCTGTACGATGGCTTCTTCGGGCCCGGGACCGGAAGCTTCTTCACCTCCACCCTCGTCGCGCTGCGCGGCTACGGGCTGACCCGGGCGACGGCGCTGTGCAAATATTTCAACTGGACCAGCAATGTCGCGGCGGTGCTTCTGTTCGCCTTGAGCGGCCAGGTGCTGTGGCTGCTGGGCGCCAGCATGGCAGTCGGCGCGATGGCCGGCGGCTGGCTCGGCAGCCACACGGCCATGCGCTACGGCGCGAAACTGATCCGGCCGCTGCTGGTCACCGCCAGCATTGCCATGACCGCGCGGCTGCTGTGGGGTTACTTCAGCGGCGGCTGACGCAGGCTGTCGCGGATCTCGCGGAGCAGCAGCACTTCCTCGGTGGGGCCGGCGGCTTCTTCCTCCTTCATCACCTTGGCCGCGGAGCGGACCAGCAGGAAGATGATGAAGGCGAGGATCAGGAAGTTCACCACCACCGTGATGAATTGGCCGTATCCCAGCAGCGGCACGCCGGCCTTCTTCAGGGCCTCGTAATCGGTCAGCGACCCGGTGTAGCCGGCCGGCACATCGCCAAGGCGCACGAAGTAACTGGAGAAATCGAAGCCGCCGAAGATCGACCCGACCACCGGCATGATGATGTCGTCGGTGAGACTCGTCACGATCGTCCCGAAAGCGGCGCCGATGATCACGGCGACGGCGAGGCCAAGGACGTTGCCCTTGGCGATAAAGGCGCGGAAGTCCGACAACATGCGACATCTCCCCTGGTGGTCGTGGACGCGATGATGACACGGACGGTGCGGCAAAGGCCAGCCTTTAGGCCCGTGGCGCGAAGCAGGGTCCGCGCCTATATCCGGCCCATGCTCAGTGAGGCGCAGCAACGGCGGCAGACGCGGATCGGCCTCGCCCTCGCCGGGGCGATCATCCTTGCCTTCGTCGCGCTGCACGTCTGGTCGGTGTTCTTCCTGACGCTCGGAGGCTGGAACTGGGCGCTGGCCGTGCCGGTGGTGGCGACGTCGACCTGGCTCAGCGTCGGTTTGTTCATTATCGCCCATGACGCGATGCACGGCAGCCTTGCGCCGGGCCGGCCGCGGGTGAACCTGCTGGTGGGCCGGCTGACGCTGTTGCTCTACGCCGGCTTCTGGATGGACCGCCTCCGTCCCAAGCATTTCGACCATCACAAGCATGTCGGGACCGAGGGTGATCCCGACTTCGCCGCCGACCATCCGACGCGATTCTGGCCGTGGTACCTGCAATTCATGGTCCGCTATTTCGGGCTGCGCGAGTTCCTGGTCCTGAGCGTGCTGGTGTGGAGCTACGTGCTGATCCTCGGCGCGCCTCTCGGTAACCTGCTGCTGTTCTGGGCGCTTCCCTCGATCCTCTCCTCGCTGCAATTATTCTACTTCGGCACCTTCCTGCCCCACCGGCACGAGGACGATCCATTTGCCGACGAGCACCGGGCGCGCAGCAACGACTTCGGCGTGGTCGCCTCGCTGCTGACCTGCTTCCACTTCGGCTATCACCGCGAGCATCATCTGAGCCCCGGCACGCCGTGGTGGGCGCTGCCCTCCAAGCGCCGCGAACTCAGCCTCTAGCTCCCACTTTGGCGCGCATCGCCTTTCTCTGCCCGCCGTTCGCGGCGCATCTGGCGAGCTTTCGCGCGCTCGGTGAGGTGCTGCGCGAGCGAGGACACGAGCCCTTCTTCCTGCTCAATGCCGGTGCGACGGGGGCAACCGGCGACATCCCCATCCACCATGTCCCCGCGCGCCCCGGCGATCCCGCGATCGGACGGGTGCTAGCCGCGGCGGAGAAGCCGGGCGGGCTGGTGGCGACCTTGCGGACCATCGCCGACAGCGCGGCGCTTACCGATCAATATTGCGAGGGCGGCCGCGAACGGCTCGCCGCGCTCGGGGCCGATGCAGTGGTCGGCGACCAGATGGAGCCTGCCGGCTTTCTCCTTGCAAAGGCGCTTGGCCTGCCCTTCATCGGGCTTGCCTGCGCGGTCCCGATCGACCCGGCGCCGGGTGTTCCCCTGCCCTTCCTCGACTGGCCATTCGAGCCTTCCGCCGAGGGCAAGCATCGACGCACCGCGACCATCGCGAGCGCGCTCAGCCGCAGGCAGAACCAGGTGATCGCCGGCTGGGCCGAGCGGTTCAGAATCGGGCCTCATGGCAGCCTGCAGGATTGCCTCGGCCCGGTGCAGATCGCGCAAATAGTGCCGGAATTCGACCTGCCGCGCCCACGGCCCCTGCCCTTCGTGCCGGTCGGGCCGTTGCGCCGCGCCGAGGAACTCGCCGACCGTCCGCTCCCCTTCGCCAGGCCCGACAAGCCCTTGGTCTTCGCCACCATGGGCACCCTGCTCGGCGGCGACCTCAAGCTGTGGCGAGCGCTCGCCAGGGCATGCCGCGAAGCCGGGACCGCGCTGGTGCTGGCGCATGGCGGGCGGCTGAGCGACACGGAAGCGGCAAGCCTCGACGTCCACCACGCCGCTGACTTCCTGCCCTATCGCAGTGTGATGAAGGGTGCCGCGCTGGTCATCACGCACGGCGGCAGCAACACGGTTCTGGATGCGCTGGCCTGCGGGGTGCCGCTGTTGGTGCGGCCAGTTGGGTTCGACCAGCCCGGCAACCTCGCTCGGGTCCGCCATCATGGGCTGGGCGAAGAATTGGCCAGCCTGCGCCGGCCGGGCGCGCTGGCCGCGCAGATCAAGCGGCTGGTCGCCGACGATCCGATGCACGACCGCTGCGGCAAGGTCGCCTCGGCCCTCGCCAACGCCGGCGGCACGGCGCAGGCGGCGACAATCGTCGAAAGCGTGCTCTGCCCCTGACGCTCAGCCTTGCGGCAGGAGCAGGCTCGAATCGCCATAGCTGTAGAAGCGATACCCTCCGGCGATCGCGTGGGCGTAGGCGCGCTGCATGGTTTCGAGGCCCATCAGCGCGCTGACCAGCATGAACAGGGTCGACTTGGGCAGGTGGAAGTTGGTCATCAGCCCGCCGACCGCTTTCCAACGATAGCCGGGCGTGATGAAGATCGCAGTATCCCCTTCGAACGGTCGGACCAGCCCGTCCTCTCCCGCAGCGCTCTCGATGAGGCGCAGGACGGTGGTGCCGACGGCAATGATCCGGCCACCGGCCGCGCGCACCGCATTGAGGCGATCGGCTGTCGCGGCGTCGATGCGGCCCCATTCGGCGTGCATCCGGTGATCGGCCGTATCCTCCGCCTTCACCGGCAGGAAGGTGCCGGCACCGACGTGCAGGGTCAGCGTTTCGCGGGCGATCCCCGCGGCATCGAGCGCGGCAAGCAGGCGCGGGGTGAAGTGAAGCGACGCGGTCGGCGCCGCCACCGCGCCCTCGCGCGCCGCGAACATGGTCTGGTAATCTTCCGCATCGTCGGCATCGATCGCACGCTTGGATGCGATGTAGGGTGGCAGCGGCATGGTGCCCGCACGGGTCAGCAGCAGTTCGACCGGCTCCTCTCCGGCGAAGCGTAGCAGGAGGGCGCCGTCGCTGCCCTTCTCCTCGCACACGGCCTCCACCCCGCCGCCGAACGTCACCGTGTCGCCGACCCGCACCCGCCGTGCGTTGCGGACAAACGCCCACCAGGCACGCAGGTCGTGACGCTTGTGCAGCGTCGCGCCGATGGATGCTTCACCGCGCCGGCCTTCGAGCTGCGCCGGGATCACCTTGGTATCGTTGAAGACGAGGACGTCGCCGCGCCGAAGCAGGTCGGGCAGGTCGCGGACGGCGCGATCTTCCAGCCGCTCGCCGTCGACCAGCAGCAGGCGCGAGCTGTCGCGCGGCCGGGCCGGGCGCAGCGCGATATTCTCCTCGGGGAGGTCGAAGTCGAACAGGTCCACCTTCATGGCCCCGCCCCTACTGGCCAACCTCCCCGCGGGGAAGCCGGCGACCTAGCCGCCGAGCGTGGCGCGGACGATTCGGGTCGGTTCGGCCGGCGGCTCGCCCGGCGCGATCTGGTCGACGAAGTTCATGCCCGACACCACGCGGCCGAAGACGGTATATTTCCCGTCGAGCGAGATGCGCGGCACGAACATTATGTAGAACTGGCTGTTGGCGCTGTCAGGGCTCGCCGCGCGGGCGGCCGCGACGGAGCCGCGCAGGTGCGGCAGCGCGTTGAACTCGGCCTTCACATCGGGAAGCTCGCTGCCGCCGGTACCGTCGCCCTTTGGGTCGCCGCCCTGCGCCATGAAGCCGGGGATCACGCGGTGGAACAGCAGGCCGTTGTAGAAGCCCTGCCGGGTCAGCGTCTTGATCCGCTCCACCGCCAGCGGGGCGGCGTCGGGACGAAGCTGGACGACCACCGTGCCGCCGTTCGAAAGCTCGATCGACCACCGGTTGGAAAGATCGGCGGCGACGTTGGCCGGGGCATTGATCGGCAGCGGCGCGGGCGTCGCGGCCGGAGCCTGGGCAAACGCCGGAGTGGAAAGCAGCGCCAGCAGCGGCAACGCGAAAGTGAGCTTCATTTCTTCCCCTTGTGCCCGATCCGGGCGGCCACGTCGGCGGCCACGGCTGGCGTGACGAACTTGTTGATATCGCCGCCATAACGGGCGATTTCTTTCACCAGCCTTGACGCGATCGGCTGAAGCGAGACGTCGGCCATCAGGAAGACCGTTTCGATCCGGTCATTCAGCTGCTGGTTCATCCCGGCCATCTGATATTCGTATTCGAAATCGGCCACCGCGCGCAGCCCGCGCAGGATCATCGCCGCGCCTTCGACCTCCGCGAAATCCATCAGCAGGCTGTCGAACTGGGTGACCGACACGTTGGGCAGGTCGGCGACTTCCCGCTCGACCATCGCCATCCGCTCCTCGACGGTGAACATCGGCTGCTTGGAGGGATTGGTCGTGACCCCGATCACCAGCTTGTCGCACATCCGCGCGCCGCGCTGGATGATGTCGAGGTGGCCGAGCGTGATGGGGTCGAACGTGCCCGGATAAACGGCGGTGCGGCTCACCGGTCGCGCTCCACCGCATAGCGGGCGATGGCGCGGAGCAAGTCCGCTTCCTCGCCGTGACCGTGCAGATGCTCGATCGCCTGGGTGACCAGCATTTCGGCCTGCAGCCGCGCGCGGTCGGGGCCGAGCAGCGACACGAATGTGGCCTTGCCGGCATCGGCATCCTTGTTCAGCTTCTTGCCCGCCGCGCTCTCGTCGCCTTCATGGTCGAGGAGGTCGTCGGCGATCTGGAAGGCGAGCCCGACATTGCGGGCATAACCGCGATAGGGCGCACGGCCATCTTCGGCGACACGGCCCATGATGACCGCTGCCTCCACCGCATATTCGATCAGTGCGCCGGTCTTGAGCTGTTGCAGCCGGGTGATGGCCGGCAGGTCGAGGAACTGGCCCTCGGCGGCGAGGTCCATCGCCTGTCCCCCGCCCATCCCGTCGATGCCCGACGCCTTGGCCAGCTCGACCACCAGCTCGGAGCGGACGAACGGATCCTCGTGCGTGGCATCGTCGGCGAGCAGTTCGAAGGCGAGCGCATGGAAGCAGTCGCCGGCCAGCACCGCAGTGGCCTCGTCGAACGCCTTGTGCACCGTGGGCTTGCCGCGGCGCAGGTCGTCGTCGTCCATGCAGGGAAGGTCGTCGTGGATCAGGCTGTAGACGTGGATCGCCTCGATCGCGGAGCCAGCCCGAAGCGCGCGATCCTCGTCGATCCCGAACAATCGCGCGGCGGCCACCGTCAGGAGCGGGCGAAGCCGTTTGCCGCCGCCGATGCCCGCGTGACGCATCGCCTGGCACAGTCGGTCGCGGCCGTCGCAGCGGTCGGCCAGCGCATCCTCGAACAGGCGGTCGACCCCGGCCGCGATCCGGCGCGCTTCGCCGAGCAGGTCGGTATCCTCGGCAGCGGCTTCCATCATTGCGCCTCGAACGGGCGGGTACCGGCCGGCTGCCCATCGGGCCCGAGCGCGATGGCGTCGATCCGCGCCTGGGCCGACTTCAGCCGTTCCTCGCACAAGCGCTTCAGCCGGTCGCCCTCCTGGTAGAGGTCGATCGACTGGTCGAGCGGCGCTTCGCCGCGTTCCAGCAGGCGGACGATGTCCTCGAGCCGCGCCAGGGCGGCTTCGAACGACAGGGTTTCGGGAGCAGTGGCCATAAGGGAGGGATTAGCTTGCCCCTCCCCAGAAGCAAGCCGCAGCAAGCCCTTACTTGCGGAACGGATCCGCGATGCCGGGCACGATCTCGCCCGGGGCCAGGCCATGCTCGTCGCGCTGGGCGTCGAGGGCGGCGGCTTCCGCGTCGCGGACATGCTGTTCGCGCTCGGCCCGCAGCTGTTCGATCAGGCTGGCGCGATCGGTGTCGAGACGGCCGTCGTCGACCTGCTCGATGCCGGCGGCCTTTTGCGCCTTGGCAACCGCCGCATCCAGTTCGCGCTGCGAGGTCAGGCCGAGGGTAACCGGGTCCTTGGGCTGGATGTTGGCGATGTTCCAGTGGCTGCGGTCGCGGATCGCGGCGATGGTGGTGCGGGTGGTCCCGATCAGCTTGCCGATCATCCCGTCAGACACTTCCGGATGGTTCTTGATGATCCAGGCGATTCCGTCCGGCTTGTCCTGGCGCTTCGACACCGGCGTGTAGCGCGGACCCTTGGTGCGGGTGACCTGCTCGGGCGCCTTGAACATCTTGAGGCTGTAGTTCGGGTCGGCCTGGCCGCGCTCGATCTCCTCATGCGTCAGCTCGCCCGAACGCAGCGGATCGCGGCCGGTCAGCTTGGTCGCTGCCGTATCGTCGGCGATGGCCTGAACCTCGAGGATGTGGAGGCCGCAGAATTCAGCGATCTGCTCAAAGGTCAGGCTGCTGTTGTCGACCAGCCAGGCGGCGGTCGCATGCGGCATGAGCGGGGTTGCCTGGGTTGCCTGGGTTGCCTGCGGGGCTTGGGCCATGGTTAGTCTCCGGACACAAAAAGGGCCGCCCCGATGAGGAGCGGCCGCGTATGCATTACTACTTAGAACGAAAGGGGGGCGTCGGCAAGATCGCCGATCAGTTCTTCGCGTCGAGCTTGGGACCGAACCACACCCCGAAAGACGTCAGCCAGCCTTGCTCGCAGTAACGCGGAATATAGTCGGTGGGCTTGAAGGACTGATCGCATCGGATCGCCCGAGGGGAGAGGTCGGTCTTCCATTCGGGCCAGACCAGCAGGAGATGCTGGGGGTCGGCTCGCCACGCCGCCACTTCCTTCCGCCAGCTCGGGCCTTCGGCATAGATGTCGGTCGGCCTGAGATAGTGCACGACGCCGACGAACAGCAGCAGACCCACCAGCATGCGCGGGGTTCGCCGCTCGGCTGCATCGGCACGGGTTGCGAGGCAAAGGAAGCAGAGCGAAAGCATCACCAGCGGAATGTAATTGTAGCGCGGCCCCGCAAGGGCGAAAAAGGGAGCGAAGGCGGCGCCGGTGACGATCCCGAAGCCGAGGCTGACGGAGGCAACCCCGACCGCTGCGGCAAACAGCCAAAAGGCATCGTCTCGTGCCTTTAGAGTGGCCGCGAACAGTGCGGCGAAGACGAACACCGACAGCGTCCCGAGCACCCACAGATTGGGACCGCCCTTGACCAGGCCAACCGCTGCGGCGAACCCGAAGAAATCGGCGCCGGTCAAACCACTGAACAGCAATACCGGGAGCCGGATGAACATTGCTGCGGCCAGATTGAGCGGGTCGAACGGCACGCCTCGCAGCGGCGTCGAATGGTAGAACAGCAGCATCTGGATCGCTGCACCGCTTGCAAGGATTGCGAACTGCCAGAAGCGCCTGCGGTCACGTTCGACGAGGCCGCGGAGGGCGAAGAGCGGAAGGAAGACGATTGCGGCCGGACCGCAGAGCGGGGCCAGGAAAAGGATCGATCCCTCGAACACTTTGCGAAGGCGACCATTGCCGGCCTCGAGTGCAGCAATCAGACCGACCGCCAGCGCCAGGTGAAACTGGACGTGCATCGCGTTGAGGAAAACCTCTTCGGTCGTCGGCATGAGCACGAGGATCAGCAAGGCGACCAGGCGCACGCGCAGATCGGCGAGCCACGGCGACCTGCTCTTCATGATGAGGATGGCCGGCACGAGCTGCGACAGGAGCCCGACGATCATCGTGAAATAGGGGGCATATTCGAGTGGCAGCGTCCCGCTTCGGACCAGGGTCGCGAGCGCGAGCGTGGAGGCATTGGCCGCAAGGTTCAGATAGCCACCGAAAGGCCGGAACAGGGCCTCGGACGGAAAATGCCAGGCAGAGGCAAGGAACACGGTCGCTTCCTCGTCCTGGAAGCGGCCTTCGCTCCAGGCGAGCGGCAGTCGAAACGCCACGAGAAGGCCGAAGACGAGCAGGGCCGGCAGCCCTAACCTGAGCCATTCTCTCGCCGGTCCAGCAGTCGATTGGATGGCCGTGATACGCGTCATGTAACTCATGATGCCGAACCTAAACCGACATCCTTAACAATCGATCTACCATGAAGGCGCGCTTCGGAGCCATTCGATCGACGAAGCTTTGGCGTCCCAATTCCCGCCGGGCGGGACGATCAGGCCTCGCTTGCCAGCAGCACGATCTTGCCGACGTGGGCCCCCGACTCCATCCGGGCGTGCGCGGCCCCGGCTTGCGCCAGCGGAAAGGTGCGGTCCATCACCGGGCGCAGTTGGCCGCTGTCGACGAAGGGCCAGATTTCGCGGCGTAATTCCTCGGCGACCAGACCCTTGAAGCCGATCGGGCGCGGCCGAAGCGTCGATCCGGTGAGGGTCAGTCGGCGACGCATGACGTCGAGGATGTTGAGTTCGGCCGTCACTCCGCGCTGGGTGGCGATCGACACGTGGCGGCCATCGTCGGCAAGGCAGGAAAGGTTGCGCGGCAGATAGTCGCCGCCGACCATGTCGAGGATGACGTTGGCCCCTGCCCCGCCGGTCAGCCGCTTCACTTCCTCGACGAAGTCCTGCGTCTTGTAATTGACCGCCGCCGCAGCGCCCAGGCCGAGCGCCGCAGCGCATTTCTCGTCGCTGCCGCAGGTCACGATCGCCTTGACGCCGAGCAGCCGGCACAGCGAGATCGCCATGGTGCCGATGCCGCTGGTGCCGCCGTGGACCAGCACCCAGTCCCCCTCGCTGGCAAAACCGCGTTCGAACAAATTGACCCACACGGTGAACAACGTTTCCGGCAGCGCCGCCGCCTCGGCCATGCTCAGCCCGTCCGGCACCGGCAGCGCGGTGGCGGCGGGAGCGATTGCATATTCGGCATAGCCGCCACCCGCGATCAGCGCGGTCACCCTGGTGCCGATGTGATGGGTCGCACCCTCGCCTGCCGCGACGACCGTACCGGCGATCTCCAGTCCCGGGATGTCGCTGGCACCCGGCGGCGGCGGATAGAAGCCGCGGCGCTGGAGAACGTCCGGGCGATTGACCCCGGCCGCGGCGACCCGGACCAGCAGCTCGCCCGCCGCCGGGATCGGCACGGGGCGGGTGACTGGCACCAGCACCTCGGGGCCGCCCGGCTGGCTGATCTCGATGGCCGTCATGACGTCCGGAAGGTCCATAGTGTCCACGTTCCGTTAGGGTTTCGCTAAGCCATAGTCGCTGAACGGGCGCGGCAAAGCGAAATCTTGGCGAAGAAGTCACGCAGCGTGTTGACTTGTCGGACCTCGGCTCCGACCTTGTGGGCATGGACGATGATTTCTTCTCGTCACGCCCCGAGGATCCACTGGTGCTGCTTGCACGCCAGGACCTCGACCCACTCAGCTTCGACGAGCTGGATGCCCGTATCCTCGCCCTCGAGGCGGAGATCGAACGGGTCCGCTCGCACAAGGATACGGTTTCCCGTCACCGTTCCGCGGCCGATGCGCTGTTCAAGCGATAGCCGCCGCACCTGCAGCTTTTTGGCCGCCCTTGCAGCGGCCGCGACGCCTCACAAGATAAGAAGTTAAGAACGCCGGGTGCTTTGTCGCTCCCCGGCCAAGGAGTCCCCCCCAAATGCCCAGTTTCGCCCGCGACCTCGAACAAACCCTGCACAATGCGCTTGGGGAGGCGAGCCGCCGTCGTCACGAATATGCCACGCTTGAGCATCTGCTCATGGCGCTGATCGACGATGGCCATGCTTCCAAGGTGATGACCGCCTGCGGCGTGAACCGCGATGAGCTCAAGGCCACCGTCAAGCAGTACCTGGACGGAGAGCTTGGCGCGCTGGTCGCCGACAGCGGCACCGATCCGACCCCCACCAGCGGGTTCCAGCGCGTGGTTCAGCGCGCGATCCTGCACGTCCAAAGCTCGGGCCGTGACGAAGTGACCGGCGCCAACGTGCTTGTGGCGCTCTTCTCCGAGCGGGAAAGCTATGCGGTCTATTTCCTCCAGCAGCAGGACATGAGCCGGCTGGATGCGGTAACCTACATCAGCCACGGCGTCGGCAAGGGCGAGAATGCCGAAGGCGCCCAGCCCGCGGCCGGCACCGAAACGCCTGAAACCAAGTCGGACAAGCCGGGCGCGGACAAGAAGGAAAGCGCGCTCAAGCAGTTCACCGTCGATCTCAACGAAAAGGCCAAGAACGGCAAGGTCGACCCGCTGATCGGGCGCATGGCCGAGGTCGACCGTACGGTGCAGATCCTCTGCCGCCGGTCCAAGAACAACCCGCTCTATGTGGGCGATCCGGGCGTCGGCAAGACCGCCATCGCCGAAGGCCTCGCGCGCAAGATCATCGAGGGCGACGTGCCCGAGGTGCTGAAGCCCGCGGTGATCTACTCGCTCGACATGGGCGCGCTGTTGGCCGGCACCCGCTACCGCGGCGATTTCGAAGAGCGGCTGAAGTCGGTCGTGACCGAGCTCGAGAAGCTGCCCCACGCGATCCTGTTCATCGACGAGATCCACACGGTGATTGGCGCAGGCGCGACCAGCGGCGGGGCGATGGATGCGTCCAACCTCCTCAAGCCCGCACTGTCGGGCGGGTCGATCCGCTGCATCGGGTCGACCACCTACAAGGAGTTCCGCAACCACTTCGAGAAGGACCGGGCGCTGCTCCGGCGCTTCCAGAAGATCGACGTCAACGAGCCGACGGTCGAAGACACGATCAAGATCATCGCCGGCCTGCGCTCGAGCTTCGAGGAGCATCACAAGGTCCGCTACACCCCCGATGCGATCAAGTCGGCGGTTGAGCTCAGCGCGCGTTACATCCACGACCGCAAGCTGCCGGACAAGGCGATCGACGTGATCGACGAGGTCGGCGCGATGCAGATGCTGGTGCCGGTGGGCAAGCGCAAGAAGGTGATCACGCCCAAGGAGGTCGAACAGGTCGTCGCGACCATGGCGCGCATCCCACCGAAGAGCGTCAGCACCGACGACAAGAAGACGCTCCAGAACCTGGAAGCGGACTTGAAGCGCGTCGTATTCGGGCAGGACCTGGCGGTCGAGCGGCTGGCCTCGGCCATCAAGCTCAGCCGGGCGGGCCTGCGCGATCCCGACAAGCCGATCGGCAATTACCTGTTCTCAGGGCCGACCGGCGTCGGCAAGACCGAGGTGGCGCGCCAGCTCGCCTCGATCCTCGGCATTCCGCTGCAGCGCTTCGACATGTCCGAATATATGGAGCGCCACTCGGTCAGCCGGCTGATCGGCGCGCCCCCGGGCTATGTCGGCTATGACCAGGGCGGCCTGTTGACCGACGCGGTCGACCAGCAGCCGCACAGCGTGCTCCTGCTCGACGAGATCGAGAAGGCGCACCCGGACCTGTTCAACATCCTTCTGCAGGTGATGGACAACGGCAAGCTGACCGATCACCACGGCAAGACCGTCGATTTCCGCAACACGATCCTTATCATGACCACCAATGCCGGTGCGTCGGACATGGCGCGGGAGAGCATCGGCTTCGGGGCGATGAGCCGCGAGGACGTGCAGGAAGACGCGATCCGCAAGATGTTCACGCCCGAATTCCGCAACCGCCTCGATGCGGTGGTGCCGTTCGGTTACCTGCCGCCCGCGGTGGTTGCCCGGGTCGTGGACAAGTTCATCTTGCAGCTGGAGCTTCAGCTGGCGGATCGCGGCGTGCACATCGAGCTCGACGACGAGGCTCGCGAGTGGCTCACCGCCAAGGGCTATGACAAGCTCTATGGCGCGCGTCCGATGGGTCGCCTGGTGCAGGAGAAGATCAAGCAGCCGCTGGCCGAGGAACTGTTGTTCGGCAAGCTGGTCCACGGCGGCGAGGTCAAGGTCCGCCTGAAGGACAACAACCCGGTGTTCGAGATCACGCCTGCGGCACCGGCCAAGGCCACCAAGCCCAAGAGCGCCAAGGGTCGCCGCGCCCGCGTCGCGGAACAGCCGCAGCCGCAGCCGCAGCCGGAGGCCAATGCTCAGCCGGAAACGGGCGAGCAGCCGGAGACCCCGGCAGCCGAGTAAGTCTGAAGTGTCGAAAATGGGAGGAGGTCAGGAGCCGCGTGCTTCTGGCCTCCTTTCTTTAGGAAGCATTCCTGGAGCGCGCCACCGCGGCCTCGAGCAGTTCGACACCGATCAGGTGCGGCGTCTTCCACACTTGTTCACGCCAACCCGCAAGTTCGAGCCGTTCCACTGCAAGGATTAGGGCGAGCCCCTGCTTCTGGCTCCACCATTTGGACCGCGTACCGAAGCCGCTCATCGCCTCGGCGGTGGACAGTGCGCCGCCCTTGGGATCGATTAGCCAGCTATAGCCGACATATTGACCCGCGCCTTCCATCGACAGGAACAGATCCTCGGCCTTGCCGAGCCGCCGGTCCTCACCGACGAACCAGCGGGCCCGGCGCGCTTTCATCTTGGCGAGCGCCTGCCCTGCAAGCGCGCGAGCAGCCTTGTCGTCGGACGCCGCCGCTGCCGCGAACAGCAGCCTCGTCTCCTCCTCGACGGATGCGGAAAAGGCCACATTCTCCTCGAACTGCTGCTGGATGCTGTCGTCCGAAAAGTCCTCGGGAAGCCCTTCTTCCTTCGGCAACTTGCTCAGACGCTCGAACAGCGCCGTCTGCGCGACGTGGCTCGCTTCGTGGAGCAGCACCGCCCTGGTCAATCGATCGAGCCCGAGCGATCCGCCCGGAATCTTTCCCGCGGCCCACAGGCTGGGCAAGGCCATGACAAAGGTCGGGCCTCCCTGCTTGCCCTCACCGGCAAAGCTGGTGACCGTTGCCGGGATGCGGGTGCCGTCGGCCAGCAGCACCTGGCCATCGTGACGGCTGGCCGTCCAGCGTGCGGCGGTGTTGCGCTGCAGGGCTTGGCGGCTTTCCAGTCGGCACCTCGCGTCGAACAGGATCACCGTCACATCCGCCGGCGGGGTCAATTCCGGCAGACGGCGAAGCTGCAACCGCCAGGCCGCGGTAGCAGCGTGGATCCACGCCTTGTCGGCCGGACCGGGTGCGCAGGCCGAAGCCAGCGCCGCCGCCGCCGCCGCCGCAAGGATCACTGCTTGGCGTCGAGCTCGATGGTGCCGCTGGTGCCGCTGCCCTGCGGCGCGAAGCGCATCAGGAAGGTGGCGCCATCCTTGGTCTTGCCCTGCAGCGCGCCCGCGGCCATCGCCGCCTCCACGCCCTGCGCCTTGAACTGGTCGACGAAATAGGTCGCCACTTCCTGCGGAGTCGCCGGCGCGGTGAAGGTGAAGTTGACCTTACCGGGCTGGTCCTTGCCGGCATCGAGATTGAAGCCGGTGAGGGTCGCGCCGGGCATCATCTTGACCCCGTCGATGTCGAAATTGGCGTTGCTCATCACCCCGGTGGGAAGCTTGATCTCACCCTTGGCGAACGGAAGGTTGAAGGCGACACGGCCATCGGCGTCGGCCTTCATCTGGACGGTTTCGTCCCCTTCGGCCGGGTTTCTGACCTCCGCATCGCAAGCGGCTAGCAGAAGCAACGGAGCGAGAGCGGCAATCCTGAGCATGAAAAATCCTCCCCTTGAGGTGTATTGCCTACATAATACGCCGCTGCACGACGTCAAGTCAACCGGAGGCTGGCGCCGCCGCGGGAAAGATGATTGATTGCCGCCAGACACTCAGGGGGACAGGGCATGACGGGCAAGACGATGATGATGCTGGTGGGCGCGCTGCTGGGCAGCGCCTCGGCGGCTCCGGCCATGGCGCAGGCCCCGGCGCCACCTCTCTCGCAGATCGCCGCAGTGACCCCAGCCCCGTCCCCGGTCTTCTCCGGCGGCGACCTGTTCAATCTCAGCTATGCCTCCGACCCACAGGTCAGCCCGGACGGCAAGCGCATCGCCTACGTCCGGATGAGCGCCGACGTGATGAGCGATCGCTATCGCCCGAGCATCTGGCTGATCGACACCGCGACCGGCCGGCAGGAACCGCTTGTCGCGGGCAGCGGCGCCCACAGCAGCCCGCGCTGGTCGCCCGACGGGCGCCGCCTGGCCTATGTGTCGACCTCCGAGGGTCCCGGCGCGCAACTCTTCGTGAAGTGGTTGGACAGCGGCCAGGCAGCCCGCATCACTGGCCTTCCCGATGGCCCCTCCGACATCGCCTGGTCGTCCGACGGCCGCCGTATCGCCTATCTGATGCGGGTGCCCGGCGAAGGGCCGAGCATCGGCAAGGCGCCGCCCAAGCCCGAAGGCGCGACCTGGGCCGAGCCGCTGCAGGTCATCGACCGCCTGCAATATCGCAACGACGGCTCGGGCAACGTCCGCCCGGGTTTCGAGCAGCTGTTCGTGATCGACGCCGACGGCGGCGCCCCGCGGCGACTGACCAGCGGGGGCGTTCCCCTCAACGGCCCACTCGACTGGGCGGGCGACAGCATCATCCTCAGCGGCAATCGCAGCCCGAGCTGGGAACGTGAGCCGGTCGAGAGCAACCTCCTCGCGGTCGACAGCAGCACCGGCGCGGTCACCGAACTGACCCGCCGCAAAGGCCCGGAAGGCTCCGCCTCAGTCTCTCCCGACGGCCGCACCATCGCCTTTCTCGGCTTCGAAGACGACGGCCAGGCCTACAACCAGGCCGGTCTCTACCTGATGAACCGCGACGGATCGGACATGCGGCGGATCGCCTCCGAGTTCGACCGGTCGATCGACAACGTCCAATGGTCGGGCAACCAGCTGGTTATCGGCTTTGAAGAGAAAGGTCACTACCGCCTCGCCCGGGTCAGCACCGCCGGCGCCGTCAGCCCCCTGCCCCACGACCTTGCCGCGCCCGCGGTCGGACGCCCTTACACCGGCGGCGCGTGGAGCGTCGCGCGGGATGGCACGATCGCGTTCACCAGCGGCTCGGCCAGCCGTCCGACCGACATCTCCGTCGCGCGCGGCAACAGCGCCCGGCGGCTGACCGCACTCAACGACCTGTGGCTGTCGGGCAAGCGCCTCGGCGAGGTCCGCACGCTCGATGCCAAGGCTGCCGACGGGACGCCCGTTCCAGGCTGGATCCTGCTTCCGGCGGGCTATCAGGAAGGCCAGAAGGTCCCGACCATCCTTGAGATCCACGGCGGCCCCTACACCAGCTACGGCCCCTATTTCTCGACCGACTATCAACTGTTCGCCGCCGCCGGCTATGCGGTGCTGTTCCCCAACGTGCGCGGATCGACCGGCTATGGCGAAGCCTTCGCCGACGGGATCGAGAAGAGCTACCCGACCCCCAACGAGACCGACCTCATGGCCTCGATCGATGCTGCAGTGGCGGCGGGCTTCGCCGACCCCGACAATTTGTTCATCACCGGCGGGTCGGGCGGCGGGCTACTGACCGCCTGGATGACCGGCCACACCAACCGCTTCAAGGCGGCCGCGGTGCAGAAGCCGGTGATCAACTGGACCAGCCAGGCGCTGGTCGCCGACGGGGTCGGCTTCTTCGGCCGCTACTGGCTTGGTGCCGAGCCGTGGGAGCAGCCCGAAAAATACTGGCAGCGTTCGCCGCTCAGTCTGGCCGGCAAGGTCAAGACCCCGACCCTGGTGATTGTCGGCGGCGACGATCTGCGCACGCCCAATGCCGAGGCCGAGCAATGGTATTCGGCGCTTCGCGTACAGGGCGTCCCGGCGATGCTGGTCAAGGTGCCCGGCGCCTCGCACAGCCTCGACGGGCGGCCCAGCCAGGCCGCGGCCCGGGCATCGGCGATCACCGCCTGGTTCGACCGCTACCGAACCCGCAAGTAAGGGCTTTTCAGGGCGAGCGGGCAGGCGCATGAGGTCGGCGTTCTAGCCGTCCCCGGAGGTTGCACTTGACCCGTTTCGCCCTGCTTCTCGCCGCCACCACGCTTGCCGCCAGCCCGCTCGCTGCGCAGAACTTCTCGATCCCGCGCATTTCGCAGGACATCAAGACGCTCAGTTCCGACGCTTATGAAGGCCGCGGACCGGCCACGCCGGGTGAGGTCAAGACCGTCGCCTACCTCAGCCAGCAGCTCAAGGCGGCCGGGGTGCAGCCAGGCGGCGACGTGGTGAACGGCCAGCGCCAATATACCCAGCGCGTGCCCTTGCTGCAGTCGAACTGGACCGCCGACCCGGTCGTGACGCTGCAGGGCGGCACCGCTGCTGGCCGCCTTGCGCAGGGTACCGACATCGCCGTTCGCGCACCGCTGAACGGAGCGAGCCAGCTCCAGCTCGCCAACGCGCCGCTGGTGTTCGCCGGCTACGGCGTCCAGGCGCCCGAGCGCCAGTGGGACGACTTCAAGGGCATGGACGTGCGCGGCAAGATCCTCGTCGTCTTCATCAACGACCCCGACTTCGACGGCCCGCTGGCCGACGGCGGCCCGGACTTCGGCGGCAAGGCGATGACCTATTACGGCCGCTGGACCTACAAGTACGAACAGGCCGCCAAGCTCGGCGCCGCCGGCGTACTGATCGTCCACGAGGACGCGCCTGCCTCCTACGGCTGGGCGACGGTCAAGAATAGCAACACCAACACCATGTTCGACGTCGTCCGGCAGCAACCCGGAGCCGCGCATCCGGCGATGGAAAGCTGGATCAGTTCGGCGACGGCGGAAAAGATCTTCGCCGCTTCCGGCACCACGCTGGCGCAGGCCAAGGCCGCCGCCCGCCGCCGCGACTTTAAGCCGGTCGAGCTGCCCGTCCGCCTCAACGCTAGCGGCACCGCCACCGCCCAGACCATCACCAGCTACAATGTCGTTGGCCTGCTGCCCGGCACCACCCGCCCGGACGAGACGGTGATCTACTCCGCCCACTGGGACCATCTCGGCGTCGGCCTTCCCGACGCGCGCGGCGACCGCATCTACAATGGCGCCGCCGACAATGCGACGGGCACCGCTCATGTGCTGGAGCAGGCCCGCCAGTTCGCCCGCGAGCCGCGCACCCAGCGCAGCCTCGTCTTCCTGTTCGTCACCGCCGAGGAGAAGGGCCTGCTCGGCACTGAATATTACGTCTCCAACCCGCTCTACGCCTTGGGCAAGACCGCCGGCGTCCTCAACACTGACGGCGGTTCGCTTTATGGTCCGTCGCGCGACTTCTCCATCTCGGGCTCGGCCAAGCTCGGGCTGCTCGACCTGCTGACGGCAGAGGCCGCCAAGCAGAACCGCACCTATTCGCCCGACGAGCGGCCGGAAGCGGGTTCCTTCTTCCGTTCCGACCACTTCCCCTTCGCCAAGCGCGGCGTGCCGGCCATCAGCTGGAACGGTGGGCGCGACCTGGTCAATGGCGGCAAGGCGCGGGCCAAGGCGTTGGCCGATGACTACACTGCCAAGCGTTATCACCAGCCGGCCGACGAATTCGACCCGAACTGGGACTTCACCGGCCTGGTCCAGGACGCCCGGATCCTTCACGCGGTCGGCCGCAACCTTGCCAATTCGACCGCCTGGCCGAACTGGAGCGAGGACAGCGAATTCCGCGGCGCGCGTGACGCTTCCGGTGCCGAGCGCGGCGGCCCCGCCCCCGCAGCGGCGACCACCGCGGCCGGCGAGCGGGGCTAGGCTTCGGCCGGCTCGGCCGATCGGGCGATCGCGTCGAGCCGGCCCAGCACCTCGCTCGAAAGCTGCAGCTCGGCCGCGGCCAGATTCTCGCGCAGGTGCGCCCGCGACGAGGTGCCGGGGATGAGCAGAATGTTGGGCGAGCGCTGGAGTAGCCAGGCCAGCGCCACCTGCATCGGCGTCGCGTCCAGCTCCCCGGCAATTGCCGACAGGTCGTCCGACTGCAGCGGGGTGAAGCCACCGAGCGGGAAGAACGGCACATAGGCAATGCCCGCCGCGGCCAGCTCGTCGACCAAGCCGTCATCCTCGCGGTGCACCAGATTGTACATGTTCTGGACGCAGGCGACCTCTACGATCCCGCGCGCTTCGGCGACCTGCGCCGCGGTCACGTTGCTGACCCCGATGTGCCGCACCAGGCCATCGCGCTGCAACCGCGCCATCGCTTCGACCTGATCGGCAATCGAGCCCTCGGACGGGCCGTGGCCATCGCCCATGATCCGCAGATTGACCACCTCCATGGCGTCGAGGCCCAGCCGCTGCAGATTGTCGCGAACCCCCTGTTCGAGGTCTTCCGGCCGATTCCACGGCAACCAGGACCCATCCTTGCCCCGCCGCGCGCCGAGCTTGGTGACGATCACCAGATCGTCGGGATAGGGATGCAGGGCCTCGCGGATGATCTCGTTGGTGACGAACGGGCCGTAATAATCGCTGGTGTCGATGTGATTGACCCCGCTCGCCACTGCCTCGCGCAGGACGGCGACCGCCTCGTCGCGATCGCGCGGCGGACCGAACACGCCCGGGCCGGCCAGCTGCATGGCGCCATAGCCCATCCGCTTCACCTCGCGGTCGCCCAGCCGATAGGTGCCTGCCTTTGCGACGTCGGTCATTCCGAACTCCTTGTATGAGTGCAGACAGATGGGGTCGCCGTCGCCGTGAAGAAGGGCCGGACCGCATGTCATCGCGCTTGAGGCCTTTGCCCCGCCGCGTTAGTTCTGCCTTTGTTCACAGGCAGGGAGAGTCCCGATGAGCAACGACCTCACGTTCTACACCAACCCCCAGTCGCGCGGGCAGATGGTCCGCTGGATGCTGGAAGAGGTCGGCGTGCCGTACGAGACGGAATATTTGACCTACGGCGGGACGATGAAGGCTGAGCCGTATCTGGCGGTCAATCCGATGGGCAAGGTTCCGGCGATCAAGCATGACGACAAGGTCGTGACCGAGGTGGCCGCGATCTGCGCCTATCTCGCCGATGCCTTCCCCGAAGCCGGCCTTGCGCCGCCGGTCGCCGACCGGGCCGATTATTACCGCTTTCTGTTCTTTGCTGCCGGCCCTCTGGAACAGGCCTTCAGCCTCAAGGCAGTCAATTTCGAGGTCCCGCCCGACAAGCAGGCGCTGTTCGGCTTCGGCAATCACGCCAACACGTTTGTGGCACTGACCAAGATGCTCGAAGGCCGCGAGTATATCACCGGGCAGTTTAGCGCTGCAGACCTCTACGTCGCCTCTGAACTTGGCTTCATGATGATGTTCGGCGGGCTTGAGCGGAAAGAACCCTTCGCAAGCTACGTCGCCCGCTGCACCGACCGCGAGGCCTATCGCCGTGGCAAGCGGAAGGACGCCGAAGCCGCGGAAGCGATGAAGGCACAAGGTTGAGCCCAACCCGGCCCTTGAGCCGGGATGCGCCTTCCCTCAAAGTCCTCCTACGGGTGGGATGACTGCCGCCGGGCGCTGCGCCCGGCGTGACGAGGAGGATGCATGACCGACGACCTCAAGGCCCGCGCGATCGAACTCTACGACCGCTTTACCCACGAGGGCATGCCCCGCCGCGAGTTCATGTCGCGGATGGTGGTGCTGGCCGGAAGCGCCGCTGCCGCCGAAGCGCTGATCGGAAGCATCGCCGCCTCGCCCGCCGCCGCTGCAATCGTTCCCGAGAACGACAGCCGGCTCACCCTCCGCGATCAGACCATCGCCGGCACCAAGGCCTATGTCGCCGAACCGCGCAGCCGCAGCCTCAAGCCGACCGTCATCGTGATTCACGAGAATCGCGGCCTCAACGCGCACATCAAGGACGTGGCGCGCCGCGCAGCCGTGGCCGGCTACCGCGCCGTGGCCCCCGACTTCCTGACCCCGCTGGGCGGCACCCCAGCCAATGAGGACCAGGCGCGCGAGATGATCGGCAAGCTCGACCTCGCCGCGGCCAGCGCGGCCGGCGTCGCAATGGCGCGCGAGCTCGCCAAGTCGAGCCGGGGCGGCAAGGTCGGTGCGGTCGGCTTCTGCTGGGGCGGCGCCTATGTGAACCGGCTGGCGGTCGACGCCGGTGCCGACCTCGACGCCGGGGTGGTCTATTACGGCACCGCGCCCGACCCAAGCCAGGCGGCCAGGGTCCAAGCCCCGCTACTGATCCAGCTCGCCGGCCTCGACACCCGCGTCAACCAGACCGGCTTCCCGTGGGTCGAGGCCCTTCGCGCGGCGAACAAGCCGGTCACGTTCCAGCTCTACGATGGCGTCAACCACGCCTTCCACAACGACACTTCCGCCGAGCGTTACGACAAGGCCGCGGCCGAGCTGAGCTGGCAGCGGACCCTGCGCTTCTTCAAGAAGAACCTCGGCTAGGCGGGAAGCGCACCGCTCGGGCTGGGGCGCTTGCCGGCGGTCCAGCCCGACCAGGAAACCAGCACGCCGAACGCGGCCGCCGCGACCATGATCGGCACCGCCGGGACATCGGCCATGGCGGAATACAGGTTCCGCCAAAGCGCGGTGCCGCCAATGGTCGCAAAGGCAAGCGCGCCGAGCGTGCTCAGCAGGGCCGCCCACAGCCACGGACGCCCGTCGGGGCCCCGGCCGCGCGCGACGAGCAGCGCCGCCGCGGCTGCGATCATCTGCCCGGCGATGAATCCCGGATAGAGGCGGTCAAAGGTTTCTGGCCCGGTCACGCCCAAGGGGATCCCGCTCAGCCGTCCGAAGATCGGCGGCAGGAGGGCGATGGTGGTGGCGAGCATGTAGGCCGAGTGCAGCCGAACCTTCCGGCGATGCTTCAGTGCCTCAAAGTAGAACCATGCCATCATCGCGACGCTGGAAAGGTCGACCCAGGCGAGGCGCGACGCGTAGAGGACGTGGAATGGGCTTCCCGCGTTCATCTTCGCCGCCATGGCGAAGAACAGTCCCGCGCCGCCGGCAAGAAACAGGGGGAACAATGCCAGGCTGCCGAGGCCGGCGAGGCGATGCGTCGCCCGGTCGCCATGCTGGATCGTCCAGCATTGCGCCGCCAGCAGGAGCAGCCAGGAAAAGGCGGTGATGCCGTGGGCGTGGAACTGCCAGGTCGTCGACGCCAGGACCGACCAGTAGCCGGGCCAGAAAGCGAGCCCGATCAGCGGGATCAGAGCCAGAATATACCAGTGAGCATGACGGTAAGGCATCTTCGCATCCCCAGCCTCAGCGGCTCATTCCCCTATGAGCCGAGCCGTCTTTTAAGGCGAATCGCTAACCTGGCGCAAGAATGTGCGTGGCTGGTTTCAGCTCAGGATGATGCGCTCGGCCCAGCCGGAAAGCACCGATTGCTCCTGATCGCCGGTCGCGAACAAGACGATCGTCTCGCTCTCCTTCAAGCGATGCGCGATGAGCGCGCGATATCCGCCCATCTTGCCGGCTTCCCATGCCCAGGGCTCACCGCCGAGGGCGCGAACGCGTCCGCCAAGGGCATAGTCTTCGGCCGACCAGTTGACGTGGGTGAGGAGGCGCCGCGACTGGGGCTGCAGCAGCCGGCCATGGAAGATCCCGTGCGCCGCCCGAACCGCATCGGTGGCGGTTCCGGCGATGTTGCCGCTCGCGGCGATGAAAGCAGGCGCGGGCGATACCTTTCGGCGCGGCGGGGTCGCGGCATCATAGGCGACCGCCAGGGTCGGGAGCTCGGCTTGTCCGATTTGCGCCAGCCGGGCTCCGGTCATGCCGACCGGCCGGAGCACCAGCGAACCAAGCAAGGTCGCAAAGTCGGTCCGCCCGACCGTTTCCAGGATGGCGACCAGCATGACCCAGTTGAGGGCCGCATAGTCCCAGCCCTTGCCCGGCTCGAACATCAGGTCTCCGCCGCCGAAACGCGCGACGATTTGCGCGGCCGTCGCGGTCGATGTGCGAAGCTCGGGCTCGGCTCCCAGCCGGCGGCTCAACAGGTCGGGGACGCCGCTGGTATTCGAAAGCAGGTGCCGGACCGTTACGCGACTGCCTGTGTCGCGGCGGAAAGCGGGAAGATAGTCGACGATCGGAGCGTCGAGCCGAAGCTTTCCCCTCTCCGCCAGACGCAGCGCGGCGACGCTCGCCAGCCATTTGGTTGCCGATCCCCAGCGAAACGTCGTCGCCGCCGTGATGGGGAGACCGCGTTCGATATCGGCCACACCCACGGGTCGAAGCGCCTCGATCCGCCCGCCCCGGGCATAGGCGAGGACGCCATTAAAGCCGGAAGGCAAGTCGATCGCGAGAAGGGCGGCGATGCGCGGTCGGCTTGTCGGCCTGACCCACCCGCTGGCTGGAAGGCCGAGCGAAAGCACCCCGGTCACGAACCCTCTTCGATCCATCACGCAACGCACCCCCGGCGCACGGAACGGCGCCCGACTGTGGCCATGCCCGCGCTGCGCCGATCGGACAAGAAAAAGGGCCCGGCGGTTTCCCGCCGAGCCCTGTTCGCTGTGCCCTTGCGGACGGTACGCTTAGTCGCGGTTGCCCATGAAGCTCAGCAGGAAGGTGAACATGTTGATGAAGTCGAGATAGAGGTTCAGCGCCCCCATGATCACGACCTTGCCCATCATGTCGGTGCCAGCGACATAGGCGTACATGCTCTTGATCTTCTGCGTGTCGTAGGCGGTCAGGCCGGCGAAGATCAGCACGCCGATGGCGCTGATCCCGAACGCCAGGGCGCTCGACTGAAGGAAGATGTTGATGACCATCGCCACCAGCAGGCCGATCACGCCCATGATCAGGAACGTGCCCATGCCGGACAGGTCCTTCTTGGTCGTGTAGCCGAACAGGCTGAGGCCGGCGAACGCCGCAGACACCGCGAAGAAGGTCTGTGCGATGCTCGTCCCGGTGTAGACCAGGAAGATCGAGCTCATCGACAGGCCCATGACGACCGTGAATGCCCAGTAGAGCATCTGCAGGGTCGCGGTGGACATGCGATTGAGGCCGAAGCTCATCGCCATCACGAAGCCCAAGGGGGCGAGCATGATCACCCAGCGCAGCGGGGTCGACAGCACTTGCTGGGCAAGGCCGCTCGACGCGAACAGCAGGGCGACGATGCCGGTCAGCAGCACGCCCGAGGCCATGTAGTTGTAAACGCTCAACATGTAGGACCGCAGGCCCGCATCGCGAGCGGCACGCGGAACGCCGACCGAGACGGCCGGGTCGAACGCGGTCGTCGTTCGAGGGTCAGACCAGTTCTGCATTTTCAAGCTCCATCGTCGGCGGGCCGAAGCGGCCCGTCCACGTCACACTATATCGTGGAGGGGGGTAAAGGTTTCAAGGAATTTCCGTGAGCGGAACGGCGCGGCCGGCCGAGAGACGGTATCGCTGGCCGGCGCTTGCGCAAAAGCCGCCCTTTGCTACTCTTCGCGGCGATTGACGGGGGGATACAAATTGTTCGGTTATTTCACGGCGGTGCTGTCGCACTTCCTTGCCTATTTCGGTGCCGCGCTGCTGCTCGCGGCGGCATTCCTTACGCTCTACATACAATTGACCCCGCATCGTGAGCTGGAGCTCATCCGCGCCGGCAACAGCGCCGCGGCCCTGCAGCTGACCGGGACCTTCCTCGGCTTCGCGCTGCCGGTGGCGGTGGTGATCGGCAACAGCGTGTCCATTCCCGACATGCTGTTGTGGGGCGCCGTCGCGGCGATCGTCCAGCTGCTGGTGTTCGTGGTGATCGCGCGGCTGCTGTTCCGCGGCATCTCCTCCAAGATCGACGAGGGCTGCACCTCCAGCGGCATCTTCGTCGGCGGCATGGGTCTGGGCATCGGCGTGCTCCAGGCCGCCTGCATGGTCCCGTAGGACGATGGAAAAGAAACTCACCCTGACGGTCACCCTTGCCGCGGCGCTCGCCGGGCTGGCCGGCTGCTCGGATGGCGACGACCTTCGCGCGGCGGGGAACACCCGCATCTGCGCCGACGACTGGGGCCAGCGCATCGCCGACGACTATTGCGAACGGCGCGGCGGCGGGAGCTTCTACTACCTCCGCTCGGGCGCTCCGATCCCTTATTATTACGACAACATCCGCGACAAGCGCTACGCTTCCTACGTCAGCCGCAGCCCCCTGGGCGGCGCCTATGTGCGGGCACCTGCGGCGAGCAACATGGCGCGCTCCTCGGCCATTTCGCGCGGCGGCCTCGGCAGCAGCGGCCGCAGCTTCGGACGCGGCGGATAGGCATGCAGCGCCGCAGCCTCCGCCCGCGTGAGGGCTGGCAACGGATCGTCGAGGAACAGGGGCTGGTCTGGCACACCCAGGACGGCAAGCCCTACTGGGACGAAAGCGCCACCTACGTCTTCACCCTGAAGCAGATCGAGACGCTGGAAGCCGCCGCCGAGCGCTGCCACGAGCTTTTTCTCAAGGCCGGTGACCACCTCGCCAAGCGGCCCGAGAAGCTCGCCCGCTTCGGCATTCCCGACTGGGCGATCGACGCTGTGCTGGCCGAATGGAAGCGCGACCGCCCTGCCCTCGACTATGGCCGCTTCGACTTCGGCTGGGACGGCACCGGCGAGCCCAAGCTGTTCGAATATAATTGCGACACCCCGACCTCGATGCTGGAGGCCGGCGTGGTCCAGTGGCAGTGGAAGGAAGAGGTCTTCCCCGACCACGACCAGTTCACGTCGCTGCATGACAAACTGATCGAGCGCTGGCGCTTCATGGCCCGCGACCTCGGCGGCCGCCTGTGGGTGACCCACCACGCCGACGACCTGCACGAGGATACGGTCACCGCGACCTATATGCGCGACCTCGCCGAACAGGCCGGGCTCGAAACGCGCGGGGTGCTGATCGATAGGATCGGCCTCGATTCCGAGGGCCGCATCGTCGACGAGGAAGATTATCTCATCACCGCGCTGTTCAAGCTCTACCCGTGGGAATGGATCGTCGCCGAGAACTATGGCCGCGAGATCGTCCGGCGCATGGACAGCTGCCTGTGGCTCGAGCCGATCTGGAAGATGCTGTGGTCCAACAAGGCGATCCTGCCCCTGCTCCATGAGCTGGAGCCCAAGCACCCCAACCTCCTCCCCGCCGGCTGGGATGCGGCCAGCGTCGGCCCCGACCATGTCGTGAAGCCGATCCTCGCCCGCGAGGGCGCCAACGTCGTGATCGTCGAGGCCGGGCGCGAAACCGCCCGCTCGGAGGGGCCCTACCGGGAGTTAGGACAATTGTACCAGGCGCTCTATCCCCTGCCCTCCTTCGACGGCGCCTATCCGGTGCTCGGCGTGTGGACCGTCGGCGGCGAGGCGGCCGGGCTCGGCATCCGCGAAGGCGGCCGGATCACTGCCGACGATGCCCGCTTCGTCCCCCACATCATCGAGGGCTGACCCATGGCTACCTCCCGCCTTCGCGCTGCGACCGACACCCTGCGCGAACTCGCCCTGCTCTATGTCGCGCTGCTGTCCGTCTGCGCCGTCCTGTTCAGCTGGTTCGAAAGCCGCGCGCTGACCGAAAGCCTGTACTGGGCCGCGACCACCGCCACCTCGACCGGCTATGGCGACATCAGCGCCAAGACGCTGGGCGGCATGATCCTGTCGGTGTTCCTGATGCACGCCTCGATCTTCATCGTCGCACCGATGATCATCGTTCGCTTGATCGAACGGTTGAACGAGGACCGGCACGAATTCACCCACGAGGAGCAGGAACGCATCCTTGCTACCCTCGCCCGGCTGGAAGAGCGTCTGGAGCGTATCGAGGGACGTTAGGCCCCCATGCACCGCTTGTTCGTCGCCCTGCCCGTTCCCGAGGATGTCGCCGACCTGCTGCTCGACCTGGAGGAGGGTCCGGACAGCCTGCGCTGGGTCCATGCCGACCAGCTTCACCTCACCCTGCGCTTCATCGGAGAAGTCGACGGGGTGATGGCCGAGGACATTGCCGCGGCCCTGTCGTCGCTCGCCTTTGCCGCTTTCCCGCTGCGTCTGAACGGCACCGGTTGCTTCGCCCACCGCCGCCACGGCGCCCTGTGGGCCGGGATCGAGCCGCGCGACCCGGTGATGGCGCTGGCTGGAAAGGTCGAGCGGGCAGTGCAGTCCGCCGGCGTGGCGCCCGAAACCCGCGCCTTCCATCCGCACATCACGCTGGCGCGCTGGAGTCGCCCACGGCCCGACGTGCAACTCTGGCTCACTCGCCATGCGGCTCTTACATCCGAGACTTGGATGGTCAGCCGCTTCGGCCTTTACGAAAGCCGGCTTGGCCGGGCCGGCCCCTCCTACACGCTCGTGACCGACATCGAGGCCCGCTGAAGGCCCTACTCTCAAGGAAATTAGGCCGGCCCGCCCCAGGAGGTATCAAGGCGGACCGGCCTCTTCACCGGCTCAGCCGGGAAGGAAAACCTTGTCGGTGACGTGGATCACGCCGTTGGACTGAAGCACGTCGGCCTGGGTCACGGTGGCGGTGCCGCCCGCGGCGTCGGTGACGACGATGTTGCTGCCCGACATGCGTGCGGTCAGCATTCCGCCTTGGACGGTGGTCAGCATCGCGCTGCCGCCTCCGGCGCGGATCCGCTCCATCAGGTCGGCGGCGGTCAGGCGGCCCCCCACCACATGATAGGTCAAGACGCTCGTCAGCTGGGCCTTGTTCTCGGGCTTTAGCAGGGTGTCGACGGTGCCGGCCGGCAAGGCGGCGAAGGCGGCGTTGGTCGGCGCGAAGACGGTGAACGGACCGGCGCCGTTCAGGGTGTCGACCAGGCCGGCGGCCTTGACCGCGGCGACCAGCGTCGTGTGATCGGCCGAGTTGACCGCGTTCGCGACGATGGTGCGGTTAGCGTACATCGGCGCGCCGCCAACGGTGACGGTATCGGCCGGAGCGCTCATCGCCATGCCGGTGTCGGAACCGGTCTCGGCCATGGTCATGCAACCGGCGAGCGGCATCGCGCTCAGGATCAGGATCAGCGGCTTCTTGTTCATCGGAAAACTCCCTGTTTGCCCGACTGCGGGCTCGAAGGAGTTACGGCGCGGCGCCCGCGCCGGATGCAGTGGAGGCTATCCCTGCTGCAACGTTCCGGTGCCCAGCACCTCGCCGGTAGGCAGGCCGGTCGGCGAGCCGCCGGTGGGCTCGTCGGAGATGGCGACGGTCGCACCCAGCGCAATCTGCTGACGGACAGCCGTGGCCAGCACGCGCCGCTGCGGCGCCTCGCCCTCGACCAGGCCGAGCGAGACCGGAGCCTGGCCGGCCGGGATCAGCCACAGTTGCCGGGCCCGGCGATCGGGCACCGCGAGCCGGGCCGGAACGATCAGCAGTTCGCCGCTGTCGGACAGATAGGTCAGGCCGACCACCGCCGTGGTGCCGGCGTCGACCGAAGCGACCAGCAAGGGTCCGCGCACGGGGCTTTCGACCGGCGGGGCGACCGGTGGCGGGGTAACCGTGGTGGGCACCAGCAGCAAGGCCAGCGCAGCCGCGATCGCCGCCCCTCCGCCGATTGCCGCCGCAGCCCGCCACGCGCGGAGCTGCCGCTTGAGCGAAATCACCAGGGCATCGCCGCCGCGCGCCAGCCGTGCCTCGATTCGCGACCACAGGTCTGCGGGAAGCGCACGCTCGGGAAATTCGTCATACCAAGGGGCGAAGCGGCTCTCCCACTGCGCCACCGCGGCGGCGAAGTCGGGATCTTCGACCAGCAGCCGGCGCGCGGCGAGCAATTCCTCGCCGTCCAGCAGCCTGAGGGCCAATTCGCCCGCTTGGATGTCTTTTTCGCTCATCCGTCCAGGCATTTCTTCAACTGCTGCAATCCGCGGCGGATCCAGCTCTTCATCGTCCCCAGGGGCACTTTGCCGCGCTCGGCAAGGTCGGGGTAACTCAGCCCATCAAAGAAGGCCGCGCGAATCGCCGCCTGCTGCCGCGCTTCGAGTTCGTCCATGCAATGCGACAGGCGCCGCGCGGCATCGGCCGACAAGGCGCCCTGCTCGGGATCGGGCCGGTCGTCGACGATCTCAAACGCGAGATCGAGCGGAGCGCCCTGCCGCACCCGCCGCGACGAGCGCAGCCGGTCAATCGCGCGGTTGCGGGCAATGGTCGCAAGCCAGGTGATCGGGCTCGCCCGCTCCGGGTTGAAGCTGGAGGCCCGGTGCCACACGCTGACATAAACGTCCTGCACCGCATCCTCCGCCTCGGCCTCGTCGCCCAAGATACGGTGGCAAATGCCGAACAGTTTCGGCCCGGTGGAATCAACTACCAGCTTGAGCGCGTTACGGTCCCCGCCCGCGACGTCGGCAAGCGCACGGCGCAGCAGCGCCGGCCCGTCGGGCTGCGGTTGGGAACCTTGGCTCAGAACGCGTCTTCCGCAAGCGCCATCAGCGTGTCCCCGCCGGCTTCGATCTGGCCGCGATAGGCGCTCGCCTTGGGCAGCTCGCGCTGCGCATAGAAGCGCGCGGTGGCGAGCTTGGTCTGGTGGAACGCCGCATCCTCACCCGCTTCATTCTCCAGACGCGCCGATACGTCCGCCATCTTGAGCCACATCCAGCCCAAGGTGACAAGGCCCATCAGGTGCATGAAGGGCACTGCGCCGGCCCCGGCGTGGTTCGGATCGGCCATGCCGTTCTGCGCCAGCCACATGGTCGAGGCCTGGAGCTCGCCCAACGCCTTCTCGAGCGGCGCTGCGACGCCCGCCGGATCGCCGTTCTTGCGGGCGTTGGCGATGTCGCCGCCGATGGTCTCGAACAGCAGCCGCACGCCGCGCCCGCCATTCTGGGCCAGCTTGCGGCCGACCAGGTCCATCGCCTGCACGCCGTTGGTGCCTTCGTAGATCTGGGCGATGCGCGCATCGCGGACGAACTGCTCCATCCCCCATTCACGGATGTAGCCGTGCCCGCCGAACACCTGCTGCATGTTGACCGCGGCCTCGAAGCCCTTGTCGGTGAGGTAGCCCTTGATGACCGGGGTCAGCAGGCTGATGAGGTCGTCGGCCTTCTGCCGTTCCTCATCGGTCGCGCCCTTGCGGGACAGGTCGACCTGAAGGCTGCCCCACAGCACCAGCGCACGCGCCGCCTCGTTGAAGGCCTTGGCCTCGAGCAGCATGCGGCGGACGTCGGGATGGACGAACAGATTGTCGGCCTTCGCATTGGGATCGCGAAGCTCGGGCTTCAGCGCCCGGCCCTGGCGGCGGTCCTTCGCGTAGGCAACGGCGTTCTGATAGGCGATCTCGCCCTGCGCCAGGCCCTGCAGGCCGACCCCGAGGCGCGCGGCATTCATCATGATGAACATGGCGGCAAGGCCCTTCTCCGGCTCGCCGACCAGCCACCCGGTCGCCCCGTCATAGTTCATGACGCAGGTCGAATTGCCGTGGATGCCCATCTTGTGCTCGATCGAGCCGCACTGCAGCGCGTTGCGCTCGCCGACCGAGCCGTCGTCATTCACCATGAACTTGGGCACCACGAAGAGGCTGATGCCCTTCACATTGTCCGGCGCGCCGGTGATCTTGGCGAGCACCAGGTGGATGATGTTCTCGCTCATGTCGTGCTCGCCCGACGAGATGAAGATCTTGGTACCCGAGATCTTGTAGCTGCCGTCGGCCTGCGGTTCGGCCTTGGTTTTGAGGAGACCGAGGTCGGTGCCGCAATGCGGCTCGGTCAGGTTCATCGTGCCGGTCCATTCGCCCGACACCATCTTGGGCACATAGGTCTGCTGCTGCTCGGGCGACCCCTTCACCAGCAGGCTCGCGATCGCCCCGGCGGTCAGGCCGTGGTACATTTCGAAGCTCTGATTGGACGACAGCACATATTCGCTGAGCGCGGTCGCCAGCACGTGCGGAAGGCCCTGCCCGCCGAATTCGGCCGGCGCCGACAGGCTGGTAAAGCCAAGCTCGCAGAACTGCTTGTAGGCGTCCTTGAATCCCTTGGGCGTCGTCACCGAGCCATCGTCGTGGCGGGTGCAGCCTTCCTCGTCACCGGTGCGATTGAGCGGCAGCAGGACTTCCTGCGTGAAGCGCGCGCCTTCGTTGAGGATCGCCTCGACGAGATCCGGGGTCGCATCGGCGAAGCCCGGCAGATTGCCGTAATTCTGCATCTCGACGATGTGATCGAGGACGTAGCGGGTGTCGCGAACGGGGGCGTTGTAGACGGGCATGTCTGAGGCTCTCTCCGGAAGGGGCGTTGGTCAGGGTCTAGGTGGGCAAGCGACTGCTATCAACATAATTGTCAGCAAAGCGGATCACCGGCCAGATCGGTGACCGGCTCGGGTTTGTCCATGCGGCTGAAGGTCTTGCCTTCGAAGCTGGCGCCCGGAGCGCAATAGAAGGCGCAGCCCGTCGTAGGTGCGCCGAGAGTCAGGCGGGTCTCGCCTTCGCGGCGAATTTCGACGCGGCAACTGCTGTCTTCTTGCGGCACGAAGAACAGCTTGCCGCCCTGCTCCTCCACGCGCCCGCTCGCCGAACAATTGTTCAGGCCGTCCGCCGCATAGGTGATTACCGCCGCCGCAGCCGCCGTCCCGCCGATGCAAAGACGATCCTTGCCCGTTCCAGCAAAAGTCTGGAGCTCGACTCCCAGCGGCGTCGCCGCGTTGCCGGACGTGTTGACTGCCTGAGACGCCTCATCACTCTGCCCACAAGCGGAAATGAGCAGCAAGAGCGGGATCGAAGCCAAGCGCATGGCCACCTACCTGCCCGCGCCGGCTCGGCCCTTCAACCCCGGTTCAGTCCGCACGCGACAAAGCGCCCGCGCGACCCTATAGGGCGGCTCACACAGCGGACGGGCGACATCCATGTTTTCGACCAATCCCTTCGACGACGACAAACTTCGCGAGGAATGCGGCGTGTTCGGCGTGTGGAACGCCGATGTGGCGGCCAGCTTCGTCGCGCTCGGGCTCCACGCCCTTCAGCATCGCGGGCAGGAAGCGGCGGGAATCACCTCGCTCGACGGCGCCGGTTTTCACTCGCACCGCGCGCAGGGTCATGTCGCCGGCAATTTCGACCGCGACGACATCATCCGCTCCCTCCCCGGCCGCACTGCCCTCGGCCATGTGCGCTATTCGACCACCGGATCGAGCGCGATGCGCAACGTCCAGCCGCTATTTGCCGAGCTTGCCGACGGCGGCTTCGCGGTCGCCCATAACGGCAATATCTCGAACGCGATGAAGCTGCGCCGCACGCTCAACCGCCGCGGCTCGATCTTCCAGTCGACCTCCGACACCGAGGTCATCATCCACCTAGTCGCCACTTCGCACCAGACGCAGATGCTCGACCGGATCGTCGATGCGCTGGGCCAGGTCGAAGGCGCCTATTCCCTCCTGATGCTGACCGAGCAGGGCCTGATCGCCTGCCGCGACCCGCTCGGCATCCGCCCACTGGTGATGGGGCGGATCGGCGACACCATCATCTTCGCCAGCGAAACCGTCGCGCTGGACGTGATCGGCGCCCGCTACGAGCGCGAGGTCGGTCCCGGCGAGATGATCCTCGTCAATGCCGATGGCGTCCGCAGCTTCCGTCCCTTCGCCGCCGCCGCGCCCCGCCCGTGCATCTTCGAGCATGTCTATTTTTCGCGGCCGGACAGCGTGGTGGACGGGATCAGTGTCTACGAAAGCCGCAAGAACATTGGCGCGGTGCTGGCCGAGGAATCAGGGATCGACGCCGACATCATCGTCCCCGTCCCCGACAGCGGCGTCCCGGCGGCGATCGGTTATGCCCAGGCGAGCGGAATCCCGTTCGAGCTTGGAATCATCCGTTCGCACTATGTCGGCCGCACCTTCATCCAGCCGAGCCAGGAAGTCCGCCACCTCGGCGTGAAGCTCAAGCACAATGCCAACAGCGCCTTGATCAAGGGCAAGCGGATCGTCCTGATCGACGATTCGATCGTTCGCGGCACCACCAGCGTGAAGATCGTGCAGATGATGCGCGATGCGGGCGCGCGCGAGGTCCACATGCGGATCGCCTCGCCGCCCACGCGCCACAGCTGTTTCTACGGAGTCGACACGCCCGAGCGCGCCAAGCTGCTGGCCGCGCAAATGGATGTCGAGGCGATGGCCAAGTACATCAACGCCGACAGCCTCGCCTTTATCTCGATCGAAGGCCTGTACCGCGCGCTTGGCGACCAGCGCAGCGCGGAAGCGCCCCAGCGCTGCGACGCCTGCTTCACCGGCGACTATCCGACCCGGCTGACCGACATGACCGAGAAGAAGACCGAGGAGGCCGGCCTGCTGCTGAAGGCGGTGGTCTAGACCCTCGACCTAAAGGGTGATCGACCCGTCCTTGCGGCCCTTGGCGAGCTTCTTGAGCAGCATCTCGCGCTTCAGCCGGCTGATGTGGTCGATGAACAGCACGCCGTTGAGGTGATCGATCTCGTGCTGCAGGCACACCGCCAGCAGTCCGTCGATCTCGCCCTCGTGGCCTTCGCCATCGGCATCCTGCCACTTGGCCTTGATTCGGTCGGGCCGCATCACTTCGGCATATTGATCGGGGATCGACAGGCAACCCTCCTTGTAGGGCACGAAGCTGTCGCTTTCCTCCAGGATCTCGGGATTGATGAAGACTCGCGGGTCCTTGACCGGCTTGCCCTCGGCATCCTCCTCTTCCTGCAGGTCGATCACCAGCAGCCGCTTGGGCACGCCGACCTGCACCGCGGCCAGCCCAATCCCGGGCGCGGCGTACATCGTCTCGAACATATCGGCGATGAGGGTCTTCAGTTCGGCGTCGAAGGTTTCGACCGGAGTCGAGATCTCGCGCAGGATTGGATCGGGAATGCAGACAATGGGAAGAATGGACATGCGCGCCCCCTTAGGCCCGCACGTCCAATCCTTCAATCAGCCCTTGTAGGTGACCTTCTTGACCGCCGCGACCACGTCCGCAGCCTTGACCAGCGCCAGCTTCTCGAGGTTGGCGGCATAGGGCAGCGGCACGTCGACGTTGGTCACGCGCATGACCGGTGCGTCGAGGTCGTCGAACCCTTCTTCCATGCAGATCGCGATGATCTCGCTGGCAATCGAGCAGGTCGGCCAGCCTTCTTCGACCACCACCATCCGGTTGGTCTTGGCGAGGCTGGTGAGAACGGCCTGCTTGTCGAGCGGACGCAGCGTGCGCAGGTCGATGACCTCGGCCTCGATCCCTTCGCCAGCCAGCGTGTTGGCGGCGTCAAGCGCCACCCCGACGCCGATCGAATAGCTGACGATGGTGACGTCCTTGCCTTCGCGCATGGTGCGGGCCTTGCCGATCGGGAGTACCCAATCGTCGACCGCGGGAAGCTCGAAGGTCTGGCCATAGAGGAGCTCGTTTTCGAGGAACACGACCGGGTCTTCCGACCGGATCGCGGCTTTGAGCAGGCCCTTGGCGTCGGCCGCATCATAGGGCGCGATCACGATCAGACCCGGCACGCTGGCGTACCACGGGGCATAATTCTGGCTGTGCTGCGCGCCGACCCGGCTGGCGGCGCCGTTGGGACCGCGGAACACGATCGGGCAGCGCATCTGGCCACCCGACATATAGTTGGTCTTGGCCGCCGAATTGATGATGTGGTCGATCGCCTGCATGGCGAAGTTAAAGGTCATGAACTCGATGACCGGCTTCAGCCCGCCCATCGCCGCGCCGGTGCCGAGCCCGGCGAAGCCATATTCGGTGATCGGCGTGTCGATCACGCGCTTGGGCCCGAATTCGTCGAGCAGGCCCTGGGTCACCTTGTAGGCGCCCTGATATTGCGCGACTTCCTCGCCCATTACGAACACGCGGTCGTCGCGGCGCATTTCCTCGGCCATCGCGTCGCGGAGGGCCTCGCGCAGGGTCAGCTTCTGCATCGCGGTGCCCTCGGGCACTTCGGAATCGACCGCCTGCGGCTTGACCAATTGTGTGGTGCCGGTTTCGGCCTTCTTGGGGGCTTCGGCTTCGGCCGCCTGATCGGACGGCGTCGTCGCTGCCGCCGCAGGAGCCGGAGCCTCGGTCGGAGCAGGCGCGGACGCAGCCTCCTCGCCTTCGCCGCCCATCAGCGCGATGGCGGTGCCGACCTTCACTCCGTCGGTGCCTTCGGGCACCAGGATCTTGGAGATGACGCCCTCGTCGACCGCCTCGAACTCCATCGTCGCCTTGTCGGTCTCGATCTCGGCCAGGATATCGCCGCTCGAGACGGTATCGCCTTCCTTGACCAGCCACTTGGCGAGCGTGCCCTCCTCCATCGTCGGAGACAGGGCCGGCATCTTCAGTTCAACGCCCATCAGTAGCGCTCCACCAGTACGTCAGTGTGAAGCTCGCCGGCCTCGGGCTCGGGCGCTTCTTCGGCGAACTTCGCAGCTTCGACCACGATGTTCTTGATTTCCTTGTCAATTGCCTTGAGCTCATCTTCCAGAACTCCCATTCCGACCAGCTCCTTCTCGGCGCGCTGGATCGGGTCCTGGTTCTCGCGGTAGCTCTGCACTTCCTCGCGGGTGCGGTACTTGGCGGGATCGCTCATCGAGTGCCCACGGTAGCGGTAGGTCTTGAGCTCAAGGATGATCGGGCCCTTGCCCGACCGGGTCCACTCCAGCGCGACCTGGGCCGCGCCGCGCACCGCCAGCACGTCCATGCCGTCGACCTGGATGCCGGGGATCTGGAAGCTTTCGCCGCGCTTGTAGAAGTCGGGCTCGGACGCCGACCGCTCGACGCTGGTGCCCATCGCGTAGTGATTGTTTTCGATCGCGTAGATCACGGGCAGATCCCACAGCTTCGCCATGTTGAAGCTTTCGTAGACCTGGCCCTGGTTGGCCGCACCGTCGCCGAAGTAGGCGAGATTGACGCCGCCATCCTCGCTATACTTGTGCTTGAGCGCGAGCCCGGTGCCGAGCGACACCTGCGCCCCGACGATGCCGTGACCGCCGTAGAATCCATGCTCGACCGAGAACATGTGCATCGAGCCGCCCTTGCCCTTGCTGATGCCGGCAGCGCGGCCGGTCAGCTCGGCCATGATGACCTTGGGATCGATCCCGTAGGCCAGCATGTGGCCGTGGTCGCGATAACCGGTGATGACACTGTCCTTGCCGACTGTCATCGCCGACTGAAGGCCGACCGCGACCGCTTCCTGGCCAATGTAGAGGTGGCAGAAGCCGCCGATGAAGCCGAGGCCGTAGAGCTGCCCGGCGCGTTCCTCGAAGCGGCGGATCAGCAGCATCTGCTTGTAGAAGTCGAGCAGTTCTTCCTTGCTCGCCTGATAGCGCTGAGGCTGCGGCGGGCGCTCGCGATTGGCGAGCAGCGGCGACACCTCGTCCGCGCGGGTCAGGTTCAACGGATCGGCCGGAGCCGCGGCCTTGGGCGTACGCGCCACAATTTACCTCGTCGGATGAATGATCTGGGCGGGTCTATAGGAGCCGATGGCGCCGTCATGCAACGCCGCAGGTGCCTCAATCCTCGAGCGTGACGATCACTTCGTCCGGGCGAACGAGGCCAAGGTCCTTGCGGACCAGCTCATCGGCCATGTCGGGATCGGCCTTGCGCGGGTCGAGCAGCGCCGAGCGATGCTTGAGCGCCTGGCGCTCGCCCTCCAGCTTGGCCAGTTGCTGCTGCTTGGCGGCGAGGTCACGGTGATAGCCGCCCCAAGCCAGCAGCCCATTCGGTCCTGCCACCGCATGGCCGGCAAAAGTGCCGATGATGAGCAGCGACACCGCGGGCCACATCGCCCTGCGGATCAGGCTTTGCGCCTGGCTCACTGCCCCCCGTCCCATGCGGAGACAGAATCAGTTTTGAGTCATGCGCGCAAGGGGTTCGGCACGCTTCTGCAACAAAAAAGTGACGAACCACCGCTTTTTGCGCTCAGCGACGATAGGCCTTGAGCGCGGCGCGGCCCGGATAGCGCGCGACATCGCCCAATTCTTCCTCGATCCGGAGCAGCTGGTTGTACTTGGCGGTACGGTCGCTGCGCGCCAGGCTGCCGGTCTTGATCTGCCCGCACGACAACGCGACCGCGAGATCGGCGATGGTCGAATCCTCCGTCTCGCCCGACCGATGGCTCATCACCGCGGTATAGCCACTGGTCTGCGCCAGCCGCACCGCGGCAATGGTTTCGCTCAGCGTCCCGATCTGGTTGACCTTGACCAGGATCGAATTGGCGATCCCGTCGCGGATCCCGTCGGCAAGGCGAGCCGAGTTGGTCACGAACAGGTCGTCGCCGACCAGCTGGCACTTGTCGCCGAGCAGCTCGGTCAGCGCCTTCCACCCCGCCATGTCGTCCTCGCCCATTCCGTCCTCGATCGAGGCGATCGGATAGTCGCGGACCAAGTCGGCGAGGAAACGGGCATTCTCTTCCGGCGAGAGGGACAGCCCCTCCCCGTCCATCGCATATTTGCCGCCCTTGAAATATTCGGTCGCGGCGCAGTCGAGCGCCAGCAGCACGTCGTCGCCGAGCGTATAGCCGGCCGTGTTGATCGCCTCACCGATGAAGTCGAGCGCTGCCCGGGCGCTCGCGATGTTGGGCGCGAACCCGCCCTCGTCGCCGACCGCGGTCGACAGGCCCGCCGCATGCAGCTTGCCCTTCAGCGCATGGAAGATCTCGGCTCCGCAGCGCAGCGCCTCGGCAAAGGTCGGTGCGCCGACCGGCATCACCATGAATTCCTGGAAGTCGATCGGGTTGTCGGCATGGGCGCCGCCGTTCAGGATGTTCATCATCGGCACCGGCAGCGTGTCCGCCGCGACCCCGCCGACGTAGCGATACAGCGGCAACCCGCGCGCATCCGCCGCGGCCTTGGCGGTGGCGAGGCTGACCCCGAGGATCGCATTGGCGCCGAGCCGGCTCTTGTTCTCGCTTCCGTCGAGCGCGATCAGCGCGGCGTCGATCTCGGCCTGGTCCTCGGCTTCGTAGCCGACCAGTTCGTCGGCGATCGCGCCGTTGACGGCATCGACCGCCTTGGTGACGCCCTTGCCGCCCCACCGACTCTTGTCGCCGTCGCGCAGCTCGACCGCTTCGTGCGCCCCGGTCGACGCGCCCGACGGCACCGCGGCCCGGCCCATGCTGCCGTCCTCCAGCGTGACGTCCACCTCCACCGTCGGATTGCCCCGGCTGTCGAGGATGGAGCGGGCATGGATGTCGAGGATGGCGGTCATTGGATCGGGCTCTCCAGCAGGCTAAATCGTTACGCAGCCGTTGCGGACTCGCGAATCGAGTCCCATGTCTGTTGATCGTCGAAGGCCGGAACGGCGGCGGTAGCGGCTCGTTATCGGGCCATACCCAAGTTTTCCAGCGTCACGAACGAAAGAGGAGAGGCTGATGGCCGATACCACGAACAAACTGCCGGAAGGCACCGACACGGTGATCGAGGCCGGCGGCGCTGGCGGAACCACCGGCAGCGCGGGCCGCAGCGGCACCGCGATCGGCAACACCGCCACGGGCGGCCGCACCTCGGCCACCGCCGGCGACAGCCAGACCGATGCGCTGATCACCGGCACCACGACCGGCGACGACGACGGATCGGCCAGCAATGGCGGCATCCGCGGCATGGTCAGCAACGTCACCGGTAAGGCCAAGGACGAGGCCCTCGGCCGCGCCCGCGGTTTCGTCGGTGAGGGCCTGAAGAGCGGCTCCACCACGCTCGGCAGTATCGCCAACATCATCGAGGACACGGTCGAGCAGATCGGCGAACGCCTCGGCCCGCAATATGGCGACTATGCCAAGTCGGCGAGCTCGACCATCCAGCGCTACGCGAGCACGCTCGAGAGCAAGGATCCCGACGAGCTGGTCGACGACGCCCGCGCGCTGATCCGCAAGAGCCCGGCGGTGGCGATCACCGGCGCGGCGATCCTCGGATTTGGCCTCGTCCGTCTTCTGAAGGCCGGCATGCCGGAGGGAAGCAGCAATGAAGCCCGCGACCGCCAAGGCGACCGAGCCGGCACCACCCGGTGATCCGATGCTGAAGCGGACCGAGACAACGCAGGGCGGCGCGGACGGGATCGGCGATCTCGTCCACCGCCTGGTCGAGGACGCCAAGTCCTACGGCCGTGCCGAGCTCGGCTACTTCAAGGCACTCGGCACGGAAAAGGCCAACGCACTCAAGGTCCCGATCGTCCTTGGACTGCTTGCGATCCTGTTCGCCCATGCCGCCTTCCTGGTCCTGATCGCCACCATCTTCGTCGGCCTCGCCTCGCTGATGAGCGATACACTGGCCGGATTGCTGACGCTGGTGATCTGCGTGGCGGCGGCGGGGGGCCTCGGATACCTCGCTTACGCCAAGGCGACCAAGGGACTGGAGGACGCGGCATGAGCGGCGCTGCGAAGATTCGCATCGCCCGGGCTCGCGGCGAGGTCGACCAGGCCAAGGCGCGGCTGATGGCCACGCTCGAGGAAGCCAAGGCCAGGCTCGCGCCCGGCAGGCTTGCTTCGAACGCGGTCCAGTCGGCCAAGGACAAGAGCATCGTAGTGGCGGACGACGCCGTCACCGCGGTCAAGGACAATCCCGGCCTCACCGCCGGGGTCGCCACGATGGCCGCGCTCTACATTGCCCGCAAACCTTTATTCTCGGCGGTTCGGGGCCTTTTCCGTAGCTCCGAACCCAATGCCGCACCCCACAAGACTGACAAGGCGTCGCGCCGCAAGGCCGGCGACATGGAGAATCTCAATGGCTAAGAACACCCCTTACGACAGCACGTCCGACACCACCGGAAGCACCACCGGCAGCCGCTTTTCCGACCTCGGCGCGAGCGCGTCGGGCCAGATCGACAATGCACCCCTGATCGCGCTCGGCGCGGGTCTTGCCCTCGGTGCCGTCCTCGGCGCCGTGCTTCCGGCCAGCGACCGTGAGCGCGAATTGCTCGGCCCTTACGGCCGCAAGCTCAACGACGCCGGCACCGGCGCGCTCGACCGCGGTCGCGGCCTTGCCAAGCAGAAGTTCGACGAAATGGCCGGCGACAAGGTCCGCGAGTTCCTCGGCAGCGGCAGCAGCTCGACGAGCGCCTGACGTACGCTCCTCCCGTCCTCGGGAGGAGCCTGGGGGTGGGCCTGCAAGAATGCATGCCCACCCTTCTCGCCAACCGGCGACCTGACCCTCCCGCCAGCGGGAGGGTTTTTTGTGCGACACGCCCATGCTAGGCGCCCGCCCATGAGCAAGCTCCACCTCGTCTTCGGCGGCCGCGTGACGGACCCGCAGGGCACCGACTTCAGCGACCTTCCCAACATTCACATCGTCGGGCTGTTCGACAATTATGCCGACGCCGAGGAAGCCTGGCGCGCCAATGCCCAGCGCACGGTCGACGATGCCGAGATGAAATACGTGGTGGTGCACCTGCACCGACTGCTGGAACCGGACGCCTGACCTTCAGGCTCGGCGATACCGCCACAACAGCAAGGGCCGCTGCAGCAGCAGGCCGGCGAGGAAACCGCCGATATGTGCGGGGGTCGCAAGCAACATGCCCTGTTGCCCGGCCGACCAGCCCACGATCACCTGCAGCACGCTCCACGCCGCCGCCAGCCACGCGATGTGGATCCAGCGATTGAGCTTGATGTTCTTGCTGACCAACCGTGGCCGCCCGAAGCTCAGCGCATAGGCGCCGATCAGGCCGCTGATCGCCCCGCTGGCGCCGATCACCGGGCCCACCCCGTTCGGGTCCGACGCCCATTGTGCGGCCATCGCCACGTAGGCACCCACGACGTACAGGAAGATCAGTGCGCCCCGGCCGAGCACGCGTTCGACCGCAAGGCCGCACCACACCAGCATCAGCAGGTTGAAGCCCAGGTGAAGCGCACCGCCGTGGACCAGGGTCGCGGTAAGCGGGGTCAGGAACACCGGCACCGACGTGAACGGGAAACCAAGCCCGGTAACCCGCGCCGGAACGAAGCCCAGGGTCAGCGGCGCATGGACGCCAAGCGTGCCAAGACCCGTGAAGATGCTGACCAGTGCGGTCAGCACCGCGATCCAGAAGGTCGCAGTGCGGGTGATTCCAGCCACTTTCAGCGACTCCCTGCCGGCTGCACCGATCGGACCGCCGCGCCGGGGGTCATCAAACGAACTCGATCCCCGCGATCTCGTAATAACGATCGCCGCTCGGCGTGGTGACTTCCACCTCGTCGCCGACCTGGCGCCCGATCAGGGCCCGGCCAAGCGGACTGTTGTAGCTGATCCGGCCGACCTTGGCGTTGGCTTCCTGCTGGCCGACCAGCTGGTAGCGGACCGGCTTGTCGTCCTCGTCGACGAGGTTGACTGTCGCCCCGAACACCACCTTGTCGCCGCTCAGCGTCGTCGGATCGATCACCAGGGCGCGGGCCAGCCGGTCCTCGATGTCGGCGAGCTGGGCTTCGATCTGGCCCTGCCGCTCCTTGGCGGCATGATATTCGGCGTTCTCGGAAAGGTCGCCGTGCGCGCGCGCTTCCTCGATCGCGTCGACGATCAGCGGACGCTCGGCCTTGAGCCGCTTGGCTTCCTCTTCGAGGCTCCGATAGCCCTCGGCCAGCATCGGCACCTTTTCACTCGCCATCAGAATTGGCCCTTCTTTTCTTGCAACCTTCCCCGCGCGGCCAGGCCGCGTGCCCGAGAACCGAAATCGAGGAAGTTAGGATACGCGGGCGGAATAATAGGTCTGCAAGGAGCGGACTTCAAGCGACCGCCCCTTGGAAGCCCGGATCGCCCGCGCCATCGCCTGCGCCGCCGCGACCGTGGTCACGTAGGGCACCTTGCGGTTGAGCGCCGTGGCGCGGATCGACTGGCTGTCCTTCAGGCTCTGCCAGCCCTCGGTGGTGTTGAACACGATCTGCACCCCGTCGTCGACGATCCGGTCGACGATATGCGGCCGGCCCTGCGCCACCTTGTTGACCCGGGTCACCGGAAGCCCGCGCGCAGCCAGGTGGTCGTGCGTGCCGCCAGTCGCGATCACCTCGAAGCCAAGCTCCAGCATCGCCTCGACCGCCGGGACGATCCCCTCCTTGTCGCTGTCCTTGACCGACACGAACAAGGTTCCGCCGGCCGGCATCACCGTCCCGGCGCCGATCTGGCTCTTGGCGAATGCCATCTCGAAATCGTCGGCAATCCCCATGACTTCGCCGGTGCTCTTCATTTCTGGTCCGAGCACGGGATCGGTGCCGGGGAAGCGCGCAAACGGGAACACGCTTTCCTTCACCGCGACGTGCCCGATCGCCCGGTCGATCACCGGCAGGTCCTTGAGCAGCTCGCCCGCCATCACTCGCGCAGCAATCTTGGCGATGGGAATACCGATCGCCTTGGCGGTGAACGGCACCGTCCGGCTGGCGCGCGGGTTGACCTCGATCAGGTAAAGCTCGCCGTCCTTGACCGCATATTGGACGTTCATCAGCCCCTTGACCTGAAGCGCCAGCGCGAGCGCCCTGGTCTGCTCCTCGATCCGGGCGATGATTTCCCGGGACAGGCTGTGCGGCGGGATCGAGCAGGCGCTGTCGCCCGAATGGACCCCCGCCTCCTCGATATGCTCGAGCACGCCGGCCACCACCACGTCGGTCCCATCACAGATCGCGTCGACATCGACCTCGGTCGCATCGCGCAGGTAGCGGTCGACCAGCACCGGGCTTTCGCCCGACACCTGCACCGCGGTGGCGATATAATGCTCCAGCTGCGCCGGCCCGTCGACGATCTCCATCGCCCGCCCGCCCAGCACGTAGCTCGGCCGCAGCAGTACCGGATAGCCGATCCGCTCGGCGACCTTCAGCGCTTCCTCGCGGCTGCGGGCGATGCCGTTTTCCGGTTGCTTCAGGCGCAAACGGTTGACCAGCGCCGAGAAACGCTCGCGATCCTCGGCGAGGTCGATCGAGTCAGGACTGGTCCCAAGGATCGGGATCCCCGCCTTCTGCAGGCTTGCGGCAAGCTTCAGCGGGGTCTGACCGCCCAGCTGCACGATCACCCCTGCCAGCTCGCCCTTCTCGGCCTCGCGGGTCAGGATCTCCAGCACGTCCTCGTGGCTCAGCGGCTCGAAGTAGAGCCGGTCCGAGGTATCCGGATCGGTCGACACCGTCTCCGGATTGCAGTTGATCATGATCGTCTCAAAGCCGGCATCGCGCAGCGCGAAGGCGGCATGGCAGCAGCAATAATCGAACTCGATCCCCTGCCCGATCCGGTTCGGCCCGCCGCCCAGGATCACCACCTTGCGGCGCTCGCTGATCTCGGCCTCGTCCTCGGCGTCGCCGAACAGCGGGGCCTCGTAGGTCGAATAAAGATAGGGCGTGGAGGCGTCGAACTCGGCCGCGCAGCTATCGATCCGCTTGTAGACAGGCCGCACGCCCAGCTTCAGCCGGTGGCTGCGCACCTCCGCCTCGGTCACCCCGCCGGTCATCGCCCGCATCGCCTCGTGCACGATCCCGCCGCCGCGCGCCTGAAGTTCGCCCATGCTGCGGCTCATGCCGGTGGAGCGAAGGCTCAGCTGCGCCAACCGCGAATCGCTGAAGCCCATCGCCTTCAGCCGCCGCATTTCCGCCGCCTCGTTGGGCAGGCCGTAGGCGCGCACCTGGCCTTCGGCCCGGACGATCTCCGCCAGCCGCTCCAGGAACCAGGGATCGAAGCCGGCGATCTGGTTGATCCGCTCGACGCTGATCCCGTGGCGAAGCGCCTCGGCCGCGACCAGCAGCCGGTCGGGGGTCGCCACCGCCAGCGCGGCCTCGATCTCGTCCTCGGCCGCATGTTCGAGATGCCGCACCCGGTCGAGCCCGCACAGCCCGATCTCGAGCCCGCGCAGCGCTTTCTGCAGCGATTCGCCGAACGAGCGCCCGATCGCCATGACCTCGCCGACCGACTTCATCGCCGTTGACAGCTCGGCCGGCGAACCCGCGAACTTCTCGAAGGTGAAGCGCGGGATTTTGGTCACGACATAGTCGATCGTCGGCTCGAAGCTCGCAGGGGTCGCGCCGCCGGTGATGTCGTTGGCGATCTCGTCCAGCGTGTAGCCCACCGCCAGCTTGGCCGCGACCTTGGCGATCGGGAAGCCGGTCGCCTTGGATGCCAGCGCAGACGAGCGCGACACGCGCGGGTTCATCTCGATGACGATCATCCGCCCGGTCTTCGGATCGACTGCGAACTGGACGTTGGAACCGCCTGTTTCGACGCCGATTTCGCGCAGCACGGCGATGCTCGCCGAGCGCATCCGCTGATATTCCTTGTCGGTCAGCGTCAGGGCCGGGGCAACCGTGATCGAGTCGCCGGTATGCACTCCCATCGGATCGACATTCTCGATCGAGCAGATGATGATGGCATTGTCCGCGCGGTCGCGGACCACCTCCATCTCATATTCCTTCCACCCGACGAGGCTCTCGTCGATCAGCACTTCGGTGGTCGGCGAAGCCTCCAGCCCGGTGCGGACGAAATGGAGATATTCGTCTCGATTATAGGCAATCCCGCCCCCGGTCCCGCCAAGCGTGAAGCTCGGCCGGATCACCACCGGCAGCCCGATGGTGTCGAGCACCGCCATCGCTTCCTCGACCGTATGGATCACCGCGCTCTTGGGCGATTCGAGCCCGATCCGGTCCATCGCATCGCGGAATTTCTGCCGGTCCTCGGCCTTCTCGATCGCCTCGGCATTGGCGCCGATCAGCTCGACGCCCAGCCGGTCCAGCGTCCCGTCCTTGTAGAGCGCCAGCGCGGTATTCAGCGCGGTCTGCCCGCCCATCGTCGGCAACAGCGCGTCGGGCTTCTCCGCCTCGATGATCCTGGCCACCACCTCTGGCGTGATCGGCTCGATGTACGTCGCGTCACACAGTTCGGGATCGGTCATGATCGTCGCCGGGTTCGAATTGACCACGATGACGCGGTAGCCCTCGGCCTTCAGCGCCTTGACCGCCTGGCTCCCCGAATAATCGAACTCCGCCGCCTGCCCGATGACGATCGGGCCGGCGCCGATGATGAGGATGGAGGAGATGTCGGTGCGGCGTGGCAATCTTCGTTCCTTCTCAGCGGCTCGTGTCGGACACGGCAAGATAATCGTGGGCGGCGAGGTGGCGGACCGTGAAGCCGCACGCCTTGAGCAGGCGCTCGATACGGGGGTCGTCGCCATTGCTCTCGTAGACCAGGGCGTCGACCCGCCCGAGCAGGCCCGCGGCACCCTGCAGCGCGTCAAACTCCGCGCCTTCGAGATCCATCTTCATCAGCGCAACCGGTCCTTCCGGAAGCAGGCTGTCGAGGCGAGCGGTTTCGACCTTGAGGCGCAGCGATCGTCTGCCGCCCTCCACCGCAGCGATCGAAGCCTGCCCGAGCTTGCTCGGATCTGCGCTCGCTTCCAGCACTTGGCCGTCGACATCCGCCAGGGCCTTTTCGACGACCGTGACATTGCCGGCACCGCTGGCCGCGACATTGGCGCGCAGGCTCGCGGCGGTGCCCGGCATCATCTCGATCGCGACGACCTCGCCGCGCGGTCCCACCAGCTGGGCCGCACGCAAGGCATAGAAACCGATGTTGGCGCCCGCATCGACGAATCGGTCACCCGGCCGCAACCGCTCCTGAAGAACTGCCCACATGTGCGGCTCGCGCTGGCGCAGGACGTGGATCGGATCGTCGGTGCCGCGCCGCAGCCGGAACACGCCGACCTTGTCGACGCGGACCTGGACGTCGCGCAGCAAGACCGGGCATCCGAACCCGTCCAGGGCCTTGAGCGCCGTCACCGGTGCCACCAGTGCCGAGGTGGCAAGGGCCAGGCGGTCCGCCCCCGTTACCCCCGACGCGGCCTTCAGAAGCAATGCCCAATCGCGCTGCCGCCGGGCAAAATGTTCGCCCATGCGCACCAGCTTGCGGACCGCACCCGGCGTCCGACGCGCCAATTGCTGGCGCAGCCCGGCGACGCCGCCTGGGCTCACCGCATCATCCCGACGAACCGCTCGAACAGGTAGAAGCTGTCCTGCGGCCCAGGGCTCGCCTCGGGGTGATATTGCACACTGAAAGCCGGGCGGTCCGCCAGCTCGATCCCGCAATTCGATCCGTCGAACAACGACACATGGGTTTCGCGCACGTCAGCGGGCAGGCCTTCGCGCTCAACCGCGAAACCATGGTTCATGCTGGTGATCTCCACCTGACCGTCGGCCAGCCTTTTCACCGGATGGTTGGCCCCGCGGTGGCCCTGGAACATCTTGGCGGTGCGCCCACCCACCGCCAGCGCAAGCAACTGGTGGCCAAGGCAGATGCCGAACAGCGGCTTGCCGGTTTGCAGCATGCTCCGGATCACCGGCACCGCATATTCCCCGGTCGCAGCCGGATCGCCTGGCCCGTTGGACAGGAAGAAACCATCTGGCTGATGCGCCATCACCTCGTCGAAGGTGGCGGTGGCCGGCAGGATCGTCACCCGTGCCCCGGCCTCGACCAGGTTGCGGAAGATATTGCGCTTGGACCCATAGTCGATCGCCACGACGTGGGGCCGCTCGGCCTCGTCACCGCCGCCGGCATAGCCAAGGGCGATCTCCCACTTGCCGCCCGACCATGTCTTCAGCTGCTCGCACGACACTTCCCTGGCGAGGTCCATGCCTTCGAGCCCCGGCCAGTCGCGCGCCTGCTGCTGCAGCGCCGGCAGGTCGAACTCGCCAGTCGCCGAATGCGCGATCACCACCGTCGGCGGCCCCTCACGCCGCACCAGCCGGGTCAACGCCCGGGTATCGACCCCGGCGAGGCCGATCCGGCCATTGCGCTTCATCCATTCGGGAAAGTCGACCTTCGACCGGAAATTGGACGGCGACGTCACCGGCTCGCGCACGATCGCGCCCACCGCATGGGGATCGTCGGCCTCGACGTCCTCGTCGTTGGCGCCGACGTTACCGATGTGCGGGAAGGTGAAGCAGATCGCCTGCCGCGCGAACGACGGGTCGGTCATCACTTCCTGGTAGCCGGTCATCGCGGTGTGAAAGCACAGTTCCGCCACCTCGGCGCCCTCGGCCCCGAATCCCTCTCCCCAGATCACCCGGCCATCGGCAAAGACGAGAGCACCGGTCGCTCCCTTCGGCATGGGTGTGGGCGCAGGACTGGCCATCGGTGGGAGGGCTCCTTGGGGCAAAAACCGGCGATGTCGCTAAGCCGCCGCCGCTACGGCAGACGCGCGGGATGGTCAACCGGAGCGACAGCATTTAACGGACGTCACCATGATCCGCGACACCATCAAAACCGACCTCGTCACCGCCATAAAGGGCGGCGACAAGGCCACTACCTCCACCATCCGCCTGATCCAGAGCGCGATCAAGAACCGCGACATCGAGCTGCGCACCGGAACCGCGCCGGCCGACGACGACGCGCTGGTCACCGAAGTGCTGCAGAAGATGATCAAGCAGCGCCGCGAATCGGTCACCATGTATCGCCAGGGCAATCGCGAGGAACTCGCCGCGCAGGAAGAATCCGAGATCGCGGTGATCGAGCGCTTCCTTCCCGCCCAGCTGTCGGACGAGGAAGCGGGCGCGAAGATCCGCGAGATCGTCACTGAACTCGGCGCGTCCTCGATGAAGGATATGGGCCGCGTCATGGCCGCGGTGAAGGAACGCCTCGGCACCAGCATCGAACCGGCTCGGGCGAGCGCGCTGGTGAAGGGCGCGCTGGCGGGCTAGCCTCTGCGGCGACGCCCATGACCCTCTCCCCCGCCTTCCTCGACGAGCTTCGCGCCCGAGTCACGCTGTCCAGCGTCATCGCGCCGCATGTGAAGCTCACCCGAGCCGGGCGGGAGTGGAAGGCCTGCTGCCCGTTCCACAACGAGAAGACCCCCAGCTTCACGGTCAACGACGAGAAGCATTTCTACCATTGCTTCGGCTGCGGCGCGCATGGCGACGCGATCCGTTTCCTGACCGACAATCGCGGCCTCCCTTTCATGGATGCGGTGAAGGAGCTTGCCGCAAGCGCTGGCATGGAGGTTCCCGCCGCCGACCCGCGCAGCCGCGAACGGGCCGAGCGCCAGGCGACCTTGCATGACGTCATGGCGGCGGCACAGGCGTGGTTCGCCGAGCAGCTCGACAGCATCGAAGGCGCCGAGGCCCGCGCTTATTGCCAGCGCCGCGGTATCGGCGGCGGCGCGATCAAGCGGTTCGGGATCGGCTTCGCACCCGACCGCCGCCAGGGCCTGCGCAAGGCGCTCGCGGCCCATACCGACGCAAAGCTGATCGAGGGCGGCCTCCTCATCCAGGTCGAGGAAAAGGAGCCCTACGATCGCTTCCGCGGCCGCCTGATGATCCCGATCCGCGATGCTCGTGGCCGGGTGATCGGGTTCGGCGGCCGCATCCTTGGTGCCGGCGAGCCAAAATATCTGAACTCGCCCGAGACCCCGCTCTTCGACAAGGGTTCGAGCCTCTACAACCTCGACCGTGCTTCCCCCGCCTCGCGCGCGGCCAAGCGGTTGATCGTGGTCGAAGGCTATATGGACGTCATCGGTCTCGATCGCGGCGGTATCGCGGAGGCCGTCGCCCCCAACGGCACCGCGCTGACCGAGCGCCAGTTGGAGCTGCTGTGGCGGCTCGACCCCTCGCCCATCCTCTGCCTCGATGGCGATGCGGCAGGCCAGAAGGCCGGCGTCCGTGCCGCCACCCGCGCGCTGCCCTTGCTGGGACCCGAACGCACCCTGTCGTTCGTCACGCTGCCGCAGGGTCAGGACCCCGACGACCTGGTCAACAGCGGCGGGCGCGATGCGGTGGAAGCCTTGCTCCGGTCACCCGAGCCGCTGGTCGACCGCCTGTGGCGGCATGAGCGCGACTCGACCCCGCTCACCACTCCCGAACAGCGCGCCGGCCTCAAGCAACGCCTGCTCGACCACGCCGCCGCCATCCCCGATCGCAGCCTGTCGCAGCTTTACCGTGACGAGTGGATGGACCGCTTCCATGCGCTCAATCGCCGCGATCGGCCCGCCTTTACCCCCGGCGGCGGCTCGCAGCAGCGCCGTGGGACGTGGGTCAAGGGCCGCGGCTTCGTGCCGCCCGAACCGCCCGCCAGCGCCGAGGCCCGCGCCATCGGGGTCAGCGGGGTCGACCCGTTCACAGCCCGCGCGCTCGCCGCCGGCCTGGCCCGCTTTCCCGACCTGGTGGTGGAGGAAGCCGGCATCCTCGCCGTCCTGCCCTTCGCCGATCCCGCCGCCGAGCGGCTCAAGCATCGCCTGCTCGATCAGGCACTTAGCGGCGGCCATCTTGATTCGGCCGCGGTCGCGCCCATCTTGGCAGACACCGAGACCGACCGGCTCCTTCAACAGGCGCTGGGCGGCTTCGGAAAAGGTTTCTCCTTCAACCGAATCGATACCGAGCCGAACCAGGCGCGGGCGGACCTCCGGGCGGTGATCGAACTGCTCGGCGACCGCCACGAAATCGCGCAAGGGCTGGCGGAGGTCTCGGCACGGTTGATGGACGACCCGCAAGCTGTGGCTGAACAGCACCGGCTGCTGCTTGCTAACCAGGAAACAACCAAGAGACTGGCAGATTATAGCGCCAGCGACTAAGCGACCCGACAACCATGGCCAAAGAACCCCTCGAAAACGACGATCAGGACGGCGGCGACGCCCCGCTCATCGATCTCAACGACGCATCGGTGAAGAAGCTGATCGCGCGCGCCAAGAAGCGTGGCACGATCACCATCGACGAGTTGAATGAGGCGCTGCCTCAGGATCAGATGAACTCGGAGCAGATCGAGGACGTCATGTCCGCGCTCAACGACATGGGCGTGCAGATCGTCGAAAAGGAAGAAGGCGGCGACGACGAGGAGGAGGCGGAAGCCGAACCCGCGTCCGACGACGAGGTCGATCCGCTCGACGACGGCGGCCCGCGCCCCGCCGCCGCGGTCAAGAAGGAGACGGTTGATCGCACCGACGATCCCGTCCGCATGTACCTGCGCGAGATGGGCGCGGTCGAATTGCTCTCCCGTGAGGGCGAGATCGCGATCGCCAAGCGCATCGAGGCCGGCCGCGACACCATGATCTGGGGCCTTTGCGAAAGCCCGATCACCTTCAACGCCATCATCGAATGGTCGACCGCCCTAAACGAAGGCCGCATGCAGCTGCGCGAGATCCTCGATCTCGAAGCCATGCTCTCGAAGGGCCCGTCGGCCGAACAGCTCAACGCCGCCGAGAATGACGAGGATGGCGAGGGCGAAGTCACCGCCGCCGCCGCCGGTCCGTCGATCAAGGAAGAGGAAGAGCCGGAATCGGCCCCCGCCGACGACGACGAGGACGAACTGCGCGAAAATCGCGCGCCCAAGCCCGCTGAGGAAGAGGAAGAGGACAACACCCTTTCCCTCGCCCAGATGGAAGAAACGCTGAAGCCGTCCGCGCTCGAGAAGTTCGCGGCGATCACCGATCATTACAAGAAGTTCGCCAAGCTCCAGGACGCCCGCCTCGCCTGCATGGCGGCCGGTACCCCCTTCTCTCCGACCAAGGAGAAGGAATATCAAAAGCTGCGCGAAACCCTCACTGCCGAGGTCGAAAGCGTCCAGTTCCACAACGCCAAGATCGAATATCTGGTCGAGCAGCTTTATGCCTACAACCGCCGCCTGACCGCGCTCGGCGGCCAGATGCTGCGCCTTGCCGAACGCCACCGCGTGCCGCGCAAGGCGTTCCTCGACAGCTACATGGGCCATGAGCTCGACGACAGCTGGCTGGCCCGCGTGGCCAAGATCGACAAGAAGTTCGCCGCCTTCGCCGCGACCGAGGGCGACACCGTCGACCGCATCCGGGTCGAGATCGGCGAGATCGCCCAGTCGACCGGCATGGCGCTCAGCGAATTCCGGCGCATCGTCAACCAGGTCCAGAAGGCCGAGCGCGAAGCCCGCATCGCCAAGAAGGAAATGGTCGAGGCGAACCTGCGCCTCGTCATCTCCATCGCCAAGAAATACACCAACCGCGGCCTGCAGTTCCTGGACTTGATCCAGGAAGGCAACATCGGCCTGATGAAGGCGGTCGACAAGTTCGAGTATCGCCGCGGCTACAAGTTCTCGACCTACGCGACCTGGTGGATTCGCCAGGCGATCACCCGCTCGATCGCCGACCAGGCGCGGACCATCCGAATCCCGGTCCACATGATCGAGACGATCAACAAGCTGGTCCGCACCAGCCGCCAGTTCCTCCACGAGACCGGCCGCGAACCGACCCCGGAAGAACTGGCCGAGCGCCTCTCCATGCCGTTGGAGAAGGTTCGCAAGGTGATGAAGATCGCCAAGGAGCCGATCAGCCTCGAAACCCCGATCGGCGACGAAGAAGACAGCCACCTCGGCGACTTCATCGAGGACAAGAACGCGGTCATCCCGGTCGACGCGGCGATCCAGGCCAATCTCAAGGAAACGGTCACCCGCGTCCTTGCCAGCCTGACCCCGCGCGAGGAGCGCGTGCTGCGCATGCGCTTCGGCATCGGCATGAACACCGACCACACCCTAGAGGAAGTCGGCCAGCAGTTCAGCGTTACCCGCGAACGCATCCGCCAGATCGAAGCCAAGGCGCTACGCAAGCTCAAGCACCCGAGCCGCTCGCGGAAGATGCGGAGCTTCCTCGACCAGTAAGGCGGAACCGGGCGTGGCGGAGGCAGGTTGCCCCGCCATGCTCCACCACCTCTCCCTCGGCACCGCGGACCTCGACCGCGCCCGCGCCTTTTACGATCCCGTGATGGCCGAGCTCGGCCTGCGCCGCACCCTCGATGTCGATGAGGCCGTGGGCTACGGCGCCGGGATCACCTCGTTCAGCCTCAATCGCCCCGCCAACGGCCTGCCCGCCGCCCCGGGCAACGGCGTCCACGTCGCCTTCGAAGTCGAACACGGCGCCGCTGTCGACGCCTTCCACCGCGTCGCAATGGCCAACGGCGGCACCGACGACGGCCCACCCGGCCTGCGCCCCGAATACGACCCTAACTATTACGCCGCTTTCGTCCGCGATCCCGACGGCAACAAGATCGAGGCCGTCACCTTCGCCGGAGCCTGACGCTTTGCCTCAGCTCTTGGGCAGGATCACCTCGACCCGGCGATTACGCTGCCGCCCGGCTTCGTCGTCGCCGCCATCGGCCGCCGCATTGGGCGCGACCGGGCGAAGCTCGCCGAGCGCGATCGTCGTCAGCTTGGCGGCGTCGATGCCCTTGGTGGCAAGATACTCCTTCACCGCCGCGGCGCGCTGTTCCGACAGGCGCTTGTTGTAATCGTCGTCGCCCTTGGCGTCGGTGTGCCCCTCGATCGAGATCGCGCCCGCCGGGCTGGCCTTGATCAGCTCGGCCAAGCGGTCGAGCGTGGGCTTGGCATTGTCGCGCAAGGTCGCCTTGTCGAAATCGAAGGTGACGTCGGACGCCAGCGACACCACCGTGCCGCGCTCGGTCTGCTGGGCGCCCAGTTCGCTCTTGAGCGCCTCGACGGTGCGAAGCTCGCTCGTCGCCTGCCCGCCACTTCCAAGGCTCGATCCCGTACCCGCCGACGCTTGCAAAGTGGACGTCGGCAACGGGCGCATGTTCGACAGGGCGGTCATCTCCGGAACGCTGCCACCGCCGGGCGCCGCGGCCAGCACGACCTGGAAGCGCGGGCTCCCCGTGTAGACGCTGTCGGCATTGCCGTTCTCGCTCAGCACCAGCGTCGCCTTGCCGTCTCCCGGCAACTTGCCCGCGAACACCAGCGCCACGTCCATCACCTGGCCGGCGGGAATGGCGAGCGATTCGTTGGCAGCGGGAGGCACCAGGAACAGCTTCTCGCCGCTTCCCGTCAGCAGGTATGACTTCTCGGTCCCCTGCGCGAGCTTCACTTCCTGGTCGCGGCCATTCAGGACCCGCGCGTTGACGACCACATGGTCGCCCGACGCGCCGGCCGAAAGCAGCTGGAGGACGACGCCGTTGGGGTGCGCGATCTGCACGTCGAGCGGCGCCGGATCGCCGCTGAACGGGTTCGACCCGCCGCAGCCCGCCAGCACCAGCGTGGCCGAGACCAGGGCGATCCGGAACGAAGGCCTTGCCGGCATCAGCCCTGCCCACCTTCCAGCGAGCCGAGCGGCAGGTTAATCCGATAGCTTGGGGTGTTGGTATATTCGCTGTCGGTCTGCCCGTTCTCATTCAGGACCAGGACGGCGGTCTTCGCCTTGGGCAAGCGGCCCAGAAACACCAACTGGCCTTCCAGCGTCTGTCCTGCCTCGATGCTGAGCTTGGCGTTGCTGGCCGGCGGCGACAGGTAGAGTTTCTCGCCGGTGTCGAGCACCAGATAGCCGTTGCGGCTGTTGTTGAAGCGGTTGAGCTCGACCGCCTTGTCGCGCCCGTTGATGACCCGGAGCCCGATGGTGGTTTCGGTCGGGCTAGATTGCAGTGAGGTAAGCTGGAGCACGACTCCATTGGGATGCGCGGATTGCAGTTCGAGCGGCCGCTTGGCGCCACCCGCCCACAGCGACGCGGTGGCGGCCGCGCCCTCATTGCCGGCGGTGGCGTTCGCGCTCTCTGCGGGCGGTGCTGCATTCTGCCCGCACGCTCCCACCGCAAGAGCCATCCCGATCACCGCCACCGCTATCCGCATCCCGTATTCCTTCACCATGAACGCACTGGAAGAACCTGATAATCTGCCATTTTCGGTGGGTCGAGGACACCTTCCGACAAACGCCGCAAGGCAAGATGAAACGCCCTCATCGCGTGACAGGATGACCCCTTCTTTTCGCTTCGAGATCGCTGGCGCCGGGCCGGAACTGCTTTCGGGTCACCCGCGTGCAAGCCCGCCCAACAGGGCCGCATAATGATCGCCGAGCGTTTCCGACCCCGTCTCCGGCGTCGCTCCCGCATCGTAGCGCCCGGCCTCTTCGTCCCAGACTAGCATCGATTCAGTCGCATAATAGCGCCCGATCCGGGCATATTCGGCTTTGTCCCGCAGGGCCGGGGCCACGCGGCCCAGTGCGCCCAGCACCCCGACGATCGCATCCATCAGCCGCACCGGCACCTGCCGGAAGCGTGGCTCCTCCCCCAGCAGGGCGAACAGCGCCTCGGCCTGTTCCCTCGGCGTGATCGCCGGACCCGGGCCGCCGATCGGCAGCACCCGGCCCTGCAGCGCCGGATCCTCGACGCAAGCGGCGAGATAGGCGGCAAGGTCGGCGTCGCTGATTGGCTTGCACGCGGTCAGCCGGCCATCGCCGAACAGCAGCCACGGCTTGCCCCGCCGCACCCGCTCGACCTGCCCCGACAGCGATTTGAAGAAGGCGGTCGGCCGGACGATCGTGTAGGCCAGGCCGGAAGCGATCAGCGCCTGCTCGAACGCGATCTTGGCATGCTGAAACGCCAGCTTCGGTTTCTGGAGGCAAATCGCCGACAGCAGCACGAATTGCACGATGCCGCCCGCCCTCGCCGCCTCTAGCAGGTTGAGGTTCGCCCGGTGATCGATCGCCCAGGCGTCGCGCGGCGACCCCGTGCGCGAGGCCAGACACGACACAATCGTATCGAACCGCTCGCCGCGCAGACCATCCCGCTTGATCGAGCCCGCGTCGGTGACGTCGCCGACCCTGACTTCCGCGCCGCCGAGCTCCGCGAGCGACTCCCCCTCCGGCAACGCCCGCACGAAGCACACCACCTCATGCCCTCGCGCCACCAGCGCCCGCGCAGTTGACCGGCCGATGGTCCCAGTCGCGCCCGCCAGGAAGATGCGCCGCGTGCCGTTAGGCTCCCTCGATGCTGTCGCCGCCTCGCTCACCGCGGCAAGGTGGCACGATCCCGCCGGCACAGGCAAATGCTGTGGCGGCTAGGCGCGGGCGCCCGCCTGGCCTAGCCTGCCCCCCGGCACGACGCGGTGCCCTGCCAGCGAGGCCGCATGCACCAGCTCATCTATCGCTCGCAACCGTTTGGCTACGACAAGGCGATGCTCGCCGGCATCCTGCTGACCGCGCGGCGCAACAATCCGCGCCTCGACATCACCGGCGCGCTGATCTGCCGTCACGACCTCTACCTGCAGCTGATCGAGGGGTCCGAGCCGGCGATCGAGGCCCTGTTCGCGCGGATCGCGGTCGACGATCGCCACAACGACGTGCGGCTCCTCCTCAGTACCGCGGTCGACCGGCGCATGTTTCCGCACTGGGCGATGCTCGACGATACGCCCGACTCGATGTTCTGGTCCCCGGAAGAGGTGGCGGCGGGAGCGATCGAGCAGGCGGGTCCCCTCGCGCTGCTGGCCGCCTTCGCAAGGCTCGCCGGAAGCAGCGCTCGCTAGGCGGAGAGGCGCCTGGCACGGCGGGAGCCCCTCGTCCCGGTCAACGGCAGCTTGCCGCCTCGCTCCGGCACACGCCGTCCACGCTTCCGGGCGCCAGCTTCAGTCCGATCCAGCTTGCAACGGTGGGCAGGATATCGACCGTGTCCGCCGCCGCTGCCGGAGTGGCCGGCCTGACCCCCGGGGCCATGAACAGGATCGGCACCCGCCGGTCATAGTCCCACACCGTCCCGTGGCTCGCGACATAGCCCGGGCCGGGCCGCGCGACCGTGCTGACGCCCTGCTTCAGCACCACATAGAAGTCCCCCGACCGCGCCGGGTCGAACGAGGCCCGCACCCGCTGCAGCAGGCCCCACCGCGACGGATCGCCCGACGGTATCGGCACGCGCCCGATCTCGGCCGCCGTGAACACCGTCTCGACCTGAGGATGCGCCTTGTAGCGGCGGACCGCCTCGGCCAGCACGCGCGGGCGGTCCTTGGCCGGGATCGCCCGGTCAAGCCAGAAGTCTCCGCTCACCCCATCGCCTCGCAGGACCGCGCCGCTCAGCCCCAGCTGCGGCGCCATCAGCTTGCCCATCTCGGCCGGACTCAGCAGCGGGTCGGCCCGCACCGCCCCGGTGTCGCCCCCTGTCCGCAGCCGCTCCACCGCATCCTGCCCGCCATGATCGGCCGACAGGACCAGTGCGTAATCAACCTTCTGCTGCTCCAGCTGAATCAGGAAACCTTCCAGGTCGCGGTCGAGGTTGAGCATCTGCAGGCACATCTCCTGCCCGCCCCAGCCGAAGCTGTGCCCGATATAATCGGTCGCGCTCAGCCCGATCGAGATGACGTCGGTGGCTGGCCCCTGCCCCAGCTTCATTTCGCGGATCAGCGACATCCCCAGGGCCAGGGTCAGGCTGTCGAACTGCGGCATCGTCCGGAATGCCCGCGCATCCCCGGCGGCTCGAGCGAACCGGCCATTTCCGACGGTGACGGTCGGCGTCACCTGATAGGGTGTTGCCCGCGCCTGGCACAGGGCAGGCACCTCCAGTGGCTCCTGCGTGCTCCCGAACCACTGGTCAGAAAAGCCCCGGACCCCGAGCACGCTTCGCGGCGGGTTGGTCACCGGCCTGTCGCTGGCCCAGGTCTTGCCGTCCCAATACCAGCGCTGGTCGACCGCGCGGCCGCCCATCATCACCGCCGCCCGGTCCTTGCCCGAAACCGCGACATTCCGGCTGCGCGGATCCGCCGCCTTCAGCCGATCGCCAAGCGTCGATACGCGCAAATGCTCGGGGCTGACCGTGTAGGCCTTGGAGGTGGAGCCGGCGACCCGCTCATCCTCGGAACAGTAAATATTCTTGTCCTCGCGCGCCGCTCCCTGGTCGATCCAGTTATTGGCAACGATCCCCGTCGCCGCCGGGTGGCGTCCGGTCAGCAGCGTCGAGTGGCCCGGGCAGGTCTCGGTCGCGGCGTGGCTCTGGTAGCCGTTGGCGAACACTACGCCCCGCTCCGCCAGCTGCTTGAAGCCGCCGATGAAATGCGGGCGGTAGGCGGCGAACAGGTCGGCCGACAGCTGGTCGACCGAGATGGCGACGATCAGCCTGGGCGGCTTGGCCGGGCCCTGGGCTGCGGCAGGACTGGCCGCAAGGGCAGCGGCGAGGAGGAAAAAGCTACGCATCGCCGCCACATAGCAACGACAATGCGACGCTGCCATGACTAGTCGAGCTTGGCCTTCAACCGCTCGTTGACCACGCCCGGATTGGCCTTGCCCTGCATCGCCTTCATCGTTTGGCCGACGAAGAAGCCGAACAGCTGTACCTTGCCCTCGCGATACTGCGCGACCTTGTCGGCATTGGCGGCGAGGATCTTGTCGATCTCGCCATCGATCGCGCCGGTATCGCTGTTCTGCTTCAGGCCTTCGCGCTCGACGATCGCATGGGCGCCATCGCCGCTGTCGAGCATCTTCTCGAACACGGTCTTGGCGATCGACCCGCTGATGGTCCCGTCGGCGACGAGACCAAGCAACTCGGCCGCCTGAGCGGGCGAGACCGGGCAATCGGCGATGTCCCGGCCGAGGCGATTGAGCGCCCCGAACAGCTCAGCCACAACCCAATTGGCAGCCCGGACCGGTTCGGCCCCCGCGTCCAGCAGACCGTCGAACCAGCGCGCAGTCTCCACCTCGGCGGTCAGAACGCTGGCGTTGTAAGCGGTGATACCCGCGGCCTCGTAGCGCTTGCGCTTGGCGTCCGGCAGTTCGGGCAGCGAGGCGCGGCAATCCTCGATGAACTGGTCGTCCAGCTCCAGCGGAAGCAGGTCGGGATCGGGGAAGTAGCGATAATCGTGCGCATCTTCCTTCGACCGCAACGACCGCGTCTCACCCTTGTCCGGATCATAGAGCCGGGTTTCCTGGACGATCGAACCACCTTCCTCGAGGACCTCGATCTGGCGGCGCGCCTCATGCTCGATCACCGCCATCACGAAGCGGACCGAATTGACGTTCTTGGTTTCGGTGCGGGTCCCGAACTCGTCGCCGGGCTTGCGCACCGACACGTTGACGTCGGCGCGCATGGAGCCTTCCTCCATGTTGCCATCGCACGAACCGACATAGCGCAGGATCGCGCGCAGCTTGCGCAAATACGCCCCCGCTTCCGCCGGTGAGCGCAGATCGGGCTTGGACACGATTTCCATCAGCGCGACGCCCGAGCGGTTGAGGTCGACGTAGCTCATGGTCGGATGCTGGTCGTGCATCAGCTTGCCGGCATCCTGCTCGACATGGATGCGCTCGACCCCGATCGTGCGCGCGCTCGCCTCATCCTTCTCGTCGACCAGCACCGTGACCGAGCCTTCGCCGACCAGCGGATGATAGAGCTGGCTGATCTGATAGCCCTGCGGAAGATCGGCGTAAAAATAGTTCTTGCGGTCGAACCGGCTCCACTTGTTGATCTTGGCGTCGATCGCCAGACCGGTGCGGACGGCCTGGCGGATGCACTCGCGGTTGGGGACCGGAAGCATGCCCGGCATCGCCGCATCGACTAGGCTGACCTGGGTATTGGGCTCGGCCCCGAACGCGGTCGCCGCGCCGCTGAACAGCTTGGCGTTGGAGGTCACCTGCGCGTGGACCTCGAGGCCGATCACGACCTCCCACTCGCCGGTGTCGCCCTTCAGGCGATAGGGTGCGTTTGCGTCGGCCATTACCACCACTTCCCCGGACGGGCGGTGAAGCCCGCGCGTTCCTCGATCGCAAGGCCGGCATTCAGCACACCCTGCTCATCCATTTCCCGCCCGATCAGATGCAGCCCGAGCGGAAGCCCCTGCGCGTCGAGCCCGCCCGGCACGCTCATCGCCGGAAGACCTGCGAGGCTGGCGGGCACCGCGAACACGTCGTTCAGGTACATCGCCAGCGGATCGCTCATCTTTTCCCCGATCCCAAACGCAGCACTCGGCGCGGTCGGGGTGAGAATGATGTCGCACTGCTCGAAGGCCCTGGCGAAATCCTGCTTGATCAGCGCCCGGACGCGCTGCGCCTTGGTGAAATAAGCGTCGTAGAAGCCCGCGCTCAGCACATAGGTGCCGATCATGATGCGGCGCTTGACCTCGGCGCCGAAGCCGGCGGCGCGGGTCGCGGCATACATGGCGTCGAGATTGCCGCCCTCCGGCACTTCGCGCAGCCCGTAGCGGACACCGTCATAGCGGGCGAGGTTGGACGAGGCCTCGGCCGGGGCGATGATGTAATAGGTCGGAAGCGCATATTTGGTGTGTGGCAGCGAGATCTCCACCACCTCGGCGCCCGCGTCCTTGAGCCAGGCGATGCCCTGGTCCCACAGCGCGTTGATCTCATCGGGCACGCCGTCGATGCGATATTCCCTGGGAATACCGACGCGCTTGCCCTTGAGATCGCTTGACAATCCCTGCTCCCACGCCGGAACCGGCGCGTCGAGAGAGGTGGAATCCTTTGGATCGAAGCCGCTCATCGCCTCGAGCAGGATCGCGCAATCGCGCACGGTCCGCGCCATCGGGCCGGCCTGATCGAGCGAGGAGGCGAAGGAGACGATGCCCCAGCGCGAGCAACGCCCGTAGGTCGGCTTGATGCCGGTGATTCCGGTGAAGGCGGCAGGCTGGCGGATCGAGCCGCCGGTGTCGGTGCCGGTGACGCCCGGCGCCAGACCCGCCGCAACCGCCGCCGCCGACCCGCCCGAGCTTCCACCCGGTGTCAGCGCCGCGTTACCGCCGTCGCTCCCCTTCCAGGGGCTTATGACGGGCCCGTAGGTGCTCGTCTCGTTGGACGAGCCCATGGCGAATTCGTCCATGTTGAGCTTGCCCAGCATCCCCGCGCCCGCGTCGCGCAGCTTGGCGCTGACGGTGCTCTCGTAAGCCGGCTTGAAGCCGCCGAGTATCTTGCTGCCCGAGGTGGTGTCCACGCCGACGGTCGCGAACAGATCCTTGATCCCGAGCGGGATGCCCGACAGCGGCTTCAGCGCGCGCGACTGCCGCGCCGTGTCGGCGGCGTCGGCGCAGGCCAGCGCATCGTCCGGGGTTTCAACCGTATAGGCGTTGAGCGCCCGGGCTGCGGCCACCGCCGCGTTGAAGCTCTCGGCGATCTCCCGCGCGGAAAAGTCGCCGGCGCGGAAGCCATCGCGGAGCTGGGTCAGCGTGAGGCTGTTGAGCTCGGCCATTATTCGATCACCTTGGGGACCGCGAAAAAGCCGTGCTGGGCCTCGGGCGCGTTGAGCAGCACCTTGTCGCGGACGTTGCCGCCGGTCAGCGGGTCGGCGTCGATGACGTCGTCGCGCAGGCGCAGCTTCTGGTCGACCACGGTCGCCAGCGGCTCGACGCCCGAGGTATCGACCTCGCCGAGTTGCTCGACCCAGCCGAGGATATTGTTGAGTTCGGGCACCAGCGCTTCCACTTCCGCATCGCTCATGGCGATGCGCGCAAGCTTGGCGATGTGCCGCACGGTGGCGGTATCGACGGACATGGCCGGGCGTTAGCGAGGGGGAGCCGAGCCTTCAACTCCCCCTGCCAACGGTGCGATCACTTCACCTTATCGAGGCTGGCGGCGATCCCGCCGGTTCTCGCGGCGGAGCTCCCTGCTGTCCTGGCGCTGGTCCTGCCGATATTCGCGGCGATCCTGGCGGCGATCGGTGCGATATTCCTGCCTGGTCACCTGACCCGACTGCACCGCGGCGCGGTCCTCGCGGCGCTCGGTCCGGTAGTCGCGGCGATCGTCGCGACGCTCGGCGCGATATTCGCGATAGTTCTGCTGCACCGCCGGGTTGCGGCTCCGCGCGATCCGCTGCTGCTCCCAATAGCGGCGCTGGGCTGCGCTGATCGGATAGCGGCGGCGCTGCTGGTCATACACGTAGGCGCCGGTGCCCGGATAATAATATCCGCCGTTCCAGCCGCCATAGGAGCCATAATTCGCGCCATAGGCTCCGTAAGGCGCGTAGCCGCCATACTGCCCGTAGCCGCCATATTGCGAGTACTGGTCATACCCGTAGCCATAGCCCGAGCTGTAATAAGGCGAGCCGACACCGATCGAGGCGCCATAATAAGGATCGAGGGTGCTGCAGCCGGCAAGGCCGACCGCGCCAACCGCCGCCAGGGCGAGATTGCGAACAAGGGACATGAAGACGCTCCGTACAAGCCCCCCGGCCTGCCGGAACCATCAGGTCGGCCGCTTGAACCGGAGGTGAACTGCGAGCCGTCAGCCCCGCGCCCATCGAGGCGCGGTGCCGACGGCTGCGTGGGGGCCTCGCCCCTGCGATCAGGCCGCCTTGCGGGCCGCGATGTAGGCGTTGACCTGCTCTTCCAGGACATCGAGCGGAAGCGACCCGTTTTCGAGCACCGCGGCGTGGAAGTCGCGGATGTCGAATTTGTCGCCCAGCTCGCGCTTGGCCCTTTCGCGCAGCTCGAGGATCTTGAGCTGTCCGACCATGTAGCTGGTCGCCTGCCCCGGCCAGTTGAAATAGCGCTCGACCTCGCGGACGGCGTCGGCGCGCGAGAGCGGCGCATTGGCCAGGAAATAATCGATCGCCTGCTCGCGGGTCCAGCGCTTGTCGTGGATGCCGCTGTCGACCACCAGCCGAACCGCTCGCCAGACCTGGGTCGAAAGCATGCCGAATTCGCTGATCGGGTCCTGATAGAAGCCCATCTCTTTGCCCAGGCCCTCGGCGTACAGCCCCCAACCCTCGGCATAAGCGCCATAGCCGCCGAAGCGCCGGAACTTGGGTACGTTGGGAAGCTCCTGCGCAAGGGCGATCTGGAAGTGGTGGCCCGGCGCGCCCTCGTGATAGCTGCGCGCTTCAAGCTGCGGCTTGGACACGTCCGCCATATTGGCGAGGTTGGAATAGTAGATGCCGGGACGCGATCCGTCCTCCGACGGGGAGTTGTAGAAGGCGATCGCCGCCGTCCCCTCGCGCCACTTCTCGACCGCCCGGACTTCGAGCGCGGCCTTGGGAAGGCGGCGGAACCATTGCGGCGACTTGGCCATCACCTGCGCGACGAAGCCCTCGGCATCCTTGATATAGGCGGCGCGGCCCGCATCGGTGTCGGGGTAGCGATATTTGGGGTTGGACCGGAGCTCGTCGAAGAATTGCCGCAGGGTGCCCTTGAACCCGACCTGGGTCTTTATGCGCTCCATCTCGCCGTGGATCGCCGCCACCTGATCGAGGCCAAGCTGGTGGATCTGCGCCGCGCTCATCGAGGTGGTGGTCGAGTTCTTCAGCCGGTTGGCGTAAAAGGCCGCGCCGTCCGGCAGGCCCCAGGCCCCGCGATTGCCCTTGGCCTGCCGCTCGGTTTCGGTCCACGTCGCCAGGAAGCTGCGATAGCCGCGCTGGAACGGGCCGGTCAGCGCGTCGCGGGCCGCGGCAAGCAGGCGATCCTTTTCAGCCTGCGGGGCGTCCAGCTTGGCGACCTTGGCGCGGAAATCGGCGTACACCGGGGTCTCTGGACCGGTGGTGAAGGGCGCTCCCGCAAGCACCTTTTCGGCATCCTTGCGGACCGGCGCGAAATTGAAGGTGGACGGCACGATCCCCGCCGCGGTCTGTGCCCGCATGTTGGTGGTGATCTCGCCCATCACCCGCTCGACCGCCTGCAAGCGGGAGATATAGGCTTCGGCGTCGGCGACGCTGGCGATCTTGTGGTTGTTGATCAGGAACACCGGAAGCGAACCGGCCGGGCTGCCGTTGGTGCTGGCAATGAAGCCGTGCCGCCGCCAGCGGAAATTCTCCACATTCTGCTGCACTTCGCGTTCGAAGAGCTGGTAGCTGAGCCGTCCGTTGGGGCTCAGCTTGGCGGGATCGAACTGCGCCCGCATCGAGGCAAGCTGCCGCTGGGCCAAGGCAAGGCCTTCCGCCGCATTGGCGTCGGTGTAGCTGTTGAGCTCATTGTAGCGCTCCTTTCGGCCAAGCCCGGTCAGGCCCTGCGGTGAACGCGCGACCTGCTCCTCAAAGGCGGCATCGAGGAAGACCGTCAGCCTTTGGTCCTCGGCCGCCGGAGTGACGACCGGCTCGACCGGACCGACCGGCATCACGGCAGCCGCTGTCCGGGGCGCGGCGAGGTCGCCGTCGGCGGTGGTGCAAGCGGCGGTGGTCAGCAGCAACAGGGCGGAAAGCTTGATCTTCAAGACACATACCTTTCACTTCACTCCGCCCCAGCCAAGCCCCACCCGGCCTTCAAGTCAACTTGGCTTCTGGCTTGCCCGGCCCTACCTGCGCTGACCATGTGCGCTCGCCGGTTCCTGCTGATCATCTTCGTCCTCACCCTGCTGGTCGCCGCCGGCGGCTTCGCCTTGTTCCAGTTCGGCGGCTCGGTCCTGCGCAAGCAGGCGCTTCCGACGGTTCCCTACGAGGCTCCCCCGCCGGCCAGCGGGCCCGACTATGTGCAGGCGGACAACTGGCTCAACCTTCCCGACACCGTCCCGCCGGGCCCGGCGCAATGGAAGCCGCAGGGCATGGGCGAGGAACCAGCCGACAAGGTCGAGGCCGCGACCTTCTACATCCACCCCACCACCTACCTGCAGCGCGATCGCTGGAACGCCCTGCTCGGCGATCGCGAAAGCCAGGAACGCGCCGGGCTGTTCGTCCGCAGCCAGGCAAGCGCCTTCAACTTCTCCCGCATCTACGCGCCGAAGTATCGTCAGGCCGCGTTCGGCGCCTTCCTGGACACCGGCAAGGATGCCACGGCCGCGCTGGACCTTGCCTATTCGGACGTGGTCCGCGCCTTCGACCGCTTCCTGATGCAGGAGCCGACGGCGCCGATCATCCTCGCCGGGCATAGCCAGGGCGCGCTCCACCTTACCCGCTTGCTGCGCGACAGGGTGGCGAAGGATCCCGCGCTGCAGAAGCGGATCGTCGCCGCCTACGTGGTCGGCTGGCCGGTCAGCCGCACCGCCGATCTGCCGGCGATGGGCCTGTCTGCCTGCGCTAACAATCTCGATACCCGCTGCCTGGTGTCGTGGCAGACCTATGGCCAGCCCGCGAACACCGACCTCATCACCTCTGCGTTCGAGGGGACGACCGGGTTCAATGGCCTCAAGCGGCGGCGACAGGACATCATCTGCTACAATCCGCTGTCAGGCTCCGACGATGACGGGGTCACGGGCGAGATCGCCAACTTCGCGCGCAACGACGGCACATTGGTCCCGACCGACTCCAGCCTCAGCGACGCCACCCTCGTCCAAGGCGCGGTCGGAGCATTGTGCCGCGACAATTTCCTGATCATCGCCGGCGCTGACGGCAAGCTTCCGGACCTCGGTTCCTACGTGCTGCCGGGCAACAATTACCACGTCTACGATTACGCACTGTTCTGGGCCAACATCCGCGCCGATGCGCGCGGCCGCGTCAACGCGTTCAAGCCATGATCACGAGCGTTGCCGCCGAATTTCTCGCCGCGCTGCCGGGCGGCGGCGTGCTTGCCGGGCTCGACGTCGGGACCAAGACCGTCGGCCTCGCGCTTTGCGACACCGGATGGAGCTTCGCCGGGCCGGCCGAGACCATCCGCCGGACCAAGTTTACCGCCGACCTCGAGCTGCTTCGCACCTTCTGCGAACGCCATTCGGTGCGCGGGCTGGTGGTCGGCCTGCCGCTCAACATGGACGGAAGCGACTCGCCCCGCACCCAGTCAACCCGCGCCTTCGCCCGCAATCTCGCGCCGCTGGCTCTGCCCCTGCTGTTGTGGGACGAGCGCTGGTCGACCCAGGCGGTGGAGCGCGCGATGATTGCCGCCGACGTCAGTCGTGCCAAGCGCGCCGTGGCGGTCGACAAGCTTGCCGCCGCGCACATCCTGCAAGGGGCGCTCGATGCCCTTTGCATGTTGCCGCGGCCAAGCTAGCAGCCGCGTCCGTGCACCTGCTCTCCATCTCGTCGCTCGGCGACTCGCAGCTCGATCAGCTTTTCGCCCGTGCGCAGGACTATGCGCTCGACCCGCGCAGCGGACGCGACCGGCTGGCCGGACGGACCATCTTTAACTGCTTCTACGAAAACAGCACTCGGACGGCGATGAGCTTCGCGCAGGCTGCCGCCCGGTTGGGCGCGCAGGCGATCACGCTGTCGGTCGAGCATTCCAGCGTGAAGAAGGGCGAAACCCTCGCGGACACGGCTCGTACCCTCGGCGCCATGGGGCCCGACGCGCTGGTGCTGCGCCACCGCCAGAACGGCGCTGCGGAGGAAGTCGCGGCGCTGGTCGATTGCCCGGTGGTCAATGCCGGCGACGGGACCCGCGAGCATCCGACCCAGGCGTTGCTCGACGCACTCACCCTGCGCCAGCAATTCGGGTCGCTGACGGGCCGGACCATCGCGATCATCGGCGACATTGCGCACAGCCGGGTGGCGCATTCCAACGCGGAATTGTTGCCCCGGCTCGGGGCCTCCGTGCGCCTCGCCGGACCCCCGGCGCTGGTCCCCGCGGACGCGGGCAGCCACTCGATCGACGAAGCGATCGCCGGCGCGGACGCGGTGATGATGCTGCGCGTCCAGCGCGAACGGCTCGACGAGGATCTCGGCGATGCTCCGGGCGAATATCTCCGCCTGTACGGCCTGACGCCCGAGCGGCTGGCGCTGGCAGCGCCCGGTGCGGTGGTGCTTCACCCCGGCCCGATGAACCGCGGAGTCGAGATCGCCGACGAGGTTGCGGACCTGCCCGGCCGCAGCCTTATCCTGCGTCAGGTGGCGAACGGCGTTGCGATGCGCATGGCCGTTCTGGAACTGCTTATCGCCGGATGACGCCTCAGCGGCTGGCGAAGCGGACCGGCGAATCGCCGGCTGCGTTGCGGACGAAGCAGGTCGCCCCGCTCGACTTCAGCTGCATGCACAGCCGCCGCGCCTCGCCATCGCTTGCAAAGCCCTTGAGGCTGAGCCGGTAGACCGTGCCCCGCGCTCCTGCGAAGCGTGCGCTCGCCGGGACATAGGCGGTCACGTCGCGATGGCGACGGGCGATCGTCGACCAGCCGGCCTTGACCCCGGCTTCGGTGGCATAGGCGCCCAGCTGGACTACCGCCTGGCTCATGCCGAAGCGCTTGGCCGCGGCGCGGCGCAGTTCGGCCACCTTGGGAAGGCCCCCCGACGGCTTCACGCGCTCGGCACGGAGGCTGTCGACCATGGCGGCGACATCGGGTGCCGAGGCGGCATATTGCACCTGAGCAGCAGGCGGAGGCACGTCGGCCGCTGCAACCGCGACCGGTTGCTGCTCGGCCAGCGGCATTTCGGGCTGCGGCGCGGCTTCGGCCAGCACCCGGTTTTCCGTCACCGGCGGCGCCGGCACCGAAACCGCGGCACTGCGGACATTCTGCGAACGAAGCGCAAGACGGACCGGCATTCCGGAGTCGGTTGCAGCCGGCGCCTTGATCCCGATCAGCGACGCGACCTGGGTCGCTGCCGCTCCCGGCCTGGCAAAGGTTGCCCACTCGCTCATCCGCTGCTCGAGCTGGTCGCCCGAGAGATCCTGTTCTGCGACCCGGCGGGCACGGGTCCAGTCGCCCGCGATCGCATGCGCCAACGCCAGGTTCTGGCGAACGCGCGAATCCGCTTCGTCGCCGCGCGCGGCAAGCTCAAGCGTCTCGATCGCCGCGCCAGGGCGTCCGGCTAGGGCCATCGCGAGCCCGGCGTCGGCCGGGCTGATGACCTGGGAATAAGTATCGAGGGTCTGCGCCGCGGCCTCTCCCCGGCCCTGCGCGACCTGCGCCAGCGCCAGCTTCAGCGGAACGCCCACCTGGTTGGGATAGATTGCCAGCGCATCGGCGAACGCCGCTTCGGCCGACCGGAAGCGTCCGGCGGCGAGATAGGCATTTCCGAGCAAAGTCCGGAAGGCCGCGTCGGCCGGGCTCTTCTCGACCGCACGCTCGGCATAGGAAACGGCGCTCGCGACATCGCCCTGCTGAAGCGCGGCCTGCGCCCGCATCGCGACCCCGATGTTGCTGTTCTCAGCAAGCCCACCGAAATGCTTGGGCTTGCCCCCGCCCAGTGCACAACCCGTGAGCGCGGCTGCCATGACGATGCTGGAAGCGGCGAGAAGTGCGGACCTGGACTTGGTCATCGGGTCAATCCTTGCTTGACTGGCGTTCGGGGGCGCTGCTGGCCATGGCGTCGAGTTCGGGCATGGACGCCAGCAACTCGTCGAGTGCGCGAGTAACCAATTGTTGGGCCGATACGCCGGTGACGGCGCAGGCCAGGCGCAGCTTGAGATGGCGATCCTGGTCCAGCCGCAGGGTGAAAGCGGCCTTGGCCTTGCCGGCAGAAGCGCGGCTGCGCGGGGTGGGCGCAGGTGCGGCGACCGCCACGGCGGGCACCACGACCGGTGCACGCTCGGCGCGGACCTGAAGTACCGGAGTCACCGGTTCGGCGACTGCGGCTTCTTCCTCGACCGGCGCGGCAAGCAGTTCGGCGAGCGGCGGGACGTCGGCGGGAACCGGCTCGGCGGTCTCGTCGACTTCGTCACCGGCGTCGTTGGCCAGCCGCTGCGCGATTTCCTCGTGAACAGCGTGGATCGGGCTCAGGCCGAGTGCCGGGTTGGACCGCAGGGCAACGGGCGAATCCTCGCCGGCCGGAACCGGCGCAAGCGCTGGACGGGGGGGCTCGAAGCCCATGTCGTTCCAGCCGAGATCCTCGAGGCCGCTGCCAAGCTGGCCGAATCCCTGCGGGCGCATCGCCGGACGCGCCGCACCCTTGCGGGCGAGCAGCCCGGAAGACAGGGAGGCGAAGGGCTTGGGTTCGCTCTTCATCATGGGAAATACGCCCCTTCTCAGCCGACCACGCGGCGGCCGAAGCCACCGACGGGACGCGGCGCGGCCGCTCCGACACCGGGCGAAGCGCCCGGGGCCGCGAACACGGTGCGGCGGAAATTCTTCTCGAGGCGGTCGGAGATATACTCCCACAGCGCCGTGACCTCGCCGGCCGACTTGCCCTTGGGATCGACCTCCATGACCGTCCGGCCGTCGATCATCGAGGCCGCGAAATCGGTGCGATGGTGAAGCGTGACCGGTGCCACGGTGCCGTGCTGCGACAGCGCGACGGCGGCCTCGTAGGTGATCTTGGCCTTGGGCGTCGCCGCATTGACTACGAAGATCAGCGGCTTGCCGGCGCGTTCGCACAGATCGACCGTTGCGCCCACGGCGCGAAGGTCGTGCGGGCTCGGCCGGGTCGGGATGACAATCAGTTCGGCCACCGCGATCACGCTCTGGATCGCCATGGTGATGGCCGGCGGAGTGTCGATCACCGCCAGGCGGAAGCCTTGCTGGCGAAGAACTTCAAGGTCGCTCGCAAGGCGGGCGACGGTGGTCTGGGCGAAGGCCGGCATTTCGGTCTCGCGCTCGTTCCACCAATCGGCGAGCGAGCCCTGCGGATCGATATCGATCAGGCAGACCGGGCCAGCGCCCGCAAGTTGCGCCTGCACCGCCAGATGGCCGGAGAGCGTGGTCTTGCCCGACCCCCCCTTCTGCGATGCCATAGCCAGAACGCGCATTCCGATCCCCTCGGGTAAGGTGCTTCAATCTTGTGTGCTGTCACTGGGATGCCGGGGCAGGCCTAAAATCAGGTTAACGCCGGACCTTCGCTCGGTTAGGCTGCGCATCTTGGGGAGAGGTTCATGCGTCGGATTTTGCTCGTCACGGCGGCGTTGGTCGCAGCAGGTCCGCTTCACGCACAGAGCGTCAGGGCCGGGATCGAGGCGTGGAGCGCCAACCAGCCGGAAAAGGCGGTTGCGATCTGGCGCCCGCTTGCAGCCAAGGGCCAGGCCGATGCAGCCTTCAACCTTGGCCAAGCCTACAAGCTTGGCCGCGGCGTGCCCGCCGACCTTGCCGAAGCGCAGCGTTTCTACGAGCAGGCCGCCCGTGCCGGGCATCTCGAAGCGCAGACCAGCCTCGGTCTTCTCCTCTTCCAGAATGGCAATCGCACTGCTGCCCTGCGCTGGCTGAAGCAGGCCGCCGAGAGCGGAGAACCGCGCGCGATGCTGGTCTACGGCACCGCGCTCTTCAACGGTGATGGCGTGACCGAGGACCGAATCCGCGCTTACGCCTTGGTCAGCCGATCGGCGGCGCAGGGTCTTGCACCGGCCAAGACGACCCTCGGCGAGATGGATCAACTGATCCCGCTTGAGGAGCGGCGAAAGGGCGTCGCGCTGGCTCAGGAGCTGGTGAGTTCCGGCGCCCGGACCGCCGCAGCCGCCACGCCTCCACCGGTGAAGGTTCCAGCGGCCGCTGCGCCGAAGGTCGCAGCGCCGAAGGCCGCGGCGCCTGCCGCCGTGTCGGGGCCGGGCGCCTACCGGGTGCAGCTCGGCGCGTTCCGTGACAGCGCTTCGGCGCAGCGCTTATTCGCAAGCCTGGCGCCGCGCTTGAAGGGCGCGCGGATGACCCTGGTTCCCTCGGGGACGATGACCCGCCTGCAGGCCGGCCCCTACCCCAGCCGAGCGGCGGCATCGGCGGCCTGTTCGGCGCTGAAGCCGCAACCCTGTTTCCCGGTGCCCGCTCGCTGACGGAAGGGAAGCGCCGCTTAGCCGGCCGCCCATTCCTTTCTGGGGATGCCCTGCGCCCATAACAGAGCGGTCAGGTCGTTATGCCGGATCCGTGCCGCAGCGATCGCCTCCAGCTTGGGCTTGCCGTGGAAGCTGACGCCCAGGCCCGCTTCCTCGATCATCGGCGCGTCGTTGGCGCCGTCGCCGATCGCCAGCACTTCGCCCTTCGCGAGACCAAGCTGATCGCGCAGTTCGACCAGCGACCGCGCCTTGGCCGCCGCATCGACGATGGCACCCGTGACGCGCCCGGTCAGATGACCGTACATGCTCTCCAGGTGATTGGCGCGGACTTCCTCGAAGCCCAGTTCGGCGGCAAGCGGATCGGCGAAGTCGTGGAAGCCGCCGGTCACCAGCAGGGTGGCGGCTCCCCGCGCCCGCATCGTCTGCACCAGCGTCCGGGCACCGTCATTGTGGGTCACGCGCTCGGTCCTGCACCGTTCGAGGCAACCGACCCCGAGCCCGTTCAGCGCCGCGACCCGGGCATGGAGCGCTTCCTCGAAGTCGATCTCGCCCTGCATCGCGCGCTCGGTCACCGCGGCGATCTCCTTCTTCTTTCCCGCGAAGTCCGCCAGTTCGTCGATGCATTCCTGCCCGATCATGGTCGAATCCATGTCGGCGACGAACAATCGCTTCTCGCGTGTCTCGGCCGGCTGGACGACAACATCGACGCCGGGCAGCCCGGCTTCCAGCCGGTCACGAAGGTCCCGCCAGTCTTCCACCGGCCCAAGCAGCAGGTCGGCTGCATCACCCTCGTCGATCCATCGCGGCTCGCCTCCGCCGGCGATTTCCGCCGCTCGGGCAAGATCGCTGTCGCCTAGGCGTCCTGCTGCTATCAGGGTGGCAATGAACAAGGGCGTTCCTCCTCTGTGCGTCATCGCAGGGCCGACAGCCAGCGGCAAGTCGGCACTCGCGGTGACGTTCGCACAACGCACGAACGGCGTGATCGTCAACGCCGACAGCGCGCAGGTCTATGCCGACCTTCGGGTGCTCAGCGCACGCCCCGGCGCGGAGGAAATGGCAGGGGTCGAACACCGCCTGTTCGGGCACCGCGACGGGGCGCTGGCGTGCAGCGCCGCCGACTGGGCCGTCGAAGCGAAGGCGGTCATCGACGAGGTGCATGGACGCGGCCAGCTACCGGTCCTCGTTGGCGGAACGGGCCTCTACCTTCGCACGCTGCTCGACGGCATCGCGCAGGTGCCGCCGATCGACCCCGCCATCCGCGCCGAAGTTCGTGCCGCCCCGGTGACCGATAACCAGCGCCGCCTGGCCGAGCACGATCCCGCCGCCGCCGCGCGGCTCCACGCCAACGACACCACGCGCATCGCCCGCGCGCTGGAAGTGGTGCTGTCGACCGGATCGCCCCTCGCAAGCTGGCAGCAACGGACGCTCGGCGGCATTCGCGGCGAGGTCGCCTTGTTCGGGACGATCCTCCTCCCCGACCCCCAGCTACTCGCCGCCCGGATCGACCGGCGCTTCGCCGCGATGGTCGAGGACCGCGCTCTCGACGAGGTGAGCGATCTGCTCGCTCGCGGCCTCTCCCCCACCCTGCCCGTCATGCGCGCGATCGGCGTGCCCGAGATCGCGCGCTATCTGTCCGGCGAGACGGATCGCGCAACCATGGTCGCTGCCGGCCAGCTCGCCACCCGGCAATATGCCAAGCGCCAGCGGACCTGGTTTCGCGGGCAGGAACTGGGCCTTGACCGGGAGGCTGATCCCGACGCCGCCTTGCGCAGCCTGCTGGCCGCCGCCAAGGAACGCGGATGCTAGGCGACGCCGACCTCGATCCCGCTCCGCTGGCCGGCCGAACGGTCGCGATCATCGGCTTCGGCAACCAGGGCCGCGCCCAGGCCCTCAACCTGCGCGACAGCGGCATTGGGGTGCGGCTCGGCCTGCGCGCGGGCAGCCCGCGCGCAGACCAGGCCCGCAGCGAGGGGCTGGACATCTGCACTCCCGTCGATGCTGCACGTGGGGCCGATATCGTCGCCCTGCTTGCCCCCGACGAACATCTTCCCGCCATCTATGCCGAGATCGAGGACGCGCTGAAGCCGGGCGCAGCGGTCGACTTCGCGCACGGCCTCTCGATCCACTACGGCCTCATCGCGCCGCGCCGCGACCTCGACGTGATCATGGTCGCGCCCAAGGGTCCCGGCGCCGCCCTGCGCAGCCTGTACGTCGAGGGTCGCGGCATGGTCGCGCTGGCGGCGGTCGCGCAGGATGCGACCGGCGCGGCCTGGCCGCTGGCCCTCGCCTTCGCGCAGGCGCTGGGCAGTGGGCGCCCGGGTGCCGGCGTGCTCCGCTCCACCTTCGAACAGGAAACGGTGTCGGATCTTTTCAACGAGGCCGCCGTCGTATGGGGTGCGGTTCCGGCCCTTCTCGAAGCCGGTTTCGAGACGCTGGTCGAGGCCGGGATCGAACCGCAGCTCGCCTATCTGGAATGCGTGTCCGAGTTGAAACTGCTCGCCGACCTGGTCGAAGCCCGCGGCATTGCCGGAATGCGCGAAGCGATCAGCAATACGGCCGAGTTCGGCGCCTCGCTCGGCGGGCCGCAGCTGGTGGACGACGGGGTCAGGGCGCGGATGAAAGCCGTTCTGGCCGATCTGCGGAGCGACGCTTTCGCCCGGTCACTCAGTGCCGAGGCAGCAGCGGATTACCCGCGATTGCGGGCCCAGCGGAAAACGGCCGCGACATCGGCGCTGGAGGCCGCGCGCAAGTCGCTACTCTAGCCGATCACCTCTGGCGCCTGCCAGCGCTCGCCGACACTGGCCCGCTCGGCATAGACCCGCTGCAGGCGGCGGTGGACCCCGGCCGCGACCGGGTCGGTCGATTTCTCGGCCCGCTCCTGCTCCTCGGCGGCGCGGCGGGCGAAATAGATGCGGCTGTCCTCGATCATGGCCGCGCTCCTTCTTCATTCGGGAGCCGGAACCATAGCAGATTTCCGCGCAAAATGAAAAAGGGCGCCCGGACCAGCCGGACGCCCTTTCCCGTGACAATCGGGTCAGCGCTTAGAAGCGCGTACCGAGCGTCGCGACGATCTGGTGACGACGGACGTCGTTCTCGTAATCGCTGAAGCGATACTCGCCGCCGACGTAGGCCTTGCCGGCCACCGCGAACTGGGCACCGCCACCGAGGCGATAACCGTCGAGGTCCTGCTTGGCACGAAGGGCGCCGCTCTCGGCGCTGAAGCGGGCGTTGGTGTAGCCACCCTTCAGGTAGGCGTTGCTGCCATCGGCACCCAGCGGGAAGCTGACGCGGCCGCCGGCATAAAGGTCACGCTCGGCACGCAGGGTGCCGGCCGCGTTGGTTTCCTTCATGGTCGAATCGCTAGCTTCGACGTCGACACCGAGCGACGCGCCGTTGCTGAGCGCGAAGTCGTAGCCGGCACCGACGCCATAGGCGACGCCTTCGTCCTTGAAGGTGCCGGTGATGCCGCCTTCGTTGACCTTGATGCGCGGGGCATCATAGCCGACCAGCGCCTCGACGCGCGGACCCTGCGGCGCCTGCGCAAGCGCCGGGGTGGCGGCAAGGGCGGCGGTGGCGACGGCGGTCAGCGCAACAAACTTTTTCACAGATATTCTCCTGATCTTTTCATTGGAGCAGCCCAAAGCAACTCGCTGCTCACGGCCAGATGTGATGCCGTGTGCGTGAATGAAAGATGATCGGGAGAAGAAGTTGCGCCGTTCATGCAAGCGAAAGGCAAATACCTTGCCGCTGCCATGTTGATGAACATCGGTTCATCTTCGAAACGGGAAAGGTTAACCTGGGTTTCGCTTTTCCAGTCACATGAATGTTACTTGCCGCGCTTCTTCCGATGACTGTCGAAGTCGAGAACGCTGTTCTCCCCTTCCTGTCCCTCGAGCAGGCCAAGCCGCCGGGCGACTTCCTGATAGGCTTCGGCCTCGCCGCCCAGACCCTGCCGGAAGCGATCCTTGTCGAGCTTCTCGCCCGAACGCATGTCCCACAGGCGGCAGCCGTCGGGGCTGATCTCGTCGGCCAGGATGATGCGCGAGAAGTCGTTCTCCCACACCCGCCCGAACTCCAGCTTGAAGTCGACCAGGCGGATTCCGATCGCCGCGAACAGGCCGGCCATGAAGTCGTTCACGCGGATCGCCATGTCGGCGATGTCGTTCATCTCCTCCTGGCTCGCCCAGCCGAAGCAGGCGATATGCTCGTCGGTGACCAAGGGGTCGCCCAACGCGTCGTCCTTGAGGTAATATTCGATGATCGTGCGGGGCAGCTGGGTGCCTTCCTCGATCCCCAGCCGCTTCGACAGCGAGCCGGCCGCGACATTGCGCACCACGACCTCGATCGGAACGATCTCGACCTGGCGGATCAATTGCTCGCGCATGTTGAGCCGGCGGATGAAGTGGGTCGGCACGCCGATCGTCGAGAGCGACGTGAAGATATGCTCCGAAATCCGGTTGTTGATCACGCCCTTGCCGCTGATCGTGCCGCGCTTCTGCGCGTTGAAGGCGGTCGCATCATCCTTGAAATACTGGATCAGCGTGCCAGGCTCGGGACCCTCGTACAGGATCTTGGCCTTGCCTTCGTAGATCTGGCGGCGGCGAGCCATGGGCATACGCTTTCTTTTGAGGAAGTAGTTCGCCACGCCATAGAAGCCGCCTGCCCGCGGCGCAACGAAGCTCCGGCCTAGACGAAGATCGCGACCGTCTGGCTTCCCGCCAGGATCCGGCGGCCGGAGGCATCCCACACGTCCATAGCCTGGCGTGAATAGCCATCCGCCGTGCTTTGCGAGGTCGCGCTGCACAGATACCAGGCAGAAGCATCGTCGGGCAGGCGATCGAGGTCGAAGCTCCACGAAAGACTGCTGATTACCCCAAATTCCGGGAACACCGGCATGGAGGCCGGCGGAAGGACGTCGGCGAGCGCGATCAGCGACACCAGGGGATCGGCGCCGCCGGCCTCGCGCATCCGCGCCCACATAACGAATTCGGGCTCGCCGCCGCTGAACGGCAGGCCGCCCGAGACGTGCCGGATGTCGTAATTGGCCGCAAAGGTCGGCCCCTGCCCTGCCGTCAGCACCGCCGGAAGGTCGTCCGGCGCCGGTGCGGCCGGTGCCGTCACCCGCTCGTGGGCCACTTTCGAGGGCCGCGCCGCACCGCAGAAGAAGGTCAGCCTCGCGGCCAGGCCCGCCTCGCCGTGGACGTCCACGCCGACCGTGGTCGCCGACTTGCCGCGGCGCAGGACCAAAGGTTCGATGGTGAGGCATCCCGCGGCCGGCCCGATGAAGGCGGCCTGGACCGAGCGGAGCGGCGGCAGATCGGGCACCGTCCGCACGGCGGCGGCCCAGGCCAGCGCTGCCGTCATGCCGCCATAGAGCGTCCGCCCCTGGCTCCAGCTCGGCGGGGCATCGAGCGACAGCGGATCGCCGGCAAGCGAGGAGACGACGGCGGCAAGCGAGGGGTGGTCCACGGCGTCCGTCACGGGATGATGGTGGTCAGCAGATAGGCCGCGAAGATGGCCAGGTGCACCGACCCGTGAAGCAGCGTCGTCCGCCCGCGCGCCAGCGACAGGCTGCCGATGAACAGGGTCAGCGCGAGCAACGTCACGCTCTTGTTGTCGAGCCCGAGCGCCAGTGGCAGCCCGAGCGCGAAGGAAGCGACGGTCACCGCCGGAATGGTCAGCCCGATCGTCGCCAGCGCCGATCCCAGTGCCAGATTGAGGCTGGTCTGAAGCCGATTGGACCGCGCTGCACGCACTGCCGCCACCCCTTCGGGCAGCAGGACGATGGCGGCGATTGCGATGCCGACCAGGGACAGCGGCAGCCCGGCTGAGGTCACCGCCTGTTCGAGCGGTCCGGACAGTGACTTGGCGAGCAGGATCACTGCGCCAAGGCTGATGAGCAGCACGCCGAAAGAGATCCAGGTGGTCCTGAGGTCGGGCCTCGGCGCGTGCGCATCCGGCGATTTCTGAAGGTCGCCCCTGGGCAGGAAATAGTCGCGGTTGCCCACCGTCTGGACGAACACGAACACCAGATAGAGGATCAGCGAAAAGGCGGCGACGAAGGCGAGCTGGGTATTGCTGTAGATTGGCCCAGCCACGCTGGTGGTGAAGTTCGGCAGGACTAGGGTCAGCACCATCAAGGTCGCCAGCGTACTCAGCGCAGCAGTGGCGCCGGTGCGGGTGAAGCGCACTTCCTTCTGGTGCCGCGACGCCGCGATCAGGCACAGGCCGAGCAGCAGGTTCATGATGATCATCGCCGCCGCGAACACCGTGTCGCGGGCAAGCGTGGAGGCCGCCTCGCGGTTGGCAAGCATCAGCGACAGGATCAGCCCCACCTCGATGATCGTCACCGCGACGGCAAGGATCAGGGTCCCGAACGGCTCGCCCACGCGGTGCGCGACCAGCTCGGCATGATGAACGGCGGCGATCACCACCCCGATCAGCACGATGCCGGTGATCAGCGGCGAGATGCTGATCGACATGCCCGCCAGGACCAGCGCCCACCCCAGAAGGGGACCTATGATGCTTGCCCAGTTTCCAAGTTTCGCCATGCCCCTCTCCATGGGAACTGGGGGCGCCGATGTCGAGCGCTGGAGCGGTCAAATGCCGACAAAGCCGGCATTCTTTCGACGGCCGAGCGAAGCCGGAGGGCAGTCCCCGGCTTCGCTCCGCACCTTCGATCGAGTGGGCTACTTGCCGCCCATCGCCTCCTTCAGCCCGGGTGAGAATTCGGCCCCATGCGGGACCTTGGCGGTCGATTTGGCGACCGTGTCACCGATCGGCTCGGCCCGCCCACCGAGGCACTTCGACAGGAAGTTCTCGGTCACCGCGTTGAAGGCGATGTTGTTGACCGGCCTGGCGAAGCCGTGGCCCTCGTCGGGGAACAGCACGTAGGTCACCGGGATGTTGCGGCTGCGCATGGCGTCGACGATCTGGTCGGCCTCGGCCTGCTTGACCCGCGGGTCGTTGGCGCCCTGCCCGATCAGCAGCGGCCGCTGGATCTTGTCGGCGGAATAGAGCGGCGAGCGTTCTTTCAGCCAGGCCTTGCCCGCCTCGGTGTTGGGATCGGCCATCCGCCCGTACAGCTGGGCCCGTCCGGCCTCCCAATAGGCCGGGATGGATGCAAGCAGGGTGTTGAGATTGGACGGCGCGACGATCGCCACGCCGCAGGCGAATTCGGTCGGGGTAAAGGCCATGCCGGCAAGCGTCGCATAGCCGCCGTAGCTTCCGCCCATGATCGCCACCTTGTCGTCGGTGGTGATCCCGTTCTTCACCGCCCAGTCGACCGCGTCGAGCAGGTCGTTCTGCATCTCGCGACCCCAGGTGCCGTTGCCGGCGGCCAGGAACTTCTTCCCGAACCCGGTCGAGGCCCGGAAATTGACCGACATCACCGCATAGCCGCGATTGGCCAGCCACTGGTGATAGCCGTTGAAGCCATAACCGTCGCGACCCCACGGACCGCCATGGACCAGCAAGACCATCGGCACCGCCTTGTCGGGCCGCCCGTCGCCATTGCTGTCGCTTCCCGGCGGAAGGGTCAGGTAGCTCGGCAGGGTCAGGCCGTCGCGGCTCTTGATCTCCAGCGTCTGCATCGGGCTCAGCGGCAGGCCGGCCAGCTTCGGACGGCTGTCGAACAGCTTGGTCAGCTTCTTGGCCTGGCGATCATAGAGATAGGTCGAACTGGGACGGTCGGCGTCGGCCGCGCCGACCACCCACAAACGGTCGTCCGTGGTCCGCGAGGAGATGCCGAAGTCACCCTTCAGCTGTGCCTTGAGGAAGGCCAGGTCGCCGGCGATGGCAGTGCCGACGGGTTTCCAGTCGTTGCGCAGGTAATTGACCGAATAGCCTTCGAGCACGCCGGTACGCGGATTGGCGATCCCGCCGCCAATGTCGGCCCGAGCGTCCTGCGCCAGGATCCGGGTCTTTCCACTGGCGACGTCCTGCGCGACCAGTGCCGCCGTGTCGCGGCCGCGGCTGTCGACCCAGTAAAGCGTCTTGCCGTCTGCGGTGAACCCGGCGGGCGAGGTGGTCTGCGCATCTTCCAGGCCGACGCTGGCGAATGGCGTCGCCGCCGCCTTGTTGCCTTCGATCTTGTAGAAATCGCTGCCGCCATCCTTGCGCGGCTTGCTCGCCATCCGGACGTTCAGCCCCGCATCGGCGACAAAGCCCGCGAACTCGCCCTCGTTCATCATCACCGGCGTCGTCTTGCCGGTCTTGAGGTCGAGGCTGTGGACGTCGTGCCACTTCGGATCGCGGTTGTTCAGCCCGATCAGGATGCGGTCGCGGATAGTGGGCGAGATGCTGACCACTTGGACGGTGGTCTTGGTGAACGGGGTCAGCAGCCGGGCGTCGCCGCCGGTCGGGCTCGCGGCGTAGAGCAGGAAGTCCTCGTCGCCGCCCTTGTCGTTGACGAACAGCACCGACGAACTGTCCGGCGCCCAGAAGTAGCTGCGGATCGGACGGGTCTTTTCGGCCGTCACCGCCTTTGCGGCGGCGGGGTCAGATGCCGGGGCGACCCAGATGTTCATTACCCCGTCGACCGGCGCGGTCCAGCTCAGCCACTTGCCGTCGGGCGAGATGCGCGCGTTTGCCTTTTCGGGATTACCGAACAGGACGTCGCGGGGGATCAGCGGAAGGCTCGTCTGGGCCACGGCGGCTCCGGTCACAAGAGTGGCTGCCGCGGTCGCGGCAAGAAGCAGTCGGCGCATCGATTATCTCCCCCTTTTCGACTCCGAGTCGAAGCGGGAGTTTAACGCCAATCAATCATCCTGAAAGCGATTGCTGCGCGGGAAGCCGAGCGGCGCCATGCGACCGCTTGCCCCGCGGATCGCCTTCCAGGGCGTGAGGTCGCCTTCGGTGCGCGTTCGGCCGCTGTCTCCGCCCATGCTCCAGCTCAGCCCCTCACCGGCCTTGAGCAGAGCGATGTCGGCCAGCCCGCCGTCGCGATAGCGTTGAAGCTGCACGCCCGAACCACGGCCCATCTCAGGCAATTCGGAGAGATTGAAGACGAGGAGCTTGCGATTGTCGCCGACCACCGCAACCGTTTCGGCATCCTGCGGCACCGGGCGCAGCACCTGCAGCTTGGCACCGGGGCGCAGGTTCATCAGCTGCTTGCCCTTGCGCGTTTCGGCCAGCACCGCTTCGCCGCTGGTCAGGAAACCCCGCCCGTCGCTGCTGGCGGTAAGCAGCCGCGCGGTCGGCTTGACCACCAGCATCGCCGCAATCTCGACCTCCGCCGGAAGATCGAGCGAGAGGCGAACCGGCTCGCCGAACCCGCGCCCACCGGGCAATTTGTCTCCGCCGAGCGTGTAGACCCGCCCGTTCTCGCCCGCGATCAGGATCTTGTCGGTGGTCTGCGCATGGAGCGGCTTGCCCCACAATTCGTCGCCTTCGCGGAACTTGAGGGTGGCGAACTCCTCGGGCGCCAGATGCCCCTTCATCGCCCGGATCCAGCCGCGCGCCGACAGGATAACGGTGATCGGCTCCTTCTCGATCATCGCCGACCAGTCGATCTCGGCGCGGGCCGCCAGCGGCTTCTCCTCGATCGTGGTCCGGCGCGGATCGCCGAACTTCGTCTTGACCCCCTCAAGGTCCTTCTTGAGCCGGTTGCGCTGGCGCCGCGGGCTTTCGATCAGGCCGAGCAGATCCTCGCGCTCCTTCGCCAGCGCGGTCCGCTCCTTGGCGATCTCCATCTCCTCTAGGCGGCGCAGACTGCGCAGCCGCATGTTGAGGATTGCCTCGGCCTGCCGGTCGGTAAGGCCGAACTCGGCCATCATCACCACCTTGGGCTCGTCCTCGGTGCGAATGATCTCGATCACCCTGTCGAGGTTGAGATAGGCGATCAGGAAGCCGTCGAGCAGCTCCAGCCGGTCCTCGATCTTGCCGACACGGGTCCGCGCCCGGTTAAGCAGCACCTCGATCTGGAACGATAGCCAGGCGGTCAGGCAGCTCTTCAACCCCATCACGCCTGGGGTGCGGTGCTGGTCGAGGACGTTGAGGTTCAGCGGGAAGCGGATCTCGAGGTCGGTCAGCCGGTACAGGCTTTCCAGCAGAAGCGCCGGATCGACCGTGCGGCTGCGCGGCTCCAGCACGATGCGCAGATCCTCGGCGCTCTCGTCGCGGACGTCGGCAAGGATCGGCAGCTTCTTGTTGGAGATGAGGTCGGCGATCTGCTCGATCAGCTTGGCCTTCTGCACTCCATAGGGAATTTCGGTGACTACCAGGTCCCAACCGCCGCCCTTCTCCTTCTCCTGCGCCGCCCGCGCGCGCAGGCGGAAGCTTCCGCGACCGCTTTCGTAGGCTGCGAGGATCGTCTCGCGCGCATCGACCAGCAGCCCCCCGGTCGGGAAATCCGGGCCCGACACGAAGTCCATCAGGTCGCGTGTCTCGGCGCCCGGGTTGTCGATCAGGTGCATCGCCGCGTCGATCAGCTCGGTGACGTTGTGCGGCGGGATGCTGGTCGCCATGCCGACGGCGATGCCGCTGGCGCCATTGGCGAGGAGGTTGGGGAACAGGCCGGGAAATACCTCCGGCTCTTCTTCCTCGCCATTGTAAGTGGCCCGGAACGCCACCGTCCCCTCGTCCAGGCCCTGCATCAACTGCGCCGCGATCGCGGTCAGCTTGGCCTCCGTATATCGGTAGGCGGCAGCGTTATCGCCATCGATGTTGCCGAAATTGCCCTGACCGTCGACCAGCGGGTACCGAAGGGCGAAGCTCTGCGCGAGGCGGACCATCGCGTCATAGACCGACTGGTCACCGTGCGGGTGGTACTTGCCGATAACGTCGCCGACCACGCGGGCGGACTTCTTGTAGGCGCCGGCGGGATCGAGGCGGAGTAATCGCATCGCCCACAGCAGGCGGCGGTGGACCGGCTTCAGGCCGTCGCGCACGTCGGGAAGCGACCGCGCGGTGATCGTGGACAGGGCATAGACGAGGTAGCGCTCGGACAGAGCCGCGTCGAAAGGGACCTCGATCTCGGTATCACTGGGCTGCATGGGCCCGGTGTTAGCTTACCCCTCGGCCATTCGCCACGGTGGAAAGCGACGGGATTCACCGGCGCGGTAGAGGAACACGATGTTGCCCGCCGGATCGCGCAGCCGCGCCTCGCGCCACAGCCACGGCTGGTCGCGCGGGCCATGCTCGAACACCAGCCCGCCGCGGGCCAGCGCCTCGACCCGGCTGTCGAGGTCGTCGCATTCGAAATAGACCGCGGTGGTCGGCGAAACCTCTTCCTCGGGGTCGATCTGGACGGAGAAGGTGGTTCCGCCCCACGCCTCGAACCGGGCGTAGCCATTCTCCGGGCTGTCGACGATCTGGCGCAGGCCGAGCTTGGTGTAGAAGGCCACCTGCTTGGCGTAATCCTTGCCGGTCACCGTCACCTGGTTGAGCCGCGGGCTGCCGCCGACGTCGAGCCGGACCTGCCCCTGCCCCATCGGGCCATGCCCCTCTCCCAGACCCGGAGCCTCGAGCAGGGCGATGCGCACGAAGTTGCGGGCCTGCGCCACGGCCTCGGCCAGCCGCCGCCCCTCGCCCAGCCCGACGGCGATCGCACTGGCCAGCGTGCAGCCGGTGCCGTGGCTATGCGCGGTATCGATCCGGGCGCCTTGCCAGCTGGTGAGATTGTCCTCCTCGATCAGCGCATCGGCGACCGCTTCGCCCTCGTCGTGACCGCCCTTCACCAGCACCGCGCACCGGTGCTTCGACACCAGCCCGAGCGCACCGTCGACCGGATCGTCCTTGCCGGTCAGGCGGGTGAGTTCGGGCAGGTTGGGCGTGGTGACGGTCGCCAGGTCCATCAGCTGGCCGAACGCCGCGATGGTCGCATCGTCGGCAAGTGCCGCGCCGCTGGTCGAGACCATCACCGGGTCGAACACCAGGGGCACGCGCGGCTCCATCGCCGCCAGCCGTTCGGCGACCATCCGCGCGGTGAAGGCGGACCCGATCATCCCGATCTTGATCGCATCCACGCCGAAGTCGCCCACTACCGCGTCGATCTGCGCTAGGACGATTTCAGCCGGGACGAGGTGGACGGCGTCGACTCCGAGGCTGTTCTGCGCGGTGACCGCGGTGATGGCGGTCATCGCGTGGCCGCCAAGCATGGTGACGGTCTTGATATCGGCCTGGATCCCCGCACCGCCGCCGCTGTCCGAACCGGCGATGATCAGGATTCGTGGGATCGCCTTGCCTGTCATGTTCCTGCCCTGCGGCCGCCGGTGTTAAGATTTTGCCTTGGCAGCGGCAGCCTTTGAACGCGTCGGACGGTCCAGCAGTTCACCCCGGCAGTTGGGGCACTGTTCGTCCATCTCCTCGGCGCAGGGCGCACAGAAAGTGCATTCGAAGCTGCAGATGAACGCTCCGGGCAGGTGCGCCGGGAGCGACTCGCCGCAGCGTTCGCACGCCTCCTTCATCGCCAGCATCAGGCTGCTGCCTCTTCCACCGCGGCGCAGATCCGCGCAACCACGGTCTCGACTTCGGCCGCGTCGTCGCCTTCGGCCATGACCCGGATCAGCGGCTCGGTCCCCGACTTGCGAATGACCAGCCGCCCACGCCCGTCCAGCTGCCGCTCTGCGTCGGCGATGACGACTTTCACGGCGTCGGCCTCCAGCGGCGCGCCGGCCTTGAAGCGGACGTTGCGAAGAAGCTGCGGCACCGGCTCGAACTGGGCGAGGAGGTCGCTGGCCCGCTTTTCCTGCCCGACCATCGCGGCCAGGATCTGCAACCCCGCGACCAGCCCGTCACCGGTCGTCGCATGATCGGTCAGGATGATGTGTCCTGACTGCTCGCCCCCGACGTTGCAACCGCGCTTTCGCATGTCCTCCAGGACGTAGCGATCGCCGACCTTGGTCCGGTGCAGCGCCAGTCCCTCGGTCGCCAGGTGGCGCTCCAGGCCAAGGTTGCTCATCACCGTCGCCACCACGCCGTCGCCGCGCAGCAGCCCCTGCCGCTTCTGGTCGAGCGCGATCAGCGCCATCAGTTGGTCGCCGTCGATGACCTTGCCCCGATCGTCCACAACGATCAGCCGGTCGGCATCGCCATCGAGCGCCAGACCGATGTCCGCCCCGCTCGCAACCACCGTTTCCTGCAGCAGTTGGGGATAGGTCGAGCCGCACTGGTCGTTGATGTTGGTCCCGTTGGGCTGAACCCCGAGCGAGATGACCTCGGCACCGAGCTCCCACAAGGCGTCCGGCGCGACGTGATAGGCGGCGCCATTGGCGCAATCGATGACGATCTTCAGTCCATCCAGGCGCAGCCGGTCAGGAAACGTCGACTTGGCGAAATGCACGTAGCGACCGCGCGCGTCCTCGATCCGCTTGGCCCGGCCGATGCGGTTGGCCTCGACCAGGTCCGCGTCCTGCTCAAGCAAGGCCTCGATCGCCAGTTCGTCCTCATCGCTGAGCTTGAAGCCATCGGGCCCGAACAGCTTGATGCCATTGTCGTGAAAGGGATTGTGGCTGGCCGAGATCATCACGCCCAGGTCCGCGCGCATCGATCGGGTCAGCATCGCTACCGCCGGTGTCGGCATCGGCCCCAGCAGCACTACATCCATGCCGACGCTGGTGAACCCCGCCACCAGTGCGCTTTCCATCATGTAGCCGGACAGGCGCGTATCCTTGCCGATCACGACCCGGTGACGGTGATCCCCGCGAAGGAAATGCGCCCCCGCCGCCTGCCCCACCTTGAGGGCGATGTCCGCCGTCATCGGCGCCTGGTTGGTGAGACCCCTGATCCCGTCGGTACCGAAGAACTTGCGTGCCATGACCGGCCCTTAGCGCGGGGTCAGCGCAACGCCCATACCCCAACCGGCAAAGGATGAAGCCAGGTCGCAAGGAGGAAGATCGCTGTTCCGCCGAGGAAAGCGGGCCATCCCGGCAGCGCCAGCCCCTTGCCGAAGGGCAGGTAGCTGGTCTTCGCCACCCACTCGGCCCACGCCTGGCCCAGATGCTTGCGCTTCTTGACGTCCTGCCCGGCCGCTCCGGCCAGCGCCATCACCAGGACGGTGACCGCGACGACCAGGGCCGAGGGCTCGGGCTGGACCAGCATGTGGCTCAGCGCCCACAGGGCGAAGCTCCACATCATCGGGTGGCGCGTGATGCGCATGACCCCGGCCGGCTCGCCGATCTTCACTTCGCTGCCCGGGCCGAAGGTGACCATCGCCGGATTGCGGACGAACGAGCCTGCCAGGAGGATGCCGGCCGCCCAGGTCAGCACTGCCGCCAGCGGCCAGGCGAACGTCGGAGGCTGCCACAGCCAGTCTTCCAGCCCGGCGCCCTTCCGGGCCCAGATCATCCCGCCAAAGGTCGCCAGCGCGATCAGCGAGTAAAGCGCCTGGAACGCCTTGCCGCCCAGCCGCCTGGCCAAGGGCTGGCGGAGGGGGTGCGATAACAGGAGGTGGGTCGCGATGAATGCCGTGCCGAAGGCGGCGGTCAGGGCGACTGCACTCACCGCCGGTATGCTTCCGGCAGGACGCCGCGATCCAGCGTGCGATAGCGATCGCGCAGCTTGGTCTGGCGGGTTTCCAGCGGCTGCTGGACGCCGTCGATATAGACCGCTTCGGCAGCGCTCAGATGGTCGAGCGGATCACCCGACCAGATCACCAGATCGCCGCGCCGGCCGGGCCGGAGGCTGCCGACGTCGCCGCCGATACCCATCGCTTCGGCCGGGGCGGAGGTGATGGCGGCCAGCGCCTCCCCCCACGACAATCCAGCCGCACCCGGCAGGCGGGACAGGCCGACGAGATTGCCGGCATACCAGCGCGCGCGGAACGACATCCGCTGCTCGTCGTCGTTGATCGTGCCGATCGACACCTTGACGCCCGCCGCCCGCATCCGGCCAATGTTGCTGTGGGTCGACCCCAGGCTCTCGAAGCTGTTGGGAAGCGAGGTCAGCGCCGACGCGACCACCGGAATGCCCGACGCCGCAAGCTCGCTGGCGACCGTCCAGCCCTCGTCCGCGCCGACGATCGCCAGCCGCATCCGAGGGAATTCACGCTTGAGCGCGATCACCTGACGCAGGTCGGAGGCGCGCTCGGCATGGACCAGCAGCAATTGCCGCCCCTGCACCACCGGCACCAGCGCCACCGCGTCGAACCGGGTCAGGAGCACGTCCTGGTTGCGGCGGGCTTCGTAGGTACGGTTCTCGTTGGGATTGGCGACGACCGGATCTTCGCGCGGATCCTCCTGGCCGAGGCCCGCCTCACTGCGCCCGGCGGCAGTTCCAGCGCCGACCTGCCGCGCTTCGCGCAAGGCGTTGCGCAGGAGGGCGTGGGCCGATGCCCGGCTTCCGCCCGAGGTTTCGGCGCCCTGCTCGCCAAGCTCGACATATTGGAACAAGCGGCCGCGGGTGACGGGCTGGCCGTCGGCACCGGTATCGATCAGCGCGCCCTGGCCGGCGAAGATGCTCTTGCCGGTGCTGGGCGCGACGATCGCGCGGGTCACGCCCTCGGCGCGATTGATCGCGATCGGGGCGGCATTGGGGTTGATCGCCGGAGCGATATCGAGCGCGGCGCTGAACGGTCCGTCCGAGCTCTGGTCGTTGGCGCCGGCCACTGCGTCGACGTCGGCGAGGCCAAGGCGGGAGAAGCCGGCGATGATGCCCGGAGTCACCCACTTGCCTGCCGCGTTCACGACCTGCGCACCGGCGGGCACCGCAACGCCCTGCCCGGCCGCGACGACACGTCCGTCGCGGATCACGACGGTGCCGCCTGGGATCGGGGCCGAGCCGTCACCCAGCGCGACGGTACCGCCAGTGATGGCGATGGTCTGGGCCGCGGCCGGCGCGGCGAACGCCACGACGGCGGCGGCGGCAGCGAGCAGCTGAAGCGAACGGCGGATCACTTCACATCTCCTTCGCCCGGCTGGCCAAGCTCGAAATCGCTGACCGGCCGCATCCGCGGATTGTTGGCATCGTACATCAGCGCGCCGTCGACCCACACCCGTTCGGGCCGGGTGTAGGTGCTGAACGGGTTGCCGTTCCACAGCACCACGTCGGCATTCTTGCCAGGCTTGAGGCTGCCGGTCTGGTCGAAGATGCCCATCGCCTTGGCCGGGTTCATCGACAGCCACTTCCAGGCATATTCCTCGGTGATCGGAAGGCCCGCGCGGCGCCCGGCCGCCATCGCCTTGGCAGCTTCCTGGTTGAGGCGCTGGATGCCGTTGGCGTCGTCCGAATGGACGATGGCGCAGGCTCCGGCGCGATCGACGAAGGCGATATTCTCGCGGATCGCGTCATAGGCTTCCATCTTGAAGCCGTACCAGTCGGCCCACATCGCCGAGCAGATGCCCTCGCGCGCGAGGATGTCGGCGATCTTGTAGCTTTCCACCGCGTGATGGAAGGTGCCGATCTTGTATCCGGCCTCCTTGGAGAGGTCGATCATGTTCGCCATTTCGTCGGCGCGGTAGCAGTGATTGTGGACGAGGATCTTGCCCTCGAGCACGCCCTTCAGCGTGTCCATCGCCAGATCCTGCTCGGGGACGTCGCCGCCCTCGGCCTCATACTTGTCCCACTTGCGCTTGTAGGCCTTGGCGTTGATCCAGGTCTGGCGGGTGACGGCGATATTGCCCATCCGCGTCGCCGGTCCGCCCTTGTCGCCATAGACGCGCTTGGGATTTTCGCCGCAGGCCATCTTGAGGCCATAGGGCGCACCGGGAAACTTCATTCCCTGCATGGTCCGCGCCGGCACGTTCTTGAGCGTGACCGACCGCCCGCCGAACAGGTTGGCCGATCCGGGCAGGATCTGCAGCGCGGTGACGCCGCCATTGGCAAGCGCCCGGCTGAAGCCCGGGTCCTGCGGCCAGACGCTATGTTCGGCCCACACTTCGGGCCGCGCCGGGCCGGTCGCCTCGTTGCCGTCCTCATGCGCTTCCACGCCCGGCGAGGGATAGTCGCCAAGGTGGCTGTGGACGTCGATGATGCCGGGGGTGACGTACTTGCCGGCCCCGTCGATCACCTGCGCACCGGCGGGGGCGGCGACGGTCTGGCCGACCGCCTGGATCTTGCCATCGGCCAGGTACACCTGCCCGTTGTCGATCCGCCCGCCTTCACCATCGAGGATGGTGACCCCGGTGACCACGACCGGAGCGCCCGGATAACGCTGGTAGGTCGAGGGGAAGGGATCGGAGGCGACCCGGACCCTTTCCCCATCGTCCTTGTCCGCCGCACCGGTGGTGGCGCAGCCGGCCACAGCCAGCGCCGCCAGCGACGCTCCGATCAGCCCCCTGTTCATCTGCTTCAGGCCTTTCGCGGCGAGTTGGGAAGAGTCTCGTCCTGCGGGAACATCCCGGCGCCCTGGTTTTCCGCCAGCTCGGCACGGCCGGCAAGGTCGTCGTCCTGGCCGAGCGTATCGAGGTGCATCCAGCGCTTCACGATCGGCGAGATCGCAAGCACCGCGACACCCGCGCCGATCGCGATCCAGCCGAACAGCTGGTAGACGTCGAGCAGGCCCTGCTTGGTGATGTCGCCATCGTGGCCGCCGGTCGCCTCGCCGATCTTGCCCGCGACGAAATTGCCCACCGCGGTCATGTAGAACCAGGCGCCCATGATCAGGCTGGCAAGGAACTTCGGAGCCAGCCGGTTCATCGCGCTGAGGCCCACCGGCGAGAGGCAAAGCTCGGCGGTGGTGGCGAAGAAGTAATAAGCGAAGACGAGGATGACCGGGGTCATCACGGCGATGCCCCAAGCCTCGGCGCCCCACACGAGGACGAGGTTGGCGAGGCCCATCTGCGCCAGCGCAAGACCGAACTTGGCGGGTGCCGACGGTTCGGCGCGACGCTTGCCGAGGAAGACCCACAGGCCGGCAAAGATCGGCGCGAGGATCATGATGAGGATGGGGTTGATCGACTGGAAGATCGACGCCGGAACCCCGCCGCGATCGACGAACTTGTCGGTGAACAGGCTCATCGAGCCACCCGCCTGCTCGAAAAGGCCCCAGAACAAAGGATTGAGGCTGATCAGGAACAGGATGGCGAACATCCGCTCGCGCGATTCCTTGGGCAGCTTGAAGCTCTCGAACAGGACGTAGCCGAGCAGCGCGACGCCAGACACGACCAGCAGGCCCTGGATGACGTCCTGATACTGGACCAGCGCCCAGCACACGGCGACGGCAAGGAAGCCCACGCCGTAGATCGTGAACTCCCGGTTCTTGCTGAGCGGCCGCGGCGCTTCGCCAGCGCCGTTCAGGGCCTTCTTGCCGAGGACGAAGACGACCAGGCCTAGCAGCATGCCGATGCCAGCAAGCCCGAAGCCGTAGCCCCACCCGATGGTCTCACCGAGATAGCCGACGAGGATCGTGCCGATGGCGGCGCCGACGTTGATGCCCATGTAGAAGACGGTGTAGGCGCCGTCGCGGCGAACGTCGGTCAGCTTGTAGAGCTGGCCCACCATCACCGAGATATTGGCCTTCAGGAAGCCCGAGCCGACGATGATAAAGGCGAGCGCGGCCCAGAAGACGTTGATGGTGGGATCGGACTGACCGCCGACGCCTTCGACCGCCATCAGGCTGTGCCCGGCGGCGAGGAGCAGGCCGCCGAACAGCACCGCCTTGCGCTGGCCGAGGTAGCGATCGGCGAGATAGCCGCCGAGCACCGGGGTGATGTAGACGAGGCTGGTGTAGGCACCATAGATCAGGGTCGCCTTGCCGTCGCTGAACAGCCAGTGCTTGGTCAGGTAGAAGATCAGCAGTGCGCGCATGCCGTAGTAGGAGAAGCGCTCCCACATTTCGGCGAAGAACAGCATGTAGAGGCCCTTGGGGTGACCCGCGAACTCCGGCTCTTTCTGGATGGCGATTTTTGCGCCGGCAGCGAGGAAGAGGGCGAGAACAACGACAGCGATCGCAGTGATCCAGTCGCTTTCCTGCCAAACACCCATAGGCTTCATACAAACGATCCCGTGCTCTGACCGGACTGGCCGGCCCTTGAAAAGTGGCCGCACCTTAAGCGGCAAATCCCTGTTGCCAAGCGCATTGTGACCGGCAGGCCGGCGCCCTATGTCCCTCCCGGCCCATGTTCAACGATCTTTCCACCCCCCTTTCCTACCTCGCCAGCCGCCGCTCCGGGCGCCCCCGCGAGATGGTCGGCCCGGGCCCTGGCCCCGCCGAACTCGACGCCATCCTGGCGCTTGCGATGCGCACGCCGGACCATGGCAAGCTCGCTCCCTGGCGCTTCGTGGTGGTCGGCTCCGACCAGCGCGACGCGCTTGCCGCACTGCTCGACCGCGCCTTGGACCAGAACGACCCCTCGGCCGGCCCTGCGCATCGCCAGAAGGCAGACGATTTCGCCCACCATGGCGAAGCTTTGGTGGTGTTGCTGTCCGCCCCGGTGATCCCCCACAAGATCCCGGTGTGGGAGCAGGAGCTTTCGGTCGGCGCCGCGGCGATGAACCTGCTCCATGCCATTCACGCCCATGGCTATGTCGGAAGCTGGCTGACCGGCTGGGCGACCTACGATCCGCTGGTCGAGGACGCGTTCCGCCTTGCTCCCAGCGAACGGATCGCCGGCTTCTTTTTCATCGGCTCGCCCGGACGCGAGCTCGAGGAGCGGCCCCGGCCCGATCCGAACGCCGTCATCCGCCACTGGACGCCGCCACTCTGACGGTTGCAATTGTTTGCGCCGCACCGTATTACGACAGCATGACGCTCCGCGCTCGCACCGATACCAAGCCCGTATACGTCCGGCTTCGCGACATCATCGCGGAGGCGATCCTGTCCGGCCAGTTCCGTGACGGTGATCCCCTTCCCTCGGTCCGCGCCTTCGCGGCCGAACAGGGCGCCAATCCGCTGACTGTCGCCAAGGCCTATCAGGGCTTCCAGGACGAAGGGCTGATCGTGGTCCGCCGCGGGGTCGGCATGTTCGTCGCGCAAGGCGCCCGCGAACGCCTGTCCACCAGCGAGCGCGACCAGTTCATCCGCAAGGAATGGCCCGCCGTCCGCGCCCGGATGGAACAGCTCGGGATCGATCCGGCAGAGTTGCTCGAGCGCAGCTGACCGCTCAGGCCAGCGCTTCCGCCTCGACGCTGTAGAGCAACTTCGCGCCGGCTTCCGCCCCGGCGGCCAGCCCAAGCGCCTCGGGCACCACCACGGCCAGGAAATATCCCGCCGCCGCACGCTTGGCGCGCAGGAACGGCGTATCGCCGGTCGCCACCCGCGCCTGCCGCTCGAGCAGCCAGCCGGCGGTCAGGACCGAGCACATGGTGAGAAACGGATAGCTGCCCGCCAGCCGGTCGTCCTGTTCGGCGGCGCGCAGGGTGGTCGCGACCAATTCCACCGCGTCGGCGAGGGCGGCCAGCGCAGGGTCCTCGATCTCCGCCCGGATGTCGGCGATCAGCCCGTCGAAGGCCAGTCCGCCGTCGAGGCCGAGCTTGCGCCCGACGAGATCGGCGGCCTGGATACCGTTGGTGCCTTCGTAGATCGGTGCGATCCGGGCATCGCGCAGGTGCTGGGCCGCACCGGTCTCCTCGACGAAGCCCATGCCGCCGTGAACCTGGATTCCGATGCTTGCGACCTCGCAGCCGACGTCGGTGCCCCACGCTTTGACCAGCGGGGTCAGCACGTCGCCGCGCATCGCCGCAAGCTTGTCCCCGCGGTGCCCGCGGTCGATCTGCCCGAAGGCGTAATAAGCGAGTGCCCGCGCGCCCATGGTCAGCGCCTTCATCCGCAACAGCATGCGGCGGACGTCGGGATGTTCGTGGATCGCCACGGCCTCGCGGCTCGCCGCACCCGCGCGCGCCGACTGGACCCGGCCGAGCGCATACGCCACCGCGCGCTGGGTCGCCGCTTCCGCGATCCCGACCCCCTGCAGGCCGACATTGAGGCGGGCATTGTTCATCATCGTGAACATCGCCCGCATGCCGCCATGCTCCGGCCCGATCAGCCAGCCGGTCGCGCCGCCCTCATCCCCGAACGCCATGGTGCAGGTCGGCGAAGCGTGGATGCCAAGCTTGTGTTCGATCGACGCGCAGCGAAGGTCGTTGCGGCGGCCGTCGGGCAGCACCTTGGGGACCAGGAACAGCGAGATCCCGCGCGTCCCCGCCGGCGCGTCCGGGGTCCGCGCCAGCACCAGGTGGATGATGTTGTCGGCAAGGTCGTGCTCGCCATAGGTGATGTAGATCTTGGACCCGGTGATCGCATAGCTGCCGTCGCCGTTCGGCACCGCTTTGGTCCGCAGCGCGCCGACATCGGAGCCCGCCTGCGGTTCGGTCAGGTTCATCGTCGCCGGCCATTCGCCTGACACGATCCTGGGCAGATAGTCGCGCTTCTGCTCGTCGCTGCCATGCGCGCCGATCGCCTCGATCGCACCCATGGTCAGCATCGGGCACAGGGCGAAGGCAAGATTTGCGGCGTTGAGGTCTTCCATCACCGCCGCGCCGAGCGTCAGCGGAAGCCCCTGCCCGCCCGCTTCCTCCGGCGCGCTGATGGTGCCCCAGCCGCCCTCGACGAACAGGCGATAGGCTTCGTGAAAGCCCTTCGGCATTGCGACGCCCTCGGGCGACCACTTCGCACCCACCGTGTCGCCGATGCGGTTGAGCGGTTCGATCTCGCCCTCGGCATATTGCGCGGCGCCTTCCAGGACCGCGTCTACGATGTCGTGGTCGTTGGTGAGCTCATGGATGCGGGCCACGTGCTCGAGCACGAAGCGCTGTTCCTCGACCGGGCAGCGAAGCGGCATGACGATCCGTCCATTCTCTTGTGATGACCTGCGCTTTGCCATAGCGGCGGCACCATGGCGGGCAAGAGGACCGAGATACGGCCATTCGGGCCGCAAGCGATCGCCGACGCAGCCGCGCTGATCCGCGCAGGACAGACGGTCGCGGTTCCGACCGAGACGGTCTACGGCCTCGCCGCCGATGCGACCAATGCCCGTGCGGTTGCCCGCATCTACGAGGCCAAGGGCCGGCCCAGCTTCAATCCGCTGATCGTGCATGTCCCCGACCTCGCCGCTGCCGCCCGCCTCGGCCAATTGAGCGAGGAGGCCCGCGCTCTCGCCGAGCAACACTGGCCGGGGCCGCTCACCCTGGTCGTTCCGCTTGCACCCGACAGTCCGGTCGCCAGCCTCGTCACCGCCGGCCTGCCGACCATCGCCCTGCGGGTTCCGGCCCATCCCGCGATGCGCGCCTTGCTGGAGGCCAGCGGCCGTCCGCTGGCGGCACCGAGCGCCAACGCCAGCGGCCGGATCAGTCCGACCCGGGCCGAGCATGTCCTCGCCTCGCTCGAAGGGCGGATCGCGCTGGTGATCGACGGCGGTCCGTCCGCCCATGGCCTGGAAAGCACCATCGTCGCCTTTACCGGCGGCGCGCCGCGCCTGCTTCGGCCGGGACCGATCGAGATTCCCGAAGCGGCCCTGGTCGAGGCTTCACTGGTCGAGGCGCCCGGCATGCTCGCAAGCCATTATGCCCCGGCCAAGCCGCTTCGCCTGAACGCAACGGATCGCAGGCAGGGCGAATGGCTGATCGGCTTCGGGGAGGTTGGGGGCGACGTCAGCCTCAGCCCCTCGGGCAATCTTGGCGAAGCTGCAGCACGCCTGTTCGACCTGCTCCACCAGGCCGACGCCGGACCTCGCCCGGCAATCGCAGTTGCACCCGTTCCCGACATCGGCGTCGGCCGCGCGATCAACGACCGCCTCGCCCGCGCCGCAGCCCCCCGCCCCTAGGCGGCCTGGCGGTTGGACCTCAGCCGGCTGCGCCAGAACGGCAAGGCATCGTCTTCGGTCAGCGGCTTGGCAAAGAAGAACCCCTGTCCCGACACACAGCCGAGCGCCGCCAGCGTGGTTGCCAGCTCGCGGCTTTCCACGCCCTCGGCGGTGGTCGACATGCCAAGCGCCTCGGCAAGGCTCAGCACTGCCCGCACGATGGCGACGCTGTCGGGATCGATCATCATCCCGCTGACGAAGCTGCGATCGATCTTGAGCACGTCGATCGGCAGTCGCTGGAGATAGGCCAGGCTTGAGTAGCCGGTGCCGAAATCGTCCATCGCGACTCTCGCTTCCAGCGCCTTCAGGGCGTCGAACACGCGGGTCGCGCGGCGCGGATCCTGGACGATCGCGCTTTCGGTCAGCTCCAGCATCAGCCGGTCGCCGGTCAGACCGCTGTTGCGCAGCGCGCCGCCGACCATGGCCGTGATGTCGTCGCGCGCAACCTGGATGGCGGACAGGTTGACCGCGACATTGACCGGCAGCTTCTGCCCCGCTTCGGCATCCCATCCCGCAAGGGTCATGGTCGCCTTGTCCATCGCCCAGCGGCCGAGGTGAAGGATCAGTCCGCTTTCCTCCGCCACCGGGATGAATTCGGTTGGGCTGATCTCGCCGCGGTCGGGATGCTGCCAGCGGGCGAGCGCCTCGAAGCCCGAGACTTCGCCGGTCTTGAGGTTCACCAGCGGCTGATACGACATGCTCAGCTGGTCGGTTTCGAGCGCGCGGCGAAGCTCGGTTTCGATCGAGAAGCGGCGCCGGGCAAGGCTCGCCTCCTTCGGTTCGTACACTTCGGGGCGGCCGCTGGCCTTGGCCTGCTTGACCGCGAACTGGGCGCTTCGGAACAGCTCCTCGGCATCCTGGTCCGGCCCCATCAGCGCAAGCCCGATGGCGCAATCGACCTTGATCTCGAGCTCGCTCAGCCGGAACGGCGTCTGCATCGCATCGAGGATCCGGGTCGCGGCCTTGAGCGCGTCGCCGGTCCCGCGCCGAAGCGCGACCACGATCCCGAACTCGTTGCCGCCGGTCCGCGCCAGGCTGTCGCCCGCACGCAGGGCCGAAATCAGCCGCCGCGCGAAGGTGATCAGCAATTCGTCGCCGGCAAGGCTGCCCATGCTTTCGTTGATGCGGCTGAAGCGCAGCATGTCGACCACCAGCACCGCGTGGCCCACGCAGTCGCTCGCCGCGCCGCGCCCAGCCGCCTCGATCACCTCGGTAAAGGCAAGGCGATTGGGCAGCCCGGTCAGGCTGTCCCGCAGCATCTCCGCACGGAGCGTCCGTTCAGCCTGCACCTCGGCGGTGCGGTCGACCACCGACAGCAAGGCGCGCCGGGACCTGCCGACGGTCGGAAGCGGCGCCAGTTTTAAGGAATAGAATCGTGCCGCCACACCCGAACCGTCACGCATTTCGAGGTCAGCCACAGAATCATCGCCGCCGTCGAACCAGGCGGTGAGATAGCTTGCGACGAGGCCGTCGCCCGACAGGCATTGCTCGCTCAGCCCGTCGAGCGAGCCCGCGGTGGAGATCGCCACGGCGTCGCCGAAGCGCGAATTATGCGCGGAAATCCGCAATTCGCCGGCATCGCTTTCGATGATCGCGGCGGGGATCGGCAAGGCATCGAGCAGCAGCACGCCGTCGGCCCACGGAGCAGGTAATCGCTGAAGCGCGCTGCGGGTGGAGGCCGGCATGGCCCAAGCCTATGACAGGCAAGGCGTTAAACATCTGTTTCCTTGCCCGCCCGTGACGGGCTTTTGGCCGGGACGCTTGCGGCGCTTGCGCAAGGCGGCAAGAAAGGCGCCAGCCCTTTTCCTTTGTCGGAGACCCGAACACATGCGCCCATCCCTTCTGCTCGCGGCCGGCGTCGCCGTCCTCGCCACCGCTGCGACAGCCATGCAGAGTCGCGCACCGGCCCTTCCGGCGGCCGAGAAGCGCGCCCTTGCAGCGGCGGTCGCCAATCCCGCCCGAAGCGAGGCGAACCGCGCCCGCGACCAGTATCGCAAGCCGGCCGCCACCCTCGAATTCTTCGGCGTCCGCCCGCGCCAGACCGTGGTCGAACTGTTCCCCGGCGGCGGCTGGTACAGCGAGATCGTCGCGCCGTACGTCCTGAACGGCGGCGGCACTTACTATGTCGCGGCACCCAACGACCGCGGCCTCGGCGGCTTCAAGCGCCTGGTCGAGAAGGATCAGCCCCTCTACGGCCGCGCCCGCCAGGTCGTTTTCCCGGTGCGCGAAGCGGGCCAGACCGGCGTTCCCGCGGGCAGCGCCGACGTCGTCCTCACCTTCCGCAACGTCCACAATTGGGCGATGGGCGACCAGCCTTATGCCGATCTCGCGTTCAAGCAGATCTTCGCCATGCTGAAGCCCGGCGGGGTCCTCGGCATCGAGGAGCATCGCCTTCCCGAAAGCGCCGACGCCGCGCGCGAGAAGTCGAGCGGCTACCTCAAGGTTTCGACCGTCCGCCGCCTCGCCGAGCAGGCCGGCTTCCGTTACGCCGGGTCGAGCGAGATCAACGCCAACCGCAAGGACACCGCCAACTGGCCCGACGGTGTTTGGACCCTGCCCCCGACGCTTCGCCTCGGCGACAAGGACCGCGCCAAATATGTCGCGATCGGTGAGAGCGACCGGATGACCCTGCGCTTCGTCAAGCCGCGCTGAGCCGCATCGGCAAGGGGATCAGTTGCCGCTGATCCTCTTGCCGTCCGGCACCTTGGGATTGGTCTGCAGCCAGGCTTCGAGCGAGTCGAGGTCGAGCCCGCCGTCGCGCGCATCCCGGCCCTCGGCCAGCACGGTGTACCCATCGCCGCCGCTGGCGAGGAAGTTGTTGACGGTGATTCGATAATCCCGCGCCGGGTCGATCGGGCGACCGTCCAGCATCATCGCCAGGATCCGCTGACCGGCCGGCCGGTTGCGGTCGAAGCGATAGGTAAAGCCTTCGGAGGGGATCAGGATCGACGAGGTCTGGACCTTGCCGTTCACCTCGCGGAACCCCTGCTCCAGCAGCGCCTTCAGCTGCGCACCGGTCAGCGTCTTCACCACCAGGCTGTTGCCGAACGGCTGGGTCGCGAAGATCTGGCCGAAGGTGACGCTTCCGTTCGCCTGCGGCACCAGGTCGGTGCGCACCCCTCCCGAATTCAGGAAGGCGATCACCGACCCGCCCTTGTCCGCGGCGCGGGTCGCGGCAAGCTGCGCATCGGCAATCAATTCGCCCGCCGGGCTGTCGCCATCGTCGGCGTCCTTGAGCGCGGGGCCCGACAACCGGCCGACTACCCGCTCGGCCGCGGGGCGTGCGGCGGCGACATAGCGATCGACCAGTGCCTGCACCTCGGGGTCGCGCTCGGCCAGCACCGGCAGATTCTCCGCCTTGGCGCTCACCAGTTGACGGGTGGCGGGATCGAAGCGGAGCCGGATGTCGGTGACCAGGTAACCGTTCTTCCCGGCACTGGTCAGCAGCCGCGGGGCGCCGCCGGCGGCGACCTCGCAGGCATAGGCGTGGTGGGTGTGGCCGCTCACCACCACCCGGATCGCGGGGTCGAGCTTGGCGAGGATCGGCACGATGTCACCCGACAGCCCGTCGCAGCCCAACGCATCATAGACCGGCGGGACGTAGCCACCCTGATGGATCAGCAGCACGATCAGGTCCGCGCCCTCGGCCTTGAGCCTGGGCACCAGTGCGTTGGCGGTGGCGGCCTCGTCGTTGAAGGTCAGTCCGGCAACGCCCGCCGGCGTAACCAGGGTCGCGGTGTCCTTCAGCGGCATGCCGATGAAGCCGACCTTGACCGGCCCCATCTGACGGATCGCGGTTCCCGGGAACAGCGAGCTGCCCCATTCGGTGATGACGTTGGCGGCAAGATAACGGAAGCTCGCGCCGGCATGCGGTTCGACCCGGCAGGGCACCCGCGTGGTCAGCTTGGCGCAGCCGCCGTCCTGCATGCGCTTGAGTTCGGCGCCGCCCTTGTCGAACTCGTGGTTGCCGACCGCGGCATAGTCGAGCCCGGCCATGCCCAGCGCCTTGATCGTCGGCTCGTCGAGGAAATAGGCCGACACCAAGGGCGTCGCACCGATCAGGTCGCCGGCCGCCACCGTCACGCTGGTCTGCCCGGTCCGCATCCGCTTCAGGGTTGCCGCCAGCTGCGCCGCTCCGCCGGCGCGATACTTGGTGATGGTCCCATCCGGCATCGTGAGCGGTACCGCATCGCGCGGGGTCTCGAGATTGCCGTGGAAGTCGTTGAGCCCGAGGATCTGGATCTCGACCGGCCCAGCGGCGGCGACAGGAGCAACCGGCCGATCCACCGTCGCGCAGGCTGCGAGTCCAGCGCTAGACGCGAGCAGCAAAAGGCGTGAAATTCGTCCGTTCATCAAATACATCCAGTCCTTCGCGACGCTTCAGCGCCCCTACCACGAGGTACGTGACAGGCGTGAGAATCGCCTCCCACGCCACTTTCAGCGCCCATTGCGTCAGAAGCACCTTCAAGACGAGATCATTCGTCCACCCGGCCGCTCCCCAGAAGGCGAGCGGATAGAAGATCAGGCTGTCCACACCCTGACCGGCGATCGTGCTGCCGATGGTCCGCGTCCACAGGTGCCGGCCGCCGGTCCAGAGCTTCATCCGGGCCAGCACTGCCGCGTTGACGAACTCGCCCGCCCAGAAGGCGACGATGGAGGCCATGACAATCCGTGGCACCTGCCCAAAGACCTGCTCGTAGGCGCCCTGCCCGGACCAACCGGCGGCCGGCGGAAGCGAGACCACGACCCAGCTCATGAACGCCATGAACAGGAGGGCCGCGGTGCCGACCCAGATGCAGCGCCGCGCCCGGGCATAGCCATAGACCTCGGTCAGCACGTCGCCGATCACGTAGGCGACCGGAAAGAACAGGATGCCCGCCCCGAACGGCCACAGCCCGATCACCGGCAGGGTGATCTCGCTCACCTTGCCCGCGCCGAGGATGTTGGACAGCAGGAGGATCACGACGAAAGCGGCCATGACGAGGTCGAAATAGCGCAGGGGTCGCCCCTTCAGCGCGGATGCCTCGACCTTTTGCACCTCGTCCATGATCGGCCCCTTCCCCTGCGCGAGGAAGAACAAGGTGGCGCGCAGGTCAAGATCGGGGTGACGAAGGACGAGGTTGGGACTAGTCAGCGGCCATGACCGACGCCGACCTCATCGCCGCCGCCCGCGCCGCCGCGCTCAAGGCCTATGCCCCCTATTCCGGCTATTCGGTCGGCTGCGCGATCCTCAGCACCGACGGCGAACTGGTGACCGGCGCCAACATGGAAAACGCCTGCTACCGGCTCGGCATCTGTGCCGAACAGAGCGCGCTCACCACTGCCCAGCATGCGTTCGGCCTGCGGAATGTCGCTCGTATCGCGGTTGCCGGTGGCAATGGCGCAGGCGACGCGCTGACCGGCGCGCAAAGCGTCACGCCCTGCGGCGGCTGCCGCCAGGCCCTGCTCGAGGCAAGTCACCTTGCGGGCCGGGATTTCGAGATCCTTTGTGCCAGTGGCGATGGGCAGAAGGTCGAGCGGCTGAGCCTTTCGACCCTCATTCCCCACGGCTTCGGCCCGGCCAGCCTGGCGGACGCCGGCTAGGCAGGCCCGGCGGCCGCCCGCCTCGTCCTACTCGAGGTCGAGAAACACGCCCCCGACCTCATTCCCGTTGGTCCACGAAATGCGGACCATCACGAAACCCGATCGTCCAAGCTCCAGCTCCACGGTTTCGCCAACGATCAGGGCCTCGGAAACGCGGAGCCGGACCCCGCGATGCGAGATGTCGAGCACGGTCGCCGTGAGGTGCTCGCCGGCGATGACCAAAGACGCTTCCAGCCCCAGCGCTATGCGGGTCGGCCGTTGCTCGAAGTCGCCCTCGGGCGCGACCCCACTCTTTTCCGAAATCATCACACGGTCCACTGCTGCGCCATCGTCGATGACCGCCGATTTGACCCTCCCGACCGCGGCAATCTTTCCCGCAATTCTGAAAAGTGATGAAATTCGAGCCTTACCGCCCTCAGCGGTCGGCGGTGCGACCAAGCACGCGGGCCATGACCTTTGCCCGGACCTCCGCCGGCGTCAGCGCGAGATCGGCGGCACCCGACCGCGCGACCAGCTCCTTTTGCGCCCGCTGCCGCTCGGGCTCGCTTGGCCGGACCGTGTAGATCATCACCGGCGCCGCCATTCCCTGCTCGCTCATCGCCCGTGTCATCTTGAGCCCGGCCAGCCGGTCGTCACCGCGCCCGAGGTCGCTGACCACCAATCGGTAATCGTTGATCCTCAGCAGGTTCAACGCATCTTCGGTAGTGGTGGCCTGATGCACCGCGACCTTCTGCTGCTTCAGATATTCGATCTCGCGCTCGTTATTGGCCGGATGATCGTCGACCCACAGGATGGTCGCCTGCGCGTCAGGCGCGTCATGCGTGATCGGGGCGGTCTCGCGGAAGGCGACCTGCCGATTGGCGATGCCGATAGCGACGACCCCGGCGAGGGCGAGCAGCACGACAAGCAGGCTGGCCAGGAGCCACTTGCGCCCTGCTGGCCAGTCGGATTCGGCGGGCAACGGCGTGGCATCAGGTGCCACATCGCCTTCCGCTTCCGGCACGCCGCGAAGAAGATAGCCGACCCCGTAGGAGGCGACGATTTCCACCCCCGACCCATCGAGCGCCCGCCTCAGCCGACTGATCGCCTTGGCCAGCGAATTCTCGTGGACGACCTGATTGGGCCACGCAGCGGCGAGCAGCGCATCCTTGCCGACGCGCTGGCCGAACCGCTCGGCAAGCGCCTGCAGGATGGCGAAGGAGCGACTGTCGAGCTCGATCCTGCGACCTTCGACGAGCAAGGATCGGCCATCCGCGTCAAGCGCGATGCCCCGACTTTCAAGCCCCTCGACTACGCTGACGCCACCCATGGATGGCTGCGCATTCTAGGCGGGGATCGGCGCGAGTCCATGCACCCGCCAATGATGGCAGCGCAGGAAGCGTCACCTGCTCAGGCGAGCTTGATCTCGCGCAGCCGCTCCATGAGGTAGTCATGGCTGCTGATCGGCGGCCACTTGGGCTCTTCGCCCGCCGGCACGGTGCCAGGCAGCGCCTCGATGGTGAAGTCGGGGCGGAAATGCAGGAAGAAGGGCATCGAATAGCGCGCGTTGCTGGCCCTGTCGGGCGCCGGATTGACCACCCGGTGCGGGGTCGAGCGGAGCTTACCGTTGGTCAGCCGCTGCAGCATGTCGCCGATGTTGATCACGAGCTCGCCCGGCTTCGGGCTGACCGGGATCCACCGCCCGTCGCGGGTCTTGAGCTCGAGGCCTGCTTCCTCGGCACCCAGCAGCAGGGTGATGGTATTGATGTCCTCGTGCGCGCCGGCGCGGATATGCTCGCCGGTCGCTTCCTTCTGCGGCGGGTAGTGCAGCAGACGCAGCACCGAATTGCCGTCGCGGACGGTGTCGGTGAAATAATCCTCGTCGATCTCGAGGTAGCGGGCGATCGCCTTCAGCACAGTCACCCCGGTGCGGTCGAAGGTGTCGTACAGCTCGAGGAAGGTTTCCTTGAAGCCCGGCACTTCGGACGGCCAGACATTGTCGGCCATCACGTCGCGGAAGTTGTGCCCTTCCGACAGCTCGCGTCCGACGTGCCAGAATTCCTTCAGGTCGTGAGCCTTGGCGCCCTTGGCCGTCTCGATCCCGAACGGGGTGTAGCCGCGCGCGCCGCCGCTCCCCAGCGCATAGCTGCGCTTGGTTTCCTCGGGCAGCGCGAAGAACTCCTTCGCCTTCTGCTCGGCCCGGGCGATCAGTTCGTCGGGAATGCCGTGGTCGGCGAGAACGGCGAAGCCATATTCCTCGAAGCTTCGGCCCAGGTGCTGGGCGAAGGCGTCGCGGTCGACGTCGGCCTCCTTGAGGCTGACGGAGGCAATGTTGTCGGCGGTGAGCGTATCGGTCGTCATGACCCCGCCTCTACGCCGAAGCGACTGTTCCGCCAAGACTTCAGGGCAGCATGATCCCCGCCAGCGCCGCGCTCATCAGGTTGGCGAGGCTGCCTGCCAGCAGCGCCTTGAGGCCAAGCCGCGCGATCACCGGCCGCTGGTTGGGTGCAAGCCCGCCGGTCACCGCCATCTGGATCGCGATGGACGAGAAATTGGCAAAGCCGCACAACGCGAAGGTGACAATGGCGCGGCTGCGATCGCTGAGGCCCGCGGCGGCGCCCTGCGCATTGCCGAGGTCGATGAAGGCGACGAATTCGTTGAGGACGATCTTGGTCCCGAACAGGCCGCCGGCGATCCCCGCCTCGTTCCACGGCACACCGATCAAGTACATGATTGGCTGGAAGACGTAGCCGACCAGCTGCTGGAAGCTCAGGCCCTGCAAGCCGAACCAGCCGCCAACCCCGCCGAGGATGCCGTTGGCGAGCGCGACCAAGGCGACGAAGGCCAGCACCATGGCGCCGACCGCGACCGCCAGCTTGACGCCGGTCTGCGCGCCCTGGGCGGCGGCCATGATGATGTTGGCGGGCTTCTCGCCCTCTTCAAAGGTTTCGGCGATCTGCACCGTCTCGGCCGGCGGTCCGGCTTCGGCCAGCGCTTCGCCGGTGGTCGGCGAGGCGACCGGCTCGACCGGATCGGGCATCAGGAGCTTGGCCATGAGAATCCCGCCCGGCGCGCTCATGAAGGCGGCAGCGAGGAGGAACGGCAGGTAGCGGTCGCCAAGCAGGCTGGCGTAGGCCGCAAGGATGGTGCCCGCGACACCCGCCATGCCGACCACCATCAGGGTGAACAGCTTGGCCGGCGGCAGCGCGGCGAGATAGGGCCGCACGACCAGCGGGCTTTCCGACTGGCCGACGAAGATGTTGGCGGCCGAGCCCAGAGCCTCGACGCGCCCGATTCCGGTCGCCCAGCCGATCGCCCCGCCGACCCAGCGCACCACCCGCTGCATGATTCCGAGGTAGTAGAGGATCGACACCAGCGCGGCGAAGAAGATGATCACCGGCAGCGCTCCAAGCGCGAAGGTGTTGTAAAGCGCCGGATTCTTGTCCTTCGGGCCGAACAGGAATGCCGTCCCCTCCCCCGCATAGCCGAGCAGGTTGGACACGCCCGCCGCCATGCCCTGGATGACCGCCCGGCCGACGCTGTTGTTGAGCACCAGATAGGCGATCACCGCCTGCAGCGCGAACGAGGCGATCACCACGCGGGGCCGGATCGCCCGCTTGTCGCTCGACAGCAGGAAAGCAAACAGGAGAATGGCGGCGATGCCGAGCAGCCCGAAAAACTGATGCATATGTAAGCTTTCCCGCCCCCCGGCGATTTACCAGACCATGCCTTGCGTAGCGTTTGCGGCGGCTTCGTCCAGCCTGTCGATGGCTTGCGCGGGACTGTCGGCCATCAGCAGCTGCGCGCGGCGCCCCTGGCTGAGGAAGCCCGACGCGGAGACATGATCCATGAAGTCGGCGAGGCCGGTCCAGAACCCCTGGACGTTGAGCAGGCAAAAAGGCTTGGCGTGATAGCCGAGCGCATTCCAGGTCCACGCCTCGAACAATTCGTCCAGCGTGCCGATTCCGCCCGGCAGGCAGACGAAGGCGTCGCACAGCTGGGTCATGCGCGCCTTGCGCTCGTGCATGCCGGCAACCTGATGCAATTCGGTGAGGCCCAGATGCGCCACTTCCTTGTCGACCAGCGCGGCGGGAATGACGCCATGCACCTCGCCGCCAGCCTCCAGCATGGTGTCGGCGATCAGGCCCATCAGGCCGAGCCGGCCACCGCCGTAGACGAGGTCGATCTTGCGGTCGGCCATTTCGCGGATCAGCGCGACCGCGGCGTCGGCGAACACCGGATCATTGCCCGGCGCGGATCCGCAATAAACGGCGATTCGGCGGATGGTCACAGCTTCACCAGGTCGGCGAGATCGGCGACCGGCCGCGCCCCGAAGTGACTGATGATCTCGGCCGCGGCGATCCCGCCGGTCATCAGCTGGCGATCGATCGGATGGCCCTTGCACCGCGCGGCAAGGAAACCGGCTGCGAACAGGTCGCCGGCGCCGGTGGTGTCGATCACCTGCGGCACCGAAATCGCCGGGACTTCGGTAGTGAGGCCGTTCTCGAAGGCGAGTGCGCCGGCCGGCCCACGCGTGAACACCAAAGTTCGGACCTGCGTCGACAGCCGCCCGATCGCCTCGTCGAGGTCGGCGGCGCCGGCCAGTTGCAGCGCCTCGCTTTCGTTGGCGAAGATGAGGTCGATCCCGCCCGCCGCGATAAGCTTCTGGAGCGGCTCCCTGCGGCCCGGCAGGCAGACGCTTTCCGAGAGGGTGAAGGCCACCGTCCGCTCGGCGGCGTGCGCGATGTCGATCGCCCGGAACATCGCCTGGCGCGACAGCTCGGGCCCGAACAGATAGCCCTCGAGATAGAGGATCGAGGCCGCGCGCACGGCGGCTTCGTCGACGGCATCGCGCGACAGGCAATGCGCCGCGCCCGGGCAGGTGTTCATGGTCCGCTCGCCATCGGGCGTGACCAGGATCAGGCAGCGTCCGGTCGACGGCCCCTCGGTTAGCGGCGGCGTGTCGAACTTGACGCCCAGCGCCCGCATGTCGTGGGTGAAGATGGTGCCGAGCTGGTCGTCCGCGACTTGGCCGACGAACGCGACGTCCGCCCCCATCGCTGCCGCGCCGGCCATCGAATTGGCCGCCGAGCCTCCGCTCATCTCGCGCGCCGAGCCCATCGCGTCATACAACGCCAGCGCCTGCGGCTCGTCGAGCAGCTGCATGGCGCCCCGCGGCAGGTCGAAGCGGGTGAGGAAGTCGTCGTCGCAGGTCGCGATGACGTCGACCAGGGCGTCCCCCATCGCAAGGATGTCGGTCGCATGGCGCGATGATGCCGGATTCTGGGAAGGGTCCACGGAGGCGGGCGGTTAGGGGCGCGGGCGGGCGGGGTCAACCTTCCCGCCGACGCCCGCGCCCCGGCGCTCATGGCAGTTGCGCCAGCGCCGTGCGGGAATGTTCGGTCAATCCGGCGAGCACCTGATCGTGCGTACCGTCGCGTTCGGCATGGCGAAGCGGCTGGACGTTTCTGACCAAAATCTCCGCCGGGGTCGGATCGGTCGCGAAGAGTGCCATCACCTCGTCGGCAAAATCGTTCAGCGGCTGATAACCGGGGCGGGTCGACTGGCCCGGAGTCAGGTCGGTCTGCACGCCGGGCGGCGCGAGTTCGATCACCTCGACCCGCCCGCGCAGCGATTCGCGCAGCGCGACCGTGTAGCTGTGGATCGCCGCCTTGGTCGCGCCGTAGGTCGGGGTCGACATCAGGGGCACGAAGGCAAGGCCCGACGTCACGTTGACGATCGCGGCATCCGGCTTGCCGGTGAGATGATCGATCAGCGCGTTGGTCAGCCGGATCGGGCCGAGCAGGTTGGTTGCGATGGTCGATTCGGCGTCGGCCAGGTCGCGCTTCGAATCGAGCCGCTCGAACCGCATGATGCCGGCATTATTGACCAGCACGTTGATGTCGGGATGGCGGGCGAGGATCGCGGCGACGTTTGCTGCAAGGCCGTCCACGTCGTCGACGTCGAGCCGCTCGACCGCGATTCCGTCACGCCCGGCAGCCGTCTCCTGAAGCGTGTCGGTACGGCGCCCGGCGACCACCACCTTGTTCCCGGCATCATGCCAGCGCTGGGCCAGCGCGCGCCCGATCCCGGAACCACCGCCTGTGAGAAGAATGGTGTTGCCGCTGGTCTTCATGGTCGACGTTCCTTGTGCTGACGAGCGGCGGAGGTGGCCAGGCGCCCGTGAGGGTACAAGTGCGTGGCGGTTGCACTTCCCGCGCCGTTCGCTACCCCTCCCGCCCCATGAGCACCGAGAACACGCCGCTGCGTACCCTGATCAGCCCTTCCCTGTTCGCCTTTGGAATCTTCTACGGCGGCATGGTCTGCATCGCCGGCGTGCTTGGCAACAAGCAGGTCGCGCTCGGGCCGCTCGCGGTAGAGGCCGGCATCTTCGCCTTCCTGCTGCTGGTCGTCACGTCGAGCGCGATTGCCGAGCTGCATGGCCGCACCGTCGCCAACAAGCTGGTGCTGTGGGGCTTCGTGCCGCTGCTGATGTCCGCCGCGCTGACCGTGCTGGTGCTTGCGCTTCCCGCCTCGGACAAGATGGAAGCGGCGCGCCTCTCCTCCTTCGAGACGATCATGGGATCGAACCTGCGAATCTGGCTCGCCGGCCTGATCGCCTATGGCACCAGCCAGGTCCTCAACGTGACGATCTTCTCCGCGCTCAAGGGCCGCGAGGGCGGGCGCCTGCTGTATTTCCGCTCGGCGGTCGCTTCGGCCCTGAGCCAGATCGTTGACACCCTGATCTTCATCACCGTCGCCTTCTACGGCGTGTTCCCGATCGGCGCCCTGCTTGCCGGGCAGATGCTATCCAAGGTGGTGTTGTCGATTGTGTTCGTTCCGCCACTCATCCTGATGTTCGTGAAGCTCGGACGCTCAATGGACAGCCGCACGGCTTGAAAATTTGGCGTTAACCTGCTCATGCCTCGGCCGAGTCGCGGGGGTGGCGACGGGCAGATGTTGCATTGCAACAACACGGATCAGGCAAGTTGGTGGCATCCTCCGGGAGGTCACCTTTTTGTCTTAATCCAGCCCTAGCGGCCCCGGTGAACTGAACGAACACGCGTCAGTCATTCACACCATTACGGGGTATCCCACGTGAAGAAGCTTCTCCTGCTGTCGACTGCGGTCGCCTTTGTGCCGACCGCCGCCTTTGCCCAGTCCACGGGTACTCAAGAAACCGAGCGCGACACCATTGTCGTCACCGGCACCCGCAGCCAGCCCGGCACCGCCGGCGTGGTGGTCCAGGACTCGACCAAGGCCAAGGGCCTGATCACGCAGGAACTGATCGCCAAGGGCAATCCGGGCCAGTCGGTCCTGAACTCGATCAACATCATCCCGGGCGTCAACTTCACCCAGAGCGATCCCTACGGCAGCTCGGGCGGCAACATCCGTATCCGCGGCTTCGACGGCAACCGCATCAGCCTGACGCTGAACGGCGTGCAGCTGAACGACAGCGGCAACTATGCCGTCTACTCGAACCAGCAGGTCGATCCCGAACTGATCGAGCAGATCAACGTCAACCTCGGCGCGACCGACGTCGACAGCCCCACCGCCTCGGCGGCCGGCGGCACCATCAACCTGCGTACCGCCCTTCCGACCCGCGACATGCAGGTCCGCGCTGCAGTCTCGGGCGGCACCTTCAACTTCCGCCGCGCTTTCGTGCAGATCAACACCGGCGACATCACCAGCGGCGGCCTGCGCGCCTGGGTGTCGGGCAGCCGCACCAACTACGATCACTGGCGCGGTGAAGGCGAGATCCAGAAGACCCAGTTCAACACGCGCATCTATCAGCCGCTGTCGAACGGCGACTTCATCTCGCTGGTCGGTCACTACAACGAGAACCGCAACAACAACTACAACAACCCGACGCTCGCCGACCTGCGAACCATCTTCAACCTCAATGGTCAGACGGTGATCCCGACCACCTACACCGGCACGCCGGTGGTGGTTGGCGACTTCAACAAGACGCAGTGGGATCGCATCGACGACCTCGCCTTCTTCAAGGACTGCCTGTCGTCGACCGGCGCCGTGCTGTCGCGTCCGACCCCGGTTGCCGGCACCGCGCAGAGCGACCCGTCGACCTGCTTCACGCCGGGCGGCCCGCTCGCCAGCCAGGGCATCGCCAACAAGCTGACCGGTCAGATCAACCCGTCGAACACCGGCAACGTCGGCCTGCAGTCGCGTTTCACCCTCAACGACATGCTGGTCCTGACGGTCGACCCGACCTATCAGTACACGCTTGCCAACGGCGGCAGCCAGACCGCGCTGATTGCCGAGAACAGCTACCTGCTCAGCCAGGGCGTTCCGGGTTCGACCGGTGTCGACCTCAACGGCGACGGTGACCGCCTCGACACCGTCCTGCTCGGCCGTCCGTCGATCACCAACACCAACCGCGCCACCCTGGTGAGCTCGCTGGTGTTCCGTCCCAGCCGTGAGCACACTTTCCGCGTCGCCTACACCTATGATCGCGCGCATCACCGTCAGACCGGTGAGTACAGCTTCACCGGCAACGACTTCTCGGTCCTGAATCCCTTCTTCGGCCGCAACGGGCCGCCGGTGATCACCGCCGCCGGTACCGTTCTGCAGAACCGCGATCGCGTCTCGATCGCTCTGCTGAACCAGCTGTCGGGTCAGTATATCGGCCGCTTCGTCGATAACCGTCTGCGGGTTGAAGTCGGCCTGCGTTCGCCGTGGTTCGAGCGTCAGCTCGACCAGCGCTGCTTCACTCCGGCGGCCGGTGGCGGCTTCCCGGACTGCGTCCAGCCTTCGGCGATCAGCCTGACCGGTCCTAACAGCGGCCGATACCTGGTCCCGAACAGCTTCGTTCCGCCGGTCGCCGGCCTGCTCGGCACGCCGGAATATGCTCCGTTCAAGGCGACCTACAAGTATCACAAGCTGCTTCCGAACGTCGGCGCGACCTTCGCGGTCACCGACGCGATCAGCATCTTCTCGAGCTACTCGAAGGGCTTTTCGGCTCCGCGTACCGACAACCTCTATCGTCAGCCGTTCATCGGCGTGACTCCGGAGAGCACCAACAGCTACGACCTCGGTGCACGCTACGTGACCCGTCGCCTGCAGGCCGAAGCCACCGCCTGGAAGATCGACTACAGCAACCGCATCGTGTCGAGCTTCGACCCGATCACCAACATCTCGATCGACCGTAACGTCGGCAAGGTGAAGAGCTGGGGCGTGGACGCCAACGTCGGTACCCGCGTCGCCCGCTTCCTCAACCTGATCGGCAACGTCAGCTACATCAATGCCAAGCTGCAGGACGACATCGTCATCGGTGCGTTCAACTACGTGCCGGTCGCCATTCCGGCGACGCCGACCACGGCGGCGATCAGCGCCAGCACCAACACCAGCATCGTCAACGGGCTGACCTACTTCTGCAACCCGCTTCCGACCGTTCTGCCGACCTCGGGCGTGACGACCTACAACGTGTGCGCCCGCACTGGCGGCAAGCGCGTGGTCGAGACTCCGAAGTGGCAGGTCGGTGGCCGCGCCGAGATCAACTTCTCGCCGGTCGTGGTCGGTATCCAGGGCAAGTATGTGGGCGACCGCTTCGCGACCGACGTCAATGACGTCATCAGCAAGGGCTACACCTACTTCGACCTCGACGCCCGCATCGGGCTGCCGTTCATCCAGAACAACCGCAGCTACGTGCAGCTGAACGTCAGCAACCTGTTCAACGCGCGCTATTTCGGCAACCTGTCGACCAGCATCAACGCGTTCGGCTTCAACAGCAGCCAGCCGCGCTTCACTTCGGTGGCGCCGCGGGCGATCATGGCGACCCTGAACCTCGGCCTCTAAGCCAGGGCTCATTCGCAATGGATTGGGGCGCCGCTCGCAGGAGCGGCGCCCTTTTTCTTTGCCCGAGGTCTGGGTCGCGAGGCCCTTGTCTCCGCCCCACCCCTGTGGCATTCGGCCGCTCGGCGCCGAGCGGGTATGATGTAATGGTAGCCTGAAAGCTTCCCAAGCTTTACGCGCGGGTTCGATTCCCGCTACCCGCTCCAGCCGCCTGCGGTGCTTGCTCCGCCACGCCAATCCGCTACACGGCACCATGCCTGACATCGAGACGATCCTCGACGAGCTCGAGACCATCTTCGACCGCTCCGTACTCAACCTTCGCCGCGCGCTCGCCGACTATGTCCGCGACGGGATCAAGCCCGAGCCGCAGGCCCGGGCCGACGGATGCTTCGCTTATCCCGAACTGCGCCTCGATTACGATCCGGACAGCCCGCCGCCGCTTCCGGCCAGGGCCTTCGCGCGGCTGAACCAGCCCGGCATCTACACTGCCAGCATCGCCCGCCCGAAGCTGTTCCGCGACTATCTGCGGACCCAGCTGCAGCATCTCGCCGCCGATTATGACGTGAAGATCAGCGTCGGCCGGTCGGCCAGCGAAATCCCCTACCCTTACGTCCTCGACGCGGGCGACGACCTCAAGCTCGGCGGAATCCAGTCGGCCGAGCTCGGACGCTGGTTCCCGACCACCGAGCTGGTCCACATCGGCGACGAGATCGCCGACGGTGACTGGGACATGAGCCGGCACACCGCGCGTCCGCTCGCCCTGTTCGACGGTCCGCGGACCGACTTCAGCCTGGCACGGCTGCGCCATTACACCGGTACTCCGACCGAGCATTTCCAGCGCTTCGTCCTCTTCACCAACTACGTCCGCTATGTCGATGAATTCGTTCGCTTTTCGGCCGACGCACTGCGCCAGGAAGGAAGTCAGTACCAGGCGCTGAGCGTGCCCGGCGGACGCTATGACCGCGGGATGCTGGAGAATGCCGAGGCCGAGATCGCCTCGGGCTCGTGGCGGCGTTACCAGATGCCGGCCTATCACCTGATCGGGCCGAACGGCGACGACGGCATCAGCCTCGTCAACATCGGCGTCGGTCCGTCCAACGCCAAGACGATCTGCGACCATATTGCCGTGCTGCGGCCCGAAGTGTGGCTGATGATCGGCCATTGCGGCGGCCTGCGCCCGAGCCAGACGATCGGCGATTATGTGCTCGCCCACGCCTATCTACGTGACGACCATGTGCTCGACGGGATCCTCCCCGTCGAGATTCCGATCCCCGCCATCGCCGAGGTCCAGACCGCCCTGTTCAACGCTGCGGCCAAGGTCACCGGTGAGGATGAGGACAGCCTCAAGAAGCGGCTCCGGACCGGCACCGTGGTGACCACCGACGACCGCAACTGGGAGCTTCGCTACACCGACAGCGCGCTTCGCTTCAACCAGAGCCGGGCGGTCGGGATCGACATGGAAAGCGCCACCGTCGCCGCCCAGGGCTATCGCTTCCGGGTGCCCTACGGGACCCTGCTGTGCGTGTCGGACAAGCCGCTCCACGGTGAACTGAAGCTGCCCGGACAGGCCAATGCCTTTTACGAGCGCGCGATCAGCCAGCATCTGCGGATCGGGATCGAGACCCTCAACCTCCTTCGCGAGGAAGGCGACGCGCTTCACAGTCGCAAGCTGCGCAGCTTCGACGAGCCGCCCTTCCGCTAAGCCCACGAAAAAGGGGCCCGGCATCGCTGCCGGGCCCCTTCTCGATCTGGTTTGGTCAGCGTGGCTTAGCCGCGCTCACCAGCCTGCTGCTGCTGCGGAGCCGGCGGCTGGTTGGTCGCATTGGCGAGCCAGCGGCTGGTCGCGCCGCAGCTCGACGTCGCGGTGATCGGCTGACCGGCCTGGAACGGCTGGTTGTAGGGGAAGCATTCCTGTGCACCGCCGGTGCTCAGGCACAGCTGGCCGGCATTGGCGGTCCAGCTGGCGGGAACGACATTGCCGCTCGGAGTCGAGATACGGGCGGTTCCGCCCGGCTCGAACGTCACGTTGTTGACGACGCCGTTGGTTTCGACCTGGACGGTCTGGCCGACGATTTCCGAACCCGGAACATATTGCGCCGCGGCACCGCTCGCGAACAGCGTGGCGCCGGCAATTCCTGCAATCAAAGAGAACTTGGTCATGGCGGCACTCCCCACCTGTGATGAACGCATCGGATCCGCCCCCTGTTAAGTAGACGAATGCACAGGGACAAACTCGCGACCCCGGAACGAAGTTGCAAGGCTTTTTTGTCTGTCCTGCAATGATCCTGACGCTTGCCGTTGCCACCGCTCCGCCTATGGAGCCGCCAAGAGTATATTGTCGAAAGGGTTGAAGTGCAGGATCAGCATGTCGTCGTGGTCGGACTTGGCTATGTCGGGCTGCCGCTCGCCGTGGCCTTGGCCAGCCACCTGCGCGTCACCGGTTTTGACATCGATCGTGGCCGGATCGACGAGCTTCGCCGCAACGAGGACCGCACCCGCGAGGTCGAGCCCGAGCGGCTCGAATCCTCCACGCTGGTCCTGACCGACGATCCTGCCGAAGCGCGTGGCGCCGACGTCTACATCGTCACCGTCCCGACCCCCGTCGACGAATCCAACCAGCCCGACCTTCGTCCGCTGCTGTCGGCGACCCGCAGCGTCGCGGCGATGATCGACCCTGCCCGCCCCGCCATCATCGTCTACGAAAGCACCGTCTATCCGGGCGTCACCGAAGACATTTGCGGCCCCGAACTGGAGCGCGTCTCCGGTCTCAAGCGCGGAACCCATTTCCGCCTCGGCTACAGCCCGGAGCGCATCAACCCAGGCGACCGCGAGCATACCGTCGACCGAATCACCAAGGTGGTCGCCGGCGAAGATCCGCAGACAACCGCAATCCTCGGCGACATGTACGGCAAGATGAATGGCGGGCGGATCTTCCCGGCAGCGTCGATCAAGGCGGCCGAAGCGGCCAAGGTGATCGAGAACGCCCAGCGCGACATCAACATCGCCTTCATCAACGAGATCACGCAGATCTTCTCCAAGCTCGGGCTCAGCACCTGGGACGTGCTGGAGGCGGCCCGCACCAAGTGGAACTTCCTGCCCTTCGAGCCCGGCCTGGTCGGCGGTCACTGCATCGGCGTCGACCCCTATTACCTCGCTCACCGCGCCCGCGAGCTCGGCCATGAGCCGCGCATCATCCTTGCCGGCCGCGAGACCAACGACGGCATGGGCGCGTGGGTCGCCGACCGCCTTCACGAGCGGCTCGGCAACCGTGCCGGGCGGGTGCTGGTGCTCGGCCTGACGTTCAAAGAGAATGTGCCGGACCTGCGCAACAGCCGGGTAATCGACGTGGTCAACCGCCTGCGCTGGCTCGGCCACGACGTGCTGGTCGCCGATCCGCTCGCCGACCCCGCCGAGGCCGCGCACGAATATGGTCTTCAGCTGGCCGATCCCGACGCGCTGGACGACAAGGTCGACCTGGTGCTCGGCGCGGTCGCCCATGCCGAGTTCCGCGGCTGGAGCGAGGAGCGCGTGACCGCTCTGCTCAAGGACGGCGGGCAGATCGCCGACCTCAAGCGCCTGTGGCCGTGGACCAGGGAATCGACACAGGGCGCGTGGACCCTGTAATGTCCGGTCGCGCGTTGAGCTCGAGTTGATGTTGGCTTTTACTCCCGTGACCCACGTGCGGCGCGACAGCTGGCTTGGCCGCCGGCGGGTGCAGCTGCTTGGCGCCATGCTGCTGGCGGCTTTCCTGCCGCTTGCCTTCCGCCTGGTGGTCACGCCTGAAGCCCTGTGGATCTCGAGCTTCAATGCCTTCTGGGCCAATCTCGTGGCCGTCTGCCTGGCCCTTTGGCTTCGGCTCAGCGTCGAGCCTTATCCCGGCATCCGGTCGAGCCTGGTGATCCTGCCGACCTGCGCAGCGGCCCATGCGGCGGTGCTGGCCTTCTTCTTCTTCACCCGCCTGCCCTATGACCGCGTCGCCTTTGTTGCGGGCTTCCTCCTTCACGTCGCCTGGTTCTACCTGGTCTATTTCACCGTCCAGCGCCGGACCGTGCTGCAGATCGGGGTAGTCCCGCTCGGCGAATGGAAGAGCCTGGTGGCGCTGGACGGCGTCAACTGGATCAAGCTCGACGAGCCGCGGATCGACCTCGCCTCGCGCTGCAACGCGATCGTCGCCGACTTCTCGGCCGACCTGTCGCCCAAGTGGGAGGCGTTCCTTGCCGACGCGGCGCTGGCCGGAATGATCGTCTACCAAGTGAAGCCGCTGTCAGAATCGCTCACCGGCCGGGTCGAGATCGACCATCTGTCGGAAAACAGCTTTGGATCCCTGGTCCCCGCGCGCGGCTATTTCCACCTCAAGACCGTGATCGATTTCGCGGCGGTGCTCGTCGCACTGCCCGTGCTGCTTCCGATCATGCTGGTCGCCGCGGTCGCCATCGCGGTCGACGACGGCGGCCCCGTCTTCTTCCGCCAGCGCCGGATCGGCCATCGCGGCGCGCCGTTCCACGTCCTCAAGTTCCGAACCATGCGCGTCGAAAGCAAGGGCGGCCCGGTAGACGCGCGGCAGGCGGCGATGACCGGCGATCTCGATCCGCGCATTACCCGGGTCGGCAATTTCCTGCGCAAGAGCCGGATCGACGAATTGCCCCAGGTTTTCAACATCCTGATGGCGGAGATGAGCTGGATCGGCCCGCGCCCGGAGGCCGAGGTCTTGAGCCACTGGTACGTCGGGGAAATCCCCTTCTACCGCTACCGCCACGTGGTGAAGCCGGGCATCTCCGGCTGGGCGCAGACCAACCAGGGCCACGTGGCCGAGGTCGAGGACATCCACCGCAAGCTCCAGTACGACTTCTATTACATCAAGTATTTCTCGCCGTTCCTGGACCTCTTGATCCTGTTCAAGACGCTCAAGACCATGGCAACCGGCTTCGGCGCGCGCTGACCCGGCGCGCCTTCGCAAGCTGCGCCATCGCGGCTAAGGGCACGGCATGACGCAGGACATCCACATCATCGGCGGCGGGCTGGCCGGCTCGGAAGCGGCCTGGCAGCTGGCCGAAGCGGGGCTCAAGGTCCGCCTCAGCGAGATGCGCGGCGGGGGCGACATGACCCCGGCGCACGAGACCGACCGCCTGGCCGAAATGGTCTGCTCCAACAGCTTCCGATCCGACGATGCGGAGAACAATGCCGTCGGGCTGCTCCACCAGGAAATGCGCCGGCTCGGCAGCCTGGTGCTGGGCGCGGCCGATGCGACCAAGGTCCCGGCCGGTTCGGCGCTTGCCGTCGACCGCGACGAATTCGCCGCGCGGATCACGCAGGCGATCGAGGCGCACCCCAACATCACGATCGTCCGAGAACGGATCGACGCCCTGCCCGATCACCCCTGCATCATCGCCACCGGCCCGCTGACCGGCTCGGCGCTGGCCGAGGCGATCGCCGCCGAAACCGGCAAGGACGCCCTCGCCTTCTTCGACGCCATCGCGCCGATCGTGCACGGCGACAGCATCGACATGTCGGTGGCGTGGAAGGCCGCGCGCTGGGGCAAGGGCGGCGACGATTACATCAACTGCCCGCTGACCCGTGATCAATATCATGCCTTCGTCGACGCGCTGAACTCGGGCGAGAAGACCGAATTCAAGGAATGGGAAAAGGACACGCCCTACTTCGAAGGCTGCATGCCGATCGAGGTCATGGCCGAACGCGGACCCGAAACGCTGCGCTTCGGCCCGCTCAAGGGTGTTGGGCTCGACGATCCGAAGACCGGGCGCTGGCCCTATGCCTGCGTCCAGCTTCGGCAGGACAATGCCGGTGGCACCTTGTGGAACATGGTCGGCTTCCAGACCAAGCTGAAGCATGGCGCGCAGGCCGACATCTTCCGCACCATCCCGGGGCTGGAAAAGGCCGAGTTCGCCCGGCTCGGCGGGATCCACCGCAACAGCTTCATCCGCAGCCCCGACCTGCTCGACCGCCAGCTGCGCCTGAAATCACGGCCCAACATCCGTTTTGCGGGGCAGATCACCGGCTGCGAAGGCTATGTCGAAAGCGCCGCCATCGGCCTGATCGCCGCCCGCTTCGCGATTGCCGAAGCGCGGGGCGAGGAACTGGCCCCGCCGCCCAACCTTTCCGCGCTCGGTGCGCTGCTTGGCCACATCACGGGTGACGCCAATGCCGAGACGTTTCAGCCGATGAACGTCAATTTCGGGCTGATGCCGCCGCTTCCGGAACGCTTCCGGAAGGCCGACCGGAAGAAAGCCTACACCGACCGCGCGCGGGCGGCGTTAGGCGAATGGCTTGGTGAACCCGCGCCGGCCGTCGGCCAGCCCGCCGCAGTCGACGCGGTGGACGCCTAAAGCTCGACGTCTTCGCTGATCTTCTCGACCATTCCGAGGATGCGCTCGCGGACGTGGTCGGGGAGTGCAGCGGGAAGCTGCGGCACCACGTCTTCGTGGGCGAGATGGTAGCTGGAGCGGACCCGGACCAATTTCATCGACCAGCCGCCGAAGATGCGCTCGTCGGACATCCGCTCGTCGCGGATCTCGAACGCGCTGTGCCGCGGGTCGCGGCGAAGCCGCTCGACCAGATCGTCCACCGCCTCGGGCGGGCCTTCGATCCATTGCAGGAAATGCGTGCCGTTGAAGAGCAGAAGCCCACTGATCCCATCGATGCCGTTCAGTGACTGGGCGTCGTCATGGACCGAGCGCAACTGCTCGTCACTGAGGTCCAGCGCGGCAAGGCTGGTATAGGTTAAGCTCTTGAACTGCATACTTACCTTCCGGGCCGGAAGGCCCAGAACGATATAGTATCCAGCTACCTTAATGCCAACTTGCCCGCCCGTTCATGCGCCGTGGCGGAACGGGTCAGCAGCTGCACACCGCCTTGCGCTTGGGGGCCTTGGGCGCAGTCGTCGCGAACTCGGCGGCGGTCAGCCAGCCCGAACGGTCGCGATCGGCCGAGGCGAACTTGGTAACGGTCTTCACCCCCCATTCCTCGAAGCTCAGGGTGCCGTTGCCGTCCGTGTCGAGCTTGGCGAAAGCCTTGCGCCTCGGCTCGAACAATTCGGCCGAGGTGATCCGGCCGTCGTCGTCGCGGTCGGCCCGTGCGAAGCGCTTCTCCTCGCGGCTCTTGGGGCTGGCCAGCAATGGCGCTCGCGCCTCAATCGTCGGCGTGGCCGCGGCGGCGACCAGCGGGGCGGAGCGAACAACCGGCGGCGGCGCAGGTGTGGCGGACGCGGCGTCGGCCGATTTGCTGGTGTAAAGAAGAACGCCGCCCGACGTGAGAAGCAGGGCAGCAACAACGCCGGCAACAAGGCGGGTCATAGGCGACCTCCTCCTGGCAAACAGCGATCCGGCGGCGATCTTGTCCCCGTTTACGGGGCCCTCGTCAACGCCCGGTCAGGCGATGGCGGATCAGGGTCCAGCTGCGCCCCGGAGTGGCCTCGGGCTCGGGTGGCCAGAAACGCGCGGCGTCGCGCCGGCCCAGCGCGTCGAGCAGCGTCACCGGCCGCACCGGTCGGGGCGCTGGGGGTGCCGGCACCTTGCGCAGCCAGGCAGGGTCGCCCGAGCGGCGGGCGAGATCGGCCCGCGAGAAGGCCTCGCCGCCAGCGACGGCCTCGCGACCCAGCAGGCGGCCGAGCAGGACGAACAGGGCGGCACCGCGCGGTTCGGGGTCGGGCTGCTCCTCGACCACGCTCGCCCAGCCTTCCGCCAGCGCGGCGCAATCGGCACCACTCACCCCCGCGACCATCAGGTCGGAGACTACCCGCAGCAACAGGGGCTCGGGCGGCGGCGGCTGGGTGTCGAGCGCGGCCAGCTGATCGCGCCACCAGGCGAGCTTGATCGCCGCCAGCGCCGGCTGTGCCGCACCAAGCGCAACGTCAGCAAGGCGGTCGTCCAGCGCCAGGGCGGTGTCGAACGCCGAGCGACAAGATTCGGGCCAGTGCAGCCGGACGAGGTCACGATCGCGCATGGTCGCGGTCAGGCGACCGGGCGACGGGCGCGAAGCGCCTGCGCCAGCGTCCCCTCGTCGAGGTAATCGAGCTCGCCGCCGACCGGCAGGCCGTGGGCGAGCTGGGTCAGGCGGACCGGGAATTTCTCCAGCCTTTCGGCCAGGTAATGCGCTGTGGTCTGCCCCTCCAGCGTGGCATTCATCGCCAGCACCACCTCGTCGATCCCGCCGGCCGAAACCCGTCGAAGCAATTGCTCGATTCCCAAGTCCTCGGGGCGCACTCCTTCGAGCGCCGACAAGCGGCCGCCAAGCACATGGTAGCGGCCGGGAAACAGCCGCGAGCGGTCGAGCGCCCAGAGGTCCGACACTTCTTCCACGACGCACAGGCTCTTGTCGTCGCGGCGCGGGTCGGCGCAGATAGTGCAGGGATCGCGGGTGTCGACATTCCCGCAGGTCGAGCAGGTGACCAGCCGCTCCGACACGGTCTGCAGCGCGGCAAGCAAGGGCTGCAGCGCCCCCTCGCGCCGCTTCATCAGGTGAAGCACCGCGCGCCGGGCCGAACGGGGGCCAAGCCCGGGCAAGCGGGCGAGCGCATTGGCGAGAGCTTCGATTTCCTGGGAGGCCATCCTGGTTGCAGATAGGAAAAGCGGGAGCTTTCCGCCATAGGCCCGTGTCATGCGGCTCATCTTCATGGGATCACCGGCCTTCGCGGTGCCGACCCTCGACGCACTGGTCGAGGCGGGGCACGAGATCGCCGCCGTCTATTGCCAGCCGCCACGCCCGGCACAGCGCGGCAAGAAGCTGCAGCCGACCGCGGTCCAGCAACGGGCCGAAGCGCTCGGATTGCCGGTGCGGAGCCCGGAGCGGCTTCGTGCGCCGGAAGAGCAGCAAGCCTTTGCCGCGCTGGGCGCCGAAGCCGCGGTGGTCGCTGCCTATGGCCTTCTCCTGCCCCAGACGATCCTCGACGCGCCGGCGCGCGGATGCCTTAACGTCCATGCCAGCCTCCTCCCGCGCTGGCGCGGCGCGGCGCCGATCCACCGCGCGATCCTTGCGGGGGACGCGGAGACGGGGGTCACCATCATGCAGATGGAGGCCGGGCTCGACACCGGGCCGATGCTGCGGGTTGGGCGCACCCCGGTCGGCCGCAAGACCGTCGGTGGCCTGACCGATGAGCTGGCGCGGCTTGGCGCCCGCCTGATGGTCGAGGAACTGGCGCACCCCTCCCCGCCCCGAATCCAGACGCCGGAGGGCGTCACCAACGCTCCCAAGATTGCCAAGGCAGAGGCCCGCATCGACTGGACCCGCGCCGCCGCCTTCACCGAGCGGCAGGTCCGTGCCTTCGCCCCCGCGCCCGGCGCCTGGTTCGAAGCCAACGGCGAGCGGGTGAAGCTGCTCGCCGCCGACCTCATCGAAGGGGTCGGCGCGCCGCCCGGCACCATCCTCGACGATGCATTGACCATTGCCTGCGGGACCGGCGCGATCCGACCTACCGTGGTCCAGCGCGCCGGTGGGCGGGCGATGACTACGGCCGAACTGCTGCGCGGCTTTCCGCTCGGGTCCGGCACCGTCCTGCCGTGACCCGCTGGAAGCTGATCCTCGAATGGGACGGCGCGCCGTTCATGGGCTGGCAGCGCCAGGACCATGGGCCATCGGTGCAAGGCACCCTCGAAGCGGCCGCTCACCGAATGACCGGGGAAACCGTCACCGCGCAGGCCGCCGGGCGGACCGACGCCGGAGTCCACGCGCTCGCGATGGCCGTCCACGTCGACATCGCCAGGCAGGTCGACGCGCATCGCCTGGCAGAGGGCCTCAATGCGCTCCTCCGGCCGCACCCCGTAGCGGTCCTGTCCGCCGAGCCAGTGCCCGACGACTGGCACGCCCGCTTCTCCTGCCTCGGCCGCCGATACCTTTACCGCATCAGCAATCGGCGGGCACCGCTCACCCTCGACAAAGGCCGCGCGTGGCGCATCGCCAAGCCGCTCGACGAAGCCGCGATGGCCGAGGCCGCCGCACACCTCGTCGGCCTTCACGACTTCACCACCTTTCGCTCGACCCATTGCCAGTCGGACAGCCCGCTCAAGACGCTCGACCGGCTCGACGTCGAGCGCGTCGGCGAGGAAGTGCACGTCCATGCCGCCGCGCGCTCCTTCCTCCATCATCAGGTGCGCTCGATGGTCGGCTGCCTGTCGATGGTCGGCCTTGGCCAATGGACCCCCGCCGACATGAAGGCCGCGCTCGACGCCCGTGACCGCGCCGCGCTCGGCTTCAACGCCCCGGCCGAAGGCCTCTACTTCGCCGAAGCACTTTACGAGAGCCCAGCCGCTTGAGCCTGATGCCCACTTCCCCGCTGCAGATCCCGGACTTCCGCCTCTATTGGCTGGCGCGCTTCTTCGCGGTGCTCGCGACGATGGGGATGGTCGTGATCATCGGCTATCAGGTCTATGACACTGCGCGGGCCGACTATGGCATGAGCATCCGCGAGGCGTCGCTCATGCTTGGCCTCCTCGGCGCCGTGCAATTCGTGCCGCTGGCGCTGCTCACTCCCGTCGCTGGCTGGACCGCGGACCGCTTCGAGCGCCGCACCGTCGCCCGCTGCGCCAATGCGGTCGACATGCTGGTCGCGCTGACGCTTGGCCTCGTTACCTACGCCGACATCCTCACCCTCCCGCTGCTGTTCACGCTCGCGGCGCTGCACGGAGTGGCCCGGGTGTTCGTCGGCCCGTCGATGTCGGCGATCGCCCCCAACATCGTGCCGCCGGAGTTGCTGCCCAAGGCGATCGCGCTGTCGTCGATCGCCTGGCAGTCCGCCTCGGTCGCCGGGCCTGCGCTTGGCGGCTTCCTCTACGCGGTGGGTGCGCCGCTGCCCTATTGGGCGGCAACTGGCCTGATGGGCTGCGCCATCCTGCTGCTGACGCCCGTGCGCCGGATCATGCCGCCGCCGATGACCGGTCATCCTCATCCGATCCGCCAGATGATCGAGGGCCTGAGCTACGTTCGCCGCCGCCGCTTCCTGCTCGGCGCCATCACGCTCGACCTGTTCGCGGTCCTGCTCGGCGGTGCGACGGCAATGCTGCCCGTATTCGCCCGCGACATCCTGCACGTGGGAACCGAGGGGCTCGGCCTGATGCGCGGCGCGCCCGCCATCGGCGCAGCGCTGGTCGCGGGCATCTTCGCCTTTCGCCCGCTACACAACAACGTCGGGATCAAGATGTTGTGGAGCGTCGCGGCCTTTGGCGCCTTGACCGTCGCCTTCGGCCTGTCCTCCAACTTCCTCCTGAGCCTGTTCATCCTCGCCCTGCTCGGCGCGGCCGACATGCTGAGCGTCTACGTCCGCTCGAGCCTGGTCCAGCTCCACACCCCGGACATGATGCGCGGCCGGGTGTCGGCGGTCAGCGGCCTTGCGATCAGCGCCTCCAACGAGCTTGGCGAATTGCAGTCGGGACTCGCCGCCGCGCTGCTCGGCCCGGTTGGCGCAGTGGTCGCCGGCGGCGCCGCAGCCATTGGTATCGCGGGTGCGTGGTCCTATCTGTTTCCCGAACTCAGGCGGGCGAAGACCTTCGACCCGCCGCCCGAAGTGCTCGCCCAAGCAGTTGAACAGGAGAAACCTGCGTGAAGGCCGACAACATCCTCGCCACCATCGGCAACACCCCCCACGTCCGCATCAACCGGCTGTTTCCGGAAGGCGCCGAAGTGTGGATCAAGTCCGAGCGGTCCAATCCCGCCGGCTCGGTCAAGGACCGCATCGCCGTCTCGATGATCGAAGCGGCCGAGGCCGACGGCCGGCTCAAGCCCGGCGGCACCATCGTCGAGCCGACCAGCGGCAACACTGGCGTCGGCCTGGCGATGGTCGCGGCGGTCAAGGGCTACAAGCTGATCCTCGTCATGCCCGAAAGCATGAGCATCGAGCGGCGCCGCCTGATGCTTGCCTATGGCGCGACCTTCGACCTCACCCCGCGCGAGAAGGGCATGAAGGGCGCGATCGCCCGCGCCGAGGAGATCGTCGCCGAAACCCCCGGCGCCTGGATGCCGCAGCAATTCGACAACCCCGCCAACATCGACGTCCACCTGCGCACCACCGTGCCCGAGATCCTGGCCGATTTTGGTGACGATGACCGCGGCTTCGATGCGCTGATCACCGGCGTCGGCACCGGCGGGCACATCACCGCCGCCGGCCGCGAACTCAAGAAGCGCTGGCCCAAGCTCAAGGTGTTCGCGGTCGAGCCGACCTTGTCGCCGGTGATCTCCGGCGGCCAGCCCGCGCCGCACCCGATCCAGGGCATCGGCGCCGGCTTCATCCCGACCAATCTCGACATGAGCGTGCTCGACGGGGTGATCCAGGTCGCCCCGGAGGATGCCAAGGAGATGGCCCGCCGCTCGGCTCGCGAGGAAGGAATGCTGGTCGGCATTAGCTCGGGCGCGACGCTTGCCGCCATCGCGCAGAAGCTGCCGGAACTTGGTCCCAACCCGCGGGTGCTCGGGTTCAATTACGACACCGGGGAACGCTACCTATCGGTGCCCGACTTCCTGCCCGAGTGAAGTTAATTGCGGGGTAAGTCTCCGCTTTAGAGAAAGCATTAACTCGGATCGTCATAACTGGTCCTGCTCGGGAGGGGCGGCAGGAACCAGGTATGCGTCTTTCCAGGTTCAATTTTGCGGATTCGGCCGCATTGCTAACGGTTCGCGCTTCGGTGCGCGAAGCGATCACTTTTGACGTGCTTCCGCCCAAGACCGACGGCGACCGGATTCTGCAGGGCAAGCGGGTGGCGATGTGGGCCTATGCCCCGATCCTGCTTGCCGCCACGCACTTCATCGTCGGCCTGATCCTGCTCGTCCGCGAGCAAGGCAGCATGCAGGGCGACCAGCTGGCGATGGCCTTGGCGCTGGTCATCACCGCCCTGCTGTTCGACGGGTGCGCCGGCCTGCTGCTGTTCATGCGAACGCGGTTCGGACTGTCGCCGGTCGCCACGGCGCGCCTCATCCTCGGCTGGTTCAGCCTTACGGGCGTCCTGTGGATGCTGTTCGGATCGGCGGCGTATGGCGGTCTTCAGGACGCAAGCTTCCTTCCGCTTGCACTCGGCGCCGGGCTTGCCATCAAGGCGATGCTTTCGGTCGGCTGTCCGCCGGCTGCGATCATGAACGCCCTGATGGCTTCGGTCGGCGTGAACCTCTTCTCCGACGATCCCCTGATCTGCGCCGCCATTCCCCTGCTCGGCCTCCTCACTGCAGTCTATTCGATCATCATCACCCAGATGATGATCGCCAGCAGCCGCCGTCGCCTGGCAAAGGACTGGCAGGCGAAGAAGGCGCTCAATTTCGTCGAAGAGTTCGAGAACAGCGGCCGCGGCTGGTTCTGGGAAACCAATTCGTCCGGCACGCTGTCCTACGTGAGCCAGCAGCTTGCCGACGATTTCAGGACCAGTCCCGAAGCGTTGCTCGGAAGGCAGTTCACCGACCTGCTGTCGGTCGATACCGGCAAGCACGACGCCTTGCGCGAAGAGCGGACGCTGGGCTTTCACCTCCTCGCGCGCTTCCCCTTCTCGGACGTGGTGGTGCGCCCCGCCAGCGAACAGGACGTGCAATGGTCGCTGTCGGGCAATCCCGTCTTCGACGGCACCGGCCGGTTTTACGGTTTCCGCGGCATCGGCACCGATCTGACCGAGCAGCGCCGAACCGAGCATGAGATCAGCCGCCTGGCGCGTTCCGATTCGCTGACCGGGCTCCCCAACCGGGCGATGATGCGACGCACGCTCGACGAGGGCTTGCGCAACGCCAAGCACAGCCAGCGCGGCTGCGCCCTGCTGCTGATCGACCTCGACCGGTTCAAGCTCGTCAATGACACCTACGGCCATCCCTCGGGCGACGCCCTGCTCAAGCAGGTCGCGCAGCGCCTGACCCAGGTGATCGGCGAGCATGGCCGGGTCGGCCGTCTCGGCGGTGACGAGTTCAAGGCGGTGCTTCCCGGGACGACCGACGTCGACCTCCTCGAACGCATCGCTGCCGACCTCATCGAGGACGTGTCGCAGCCCTATCTGCTCGAAGGCAATCGCGTGACCATCGGCGCCTCCGTCGGAATCGCCATCGGTGATCCCGACCGGTCCTGCGCGGATTCGATGATCCGCAACGCCGACCTCGCACTCTACGCCGCCAAGGCCGCCGGGCGCGGCAGGCATCGCTTCTACGAGCCATCGATGCATTCCAACGCCGCCAACCGGCAAATGCTGGAGAACGACCTTCGCGGCGCGCTCGAACGCGACGAATTGTCGGTCGTCTATCAGCCGATCGTCCGCGCTGCCGGCGAGGAAGTGGCAGGCTTCGAGGCACTGGTCCGCTGGCAGCACAGCAAGCGCGGGCTGGTTTCCCCGACCGAGTTCATCCCGCTGGCCGAGGAATGCGGAATGATCGGCCCGCTCGGCGAATGGGTTCTGGTCGAAGCGCTGCAGGCGTTGCGATCATGGCCCGCCGACCAGCGGCTCGCGGTGAACCTTTCGCCGGTCCAGTTCAACGATCCCCGCCTCGTGGACATGGTCGCGGCGGCCCTCGCCGTTTCGGGCGTCGATCCCGCCCGGCTCGAGCTGGAAATTACCGAAGGCGTCTTCCTGACCGACTGTGACACGACCGAGGCGACGTTCACCCGCCTAAAAGAGCTCGGTGTCCGGCTGGTGCTGGACGACTTCGGCACCGGCTATTCTTCGCTCGGCTATTTAAAAAAGGCGCCGTTCGACAAGATCAAGATCGACCGCAGCTTCGTCCGCGGCGCGGGCTCGGACCAGAGCCGTAACGCCGCCATCATCCGAGCCATCGTCACCCTCGCCGAGAATCTCGGCATGGATACCGTCGCGGAGGGGGTCGAGACCGACGAGGAACTGCAACTGATGCGCGACCTCGGGGTCAGCGAGATCCAGGGCTTCATCTTCGGACATCCCGTCGCAATCGAAGAGGCGATTGCCCTCGCCCAGGGCAAGGTCGTCACCACCGACGGCAGCCTGTTCCTGCGCGATCCTCGCCAGCGGATGATGCGCCGCGCTCTGATCGGCGTTGACGGAGAAGTGGTCGAAGTCCGCCTGCGCAATATCTCTGCGATGGGCGCGCTGGTGGAATGCTCGCAGGCCGTTACACCGGGCCGCTCGATCACCATGGACATCGTCGGCGTCGGCCCGGTCAGCGGCACGATCCGCTGGGCCCAGCGCGACCGGTTCGGCATCCGTTTCAAGGAAGAGTTCGACCTCGACCGGCTGTCCGGAGGCGATCCGCTGGCGGCGCCTTCCGTGCCTTTGCCGCCGCAGGTCGGACGCAACGCGCGATGAGAGTGCTGAAAAGGCTTGGCAAAGCTGGCTCGATTCGGCATGTGGGCACGGAATCTGGGAGTTGGTTTGACATGAAGAGTTTTGCTGCACGCCTGGTCATCATGACCGGTGCTGCCACGATGTTGGTGAGCGGGCCTGCCGCTGCGGCTGTTCAGTCCCAGTCGGCTGCCTATAGCCCGTGGGCGGCGCTTTCGGCTTTTGCCGCCCCCGCTTCCAGCCAGGCGCTTTGCGGCGCGGCCGCTGCTTCTGCCGCCGGCGCGGCCATTTCGGCCCAGTCCGGCACCCCCGGTTGTGTGTTCCCGACCCTCGACGCCCCGGCGCCGGCTCCGGTCGCTGAAACCGCTCCGATCGCTACTCCAGCCGCGGTTGCGGCTGGCGGCGGCGTCGGCATCCTTCCGCTGCTGGTTGGCCTTGCCGCCCTCGGTGGCCTCGCCGCACTGCTGCTCAGCAACGGTGAAAGCCAGACGCAGATCTCGGTCAGCCCGTAATCGCGCTGGCCTTGCCAGAAACCAGATGAGCCCCGGCCTCACCGCCGGGGCTTTTCTTTTGGGTGCCGTCCCGCTCTCGCCTTCCCCTATCCGCTTGGCTAAGCGTCCGGGCATGGGGGAACCAACAAGCCAAGAACGCACACTGGCGGAAACCGCAGCCGAGGCCTGCAGCCTTGACGAGGTCCGCTCCTGGTGCGCGATCAACAGCGGTTCGACCAACCTGTCCGGGCTCGAGCGGACCGCCGCGCTGCTGGCCGACCGCCTGTCGACCCTGCCCGGCACGCTGACCTTGCGCGATCCCGATCCGGTGACAGCGCTGGATGCCGCCGGACGCGAAATCGCGCTTGCGCATGGCAAGCACCTCCATCTCGTCGTCCGACCCGGCGCTCCGCGGCAAATGCTGCTGACCGGCCACATGGACACCGTCTACGGCGCGGACCACCCGTTCCAGACCGTCCGCGATCTGCCCGACGGTCGCGTCAACGGTCCAGGAGTGGCCGACATGAAGGGCGGCCTCGCGGTGATGATCGCCGCCCTGCAGGCCTTCGAGCGGCATCCCGGCGCCGGTACGGCCGGTTACGAGGTCGTGATCAATAGCGACGAGGAAGTCGGGTCCGCCTCCTCCGCCTCGCTGATCGCGCAGGCCGCGCGCGGCAAGTTGGCGGCGCTGACCTACGAGCCTTCGGCGCTTCCCGACGGGACCCTTGCCGGAGCTCGTCCGGGCTCGGGCAATTTCTCCTTCCACATCCGCGGCCGGTCGGCCCACGCCGGTCGCAATCCCGAGGAGGGCCGCAACGCCGTGACCGCGGCGGCCGAGCTCGCCCTCGCGCTTGAAGCGCTTCGCCGCGACGGGCTCAGCGTCAACGTCGCGCGGCTCGACGGCGGGTCGCCCAACAATGTCGTGCCCGACCTTGCGATCCTCCGCGTCAACCTGCGTCCGCGCACGCCCGACCTCGAGGCCGCCGCCAGGGCCGGCATCGCCGCCGCGGTGCGCCAGGTCGCCGCGTCGCGCGACGTCGGGGTCCACGTCCACGGCGGTTTCGGCCGCCCGCCCAAGCCGCTCGATCCGCCCGCGCTCAAGCTGTTCGCACTGGTCGAGCAGGCCGGCCGCGACCTGGGGCAGACCATCGCCCGCAAGGATAGCGGCGGGGTCTGCGACGGCAACAACATCGCCGCCTGCGGCGTGCCGGTGGTCGACACCATGGGCGTGCGCGGCGGCGCCATCCACAGTGAGGAGGAATATCTGATCCCCGAAAGCCTCGGTGAGCGCGCAGCCCTGTCGGCGCTGGTCCTCGCCCGCCTCGCCGGAGGCGCGCTGTGAGCTTCCGCATCCGCCCGGCCACCCCGGACGATTTCGACGCCATCTACGAAATGGCCAAACTGACCGGCGGCGGCTTTACCAACCTCCCCGCCGACAAGGGCACCCTGGTCGCCAAGCTCTCCAAGTCCGAAGCCGCGTTCGACAAGACCGAGGAAGCGCAGGGCAACGACTGCTTCATCTTCGTGCTCGAGGATCCCGTCGCCGGGATCATCCGCGGCACCTGCCAGGTGTTCGGAATGGTCGGCACGTCACAGGCCTTTTACTCCTACCACCTCTCCACCCTCACCCAGTGGAGCCCGGAGCTCGGCAAGACATTCCGCAACCAGATGCTGACCCTGACCACCGACCTTGAAGGGTCGAGCGAGGTCGGCGGCCTGTTCCTCCACCCGCAGCTTCGTGCCGGCGGCTGGGGCATGCTGCTCGCGCGTAGCCGCTACCTGTTCATCAAGGCCCACCGCCAGCGCTTCGGCGACCGACTTCTGGCCGAGCTTCGCGGAGTGATGGACGAGGCCGGCAATTCGCCCTTCTGGGACGCGCTGGCCGGGCGCTTCTTCGACATGACCTTCCCCGAGGCCGACGGCTTCAATGCGGTGAACGGCACCCAGTTCATCGCCGACCTCATGCCCAAGACGCCGATCTACGTTTCGATGCTGCCCGACAGCGCCAAGGCCGTCATGGGCCAGCCGCACCCGACCGGCCGCGCCGCGCTTCGGATGCTGCAGGAAGAGGGCATGACCTTCGACCGTTACGTCGACATCTTTGACGGCGGCCCGACCGTCACCGCCCCGACCGACCAGGTCCGCTCGATCCGCGAATCCGCGGAGGAAACGGTGGTCGAGATCGGCGGCGAGCCCGGCAAGACCAAGGTCCTTCTTGCCGCCGGCCGCCTGCGCGACTTCCGCTGCGTCCGGGCCGAAGTGCGGCGGGTGGGCCGCAAGGGCATCGCCATCAGCCGCGAAGCCGCCGACCTGCTCGAGATCGAGACCGGCGCCAGGGTGCTGATGGTCGGCCGATGAGCGTGCGCGAGATCAATTTCGACGGGATCGTCGGTCCCAGCCATAATTACGGCGGGCTCAGCCTCGGCAACCTCGCCTCGGCCCGCAACCTCGGCAAGGTCAGCAAGCCGCGCGCCGCCGCGCTACAGGGACTGGACAAGATGCGCGCCAACCTCGCGCTCGGGCTGACGCAGGGGATCTTCCTGCCCCAGCCCCGCCCGGCCCGCGCCTGGCTGGCCGAGCTCGGCGTCACGCCCGAAGCGGCCGAGCCCGCCCTGCTCGCCAATGCGATGAGCGCCAGCGCGATGTGGGCCGCCAATGCAGCAACCGTCAGCCCCGGCCTCGACACCGGCGATGGACGCACCCACCTCACCATCGCCAACCTGCGCACCATGGTGCACCGCAGCCACGAATGGCCGGCGACCCTGGCCCAGCTTCGCCTCGCCTTTGCCGACCCGGCCTTCACCGTCCACGGGCCGGTCCCGCCGACCTTCGGCGACGAAGGGGCGGCCAACCACATGCGGCTCTGCGCATCGCACAATCGGCCGGGGGTCGAGGTTTTCGTCTACGGCCTGTCGGGAGGCCCCTTCCCTGCCCGCCAGCACCTCGAGGCGTGCCGGGCGATTGCCCGCCGCCACCGCCTCGACCCTGACCGCACCCTGTTCGTCGCCCAGTCGGAGCAGGCGATCGCTGCCGGCGCCTTCCATAACGACGTAGTCGCCGTCGCCAACGAACGGGTGCTGTTCGCGCATGAGCAGGCCTTCGCCGACCGCGACGCCTTTCTCGCCGAACTCGAAACCAAATTCCCCGATCTCGAACTGGTCGAGGTCCCCGCCGCCGACGTCAGCCTTGAGGAGGCGATCCGCTCCTACCTGTTCAACGCCCAGCTGGTCACCCGCCCCGACGGCGGCAACAGCCTGATCGTGCCCGAGGAAGTGCGCGAGACGCCGGCGGTGTGGAACTGGCTCGAACGCCACCTTGCCGGCAACGGAGCGATCCGCGACGTCAGGGTGGTGGACGTCCGCCAGTCGATGGCCAACGGCGGGGGCCCGGCCTGCCTGCGGCTGCGGGTGGTGTGCGACCCTGCCACCGTCGACCCCCGCTTCCTGGTCGACGAGCAGAAGCTCGACCGGCTCGGACAGGTCATCGCGCGCAGCTGGCCGGAGGAGATTGCGGTGGCGGATCTCGGTGCCCCGGCACTGATCGCCGCCATCGAGCAGGCGCGAGCCGAATTGCTGGGCGCCTGCGGCCTCGACGAGTTGATCTAGGCCCGGACTAAACGAGTCCCGCTGCCTTCAGGCCGGCATCGACCAGGTCGCGGGCGGCGGCATTCGCTTCCAGCAGGGGCAGGCGAAGCTCTTGCGGAAAGCCGGGCCGTACGCGCCCAAGGGCATATTTGGCTGGCCCCGGCGAGGCATCGGCGAACATCGCATCGTTCAGCAGGTAGAGCCGGTCGGCGAGGTCGCGCGCATCGTCCCAGCGGCCCTCCGCAGTCGCCTTCTGGAGGTCAGCGCACAGCCGCGGCGCGACATTGGCGGTGACCGAGATGCACCCCACCCCGCCATGGGCGTTGAAGCCCAGTGCCATGTCGTCGTTGCCCGACAGCTGGCAGAAGTCCGTCCCGCAGGCGAGCCGCTGCGCCGTCACCCGCGCCATGCTTCCGGTTGCGTCCTTGATCCCGACCACGCCCCGCAGCCGCGCCACTTCGGCCAGCGTGTCGACCGCGATGTCGGCGACGGTACGCGAGGGCACGTTGTAGACGACGATCGGCAAGTCGCATCCCTCGCTCAGCGCGCGGTAATGAGCGAGGATGCCGGCCTGGCTGGGGCGGTTGTAATAAGGCACGACCACCAGCGCCGCGTCGGCCCCGAGTTCCTTGGCGACGATCATCTTGCGCAGGCTCTCGGCGGTCGAATAGCTCCCGCAACCCGCGATCACCGGCACCCGCCCCGCCGCCGCTTCGATCGTCGTGCGGACCACTGCCGCATGCTCGTCGGCGCTCAGCGTCGGGACTTCGCCGGTCGTCCCGCACGGGACCAGGCCGCTCGACCCTTCGGCCACTTGCCACTCCACCAGGTCGCGCAGGGCGGCCAAATCGACCTCCCCTGCGGTGAACGGTGTCACGAGAGCGGGGATCGACCCGGAGAACATGCAGGCTTCCTCTATTTTACTTGGCCGCTGCGACTAGACTGGCGCGGCGTTTGTTCAGCGGTTGATAAGGACCAATAGCCGAAGATGTCCAGCATGCGACGAGTGGCTTATCTCCTTCCCCTGATACTGGTCGCTCCGGCGACCGGATCGGCCCAGCTGACACCGGTATCCCCGGCGCCGGCGCTCGCCCCGGTCAATGACGTCGGCTACGCGCTGAACGACTGGCGGCGGCTGCGGCAGGGCGGCAACTGGTCGTTTGCCGATTACGCCCGCTTCCTGGTCGCTTATCCCGGCTGGCCCGGCGAATCCGCGATGCGCCGTTCAGCCGAGCGGGCGATGCAACCGGGCGAGAATGTCGCCACCGTTGTCGCCTTCTTCCGGACCCAGCAGCCGACCACCGCCGGCGGCTTTGCCCGCCTTGCCGAGGCCTATGCGGCGCAGGGCCGGTCGGTCGAAGCGCTGCTTGCCGCGCGCCGCGCCTGGAGCGCGTCGGGACTGTCGGCGGTCGACGAAATCGCCCTTTACCAGCGGTTTGGGGGCAGCTTCACCACCGCCGACCACGACCAGCGGGTCGACCGACTGCTGATCGACCGTGATCCGACCGACGCGGCACGCCTGCTCGCGTCGACCAGTGCCGCCCGCCGCCCGGCATTCGCCGCCCGCATCGCCATGCAGCAGCGCGCGCCCGACACCGAGGCGCTGTATAATGCGGTGATGGCCCGCGTCACCGAGGACGCCGGGTTGATGCAGGACCGGGCCCGCTACCTGCGCGAAGCCAATTGGCAGGCGGCGGCGCGCCAGCTGCTGGCGCGACCGCACCGTTTCACCTCGCTCCCGGTCGATCCCGGCAAATGGTACGAACTGAAGCGGATCGTCGCGCAGGAAGCCTATGCCGACCGCCAGTACACGCTTGCCTATGATATCGCCCGACAGGTCGACGACGCGCTTCCGGTCGGCAGCGACCTCGCCGCCCAGCCGCTGCAGGTGCGCGACGAATATACCAACCTCACGTGGCTCGCCGGCACCGTCGCGATCCGTGCGCTTGGCCGCCCGGCCGATGCCGTCGCCCTGTTCGACAAGTATAGCGAAGGCGGCCGGTCGCTTCAGGTACTGACCAAGGGTGCCTATTGGGCCGGCCGCGCCGCCGCCCAGGCCGGCCAGCTGCAGAATGCGACCGCGCACTTCAGCAAGGCCGCGGCTTATCCCGACCTGTTCTACGGTCAGCTCGCGCACGAACGGCTGGGCCGCGCAATTCCCGTACCGCTCGGCTCGCCCCAGATGCTGGTCACGCCGGCGCAGCGCTCCACGTTCCAGGTGAAGCCACTGGTCCGCGCGATCCGCCTGCTCGGCTCGCAGGGCCGCCGCGACGAGCAGGCCCTGTTCGTCCGCGCCTTGTCCGAGGCCCTGGACAATGACAGCGACCGCCTGCTCGCGACCGAGTTGTCGAGCCAGGTCGGACGGCAGGACCTGTCGGTGTGGACTGCCCGTTCCTCGCGCAACGGCGGCTCGCCCTTCTACTTCCGCGCCGCTTATCCGACCCTGCCGGGCGGGATCAGCGAAGAATATCTGTGGAGCATCAGCCACGGTATCACCCGCCAGGAAAGCTCGTTCGACCGTACCGCGGTCAGCGGCGCCGGCGCACGGGGCATGATGCAGCTGATGCCGGCCACCGCACAGGAACAGTCGGGCAAGGTCGGCGTGGGCTACGACTTCGGTCGTCTGACGTCCGATCCGTCGTACAACGTGATGCTTGGTTCGTCCTACTTCCGGCGGCTGCTGAACCAGTGGGACGGCAATTACGTGCTGGCGGTGGCGAGCTACAATGCGGGCGCCGGAAACGTGCGCAAATGGGTCAATCGCAACGGCGATCCGCGCGCGCCGGGGGCCGACGTCGTTGCCTGGATCGAGGACATCCCCTTCTCCGAAACGCGCGGCTACGTGCAGCGGGTGCTGGAAAATACGGTGGTCTACGACCGGATGAACCCGCGTGCGGTAAGCCCGCGCCAGCTCAGCCACTTCCTCGGTAAGGCCCGCGTCGGCTAAGCCACCGGGATGAGTGATCGTCCCCGTTTCATCACCGCCGAAGGCTTTGCGCGGATCCGCGCCGAATATGAGCAATTGTTCGGCAGCGAGCGGCCCAAGCTGGTCGAGACGATAAGCTGGGCGGCCGGCAATGGCGATCGCTCGGAGAATGGCGACTACATCTACGGCCGCAAGCGGCTGCGTGAGATCGACCGTCGGCTGGGTTACCTGTCGAAGGTGATGAAGAACGCCAAGGTGGTCGATCCCGCCAGCCAGCCCGATCGTGACGTGATCCGCTTCGGCGCGACGGTGGAGCTGGCCGACGAGGACGATGCCCGCCGCACCCTTACTCTTGTCGGAGACGATGAAGCGGACGCCGGCGCGGGGCGAATCGCGTGGGGCAGCCCGATGGCCCGGGCGCTCGTCGGCGCGCGAGTCGGTGACGAGCGGATCGTTCGCTTGCCGGCGGGCGAAAAGAGCTGGGAAGTGATCGCGATCGCCTATCCCGAGGGTGCGATTCGCGCCACCTGAGCGCCCTCACCGCGGCGCCCCACAACAAAAAGACCGCAACCCTGGGGCTGCGGCCTTTCGATTAGCGTCGTATCGGCGGATCGATGGCGCCGGGCAGCGGCACCACCGATCCTTTCCTTCAGGCGAACTGGGGAATGACCGTCTCGCGGCGGCGGCGGCGCATGGCCCCACCGACCGCACCGAAGCCGACCAGCATCAGCGCCCAGGTGCCCGGCTCGGGAACCGCGGTGGTGACGCTCGTCGAGCGATACAGGACGGCGTTCGAATAACCCTGCGTGTCGGTCAGGCGGATCGAACCGGCCGGCACGTTGTCCCACAGGTAGAAGGCCGAAACATTGCCCTGCGGACCCGGGACGTTGCCCCAGTGGAAGCCGATCAGCACCTGCCCGCCGGCAGTCGCGAGGAGGTTGTTCAGGGCGGTCAGGTCACTGCCCGACACGACCTTGCCCGCATCCTTCAGGGCGTTCCAGTCGACGGTGTAGTTGCCGCTGCCGATCAGCAGGTTGATCGCGCTCTGCTGCAAGGCGACGTTGTCGGACTGGCCGCTGAACTGGTTGTCCGAATAGTAGCCGGCACACTTGTCGGCAGGCGGAGCGAGCGGACCGGACGCGCAACCCACGCTCGAACCGACCTCGACGGTGGCGGAGGCCGGGGTGGCGAGGGTGGCGGCGGCGATTGCAGCGATGGAGAGAGCGAGCTTTTTCATGACCGGGTTCCTTTAATCTCGGTCGCTTGTTAACTCGCCTTTAAATTTCTCGCAATTCAACAACTGTGGTTAAAAGTTCCTTCGAGTCCCGATTCAGTACATCACACGAGTTCTGCGGCATCGAAACAACAGTTGTTCAGGCCTGCGCGGATGTTCTCGTCAGCTTCTTGATCTCGTCGCGGAAGCGGAAGCGGAGTGCCGACCAGTCCTCGTCCATCGCGACCTGCGTCACGGGCAGCAGTCCAGCACGGGTGATTCGCTCCCATCCCGCGTCGCGGCTGAGGTCGGACAGGATCGACCCGCTTTTCTTGGGATAGGCGAGCCACAGGTGCCCACCGCGCCGGTAGGATGGCAGGACCTCGTCCGCCGCCTCGCCCAGTGCGGCACGATCGCGAACGAATGCGAGGAGGAATTGCGGCTCCCCTCCAACCGTGACTGGGGACAGCTGCGGGGCCCGCGAATCGGGCACCCGCCACACCAGCGCCGTCACGCCGGATCTGTAGCCGAGCTTGTCGAGAAGGCTTTTCATCGCCTCCCCGTTAACACGGCCGAGGCCGCTGCCTCAGCCCTTCGGACCGTCGCCGACGATCCGGATGCTGAGTTCCTTGAGCTGCTTGGCGCTGACCTCGGCCGGCGCGTTCATCATCAGGTCCTCGGCCTTCTGATTCATCGGGAAGACCACCACCTCGCGGATGTTGGGCTCGCCTGCCAGCAGCATGACGATCCGGTCGATCCCCGGCGCCGACCCGCCGTGCGGCGGCGCGCCGAACTTGAAGGCATTGATCATGCCCGAGAAGTTCGTGTCGACCTGCTCCTGCGTGTAGCCGGCGATCTCGAACGCCTTGTACATGATGTCCGGGCGGTGGTTCCGGATCGCGCCGCTGCTCAGCTCCACGCCGTTGCAGACGATGTCATACTGCCAGGCAAGGATGTCGAGCGGGTCCTTGGTCTCCAGCGCTTCAAGTTCGCCCTGCGGCATCGAGAAGGGGTTGTGGCTGAAGTCGACCTTCTTGGCGTCCTCGTCATATTCGAACATCGGAAAGTCGACGATCCAGCAGAAGTCGAAGCGGTTCTCGTCGATCAGGCCGAGGCTGTTGCCGACCCGGGTGCGGGCGGCGCCGGCGAGCTTGGCCGCCTCCAGCTCCTTGCCCGATGCCGCGAAGAACAGTCCGTCGTCCGGCCCCAGGCCGAGTTCGGCGGCGAGCTTGTCCATGCCCTCGGTGCCATGGTTCTTGGCGATCGGGCCGCCCCACTCCCCGCCCTTGCGGGTCGCATAGCCGAGCCCGGCATAGCCTTCGCCGCGGGCCCAGTCGTTCATCTCGTCGAAGAACTTGCGGCTCTTGTCGGCGGTGTTCGGAGCCGGGATCGCGCGGACGAAGCCGCCCTTGCCGACGATGGTCGAGAATAGGCCGAAGCCCGAGCCCTCGAAATGGCTGCCGACGTCGCTGATGACGATCGGGTTGCGCAGGTCTGGCTTGTCGCTGCCATACTTCAGCATCGACTCGCGGTACGGGATGCGCGGGAACGCGCCCTCGGTGACCTGCCGCTCGCCAGCGAATTCGCGGAACACGCCGGCAAGGACGGGCTCGATGGCGTTGAACACATCATCCTGCGTGACGAAGCTCATCTCGAAGTCGAGCTGGTAGAATTCGCCTGGGGACCGGTCGGCGCGGGCATCCTCGTCTCGGAAGCAGGGCGCGATCTGGAAATAACGGTCGAAGCCGGCAACCATCAGCAGCTGCTTGAACATCTGCGGCGCCTGCGGAAGCGCGTAGAACTTGCCCGGATGCACCCGGCTCGGGACCAGATAGTCGCGCGCGCCCTCGGGCGACGAGGCAGTCAGGATCGGGGTCTGGAACTCGGTAAAGCCCTGTTCGACCATCCGGCGGCGGATCGACGCGATGACGTTCGAGCGCAGCATGATGTTGGCGTGCAGCCGCTCGCGGCGCAGGTCGAGGTAGCGGTAGCGGAGGCGGATCTCCTCCGGATATTCCTGTTCGCCGGCCACCGGCATCGGCAGTTCGGACGCGCTGCTCTGCACCGTGATGCCGCGGGCGTAGACCTCGATATCGCCGGTCGGCAGGTTGGCGTTGCTGGTGCCCTCGGCGCGCGCCTTCACGTTGCCGTCGATGGTGACCACGCTCTCGACCCGAAGCCGCTCGAGCACCGCAAGCGCCGGGCTGTCGCTGTCGGCGACGACTTGGGTGATGCCGTGATGATCACGAAGATCGACGAACAGCACGCCGCCATGATCGCGCTTGCGATGGACCCAGCCCGAGATGCGGACGTCGCTGCCGACGTCGGAACCGCGGAGCTGGCCGCAATGGTGGGAGCGATAGGCGTGCATGGTGCGTCGTCCGGATGAGGTCGTCATGACGGTGAATGGATGGCGCGGCGCTTTCCCCAGCCCTCCCCTTTTGTCAACTTGAAGACACCCCGCTACAGCCCTGCCAACATGAAGATTCATCCCCTGATCACCGACAGCGCGGAGCTTGCCGCGCTGGTCGATCGCCTCTCCGCCCATGACTTCGTCGCCGTCGACACCGAGTTCATGCGCGAGAATACCTATTGGCCCGAACTGTGCCTGATCCAGATCGCCTCGGTCGACGAAGCGGCGGCGATCGATCCGATGGCCGACGGGCTCGACCTCAAGCCGCTGTGGGACCTGCTGGTCGACAATGAGGACGTGCTGAAGGTCTTTCACGCCGGCGGCCAGGACCTCGAAATCGTCCACAACGTGACGGGCAAGACGCCGCAGCCTTTGTTCGACACCCAGATCGCCGCCATGGCGCTCGGTTACGGCGAGCAGGTGGGCTACTCGAACCTCATCGAGTCCATGCTCGGCCACGCACTCGACAAGGGCGCGCGCTTCACCGACTGGAGCCGCCGTCCGCTCGACAAGCGCCAGATCGACTATGCGATCGGCGACGTCACCCACCTCGCGACCATTTTCCCGCGCATGGTGAGCAAGCTGCGTAAGACCGGCCGCGGCCTGTGGCTGGACGAGGAGATGGAGCGGCTGGCCGATCCGTCGAGCTTCGCTTTCGATCCCGAGGATGCCTGGAAGCGCCTCAAGCTGCCGAGCCGCAATCCGCAGGTCCTGGGCCGGCTTCGCGCGCTCGCTGCCTGGCGCGAGAAGGAAGCCCGCGGCAAGAACCTCCCGCGCGGCCGCATCGTCAAGGACGACACGCTGGCCGACATCGCCGGCCATCCCCCCAAGACGCAGGAAGACCTCGCCAAGGTGCGCGGGCTGTCGGCGGGGTGGCGCAACAACGACATCGGTGCGCGGCTGATGGGCGCGCTGGAGCATGCCCAGCCGCTCGGCCCCGACGAATTGCCCGAGCGCGGGCCGAGCCGGCCGGGCCTGACCAAGGACGGTGCGCTGGTCGCCGACCTCCTCAAGCTCCTGCTCAAGATCAAGGCCAAGGAAAGCAATGTCGCGGCCAAGCTGATCGCCCGCTCGGACGAGCTGGAGGCCTTGGCTGCCGGCGTCCGCAAGGACCTCGCGATCCTGAATGGCTGGCGGTTCGACGAATTCGGCCGTGATGCGTTGGACCTGGTGGAAGGGCGGCTGGCGTTCGCGACGCTGAACGGCAAGCTCAAGATGACCAGGACGCAGGAAGAGGAAGCGGCATGATGAAGCTGATGGCGATGGGGATTGGAGCAGCCCTGCTCGGCGCCTGCGCGACGGTGGGACCCGCCGCGCCGGCCGGCGGCACCTGCAGCAACGACAATCTCCAGCAATTCGTCGGCCAGGCGGCGACCGCAGAGGTTGGCGCACAGATCCTGTCGACTTCGGGCGCGAAGACCCTGCAGTGGGTCGCGGCCGGCATGATGGTCACGATGGAGTTCCGCGCCGACCGCGTCCGGGTCCAGCTCGACGAGCAGAACCGGATCCAGCGCGTTACCTGCGGCTAGGCCAGCTCCAGCCGCGCCGTCAGCCCCATCAGGTTGGCGAGCTGGCGGTGCCGGCGGGCGACGATGTCGCTGTAAAGCCGCTGGTCCTTGCGCGCGAGGCGAAGCACCACGTCGCCTTCGTCCACCTCGATATGGCAGCGCGCGAGCAGCTTCTCGGTCCCGCCCGACAAGCGCTGGGCAAGCCGGATCGCAGCGCCCCATTGACCGGCATGGTCGAGCACCCGCTGGTCGACCAGCTGCGCAAGGCTCTGGTTGAACGGTCCGTCGCCGCCGAACGCCGACCACAAGGTCCGGCCGATGATGGTCCGGCCCTCGGCGTCGATCCCGACCCAATTGCCATGCACCCCCATGTCGACTGCCCACAAGGCGCGGAAGTCCGGATGCGCTTCCCACCCGACGTCGGCGAGCAGGCAGGCGGCCAGCCGAAGCCGCCGCGCGGCGTCGTCATCGTCGGGAAAAAGCGGCGCGATCCATGCGTCCAGCTCGGCTCCGTGATCCCCGAACCGCCCCAGCTTCTCGCCCGCCTCAAGGGCGGCAGCCAATAAAGGGTCTTCGGCCCGGTGCTCCTCTGCCAGATGATCGTAGAGCAAGCCTTCGCGCAGGCCGTAGGCGCTGGCCACCGCACGGGCAGGCTCGAGCACGCGGAACAGCGCATCGAGCACGGCGGCGGCCGGTCGCGCGGTCTGGGCGCGGGTGGTCGACAGGCCGAAGCGCTGCTTCAATTGTTCGGGCGAGGTCTTGCGGATCAGGTCGCGAAGTTCGCGTGCGCGGTCAGCCTCGATCGCATGGCCGTGGACCACGTGCAGCGGCGAATTCGCTTCCTGCTGGTCAAGCTGGGCAAAGGCGCGGAACGAGCCGCCCACCAGATACAGCGTCCGCTCCGCCCCGGCGGCGAGGATGGCCGGCGGGATCGCCTTGCGCAGCGTCGCGGCGAGGCTCTTGGCGCTCGCCTCCGTGCCGACCCGCAGCACGCCCAGCGGCAACGAAATGCCCGCCCCCGCCTTGCCGTTGGCAACCGGCGTCAGTTCGAGGCTTCCACCACCAAGGTCGGCGACCACGCCCTTGGCGTGTGGGATGGCGGAGATCACCCCCAGCGCCGCAAGCCGCGCTTCCTCCTCGCCGGTGATGACCTTGGGCTCGACCCCGGCCTTGCGCGCCCGGGCGAGGAATTCGTCGCCATTCTCGGCATCGCGCACCGCCGCCGTGGCCACCACGTCAAGACGCTTCAGCTTCATCTCGCGCGCGAGCAGGCGAAACCGCGCAAGCGCCTCGATCGCTTGGTCCATCGCCTTTTCGGACAATTGCCCTGTCGAGGCGAGCTCGCGCCCGAGCCCGGCCGAAACCTTTTCGTTGAACAGGGTCGAAGGGACCCGCTCCGACCCGGCATAAGCGACGAACCTGATCGAGTTGGAGCCGATGTCGATGATCCCGACCGGGCCGAAAGAGCGCTTTGCCATATTCTTGTTCTACCCGCCCTGTTCCAGCTTGAGTTTCGGCACCTTTCTGCCTTCGAGCGACTGCCCGCGACCGGAAAGCGATGGATTGGTCATGAAATAGGTGTGGAGGTTGAAAGGCTTCTTGTCGCCCGCGACGCGGCGATACTGGCCGCTGCTTCCGTCCAGCAGCCAGCTCTGCTGATTGTCGATCAGGTTGGCAACCATCACCTGTTCCAGCACCTGCGCGTGGACGGTCGAATTCTCGAGCGGCACCGCGACCTCGACCCGGCGATCGAGGTTGCGCGGCATCCAGTCGGCCGACGAAATGAACAGCCGGGCCTTGCCATGCGGAAGACGCGCCCCGTTGGCGAAGCACCAGATGCGGCTATGCTCGAGGAAGCGACCGACGATCGACTTCACCCGGATGTTGCTCGACAGACCGGCGATACCCGGACGAAGGCAGCAGATGCCGCGGATGATCAGCTCGATCTTCACCCCCGCCTCGCTCGCCTCGTATAGCTTTTCGATGATCCGCGGGTCGACCAGGCTGTTCATCTTGGCCCAGATCGCGGCGGGCTTGCCGGCCTTGGCATTGGCGATTTCGGCATCGATCCAGGCGTTCAACTTCTCGCGCAGGCTGACCGGGCTCATCACCAGCAGTTCGAGGCCCTTCGGCCGGACGTAGCCGGAGATGAAATTGAACAATTTGGCGGCATCGCGCGCCGCCCGCTTGGATGCGGTGAAGAAACTGAGGTCGGTGTAGAAGCGCGCCGTGGTCGGATGGTAGTTGCCGGTCCCGAAGTGGCAGTAGGTGCGGAACGAGCCGCCCTCGCGCTTCACCACCATCGACACCTTGGCGTGGGTCTTCCACTGGGTGAAGCCATACACCACCTGCACGCCTGCCCGCTCCAGCCGGCTTGCCCAGAACAGGTTCTGCTCCTCGTCGAAACGGGCCTTCAGCTCGACCACCGCCGTCACCGACTTGCCCGCCTCGGCGGCTGCGACCAGCGCGTCGATGATCGCCGACTGCTTGCCCGCGCGGTACAGCGTCTGCTTGATCGCCACCACGTCGGGATCGCTCGCCGCCTGACGCAGGAAGGCGACCACCACGTCGAAGCTCTCATACGGGTGGTGGACCACGAAATCCTTGTCGCGGATCGCCGCGAAGCAGTCGCCGTCATGCTCCTTCACCCGCTCGGGGAAGCGCGGCTTGTAGGTCGCGAAGCGGAGCGCGGCGTGGCCCTCGACATCGACCAGTTGCTGGAGGTCAGCGATCCCGATCACCCCCGAATTCTCGGCAATCAGCGCATGCTCGGCCCCGACCCCTTCGCGCACGAGGTTCTCGAGGTCGAGCGGCGTCCCGCTGGTGAATTCGAGCCTGATCACCCGCCCGCGGCGGCGCTGCTTGATGGCCGAGCGGAAGGTCCGGACAAGATCCTCCGCATCCTCCTCGATCTCGATATCGGTGTCGCGCAGCACCCGGAACGCCCCAGCCGCGACCAGTTCGAAACCGGGAAACAGCACGTCGAGGTGTGCCGCAATCGCCGCGTCGATCGAGATGAACCGGGTCTGCGTGCCCGGAAGCTGGAGAAAGCGCGGAACCGAAGGCGGGATCATCAGCACTTCGCTGACCGGCTCCTTGTCCGCGCTGTCGACCATCGCGAACACCAGGGCGTAGCCAAGGTTGGGCACGAACGGGAACGGGTGCGAGGGGTCGACCGCCTGCGGGGTCAGCACCGGCAGGATCTGCTCCGACAGGAAGGTGCGAAGCCACTCCCGCTCAGATTCGTCGAGGTCGGCAGCGCCGACCACCTCGACCCCCGACTGGCCGAGCAGGTCGGCGAGCACCAGCCAGGTCTGCTGCTGCTCGGCGATCAGCGCATCGGCCTCCTCGCTGATCCGCTCCAGCTGTTGCGCCGGGGTCTGCCCGTCGTAGCTGCGCTCCTCCAGCCCCTCGAGCTGTTGCTCCTTCAGCCCCGCGACCCGCACCGAAAAGAATTCGTCGAGGTTGGACCCGCTGATCGACAGGAAGCGGAGTCGCTCCAGCAACGGATGCGCAGGATTGGCGGCTTCCTCCAGCACCCGGCGGTTGAACGCCAGCCACGACATCTCGCGGTTGAAGTAACGGCTTTGCCCTTCCTTCAAGTCGACGGTCCTGGTTTCGGCCGGCGCGTTCACTCCTCCTGCCCTCCCTCGATGATCCCGCCGCTGATCAACGCGCGGCGGACCGTTGGCAGGCTCAGCCTGGCGTTGGCGGCGATGGCGAAGCGGTCGATCGCCTCGACCACCCGCTCCGCGGTCCAGTAATCGCGCGTCACCCGATCGCCGACATAGCGCAGCGCCTCGTCAGGCAGGTGCAGACCGCGATCGGCGAACAAGCGGCGGATCAGCGCGGCGAACAGGGCGTCGTCGGGCTGCTCGATGGTCGTCACCGGGGTGATCGCCAGCCGGGTGCGGAGGTCGGGCAAGCTCACCTCCCACCTGGGCGGTGCGTGGTCGGCAACCATTACCAGCGGGCGGCCGGTCTCCTGCGCCTGGTTCCAGGCATGGAACAACGCTTCCTCGTCGTGGCGATCGGCGGGATCGAACAGCCGCCCGCCAACCCGCGCCACAAAATTGCGCGCGAGGAGCGAGCGGCCGGAGCGGCGGGGCCCGGTAAGGATGGTCGAGCGCACCGGCCAGCTCGACCAGCGCTGGAAATGATCAAACGCGGCCTGGTTCGCCGCGCTGACGATGAACCGGCTGTCGTCGCTCCCCTGCGGCCAGTCGAGCGGGAGCGCGATCTGGTCGGGGCCCCTCACTTCATTCCCCCGGCCGGTTGGTCGCGACGGGGGTGATCGGCTCGGGCGCCGGGCGCTGCGGCTGCGGCTGCGGCTGCGGCTGAGCCGGCTGCGGCTGCGGCTGCGGTGGCGCGGGTTGGGGCGGAGGCGGCGCATAGCCGGTGATGGTGAACACCCCGCTTGCGCTGCTGGTCTGCCACCCGCGGGCGTTCAGCGCCGCGGCAAGCTGCGCGGGCGAGCCGCGGTAGCGCACCACCAGCACCTGCGCGCCGATTTCCTGCACCGAGCGGACACCCGGGATCGAGCGCAGCCAGCCGACCGGCGAGTAAGGCGAGGTGACCGCCATCTGGATCAGCTGCTCGACCGGCGCAGCCTCCGTGACTTCCTCTTCGACGATCTCCTCGACCGGCGGCGGCGGCGGCAACAGGCTCCGGTCGGGTTCGAGCCCGCCGGACGCCAGCCACGAAGTGTAGAGCGCGTCCATCCGCTGCACGCCTTCGGCCATCATCCGCGGCATTTCGGCGCTGTTTTCGGCACGCAGGGTGAAGCTTCCGAGCAATTTCTGGTCGGCCCCGAAGCTGCCGGTAAAGGTCGCGACCGAAGGCCCGCCCGGATACAGACGCCTGACCTGCGCGGTCGCGACCAGCACGTCGGCGGCGCCATAGAAATCGACCAGGTTGCGCCACATCTCCCGGCCCGGCCGGCGGACCTGCGACGCAGTGGCGAGCAGCGGATCGATCCCCTGACCCGAGATGCGGGCATAATCGATCGCACTGTTGGCGGTGCGATATTCGGCCCATGCCCGCTGCCACGGGTTCCGCAGTTCGACCGTGGTCGCGGTTCCACCGCTGACCATCACCGGGATCAGCAGCATCGGCGCCGAGCGACTCACCGGGCCCTGCGCGCCCAGCAACGCGGCCGAGCGCGAGCGGTCGAACAGTACCTGCAGGGTGGCGATGTAGCGGCCGGGCGCAATCCGCTCCTCCTCGATCGCGATCGAGCTGACGATCCCGTCGAGGGTCGAATCGGGCAGCTTGGGCGCCTCACCCAGCGGCCGGTTGTGCATCTTGGCCCACAGGGCAGCAAAGCCCTGGCGTTGCGCAAGCCGCCATCCGGCCAGCCGCGCGCTTTCCGCATCCTTGGCGGCGACGTCGACCTTGATCCCGCCGATTTCCAGCGTGCTGGCGCTGTCGATGGGCGGAATCCCGCGGTCCCCGCTCTCGAGCTGAGCGAAGACGGCGGTGCCGAGCCCGAACGATGCGAGCAGCAGGACCAGAAGGGTGCGCAAGGGAAGGCGCGGCATGACGGCGCCCTCAAAGCAGCTTGGGGCTCGATTTCCAAGGCTCTTCTCGGCTAGGCGGTGCCAATGGGGCTGACTTACGAAGAGGCGGGCGTCAGCATCGCCGCCGGCAACGCGCTTGTGAAAGCCATCGGACCGCTCGCCAAGGCGACGCGGCGGCCAGGTGCGGACGCCGATCTGGGCGGCTTCGGCGGCTTCTTCGATCTCAAGGCGGCAGGCTTCGTCGATCCGTTGCTGGTGGCTGCCAATGACGGGGTCGGGACGAAGCTCAAGCTTGCGATTGACCTCGGGCGGCACGAGGGCGTGGGCATCGACCTCGTCGCCATGTGCGTCAACGACCTCGTCGTGCAGGGCGCCGAGCCGTTGTTCTTCCTCGACTATTTCGCCACCGGCAAGCTCGACACCGGGGTTGCCGAAGCGGTGGTCGCCTCGATCGCGCAAGGCTGCCTCACCGCCGGCTGCGCGCTGATCGGCGGCGAAACGGCGGAAATGCCCGGCATGTACGCTCCGGGCGATTACGACCTTGCCGGCTTCTGCGTCGGCGCGGTGGAGCGCGGACAGCAATTGACCGGCGCTGACATCCGCCCCGGCGACCTGTTGCTCGGCCTTGCCAGCAGCGGGGTCCATTCCAACGGTTTCAGCCTGGTCCGCCGCCTGATCGAGGTGAACGGCTGGAAGCTCGACCGCCCGGCCCGCTTCGATCCCGAGCGGTTGCTCGGCCAGATGCTTCTCGAGCCGACTCGCATCTACGTGAAGAGTCTGCTTCCGGAAATCCGCGCGGGTCGCATCCGTGGCCTCGCCCATATCACCGGCGGCGGACTGCTCGAGAACATCCCGCGGGTCCTCCCCGACGATTGCCACGCGGTGGTCGACGCCGACAGCTGGGCGCTTCCGCCGCTGTTCGCCTGGCTCCAGGCCGGCGGCTCCATCGAGCCCGAGGAACTCGCCCGCACCTTCAATTGCGGCATCGGCATGGTCGTGGTGGTCGCGCCCGACCAGTCCGACGCCGTCACCGAGGCGCTGGTAGCGGCAGGCGAGACGGTCCACCGCATCGGCCGCATCGAGCAGGGCCAGCGCGGCTGCACCGTTCGCGGTCCCGACGAAAGCTGGAGCGCTCGCGGCGCCTGGAGCGCCACTCACAACCATGGCTGACCGCGCGCGGGTCGCCGTGGTCATCTCGGGCGAGGGCAGCAACATGGCCGCCCTGCTCTACGCCAGCCGCCTGCCCGATACGGCGACCGAGATCGTGCTGGTCGCCTCCAACAACCCCGACGCCGCCGGCCTCGCGCTCGCCGAGGCGGAAGGTGTCCCGACCTGGTCGCTCAGCCACAAGGGCCTGACCCGCGAAGCCTTCGACGACGCGCTGGACGACGCCCTCACCGCCGCCCGCCCCGACGCCGTCGCGCTGGCCGGCTACATGCGCCTCCTGACCCCTGCCTTCGTGGCGCGCTGGCGGGGCCGCCTGCTCAACATCCACCCTTCGCTGCTTCCCAAATATCGCGGGCTCGACACCTACGCCCGGGCACTCGACGCCGGCGACAGCCATGCCGGCTGCACCGTCCACCTCGTCACCGAGGATGTCGACGCGGGGGAGATCCTGGGCCAGGTCGCCGTCGCCATCCGCCCGGGCGATACGCCCGACACGCTCGCGGCCCGCGTCCGCTTGGCCGAACACCAGCTCTACCCGGCTACCCTCGCCGCCTATGTCTCGCGCTTTCAGGATGCGGCGTGGATCGAAGCCCGGCTCGACGAGCTTGCCTCACCCCTTCCCGAAGTGTCCCGCAAGACCAGCCACGGCAGCCCCGGCTGGGCCGTGGGGTCGGAGAAGTCGGCCAAGCTGTTCGCCATCCTCGCCGACCGCCACCACGGCGAGGATGCCATCGGCCTGCTGGTCAAGGCCAGCGGCGCGGACGAGATGACCGGCCTGATCGAGGCCCGGCCCGACACCTATTACTGGCCCAAATATTATGGCGCGAGCGGCTGGCTCGGCTTCAAGCTCAATCGCCGCGACACCGATTGGGACGAAGTCGGCGAGTGGCTTCAGCGCAGTTGGCGTGCCTGCGCCCCGCCGCGCCTGACCAGGCTGATGCGCGCGGCGGACGAGTTCTGACCCTTCTTCAAGCCCTTGCCTGGGCGGTGTTCATCAACGCCTGGACCTTCTTCCGCTTCCGGCAGGACAAGCAGCGCGCCGGGCGCGGCGAGTGGCGCGTCTCGGAAAGCGAGCTTCTCTCGCTCGCCTTCCTCGGCGGCACACCGGCCGCCTTCGCGGCACGCCACCTGCTCCGCCACAAGACGCGCAAGCAGCCCTTCTCCACCCAACTCTGGCTGATCGCCGCGGTCCAGGCCGGCGGGTTGGCCTGGCTTGCCGCTACTTGATAGTGCCGAGCCGCTTGCCGTTGGTCAGCGCGCGCAGCACGCCGATCCGGGCGCGCAGCTCGGCCGCTTCGGCGCTGCTCAGCCCGCCGGCGGCATAACGTTCTTCCAGCATCGCGACCTCGCGGGCTTCGCGGCGCAGCTCTTTCGCCTGCCTCTTCGACAGCGAGCCCTCGTCACGACCCTTGCGGACATCGCGGCGGACGTGGCCGAGGTCGGCGCTGGTCACCGGATTATAGGCCGGCAGCGCGCGCGGCTGGGGCGGCAGGCTGCCGACGATCGGGCCCGAAGCCACCAACAGTGCCAGCGTCAGCTCGATCATCACCCTGTCTCCTGCCTTGCGTTCAGCGGAAAAGGTCATTTCGCCGCTGAACCAAAGATGAAGAAGGCTGCCTATGAAAAAGGCCCGCCGGATCGCTCCAGCGGGCCTCTTTCAATTCAAAATACCTGGCGTCAGCCGACGATCTCTTCCGGCTTGAAGAAGTAATCGATCTCGATCTTGGCATTCTCGTCCGAGTCCGAACCGTGCACCGAATTGGCTTCGATCGACTCGGCCAGTTCCTTGCGAATGGTGCCGGCGTCGGCATTCTCGGGGTTGGTCGCGCCCATGATGTCGCGGTTGCGCTTCACGGCGTCCTCGCCTTCCAGCACCTGCACGACGACCGGGCCCGAGATCATGAACGACACCAGGTCGTTGAAGAAGGGACGCTCGCGGTGGACGCCGTAAAAGCCCTCGGCCTGGTCCTTGGTCATGTGGATGCGCTTGGACGCGACGACGCGCAGGCCGGCTTCCTCCAGCATCTTGGTGACCGCGCCGGTCAGGTTGCGGCGGGTGGCATCGGGCTTGATGATCGAGAAGGTGCGCGTGACGGCCACGGTTAGGCTCCGTTGATTGAGGTGGGTAAGGAAAGGATTGCGCGCGCCCCTAGCGGGAGGGGGCGGATCAGGCAAGGACTCAGGCCTTGCGCGTCCAGCGCCCGTCCTCGCGCGCCCAGTAGTTGCGCTCGACCCCGTCGCGGCCCGACAGCAGCTTCCAGGCCTGTCGCGCCTCGGTGAGATTGGCCTCGTCGAACAGGTGGAACGCCCGCTCGAAGGTCAGTGCCGCCTCGCGCCATTCGCCGTCGGCGACCAGCAGGTTGCGAGCGCCATTGGCCGGGTCGGGCGTGGTCGACAGCAGGATCGGCTGGCGCGCGTCTTCCCCTTCCCCGGCGACGCCATGGGCAAGGAAGTCCGTCTCGCCCTGGTCCCACAACAATCGGTCGAGCCGCGCCAGCGCATTCTCGTCGCTCATCACCACCAGCAGCCGTTCGCCGCCCTCGACGACCTTGGCGGCGATACTCGCCACCACCTCGTCGACGGGCGCGCCGGCCAGCTGGTAGAAATCGACCCTCACTCGGCCGTCAGCTCCACGAAGCGGTCGAGCAGGCGCACGCCATATCCGGTCGCGCCCTTGTCGAAGGTGGTGCCGGGCTTGTCGCTCCACACCATGCCGGCAATGTCCAGGTGCGCCCATTCGACGCCCTCCTCGACGAAGCGCTGAAGGAATTGCGCCGCGGTGATCGAACCGCCTTCGCGCGGGCCGACGTTCTTGATGTCGGCGATCGGGCTGTCGATCAGGCGGTCATAGGCGTCACCGAGCGGCATCCGCCACAATTTCTCGCCGGTTTCGGTGGCCGCAGCGGAAAGCTCGCCCGCCAGCGTGTCGTTGTTCGAGAACAGGCCGCCATGCTCGGTCCCGAGCGCAATCAGCATCGCGCCGGTCAGCGTGGCCAGGTCGACCAGCCGCTTCGCGCCGCACTCGCGCTGGGCGTAGGTCATGACGTCGGCCAGCACCAGGCGCCCCTCGGCGTCGGTGTTGATCACCTCGATCGTCTGCCCGTTCATCGAGGTGACCACGTCACCCGGCCGGGTCGCGGCGCCCGACGGCATGTTCTCGACCAGCCCGCACAGGCCGATCACGTTGGCCTTGGCCTTGCGGCTGGCGAGCGCGAGCATGGCGCCGGCGACCGCGCCGGCGCCGCCCATGTCCCACTTCATCGATTCCATGCCGGCCGCCGGCTTGATCGAGATGCCGCCGGTGTCGAAGGTCACGCCCTTGCCGATCAGCGCCAGCGGCTTGTCGGTCTCGTGCCCACCGCCGTTCCAGCGCATGACCAGAAGCCGCGGTTCGCGGATGGTGCCCTGGTTGACGCACAGGAGCGAGCCCATGCCGAGCTTCTCCATCTCGGCCTGGCTTAGCGCCTCGATCACCAGCCCGGTGCCTTCGGCCGCCTTCTTGACCCGCTCGACGAAGGTCTCGGCATAAATGATGTTGGCGGGCTCGGTGACCAGTTCGCGGGTCAGCTTGATCCCGGCCAGCACGCCTTCGTAGCGCTCCGTCCAGCGTGCCTCGGCCCCGGACGGCGCACCGACGATCACCACCTCGTCGACCGTCGGCTTCTGCTTCTCCTTCAGCTTGGTCCGATAGCGGTCGTAGCGCCACGCCCGCGCCGCCGCGCCCAGCGCCAGCCGGGCCGCGGCATCGGCGTCGAAGCGGGTGCCGCTGAGGTCGATCACCAGGCTCTTCTCGCCCGAGGTCAGAAGCCGGCCGACCGCCGCTCCGCCCAGCTTCTCGGCCGCCGCGCCGTCGCTTCCGCTGCCGATTCCGATCAGCACCAGCCGCCGGACCTGCGACCCGCCGTTGCCGCCGGTCCAGCTTTCCGCCACCGCGCCCGCTTCGCCTTCGAAACGCTGCCCGCGTGCCGCCGCTTCCACCGCCGCCCGGTTGTCGCCCAGCGAGGCAAGGTTGCCGCGCTCGGTGCCGGCAACGGGGAGGACCAGGGCGAAGCTGCCCGAAGGAAGGGCGTCGGCGAAGCGGATCTGCATGGGGATTGTCACTCGCAGCTAGGGAAGAGGGGTTGCCGCGTCCTTAGGCCCGCGCCCCCCGCGCTGCCAAGCCCGTTGCCCCGCGTTGCGAAGGCTGCAATAGGCTGGCTCTTCAGGGCTCACTGACGGATCAAGGCAGACAAACAGGGTGCGATACGGCGTCACGGCCTGGACGGCGCTTCCGCTGGTCCTCGCACTCGGTGCGCCGGCCGCTGCGCAGCAGGGGGGAATTGCGCCCTCCGTTTCGCAGGCTCAGCCGCTTCCCGCCGGGCCGCAGCCGCCTGCCGACGCCCAGCCCCTCGCCAACGCCCAGCCACTCGCGGCGGGCGAGGAAGAGATCGCCTTTACCGCCGACCGCGTCGAATATGACAATGAGAATGAGGTCGTCACCGCGGTCGGCCAGGTCCGGGTCAACCGCCAGGGCACCTTCGTCGCCGCCGACCAGGTCCGCTGGGACCGTCGTACCGGCGAGGTTGTCGCAACGGGCAACGTGGTGGTGGTGCAGCCGCAGGGCGATCGCCTGATTTCCGAGCGGGTCGTGCTCGACGACGCCCTGCGCGATGCGACGGTCGAAAACCTGCTGGTTGTCCTTGAGAGCGGCGGCCGCCTCGCCGCCGACCGCGCCACCCGCACCGGCGATGTCACCACCCTCGACAATGCGGTCTACAGCCCGTGCCGGATCGAGAGCGAGACCGGCTGCCCGCGTCGACCCAGCTGGCGGATCCTCGCCGCGCGGGTTCGCTATGATCAGGCCGCCGAGCGGATTCGCTTTGAACGCGGCCGGTTCGAACTGTTCGGTGTCACCCTTCCCCTGCTGCCAGTGTTCAGCCTCGGGACCAGCACGGGCGGCGAAGGCTATTCGGGCTTCCTCCTCCCCGAACTGCGCTACAGCCGCCGGCTCGGCGCCGAATTGTCGCTGCCCTATCACCTGCGCTTCGGGCCCAACCGCGACCTCACGGTGACCCCCCACCTCTACACCTCGGTCGTGCCCGCGATCGAGGGCCGCTATCGTGAGCTCAACAGCCTCGGCGCCTTTTCGCTCGGCGCGTTCGTCACCTATGGCGATCGTTCGAGCTATGACGACAGCCGCACCAACCGCGGGTTGCGCGCTTATTTCGAAGGCAACGGCAAGCTCCAGTTCGATCCCGTCTGGAGCCTGACCGGGCAGCTTCGCGCCGCCACCGACAAGGACGTCGCCCGCTTCTACGACGTCAACCGCGACGACCGTTATCGCAACTTCCTCGATCTCGAGCGGATCGATCTCGACAGCTACGTCAGCATCGCCGGCTGGGCGTTCCAGGGCGTTCGCCAGAATGACATCCAGCGCACCATCCCGTTCGCCCTGCCCGCGATCGACGCTCGCATCCGCCTGTCCGACCCGGTCCTCGGCGGCCGGGTCGAGCTTCAGGCCAACAGCCTGGCGGTGTTCCGCCGAGAGGGGCAGGACAGCCAGCGCGCCTTCGCCGGCGCCCGTTGGGACCTTCGCAAGCTGACCCGCTTCGGGCAGGAGATCCTGCTCACCGGCTACGCCCGCGGCGACGTCTACCACAGCGACCAGAACGAGCTCACCACCGCCGCCATCTATCGCGGCGAGGAAGGCTGGCGGGGCCGCGCGATCGCCGCCGCCGCCGCTGAGGTCCGCTGGCCGCTGACCGGCGAATTCCTCGGCGGAATCCAACGCCTGACCCCGCGGGCCCAGCTGGTGGTGACCCCGCCGACCGCCAACATCAGCCTTCCCAACGAGGACAGCCGCTCGGTCGACCTCGAGGACAGCAACCTGTTCGCGCTGAACCGCTTCCCCGGCTACGATCGGTGGGAAGACGGCAGCCGCCTGACCTACGGCCTCGACTGGAGCCTCGACCGGCCGGGCTGGGCGGTGACCAGCAACATCGGCCAATCCTATCGCCTCAACCGCGATGCGCAGATCTTCCCCAACGGCACCGGGCTCACCGACCGCTGGTCCGACTTCGTCGGCCGCACCCGGGTCAAGGTCGGCCGGTTCGTCGACCTCACCCACCGCTTCCGGCTCGACAAGGACAATTTCGCGGTTCGCCGCAACGAGGTCGACCTCACCGTCGGGACCACCGAAACCTACGCCCGGATCGACTATCTCCGCCTCAACCGCAACGTCGACCAGTCGGTCGAGGATCTTCGCGACAAGGAAGAATTGCGGCTTGCGGGACGGTGGAAGTTCCATCGCTTCTGGTCGGTGTTCGGAGCAACCGTGCTCGACCTCACCAACACCGACGAGGATCCGCTCACCATCGCCGACGGCGTCAATGCCGTGCGCCATCGCCTCAGCCTCGACTATGAGGACGATTGCCTGAGCTTCGGGATCAGCTGGCGGCGCGACTATGAACGGCTGGGCGACCGGGCCGAGGGAAGCACTTTCAGTTTCCGCCTGTCCTTGAAGGGCTTGAGCCGCTAAATGCGCTCATCGCCGGTTCAGCGCCGCCTTGGCAAGGCTTCGTGAACTGCTTGAAATAACAAGGGATACAAGGCTCCTCATGGCAAAGGCCAAGACGCTTTTCACGACTGCCCTGATTGCCTCGCTTGCGGGTGTCGCAGCGGCGCAGGTGGCACCGCAGGGCGGCCGGGCCGCGCCGCAGCCGGCTCCGCGCAACAGCACCGCCGCACTCAACCTGCCGCAGACGCTGACCGTCTACGGGCGTCCGATCCCGGCCGTCGTCAAGGCCAGCGCGATCGTCAACGGTCGGGTCATCACCCAGACCGACATCGACCAGCGCCTTGCACTGCTGGCGCTCGCCAACAACCAGCCGATCCCGGCCGATGAGGAGGAGCGGCTGCGCGTCCAGGTGCTCCGCAACTTGATCGACGAAACGCTGCAGATCCAGGCCGCCGAGGCCGCCGGGATCAAGATCGGTGCCGCCGACATCGACCGCACCGTCGCCCGGGTCGCCGATGGCGTGAAGCGCAAGCCCGCCGAACTCGGCGTCTATCTCAAGGAAAACGGCAGCTCGCTGGCAGCCATCCGCCGCCAGATCGAGGGCGAGATCGCCTGGCAGCGACTGCAGCGCCAGAAGATCGAAAGCCAGGTCAGCGTCGGCGACGACGAGGTCAAGGCCGTGATCGAGCGGCTCAACGCGTCCAAGGGCGCGCAGGAATATCGCGTCGGCGAAATCTATCTCGAGGCGACCGCCGCCAACCAGGCGCAGGTCGCTCAGCAGGCGCAGCAGATCGTCGCCGCGCTGCGCCAGGGCGCCAGCTTCGCCGGCTACGCCCGCCAGTACGGGCAGTCCTCGGCCGCCGCGGTGGGTGGCGACCTCGGCTGGGTCCGCCCCGAACAGCTTCCCGAAGCGATCGCCCAGACGCTTGTGCAGATGCAGTCGGGCCAGCTCAGCCAGCCGATTCCGGTCCCGGGCGGCGTGTCGATCATCGCCGTGCAGGATACGCGCAAGGTGCTGACCGCCGATCCGCGCAACGCCGTGCTCTCGTTGAAGCAGGTCTCGATCGGCTTCCCTGCCGGGACCAGTGCAGCGGCTGCCGAGCCGACCCTGCAGCGCTTCGCTGCCGCGACCCAGAACGTCGGCGGCTGCGGCGGCGCCGACAAGGTTGCGGCCGAATTCAAGGGCGAAGTCGTCCAGTCGGACTCGGTCAAGCTCCGCGACCTTCCTGCCGCGCTTCAGGACATGATGCTTCCGATGCAGGTCGGCCAGGCGACTCGTCCGTTCGGCAGCATCAACGACGGCGTCCGCGTGCTGGTGATCTGCGGCCGCGACGAGGAACAGAGCGCCAGCGCGCCCAATCCCGACGCCGTTTTCGCCCAGTTGCAGGAAGAGCGCGTGAACCTGCGCGCGCGCCGCTACCTGCGCGATCTTCGCCGTGACGCCGTCATCGACTATCGTTGAGGTGGTCGTGACGGAGTGGCGGCGCTAGGGGACGGGCGATGAGCCCGCATCCTCCCCTGCTCGCCGTCTCGCTCGGGGATCCGGCCGGCATCGGCCCGGAAGTGGTCGCCAAGGCGTGGGACAGCCGCCGCGCGCTGGACCTGCCGCCGTTCGTCGCGGTCGGCGATCCGCGCAGCCTGTCGGAAGTGTGGGACGGACCGCTCGCCATCGTTTCCGACCCCGGCGAAGCGCGCGCCGCCTTCGACCACGGCCTGCCCCTGCTCGCCGTCCCAGCCGCTTCGGCCAGCAGTCCCGGCCAGCCCAGCAACGCCGGCGCCCATTGCAGCCTCGACAGCCTCGAACTCGCGGTCGGCCTTGCCCGCTCGGGCTCCTGCGCGGGCGTGATCACCGGGCCGGTCGCCAAGCACCAGCTTTATTCGATCGGGTTCAGTCATCCCGGCCAGACCGAGTTCGTCGCCGAACGCTGCGGCGTGTCGCCCTCGAACGTCGCGATGATGCTTGCCGGCCCCACGCTTCGGACGGTGCCGGTCACCACCCACCTGCCCCTGCGCGACGTTGCGGCGGTCCTCACCACCGGCCTGATCGAGGCCCGCGGGCGGGTCACCCTGCGCGGCCTCCAGCGCAGCTTCGGGATCGCCAATCCGCGCCTCGCGGTTGCCGGCTTCAACCCCCATGCGGGTGAGAATGGCGCGCTGGGCCGCGAGGAGATCGAGCTGATCGAGCCCGCCATCGCCACCCTGCGGGCCGAAGGCTGGGACGTCACCGGGCCGCATCCCGCCGACACCATGTTCCACGGCTCCGCCCGCGCCCGCTACGACGCGGCCCTGTGCATGTACCACGACCAGGCCCTCATCCCCCTGAAAGCGCTGCATTTCGAGGAGGGGGTCAATCTGACGCTTGGCTTGCCAATCATCCGTACCGCCCCCGACCACGGCACCGCCTTCGACATCGCCGGGCAGGATCGCGCCGATCCGCGGGCGATGGCGGCGGCGATCCGCATGGCCGCGACCTGCGCCATTTACCGCCTCGCCCACGGCTGAGGTGACAGCGCTCCCGCCCCTGCGCGAGGTCATCGCCCGCCACGGGCTGACCGCCTCCAAGGCGCTCGGCCAGAACTTCCTGCTCGATCGCCAGTTGCTTGCCCGGATCGCCGCCATTCCCGGCGACCTCCTCCACGGCCAGTCGGTCTACGAAGTCGGTCCCGGCCCCGGCGGCCTGACCGGCGCGCTGCTCGATGCCGGAGCCCGCGTCACCGCGGTGGAGCGCGACCGCCGCTGCCTTCCCGCGCTGGCCGAGCTTGCCGAGCTGTTTCCCGGTCACCTCACCCTGATCGAGGAAGATGCGCTCAAGGTCACCGAGGAGCCGCTGGTCGGCCGCGGCGCGCACGTCGTCTCCAACCTCCCCTACAATGTCGGCACCGCCTTGCTGCTACGCTGGCTGGCCGCCGACTGGTTGCCCTGGTGGTCGAGCCTGACTCTGATGTTCCAGAAGGAAGTCGCCGAGCGGATCGTCGCCGGTCCCGGTGACGACGCCTACGGACGGCTCGCGGTCGCGGCACAGTGGCGCGCTACTCCGCGGATCGAATTTCCGGTCCATCGCTCGGCCTTCGTGCCCCCGCCAAGGGTCACGTCGGCAGTTGTCCACATCGTGCCGGCGGCAGAACCCGCCGGCGTCACCCACGCCGTGCTCGAACGCCTCACCGCTGCCGCCTTCGGCCAGCGCCGCAAGATGCTTCGGCAAAGCCTCAAATCTGTGGAAGGGGCGCTCGACGCCCTGCCCGCCCTCGGCATCGCTGCCGAGCGCCGGGCGGAAACGGTCAGCGTCGACGAATGGGTCGCGCTTGCCCGCGTGCTCAGTTCTTCTTCGCCGCCGCCGCCGGAGTCTCGGCCTTAGCCATTGCCGGGCCGCGCTGGATCAGCGCCGCAAGGCTGGTCGCCGGAGCGCAGGGCCCCGTCCCGCACAGCGTCTTGATCTTGGCCAGGTTCTGCTGGGCGCGCGCGACCGCGCCAAGCTCGACCAGCGCTTCGCCCTGGACGCCCAGCGCCACCGGGTCGTTCGGCTCGAGCGCGAGCGCCTTGTTGGTGAAGCGGATCGCCTGGCCGTAAAGCTTCTGCCGCTGGGCCACCCGGGCCAGCGACACGAAGGCGCCGCGGTTGCGGGGATCGACGATCAGCGCTGCTTCCAGCGCATCGTCGGCCGCCTGGAACTGACCGACGGCCAGCGCCGCTTCACCCGCCTTCTGCCACTGCAGCGACTGCGGGCGGATCTGCGCGTCGGGAACCTGCGTTTCGCCCGAACTGGCGATGGTCGCTCCAACGACCCCAAGGGCAACAACAATCGGAAGCAAACGCATCATCGTCTCCCAGGTGGGGTTTCCGCTCATGTGGCACGGAACCGCGCAATGAAAAAGCCGTCGGTCCCGTCATGTCCCGGCGTGAGAAGCCGGCCAACACCATCCGAACGCCCGACATTCACCGGAATATCCTCGGCCCTGAAGCCTGAATGACGGCTGAGGAAAGCGTCGGCCTGGGCCCGGCCTTCGCGGGTCAGAAGCGAGCAGACCGCGTAGACGAGGGTGCCCCCCGGCCGGACCAGCGGCGCGGCAAGGTCGAGCACCCGTTCCTGCAACGCTTCCAGCCGGTCGAGCCGCTCGGGCGTCAGTCGCCAGCGACCTTCGGGGTTGCGGCGCCAGGTTCCCGAGCCGGAGCAAGGGGCATCGACCAGGACCAGATCGGCCAACCCGTTGAGATCGGCCAGCCCCTCGTCTTCGCGCGGCTGGTCGAGCAGGCGGCTTTCGATCGTCGCCCCGGCTCGCTCGGCGCGCGGCGCAAGCTTGCTCAGGCGCGCCCGGCTGGTGTCGCAGGCGACGATCCGCGCAGCCGGGTTGGCGGCGGCCAACGCCAACGCCTTGCCACCTGCGCCGGCACACAGGTCGACCATCAGCGACTGCTCGGCGGGGTCGCAGGACAGCGCGATCAGCTGGCTGCCCTCGTCCTGAACCTCGACCAGCCCGTCGGCGAACGCTTCGTCGGCGCTGACCGCGCTGTCGGGCGGCAAGCGCAGTCCCCATGGGCTGACTGGCGTCGGCGCCGCGGCGAAATGGGCCGCCATCTCGTCGCGACTGGTTCGAGACAGATTGGCGCGCAGATCGACCGGTGCGCGCTCGACCAACGCCGCCCACTCGCCGCCCTCGACCAGTGGCGACAGCAGGGGCTGCAACCATTGAGGCACGACGCCTTCTTCGGCGCGCGGCTCTTCGTCGGTGGCAGCGGCGGGACCATGACCGGCACCGTCGAACAATTCGGGCGCGAGCGGCAACAGCGCCGCCCGGCCGCTCACGGGCACTTCGGCCGAATGGCGCACCGCGCGGAACACCAGTTCGCGAACCGCCCGCCGGTCCTTCGACCCGGCATAGCGGCGCGTCTTGAAATAGGCCGACACCAGGGCATCCGCCGGCGGGCCGTCCTCCCGCGCCGAAGCGATCACCTGGTCGAGGATCTCGATCGCCGCCTGGGCGCGCGCCGAGGGGGTCAATTGCCCGGCCTCATCGAGCCGCCCATCTCAGCGCGTCGGATAATTGGGAGCTTCCCGCGTGATCGCGACGTCATGGACATGGCTTTCGCTAAGGCCCGCGCCGGTGATGCGGATGAATCGCGCGCGCTCCTGCATCTCGGCGATGGTGCTCGACCCCGTATAGCCCATCGCGGCCTTCACGCCGCCGACCAGCTGGTGGACCACGTCGCGAACCGGCCCCTTGTAGGGCACCTGCCCCTCGATCCCCTCCGGCACCAGCTTCATCGTGTCCTTGATGTCCTGCTGGAAATAGCGGTCGGCCGATCCCCGGCTCATCGCGCCAAGCGAGCCCATGCCGCGATACGACTTGTAGGCCCGGCCGTGATACAGGAACTGCTCGCCCGGCGTCTCGTCGGTGCCGGCCAGCAGCGAGCCGACCATCGCGCTCGACGCGCCCGCGGCAAGCGCCTTGGCAAGATCGCCCGACGTCCGGATCCCGCCATCGGCGATGACCGGAACGCCGCTGCCGCGCGCCGCCGACGCGGCCGCCATGATCGCGGATAGCTGCGGCACGCCGACCCCGGCCACGATGCGCGTGGTGCAGATCGACCCCGGCCCGATCCCGACCTTGATCGCGTCCGCCCCAGCCTCGACCAGCGCCCTGGCGGCATCGGCGGTCGCGACGTTGCCGGCGATCACCTGCACGCTGTTGGATGCCGACTTCACCCGCTCGACCGCGCGGGCGACGTCGATGTTGTGGCCATGCGCGGTGTCGATCACGATGCAGTCGACCCCCGCGTCGATCAGCGCCGCCGACCGCTCCCAGCCCGAATCGCCGACGGTCGACGCCGCCGCGACCCGCAGCCGGCCCTCGCCGTCCTTGGTCGCATTGGGCGAGGCCACTGCCTTTTCGATATCCTTGACGGTGATCAGCCCGACGCAGCGCCCGGCCTCGTCGGTCACGATCAATTTCTCGATCCGCCGCTGGTGCAGCAGCCGCTGCGCTTCCTGCCGGCTGGTCCCCGGGGCAACCGTCGCTAGATTGTCGCGGGTCATCAGCTCGGACACCGGCTGGTTGGGGTTTTCAGCAAAGCGCACGTCGCGGTTGGTGAGGATGCCGCACAGCCGCCCCGACTGCTCGACCACCGGCACGCCGCTGATCTTGTGGCGCTTCATCAGCTCCAGCGCTTCGGCGAGCGTCTGCTCGGGCGTCAGGGTGAAGGGGTTCACGACCATGCCGCTTTCGAAGCGCTTCACGCTGCGCACCGCGTCGGCCTGCTGCTCGACGGTCAGGTTGCGGTGAAGCACCCCGATCCCGCCCAACTGCGCCATGGCGATCGCCATGTCGGTTTCGGTCACCGTGTCCATCGCCGAGGAGGACAGCGGAATGCGAAGCTCGATGCCGCGGGTGAGGAAGGTCCGGGTGTCGGCCTCCGACGGAAGAACGCTCGACGCCAGAGGCTGGAGGAGCACGTCGTCGAAGGTGAGACCCAGCGGGATGTCGTTGCTGTGGGGGAAGTCGGCCATGCGCGCACTTGGCGGCTGGGACGCGATTCGGCAAGGGGCTAGCGGGCCAGCAGGCGCTCCGCCGACTCGATATGCATGCGTTCGATCATCTCGCCCTCGAACCGCTGCGCCCCGCCGCCTGCCGCGGCGACCAGTCGCTCGGCCCGCGCAATCTCGGTCGCAGTGGGCGCAAATGCCGCCTTGCACGCCGCGATCTGGTCGGGGTGGATCAGGGTCTTGCCGTCGAACCCGAACGCCCGCCCCTCCGCTGCCTCCGCCGCGAATCCGTCGGCATCGTCGAGCCGGTTGAAGACCCCGTCGAAGCAAGGCGTGCCGGCCGCTCGCGCCGCCAGCACGATCGTCTGCAGCGCGGTCTTCAGCGGTTCGCGCCCGGCACCGGCCGGCAGGCGCAAGGTCGCGGCGAGGTCGTTGGTCCCGGCGATCAGCGCCGCGGCGACTTCCGCCACCTCCCAGCAGCGCCGTACGCCCGCTGGAGTCTCGATCATGGCCGCGACGGGCTTGCCGGTCCGCTCCGCCACGTCGCGGATGACCTCGGCGCTTTCGACCCTCGGAACGATGACGAGGTCGGCCCGGCTGGCGCGCACCGCCGCGCAATCTGCCTCGAACCATTCACTCGCCGCCCCGTTGACCCGGATCGCCGCCGGCACGCCGAAGGGCTCGGCCACCGCCGCCACCGCCGCTGCCCGCGCCTCGTCCTTGAGCTCGGGCGCCACCGCATCCTCGAGGTCGAGAAAGATCACGTCCGCCGCACTCGTTCGCGCCCGCCGGATCGCGCCTTCCCGGCTGGCCGGAAGGAACAGCACCGCGGGACGCCCGAACAGGTTCAGCACCGGCCCGATTTCGCTTCGCTTGGGGTCCCAACTCGCGCATGATGAGAGCAAGAACTCCGGGGGATAAGCATGCTCGAAACGTTCCTGCTCTTTGTTGCCTTGCTGGTGTTGCTGTTCGTCATGTCCAGCATCAAGATCGTCCACCAGGGCCATCGCTACACGATCGAGCATTTCGGCCGCTTCGTCCGCGTCGCCGACCCCGGCTTCAACTTCGTCCCTGCCTTCTTCTACCGCGTCGGGCGCAAGATCAACATGATGGAGCAGGTGCTCGACATCCCGGGGCAGGAGATCATCACCAAGGACAATGCCATGGTGGCGGTCGACGGCGTGGTGTTCTTCCAGGTGCTCGATCCGGCCAAGGCCGCCTACGAGGTGTCGGACCTCTACACCGCGATCATGGCACTCTCGACCACTAACCTGCGCACGGTGATGGGCTCGATGGACCTCGACGAGACCCTCTCCAAGCGAGACGAGATCAACGTCCGCCTGCTGCAGGTGGTCGATCACGCGACCGAAAGCTGGGGGGTCAAGATCACCCGCGTCGAACTCAAGGACATTCGCCCGCCGGCCGACATCGTCAACGCCATGACCCGCCAAATGAAGGCCGAGCGCGAGAAGCGCGCAGCCATCCTCGAATCCGAGGGCATGCGCGCTTCCGAGATCCTCCGCGCCGAGGGCGAGAAGCAGGCCAAGATCCTCCAGGCCGAGGGCCTCAAGGAAGCCGCCTTCCGCGAGGCCGAGGCCCGCGAGCGCGCCGCCCAGGCCGAGGCGTCGGCAACCAAGTCGGTCAGCGACGCCATCGCCGGCGGCGACGCCCAGGCCATCAACTATTTTATCGCCCAGAAATATGTCGAAGCGCTCGGCAAGTTCGCGGATTCGCCCAATGCCAAGACCATCCTGATGCCGGTCGAGGCGACCCAGCTGATCGGCAGCCTCGGCGGCATCGGCGAGATTGCCAAGGCCGCGTTCGGCAAGGACGACCCGCCGCTCGACCTCACCCGCCGGCCGCCCGCCAACCCCGGCGTGCCGCGCGTCGGAGGCTGAGCCATGAACGGCATCGACCAGGGCTGGTGGTGGCTGATCGGCGGCGTCCTGCTGCTGATCGCCGAAGTTCTCGCGCCCGGCTTCTTTCTGCTGTTCATTGGCGTCGCGGCGATGGTCACCGGGGTGTTCGTGCTGCTGTTCGACTTCGGCCTCGCCCCCGCGCTGGCGCTGTTCGCCATATACACCGCGCTCGCCGTTTACCTCGGCCGCAAGGTCTATGCGAACCGCCCGGTCGCCGCTTCCTCCCGCCATCTCAACGACCGCTCGGCGCAATTGATCGGCCGCGGCGCGGTGGCGGTCAGCGTCATCGACGGCGATGGCGGCCGGGTCCGCCTCGGCGACAGCGAGTGGAGCGCGCGCGGTGCTTCCGCCCAGCCGGGCGACCGTGTCCAGATCATTGGTGTCGAAGGCAATTGCCTGATCGTGGAGGCCGCGCCTAAGCTGCCGGCATGACCGCACTTACCCGCCGCCAGGCCCTTGCCGCCGCTTCGACCACCGCCCTTTCCGCCTGCACCCTGCGCTCCCCCGCCGCGCTTGCCGGCGTCGGCGCGGGCCCCCGCATCGGCGAGGCGCAGGCCACCGCACTGCTCGAATCGGTCGCTGCCAATCTCCTCGCCCTGTCGCCGGAAAGCGCCACGTCCCTCGGCATCGACAAGGGCGACAATGCCGCGCTGCGCTCGCAATTGTCGGACCGCAGTCCGGCCGGCGTCGCCCGGATCGCAGCCGTCATCCGCTCCGACCTCGCCCGCGTCCAGTCGCTAGACTTGTCCGCCCTCACCCCCTCGACCCGCACCAGCATCGAGGTCATCCGCAGCGCTTACGGATCGGCCGCGCAAGGCTTTGCCCAGCCCTATGGCGACGTCGCGGTCGGCGGCTGGCGCAACGCGCCCTATGTCGTGATCCAGAACGTCGGCGCCTATCTCGACCTGCCCCGCTTCCTCGACAGCGATCACCAGATCGATACCGCTGCCGATGCCGAAGCCTATCTGTCGCGCCTCGCTTCCGCCCCCGCCCAGCTCGATGGCGAGACCGCCCGGATCATCGCCGCGCGCGAAAAGGGACTGCTCCCGCCTTCCTTCCTCCTCGACAAGGCGCTGCCCCAGCTTCGCCAGTCGCTGGCCGGCGCGAAGGCGGGCGGCACCCTGGTCGAATCCATCACCCGCCGCACCCGCGAGAAGAACCTCGCCGGCAACTGGGAAGCCCGCGCCCGCGCCGTCGCCGCCGGCCCCTATGCCGCCGCGCTCGAACGCCAGGTCGCCGAGCTCGAACGCCAGCGCGCCCTCGCCAGCCCGGCGCCCGGAATGGCCGCCCGGCCCGGCGGCGCCGATTATTATCGCTGGGCGCTCAAGGCCTCCACCACCACCGACCTCTCGCCCGAGGAGATCCACCAGATCGGCCTCACCGAGCTTCGCGAGCTGCAGGGCCGGATGGACCCGATCCTCAAGGGCCTCGGCTATACCAATGGCTCGGTCGGTACCCGGATGCAGGCGCTCGGCCGCGATCCGCGCTACCGGTTCGCGGAGGGTGACAAGGGCCGCGCCGAGATCCTCGCCTTTATCCAGGAACGGCTGAAGCTGGTCCGCGCCAAGCTGCCGCAGATGTTCAACACGCTGGTTCGCGGCAACCTGGAAGTGCGCCGCCTGCCGCCGGAAGAAGAACCCGGCGCGCCCGGTGCCTATGGCGGTGCGGGCTCGATCGACGGTTCGATCCCCGGCAAGTTCTGGATCAACCTGCGCGAAACCAGCCTCCACACCAAGTTCGACCTGCCCGACCTCACCCATCATGAATCGATTCCGGGCCACGTCTGGCAGGGCGAATATGCCAACAAGCTGCCGCTGATCCGGACCATGCTCGCGTTCAATGCCTATTCCGAAGGTTGGGCACTCTACGCGCAGCAGCTGGCGGACGAGTTCGGCCTGTACGACGACTTCCCCGCCGGCCGCCTCGGCTACCTCCAGGGCATCGCCTTCCGCGCCTGCCGGCTGGTGGTCGACACCGGCCTCCACGCCAAGGGCTGGAGCCGCGAACAAGCGGTCCGCTTTTTCATGGACGAGAACGGCACCAAGGAATCCGAAGCCCGTTCGGAGGTCGACCGCTATTGCAGCTGGCCGGGCCAGGCGTGCGGCTACAAGATCGGCCACACCGCCATCAACCGCCAGCGCACCCGCGCCCAGGCCGCGCTTGGTGATCGGTTCGACATCCGCTTCTTCAACGATGCGGTGCTGCTGGGCGGCAACGTGCCGATGGACGTCCTCGCGCTCAACGTGGGCGAATATATCCGAGGCAAGGGCGGCACGGCCTGAGCCCCGGCGGGGCTTGGATTCCTGTCATCGGTCGGTAATGGGACTGTAACAATGCGCGTCGGCCCCACGGTCGGCCGCATCCTCGTGCCAGGATCCCGACAATTCGCCAGATAGCCGCCCTGCCCTATCGCTCGCGAGGAAACGGGCTCGATTCCCCCGTCCATGTGCTCCTCGTCACCAGCCGCGAAAGCAAGCGCTGGGTGATCCCCAAGGGCAATCCGATGGGCAAGGTCCAGCCGCACGTCGCCGCCGCGCTCGAAGCGGAGGAAGAAGCCGGCGTGCGCGGCGCGGTCTGCCCGCTTCCGCTCGGTTCCTACCGTTATCGCAAGCGGCGCAAGACCGGCGCCAGCCTGATGCTGGACGTCGACGTCTATCCCCTGTCGGTCGACGAAGAACTCGCCGACTGGAAGGAAGCGAGCGAACGCACGCGCCGCTGGTTTACCCTCGCCGACGCCGCTGACGCGGTGGAGGAAGAGGATCTCGCCCATCTCATCCGCTCGTTCAACGCCGCCGAATTCAACAGCGCCACCCGGCGCCAGTCGCTGCTTTCAGCCGCTCTCGAAAAGTCCAAGGTAGGTCCGATGTTCGCTTGGTTCCAAAAGCTCCTGCCCGCCACCGGCAACTTCTTCGAATTGTTCGAAGCCCATGCCGAAAGCGTCTGCGCCGCCAGCCAGGCATTGAGCCGTCTGTTCAATGACGGCTCGGCCCGCGCCGATCACATCCGCGAGATTTCGGAGCGCGAGCATGATGCCGACAACATCATCCGCGAGACGCTGGGCACCGTCCGCCGCACCTTCCTGACGCCGTTCGACCGCGGTTCGATCACCTCGCTCATCTCGGCGATGGACGACGCGATCGACGAGATGCAGGCCGCCGCCAATGCGGTCGATCTCTACGGCTTCACCGAATTCGAGCCCGAGATGCGCGACATGGTCGGGATCATTGTCGATTCCGGTCGACTGCTGGCCGAAGCGCTGCCGCTGCTGCGCGACGTCGGTGGCAATGCCGGCCGCCTGCATGAGCTGACCGAGCGGCTGGTCCGCATGGAAGGCCATGCCGACGAGCTTCACCGCGCGGGTCTCAAGGTCGCCTTCCAGCGCTTCGGCAGCGACCCCGCGGGCGCCATGCGATTCACCGTCCGCCGCGAGATCTACAAGCATCTCGAGCGGATCGTCGATGCCTTCGAGGACGTCGCGAACGAGATCGACAGCATCGTCATCGATCACGCCTAATGCACGAGCTCGCTTTTCCGCTGCTGGTCGGGCTGATCATCGTCGCGCTGGCGTTCGACTTCCTGAACGGCCTGCACGACGCCGCCAACTCGATCGCGACCGTGGTCGCGACGCGCCTGCTCGGACCGGTGCAGGCGGTGGCGTTCGCCGCCTTCTTCAACTTCGCGGCCTACTTCCTGACGCTCGCCTTTCCGGCGCTCCACGCCGTTGCGGACACCATCGGCAAAGGCCTGATCGACAAGGATCTGGTCACCCCGGCCGTGGTCTTTGCAGCACTGATCGGGGCGATGTTCTGGAACATCGTGACTTGGCTGAAGGGTATCCCCAGCTCGTCCAGCCACGCGCTGGTCGGCGGCATGGTCGGCGCCGGTCTTGCGTCGGCGGGCTTCAACACCATCCAGTGGAGCGGTGTTTCCAAGACCCTGCTGTTCATCCCGCTTGCGCCCTTGCTCGGCATGGCGATGGCGATGGCGGTGATGCTGCTCTCCTCGTGGCTCGCCAAGCGCGCTTCCAACCGCGGCGCCGACAAGACTTTCCGCCGCCTCCACCTCGTCTCCTCGGCCGCTTACTCGCTCGGCCACGGCCTCAATGACGCGCAGAAGACGATGGGCATCATCACCGTGCTGCTCTTCTCGACCGGCTATCTGCAGGGCGACTTCGAGGTGCCGCACTGGGTGGCGATCAGCTGTTACATCGCGATCGGCCTCGGCACGCTGACCGGCGGGTGGAAGATCATCGAGACGATGGGCAGCCGCATCACCAAGCTCGACCAGCACCAGGGCTTCTCGGCCTCGGCCGGCGGATCGGTCATGCTGTTCGGCGCCAGCCTGCTCGGCATTCCCGTGTCGACCACCCACACCATCACCGGCGCGGTGATCGGTGCCGGCGTCGCCCGCCGCGCCAGCGCCGTGCGCTGGGGCGTGGCGCAAAGCGTCATCATGGCGTGGATCATTACCATCCCGGCCAGCGCCTCCGTCGCCGCGCTCATCTACGCGCTGACCCGCCTGTTCTAGAACAAAAGAAAGGGCGGACCGTCTCGCCGACGGCCCGCCCTTCTTCTAGCTCGCAGTGACGACGATCAGGCGGCTTGCGCCACCACCTTCGGCTGGCACTGGCGGACGCCTTCCTCGACATGCTCGGCGAACTGCTCGAAATTGTCGCAGAACAGGTCGACCAGCTTGGCTGCGGTGCGGTCGAATTCGTCCTTGTCGGCCCAGGTCGACCGCGGATCGAGGATCGCGCCGTCGACGCCCGGCACCGACACCGGCACTTCGAACCCGAAATAGGGGTCCTTGCGGAACTCGGCATTGTTGAGGCTGCCGTCGAGCGCAGCATTGAGCAGCGCGCGGGTCGCCTTGATCGGCATCCGCTTGCCGATACCATATTTGCCGCCAGTCCAGCCGGTGTTGACCAGCCAGCAGGTCACCCCGCCCTTGGCGATCCGCTCCTTGAGGAGGTTGCCGTAGACGCTCGGGTGACGCGGCATGAACGGCGCGCCGAAGCAGGTCGAGAAGGTCGCTTCCGGCTCGGTCACGCCGATCTCGGTGCCCGCGACCTTGGCGGTGTAGCCCGAAAGGAAGTGGAACATCGCCTGGTCGGCGGTGAGGCGCGCGATCGGAGGCAGCACGCCGAACGCGTCGGCGGTCAGCATGATGATCGTCTGCGGCACCGGCCCCATATTCTTCTCGGAAGAATTGGGAATGAAGTCGATCGGATAGGCCCCGCGGCTGTTCTCGGCGAGGCTGTTGTCGTCGAGGTCGAGCTCCCGCGTGTCGGGGTCCATCACAACGTTCTCGAGAACGGTCCCGAAGCGCTTGGTGGTGGCGAAGATCTCCGGCTCGGCTTCCTCGCTAAGGCGGATCATCTTGGCGTAGCAGCCGCCCTCGAAGTTGAAGACCGCCGTGTCCGACCAGCCATGCTCGTCGTCGCCGATCAGCGTGCGGTTGGGATCGGCCGACAGGGTCGTCTTGCCGGTCCCCGACAGGCCGAAGAACACCGCCGTGTCGCCGTCCGGCCCGATGTTGGCCGAGCAGTGCATCGGCATTATCCCGGCTTCCGGCAGCAGGTAGTTGAGCAGCCCGAAGACGCTCTTCTTCATCTCGCCGCCATATTCGGTGCCACCGATCAGGATCACCTTCTTGGTGAGGTTGATCGCGATCACCGTTTCCGAACGGCAGCCATGGCGCTCGGGATCGGCGCGGAAGCTGGGCAGGTCGATGATCGTGTAATCGGGCGCGAAGTCCACCAGCTGCTCGCCCTCGGGGCGGACCAGCATCGTGCGGATGAACAGGTTGTGCCAGGCATATTCGTTGACGACCCGCACCTTGACCCGGTGCTCGGGCTGCGACCCGCCGAAGAGGTCGGCGACGAACAGTTCGTCCTTCTGGCCGAGCGCGGCGAGGAAATCCTCGTGCAGGCGGTCGAACGCGGCCGGGTCCATCGGCTTGTTCGACTTGCCCCACCAGATGTTGTTCTCGGTGGTGTCGTCACGGACGATGAAACGGTCTTGCGCGCTACGCCCGGTGTGGCGACCGGTCTTGACAACCAGAGGCCCGTCCTTGGCGATCATGCCCTCGTTGCGGCGAACGGCGGCTTCGTAGAGGGGCGCGGTGACGAGATTCCAGTGAATGCTGGCCGACGTCGCGATACCCTGCGAGTCGAGGCCGTAAGAAGGAACCCTGTTCGTCACTCTTGCTTCCCTTTCGCTCATGGGCGAGCGGCGGCGCGCCCCCGTTCCTGGAAGCCGCCGCCGCATACGTATGCGGTGAGGTGAACCGCCTATGCCCGCAAAAGGTTGCGCCGGTCAAACGGGCGACCGTCACTTGTCGCATCCCGGAACATTGGGCTAGGCGCTGAAGCCATGACCGCACCTGTGATCGCGCTGGTCGACGACGACCGCAACATCCTCACCTCGGTCTCGATCGCCCTGCAGGCCGAAGGCTTCGTCACCCGGCTCTATCCCGACGGGTCGAGCGCGCTGAGGGCACTCAGCGACAATCCCGCCGATCTGGGCGTGTTCGACATCAAGATGCCCGGGATGGACGGCCTTTCCCTGCTTTCCTCGCTTCGTGCCAGCGGCGGCGCGGCGGCGGCCATGCCCGTGATCTTCCTGACCTCGAAGGACGAGGAGCAGGACGAGGCGCATGGCCTTGCCGCAGGCGCCGACGATTATATCGCCAAGCCGTTCAGCCAGCGGCTGCTCATCGCCCGCATCCGGGCGATCCTCCGGCGTGCCGACATGGCCCGTGCGACGGTCCCTGCCGATTCCGACGATGTCGCGGCGGCGATCATCGAACGGGGGCGGCTGTCCCTCGATCCGGCTCGGCACCAGGTGCTGTGGGCCGGTCGGCCGGTCACCCTGACCGTGACCGAATTCCTGATCCTCGAAACGCTCGCCCAGCGCCCTGGCGTGGTCAAGAATCGCAACCAGTTGCTCGATGTCGCCTATCAGGAAGACGTGTTCGTCGACGACCGCACGATCGACAGCCACATCAAGCGGATCCGCCGCAAGTTCCGGGCCGCCGATCCGCAGTTCGATGCGATCGAAACGCTTTACGGTGTAGGCTACCGCTTCAGCGATGGCTGATACTAGCTATCGCCTGACGCGCAGGACGATGCCGTGGCGGCTGTCCCACCGCATCCTTGGCGTCAACCTGATCATTCTGCTGGTGCTCGCGCTGGCGCTGCTGTTCCTCGACAGCTTCCGCAATCAGTTGCGCGACGAGCGGCAGGCCCAGACCCGCAATCTTGCCGAGCTGGCCGCGACCGCCGTGCCGAAGATCACCCCAGCGGATGTGCCGATGCTGCTCGGCGATATAGGCAATGCGACCGGGGCCAGGGTCCGGCTCTATGGTCGCGACGGCAACCTTCGCCACGACAGCTGGCGCGGAACCGTGCCGAGCTATGTCCTGCGCGATCCATCCACCCAGCGCTGGACCAAGGAAGCGGCGCGCGCCATCGACCGCGCCTTCAACTTCATCGTCGGCGAACGGAGCCTGCAGGATTTCGCCGAACCCCCGGTCGATCGCCTGCAGGCCTGGCCCGAAGCGCGCCAGGCCCTGCGCCTCGGAGGCACTGCAGCGACCGTCCGCAACGCTCCCGACCTGACGCCCGTCCTGTCCGCGGCGGCACGAACCACCGGCGGCGAGGTCGTGCTGGTCACTGCCAACGACCGCAACTTCACGCGGATCGTCCGGCAGGAGCGGACCAAGCTCGCGGCGGGCCTGCTCGCGGCAGCCCTTTTCTCCCTGCTGCTGTCGCTGTTCCTGGCCCGAACGATCGCCCGCCCCCTTCGCCGCCTGGCCCTGGCCGCACATCGTGTCCGGCTTGGCCGCTCGCGCGAGGTCAACGTCCCCCGGTTCAACCGCCGCAAGGACGAAATCGGGCTGCTGGCCCGGGCGGTGAGCGACATGAGCCAGGCCCTGCGGCATCGCATGGACAATCT